>JAAERP010000202.1 GCA_024230215.1 Fuerstiella sp. | reverse complement strand
CTGCGTTCCACAGCATCCCACGCACCTTCACGGTCAACCCGAAAGTAGTGCCAATTGGACCGTGGAAACGCGCGGGGGGCATCCCCGACGGGAATGATTCGTACACCACGTCGCCCACCGCTGTAGATCTTATCCACTTCTTCCGCACTGCCGACCTTCATCCCGAGTTCTCGTTCAGACAGTAACTCTGCCACTCGTCCGGAACCAATTTCAGCTTCAACACCCACATAGAAGGCCCATGAAGATTCCAGCCACGCGGACTTCAGCCGCACTGTCATCTGAAGTCCTTCTGACGCAAACGGAATCCGTTCGTAGTCGGCCTCCGCGTCGGGTTCGATGTCGAGAAGTTCACGTAGTTTCGCGAAACAGGGCGCGTTGTTGTCATGGTCGTAGTACGGGAGATTCGGAAGACGTCGTGCCTTTCGAAAAATGGCAAGGCTACCCACGGCACGGCACAGTTCCAGGTAGATCACGAAGGGGTGAACTCCGGGTGTAAACGGAAAATGGGCCAGCCCTCCCAGTGCCGTATTCACTGCATGCAGATGCAGGATTCGCTCAAAGTCTTCCCTGCGGCCGCTCGCAAAAGCAACTCCGCGATCGATCATCTGTCTTGCGAGCTGTTCGGCAGTCGCTCCAAGGCGGTCATAGACGGACCTGACAAAAGTCTCCAGAGCGGGCCATGCTTCCTTGACCAGCAGGGGTGGGATGTAATCCGGGTCGATTTGCGGCGGAGCCTCTGCTGTCGTGCCCAATTGCAACTGCATGATCGGAATTGCATCGTAGCCTCGGGAGGCCTCATCCCCGATCAGAATCTGAGGGTTCAGTTTGCGGAAGTCCAATTCCTGCTGATTTCCTGCAACGTTCTCATCTTCGACTTCTTCAGCGTGCTGTAGGTAACGGACAGACGGGTTGCCCTGCGCAGCAGTGTTGGGCATTCCGCGCCGAAGCTGTGAGATTCCGACGTAGACGCGCAAACGCGACTCCGCCGTCCTGAACGAGTCTTTCGGAATCTCAACAGGCGAAATGTGGGCATCCTGCGGGAACCGCAATTGGGTACCCTCTTTGAAACGCAGATGGCACTCAGTCAGCGAAACACGCCAGTTCGACAGCGCATCCTGGTCTATTTCCAGCCGGTGCAGTCCATAAGAATAAGGTGAGGCCCAACGTTCAGACACTGCTGACTTGTCATGGAAGTGCCGTTCGACGGTTTGAAAGTGGTGTGGACGAAGAAAGAGCCCTTCACCCCAGAACAAGGAATCAGAGCCCATAAATCAGCCTTCTAATACTCAAACTGCACAATTTTCTTCGCCTTAAGAAATGGTCGCGTCACCGAACATTCTGAAGAAGAACGCAGGTTATCACAACGAACACGGCCCAATAACTGCGGCACCGCATGAGAGTATTTTTCTGAGTTGCCGGATTTGGTCCTCATTCACACCCCATGCCAGGTTCGGCTGCCGGTGAAACTGAACATGTGAACAGTATTTCTGCTGGTGGCGGTTCCTGAATCCTGCAGGATTGTCTTCATCATTGTTGAGCCACAGTCCCGAATTCACGTTTTCCGAAAATTGTGTTGCAGAACAGCGTTGCATTGTTTTTCCTGGGGGCTAACACTGGATGCACGTATTCAACTACCAGTAAGAGACTTACAACAAAGATGAATTCGACGGGTGAAAGCCGTTGGTCAAATCACGGCCAATCGGGTGGTGGGCACGCGAGTATGATGAGTTCACTGGCGGGAGGGTTAGTGAGTTGGACAGCAACAACAGCAAGACACCAGAAAAGGTTGGACTCTCAGTCGATTCGGACCCCAGCGACACGTCAGAGCATTTGGCTCCTGCGTTAGCTGACGTTCTTGAACAGGTTGTTTCCGCAACGAATACAAGCAATAACTCATCCCCACGGGACGTAGCCCTGCGACGACGTCTGGAAGCGGTCGCCGCAGGGCTGGGTGACCAGGAACTGACGGCCGATCCCGTGCTGGTGTCATTGCTCGACGCCGTCAACGAACGCTTTCGTTTTCTCACGCCGCCGGAGAAGCTGGCGATGAATCAGACGGTCGCCAAAACACTGTACGACGATTCCGAGTCAAGGATTCGTCTCGAAAGACTCTGGCATTCATTGAGGAAACGTACTTCACAATGAAGACGAAAGGCCACAGTTCAACCTCCGAGCTGATACACAGTTGCCAGGGACTCGTCCGTTCCATTGCATGGAAGATTCACCAGAGGCTTCCAGGCAACATTGATCTGGATGACCTGGTCGGTTTTGGGCAGATAGGGCTGGCAGAAGCAGCCAGAGATTTTGATCAGACACGTGGTGTACAGTTTACCACCTATGCTTACTACCGCGTCCGCGGGGCGATCCTGGACGGACTGTCGACGATGGCGTGGTTTACAAAAGCAGACTATCAGCGAGGGCGTTACGAGAGGGCCGCAAACGACGTTCTTGAAACTGCGCCAGACAAGGACACGGCGGACGATGACACAAATTGGTTCGGGCGAACTGCGCGTTCGTTATCGATGACCTACTTGATGACTCAGTGGAGTGGCGAAAATGCCGATCTGGAGTCGTCCGACATGCGTTCTCCGTCTGAAGCTGCCGAAGCCACTGATCTGCAGGGAGCCATCAGGCAACTTGTCGACGGTCTGCCAGAGCAGGAACAGAATCTGATTCGTGGGATCTACTTCGAAGGACTGTCTATCAAGGAGGCTGGAGAAAGAATTGGTGTCAGTAAGGCATGGGCGAGCCGACTTCACGCACGTACACTCGAGTCCCTTGCATTTCGTTTGGCAGACGAGCATGATTAGCTACGTGGTGAAAAATGTGCTGTCACAGTTCCCAGCCAATTGTTGTTGTGTCGCCGCACCGTGCTGCTGTAGATGATTCACCAATTCGCAAATACGAGTGGCGACATAGTTCGTGAACTCGATTTGCACTTGAACAACTGAACACGTAGAGACTGGTCTGACGCATGAATCTGGAACTCGATATCCCCACAATGCTGAACCCTTTTGAGGGTGAGTTCCCCGGTGGAAGGGACATGCGCGACGACGACGACCCGAACAACCTGTACCGAAGAATTCGTGATTCACGAAATGACGCTCGTGATGTCGAACGCCGGGACGATTTAGATCAACTTAGAAATGACGAAAGCCGAGCGGACGCGACACGGCAATGGCAAGACGTCTGGGACGACGGGCAGGAGTATCTGCAAGGTTGCGGCAAGGATCTTGAGATTGTTGCCTACATGATCGAGGCGTCCGTTCGCCTTGGGGGAATCGGGGGACTCGCCATGGCCCTGAATCTGACAAAAGAACTTGTCAGAGATTTTTGGGGGCTGCTGCTGCCAACCCCGGACGAGGACGGCATCGAAACCACGCTCCTGCCGATTTCCAGACTCAATGGCGACGTCATTACTTATCCCCTTCTTCGCGTCCCAATGACTGCAGACACGTCTGTGGGCGAATTCGTCATTTGGCAGTACACACAGGCCAAACAACTTGAAAGCCTTAAAGCGGAGGAACGCGAAACGCGAGTCTCGCGCGGAGCTGTCACCGTAGAATTGTTCAGCCGCGCTGTGGCAGAATCTTCCGATGATTTCTACCGAACCCTTGCAGCGAATATCGAACAGGCCAGGGTGGCTGTCGGTGAATTAAACGATATATTCGAAGAGAAAGTGGGCGAGGAGCTGGCCCCGAATCTGTCTAAGTTCACGAATTCACTGAAGGAGGCACACGCGACACTGCAAATTATCGCCGGAGACCGTCTGGAGCAGGATCTACAACACGAAGATTCAGCAGAGGGTGACACTGGCGGTGACGGTGAAGAGGCGGGCAACAAATCAGGCGGTGGTGTTCGTGGCGACATCTCGTCACGCGAAGATGCACTTACCCTTCTTGAAAAGGTAGCTGTTTGGTTTGAGCGGCAGGAGCCGCAGAGTATTCTGCCTTCGGAGATTCGCAAAGCAAAACGCCGTGCAGCGATGACACCTGAACAGTTGTACATGGATTTAATTTCAGACGAAAGTGCACGCGACAGCCTGTTCAAGGATGTCGGAATCGAACAACGCTCGTCTGACGATACCTAAGACTGATAGAAACGAAATGTGAACCACAGGTCGCGACCTGTGTACCTCGTGACTCGAAAGAAAGGTTAGCTATATGGCGAAGTCTTCACAGCAACACAAACTGGATCGAGTGCGAAAGCCTCGTGTCCACATTACCTATGACGTCGAGATAGGTGATGCCGTGGTCAAGAAGGAACTTCCCTTCGTTATGGGAGTCATGGGCGATTTTTCCGGCAACCCGACTAAGAAACCGGATTCCCTGACAAAACGGAAGTTCGTCAATATTGACCGTGACAATTTCGACGACGTTATGGCAAAGATAAATCCGGAACTTAATATTCGGGTCAAGAATACACTGCAGGGCGATGACAGCGAAATGGCCGTTCAGCTCAATTTTAAATCTATGGAGGACTTCGATCCAGGGCAGATTGTGGATCAGGTTCCGGCGCTTAAGACCCTTATGGAGTCGCGAAATAAACTCCGTGACCTGTTGACAACGATGGACCAGTCAGAAGACCTTGAGGCTTTGATGGAGCAGGTCTTGAGTGATACTGCGAAGGTCCAGAAAGCGGCTGGTCAGATGGGCGTGGATTCTCCCGCCGAAGGTGGCGACAACAACGAAGGAGGCGAATGATGAGTGCGGGCGAACAGGAAACACAGGCAGCGGAAGGTCAGGCTGAATCCGGCAGTATTCTGGACAGCATGCTTGATGCGATGCCAAAGCTGGTCGAACACGACGAAGGTGCCGACATGGTGAAGAACCTGATCGGTGTGGCAATGGAAGGAACGTTAACATGGGACAAGAGCTGTACCAAAACGCTCCGAAATGCAATCACGGCACTGGACCAGAATCTGTCCGGGCAGCTTGCGGAGATCATGCACAACGAGCAGTTTCAGAAGCTGGAAGGATCATGGCGAGGGCTGCACCATTTGGTCATGAACAGTGAAACCAGCAAGCAACTGAAGTTGCGAATGCTCAATATTTCGAAACGAGAAGTCTTCAAGGATCTGGATAAGGCGGTTGAATTCGACCAGAGCGAGCTTTTCAAGAAACTTTATGAGGACGAATTCGGAATGCCGGGTGGGGAGCCTTTCGGTGCTCTGGTCGGTGACTATGAATTTACCAATCATCCGGAAGATATTGATCTGCTTGAGAAGATGTCGGGGGTTTGCGCGGCAGCACACTGTCCGTTTGTTTCCGCCGCAGATCCGGCACTGTTCGGGATGGAATCGTACCAGGATCTTTCGAAACCCCGTGACATTGAAAAGATCTTCATGGGGAAGAAGTACACGAAATGGAATTCGTTCCGGGATTCGGAAGATTCACGGTACGTCACACTTGTGATGCCCCGCGTGCTGGCTCGTCTTCCTTACGGTGTCAGTACGAAGCCGATTGAAGAATTTACCTACGAAGAATTCGAACTGGATGAAAGTGGCGAAGCTCAGCCGGCGTCTCACGATGACTACTGCTGGATGAACGCCGCTTACGTCATGGGGGCGAATATGACGAAAGCTTCGGCCGAGACCAATTGGTGCACCGCCATCCGCGGTGTCGAGAACGGCGGCACCGTGGAAGGACTTCCGGTTCACAATTTCATGAGTGACGATGGCGACATTGACAACAAATGTCCGACTGAAATCGGCATTACTGACCGTCGCGAAGCGGAACTGAGCAAGGAAGGATTTCTGCCACTTTGTCACTTCAAGAACACTGATTACTCGGTGTTCTTTGGAGCTCAAACGTGTCAGCGTCCAAAGGTTTATGACGACAACGACGCAACAGCAAACGCTGCAATTTCGGCTCGCTTGCCCTACATCATGGCGGCGTCTCGAATCGCGCACTTTCTGAAGTGTATTGCACGCGACAAAATTGGCTCCTTCATGGAGCGTCAGGATATGGAAGATTTCCTGAAACGCTGGATTGCCAACTACATTCTGGACGATCCTAAGGCGAGTGCTGAGATGAAAGCCAAGTACCCCCTGGCTGAAGCCCAAATCACCGTCGAAGAGATACCCGGAGCGCCTGGCTCTTACAACGCCGTCGCCTTGCTGAAGCCATGGCTGCAACTGGAAGAACTTACGACCTCTCTTCGGATGGTCGCCAAACTTCCTCAGAAGGCCTGACAGACCTGCATCATGCCCTGCCAATTCGTCATTGGCAGGGCGTGTGGACCGTGCCGTGTGGCACCATTTTGACGTTCGGTGCCGACGGCAGCGGAACGGCCAACGGCAAGTGGGTGGTCACCGGGACTGGGTGGGCACCGGGACGAACGGCAAAGGGTGTTTCGGTGCAAAGCAAGCAAGTGCAATCAGAACCAGCGGTCACTTCGACGGTGTCCGCTGACCGTTCGTCCGCGCAAGTTCCGCAAAGTCTGCTGGATCGGATTGCTGAGTCAAATGTAATTGCGTTCGGAGAGCACGAAACGACGACGAATCCGTTGCGAGCGTTTCTGGCTGAGGGCTCGTTAAGCGAACTTTTGAGACTGTGGCTCGGTTTCATTCCACGGCAAAAGTCCGAGTTGGAATCAGCGCGATTGATGCTTGCACGGGACGTTGCCAGAGTCGACCAGCTTCTGGCAGAACAGGTCAATGAAATCCTGCACGCTCCGGAATTCCAGGCTTTGGAGGCCGCATGGCGTGGACTGCATTATCTCTGGTCCGTACGCAGTCAACTGTCCAGCGAGCAAGGATTTGGTGACAGGCAGGCGCAAGTGGAAATCCGCGTTCTGGATGTGTCCAAACGAGAGCTGATGCGAGATTTCGACAAGGCCCCGGAATTCGATCAGAATGCTTTGTTCTGGAAGGTCTACGAAGAAGAGTTCGGCATGCCGGGGGGAACGCCCTATGGCGTGTTGCTGGCAAACTACGAATTCACGAACCACCCGAATGATCTGGACCTGCTTTCGCAACTCAGTGGTGTCGCCGCGTCAGCGTTTGCTCCGGTTATTACATCTGCCAGTCCCGAGCTCGTCGGTCTTGAAACGTTTGCTGACCTCGAAAAACCCGTGAATCTGGAAAACATTTTTCAACAGGCGCGTCATCAAAAATGGCATAGTCTGCGCGAACGATCAGATACGCAGTTTCTTGGTCTGACGCTGCCTCGAATACTAATGCGAGAGCCGTATCGGGACGACGGCGGCCATCGGCATGGATTTCGTTTTGTGGAAAATGTCCAGGGAGCAGACCGCGAAGCGTATTTGTGGGGCAGTTCAGCGTGGGCCATGGGGGCCGTCATTCTGCGGGCGTTTGACAGGTGCGGATGGTTTGCAGAGATTCGCGGTGTCGAACGGGGAGTAGACGGTGGCGGTCTTGTCACCGGCCTTCCAACGCATTGTTTCCGGACGGATGAAAATGGCGTGGCCATGCGCAGCAGTGTCGAAGTTGCAGTCTCTGATGCCCAGGAAGCTGCACTCAGTGATTTGGGGTTTGTGCCGCATTCGCACTGTAAAGACACGCCCTATTCTGTTTTCTATTCCAACCAGTCAGTTCACCAGCCGAGAACATATGACGATCCGGCTGCGACCGCCAACGCAAAAACATCTGCGATGCTGCAGTACGTACTGTGCTGTTCGCGGATTGCCCATTATCTCAAGGTGAAAGCCCGCACGACAATTGGTTCGCACCAGAGTCCCATGGAGGTTCAGAACGAACTGCAGAACTGGCTTGTCGACTACGTCACGCCTGATGAAAAGGCGCCGCCATCCATGAAGGCTCAGTTTCCTCTCAGAGAAGCCGACGTCGAAGTTACTGAAATTCCAGGACAACCTGGGAAATATAGGCTTACGATTCGATTGTTGCCGCACTATCAACTCGACCGGCTTTCTTCCAGCATGACGCTCGTCGCACGGCGCGTAGACCTCAAAGAATAAGTTCGAAAGGAACGAATCCCGTGAGCACAGGCTTAGAGTTTTTTCAAATGGGTAAGCTTTCGGCCGCCATCGCGGCGACCACCGAAGCTGTCAGGAATAAACCTACGGATATTGCTCCTCGTAGCATGCTTAGCGAACTTTTATGCTTTTCCGGCGATCTGGAGCGCGCTGACAAACAGCTTGATGCGGCCGCCCAGGTTGATCCGGAGTCACTTGTCGGTGCCTCGATGCTGCGACATCTTATCCGTTCAGAACTCTCCCGTCGCGAAGTCTTCGATGAGGGTCGTGTTCCTGAGTTTCTGACGCAGCCGTCGGAAGCTCAACAGAAGCGGATTAAGGCATTGATGAGTATCCGGGAAGGCGACGTTGAGGCAGCAAGCCGAGTCCTCCGTGAGGCAGAGGAAGCAGAGTCGAGTGTCAATGGCGAGTACGATGGTACGTCGTTTGAAGGATTCCGCGACCTCGACGACGTTCTGGGGCCAACAATCGAAGTGTACACCGCAACCGGAAAATACTACTGGCTCTCAAGCGAACAGATCGTCTCACTGGAATTCTCTTCCGTGGAACACGTTTCTGACATGTTGTGGAGGGCCGCAGAAATTGAAACTATCGGAGATGTTTCCGGACGTGTTCACATTCCTGCCCTGTATCATGGATCGCACGAATCGGAAGACGAACGCATTCGAATTGGTCGGGCAACCGACTGGATTCAGCACAGTGACGCGACTCCGGTGCGAGGAATTGGACAGCGAGAATGGCTTATCGGAGACGATGCTGTCGCGATCACACCGATTAAATCGATCACGTTCCGCCATTGATCCTGCGATCGTGGATCTGAACAGCCCTTGTGGATGCTGTCGCCTTGCCAACCACATAACGGTCACGGGAAGCCACGCGGCCACGCACACGAAAGCAAACGTCGTGAGTTCCGGATACTCAGAACGAAGCACAATCAGACTGTCTCTGCTGGATCGGTTGCTCGACAATGCTCCCCGGAACTCGCAGGAAGTCCCGCCGGACGATACTGAAAAGTTGCGAATTGTTCAGCATTCTGTTCGACGAGATCTGGAGTGTCTGTTAAACACTCGATATCGCTGTGTTTCGTGGCCACCTGAACTGAACCAGATTGACAATTCACTCGTCAATTACGGCATGCCGGACTTCACGGCAGCCAGCCTGAATGCCGCTGATGATTCCGACATCCTGATCAATGCTGTAAAGCAGGCCATCGATTTATTTGAGCCCCGTCTTGTTAGTATCAAGGTGACGGCGGTGCCGAACGATCATCACTTTGACCGTACATTTCGATTTCGAATTGAAGGAACACTGGTGGTGGAAGATGGTCGTCATCGCGTCAAGTTCGACTCCGCCATGGAGTCCGCCACCGGAAAGTTCGAGATAAAGTGAAACATCGATGAGCGAATCACTCGAAGTATGGTACCAGGCGGAACTCGACTACTTCCGGCACAGCGCCAGCGATTTTGCGGAGCGATTTCCGAAGATTGCTGACCGCCTGAGTCTGAGCGGAAGCGACATCAGGGATCCGCACGTTGAACGGTTGATCCAGGCGTTCGCGTACCTGAATGCGCGTACGCGTCGTAAGCTCGATGACAGTTTTCCGGAACTGGCCGACGCAATGCTCGGCATTCTGTATCCGCACATGCTGGCCCCGGTCCCATCGGTCTCTGTGCTGCGATTCGGACTGAATTCCTCTCAGAAAGATCAGACGGCAGGTCATAGTATCCCCGTCGGGACCAGCCTTGAAACAGAGCCGATTCACGGACACAACTGCCAGTTCAAGACCTGTTATCCGATTAAACTGTTTCCGTTGTCCACAGAAGCCGTGAGTTTGCTGCCGCAGCCGTTTTCCGGTCCTTCGTCGCCCGGTAAGCGAGAAGCCGAGGCCGCATTACGATTCGAGTTCAGCACGCTGGATCCCAAGAAGAAGCTGGCGGAATACTCGCTGAATCACTTTCGCTTCTACATTAACATCGCCAATTTTGAAAAGGCTGCCAGGTTACTGGAGGCCGTACTGACGCAGACGATCGAGGTCGTCATCACCGGAGAAGACGCCACCATCGCCGCTGATGTTCTGCCCGCTGCCTGCATCAAGCCTGTGGGATTAAACCGTGAAGACGCTGTACTTCCCGACAACTCACGTTCCTTCCCCGGTTATCGTCTGCTGACCGAGTATTTCGTTCTGCCACAGAAATTTCTGTTCTTTGACGTTACAGGTATCACGCCGCAGACCCTTAGCCGCCTGGGAAGCAAGATTCAGCTGACAATCCTGTTGAAGGAATTCCCCGGGGACCTGGAGAACGTTGTTTCCGTCGATACGGTTCATACTGGATGTACGCCTGTCATTAATCTGTTTGAACGATCGGCTGATGCCTTACCGTTGACGTACCGCACAAGCGAATACCGAATTGTTCCTGATGCACGCGCGGAAACCGCCATGGAGGTTCATTCTGTTAACGCAATTAAGGTTGAAGACGGAAACGGAGATCTCCGCCCGTTTCGTCGCTTCTATTCTGTGGGCCATGCACAGTTATCGGGTGACACTGGATACTGGCACATTACGCGCCGCCCTGGTCCTGTGGAAGGAGATTCCGGCACACTGAATGAACCAACGGAAGTCTATGTTTCTCTGGTGGATCCGGAGTTCTCGCCGAAACGACAGGGCGGTGGAATGCTGTATGCCAGCCTGACCTGTTTCAATCGCGACCTGCCGGAAGAACTTTCGAAACAGCGTACCGTAAAGCAGCTTCACTTTGACATCATGGGGGGCCGAGGTCCGGTTTCAAGTATTGAATGCCTTGTCACCCCGACACCAACGTTGCGGCGGCACATGGGCCGCCGCAACCTGTGGCCACTGGTTTCTCAGCTTTCACTCAACCACCTGTCACTGATGGAATCCCAGGACGCAGTCGATGCCGTACGCGAGATGCTGACACTTAACGACGTCAAGGATTCGGCGCAGACCCGTAACCTGATTGACGGTCTTGGCGCAATCAGCAGCCAGTCGTGTGTACAGCGTGTCAATGGTGCGTTTGCACGTGGCACTCAGATTGACCTTATCTTCGACGATGATAACTTCGCCGGTGACAGCGTGTTTCTGTTTTCATCGATTCTGAATCAGTTCTTCGGCATGTATACGTCGATCAATTCATTTACAAAACTTACGGCGACCACACGACGCAGACTCTCCAGAAAACAGGACACCTGGACATGGCCGGCACAGGCAGGGGACAAAGCCCTGATCTGATTCAGGAGCTGATCGAGAACCCGCAGGAATTCGATTTTTTTCAGGCCGTGCGGCTGATTGAAATGTACGTCGCTCAGGAGAGGAATCACCCCTGTCCCAGTGCGATCGGCAGTGATCGCGGACCGCACACTGAGCCGCTGAGTTTTGGTGCTCTGGCCTCGCTGTCATTTCCGCCAGGCCAGATCGCCGCACTTCAACCGTCAAAGCCCGAAGCAGAAGCTTCAGCAACCGACGCCGGCACCCCGCAAACGCCATCCTTTCCACTGAAGATGATTGTTTCTTTTATGGGGCTGACAGGCCCCAACGGCGTGCTGCCCCATCACTATACCTCACTGCTTATTGAACGGGCCCACCAAAGCACAAAAGACTACGCGCTTCGAGAATTCTTTGACCTGTTCAACCACCGAGCAATTTCGCTGTTCTTTCGTGCATGGGAAAAATATCGCTTTCCCTTCGAATATGAACGCAATCTGCACGACGGGGTGTCCGAAGATGGTCTGTTTACGCGATGCCTGTTCAGTCTCGTGGGACTTCAGGTCAAGGGACTTCGCCACCGATTTGACTTCGATGACCAGACCGTGGTGTCGCATGGCGGGATTTTTGCTCAGAACTGCCGAAACGCGGCGGGACTGGAACAGGTTCTCGGTCACTACTTTCAGATTGCTGCAGAAGTCGTTCAGTTTTGCGGACAGTGGCTTTATCTGCCTGAAGACACGCAATCCAGGATGCCATCGAAACAGCATCGCGAGGGCCTGAATCTGCAACTCGGCGAATCTGCCGTTGTCGGTTCGAGAGTCTGGGACGTGCAGAGCCGCGTCAGAATCCGACTTGGTCCTCTGGGTATCGCTGATTTCAACAAACTGGTGCCCGGTCGTGATCAGCTGACCGCAGTCGCTGAACTTATACGGTTCTACATCGGTGCTGACAAAGACTTTGACGTTCAGCTTGTTCTTAGAAAGGAAGACATTGTGCCCTGCCAATTAGTGGCGAGAAACAGTTACGAACCTCGATTGGGGTGGAACACGTGGATGGCTTCGGACGCGCGCACACACGATGCTGAAGATGCCGTATTTCGATTTTGATCACGACGGACACGCTTGCAAATCAAATCTTTTCAGGTGAACCTATCAACTTCTCACTGTGTTGTTTTCGCACTGAACCGGATGCTGGCATCAGCCTTGTGTCTGAAAAATCATACCGCAACCTAAGTCCTTAACATCGGCCGCATTCACGCGTACCTGGTGTCACGACCAACTCTCAATATCCCGAAAATTGAACTCAGGAATGGGTATTCATGGCAGCTGTCAATCTAAAGTCGCTCATCGGAAAACTCAACGGCCAGTGTACACGAACTCTGGAAGGAGCCGCCGGACTGTGCCTGTCTCGCAGCAACTACAATGTTGAAGTGGAACACTGGTTGTTGAAACTGCTGGAGGGATCCAACACCGATGTTCACGCGATCCTGAAAGCGTTTGCTATCGACGCGTCGCGTTTGACGGCAGACACGATGAAGGCGATCGATAAGCTGAAGACGGGCAACTCAAGTCAGCCTTTGCTGTCGCCGCATACGGTTGACCTTGCACGTGAAGCATGGGT
>JAAERP010000201.1 GCA_024230215.1 Fuerstiella sp. | reverse complement strand
GTCTCTGTAATCAATTCATCAATTACCGCCGGACCGCCGACGGTTAAATTACTGACATACAGTCGATACTGTAAAGCTCCCGGAATCGGATCCCATGAAATCGTCGGTGTCCGATCCGGATCGCGATAGGGAATATCGGCCAGTTGCGGAGCAAGGCTGACCTGAAAGTTCTGGCGAGCCCAGTTCGTTTGTTCACCATTAGATAACGTTGCTCGTACCCACGTTCGGTAAGCTCCGATTCCCAGGTCTTCCATCAAAATGTAGCTGCTTCCACTGACCGTCGGATTCACGATTGGATTATTGCTTCCCCCAATTTGCTCCATCCAGATTTCATAGGAAGTGGCATCCGGTACGCTCGTCCATGTAATGGTGGGCCGCCGCTCAGACGAAACACCCACGGGGCCGATGAGAGTTGGAGCCGCAACTTCATCGTCAATGCAGGTGACGGTGATGTCTGGCATCGCGAGGTTGCGGTAGTCGCTGTCTGACCTGGCATCAATCGTGAATTCGACAGTCACGTCGTGATCGCCGGTGTGCTGGACGTTGTCGACGGCCGTCAGTGTGACATATTGCGGCAGGAACCAGTTGGACGGAGTAAACGTCAGGGTCGATTCAGCGGCCAGGACGGCAGTCGTGTCGTTCGAAGCCACGTGAATTATCACGTTGGACGTCGGTGCGGCCGCGAGTGCGACCATGACAGAATCTGTGGCTCCACCTTCAACAACAACCGTTTCGCGGTTCGATTCGGTGACTTCGATCGCAGCTGCTGGCAGAGTTTCGATACTGCCTCGAGTGTCCAGCCCGGTTGTCAGGTTGGTTGGCTGAGGATCTCGATCGTTTTTCTGTTGTAGTTGGTCACGCCAGAGCTGGCCGTCTTCCACTGTCACGAGTCCGAGTTCTGCGTGGGTTTCGTTGGTGGCAGCATCGATGCTGTCGTCTGCTCCGGAAGCCGCCGCCATCGTGATCAGGAAGTCAACGACAACTGGCTGAGGATCTCGAATGACAGTCGGACTGACGGCACCGGCGCCCGCGGATGTGGTCGCGATCGGAACGACGTACGTGTTGAACCGCTTGGACCAGTCGATCAACCGATCGGCTCCGGTGTTTGCGATCAGCACATCGTAACCGCCACCACCGAAGGCGAAGTCCGCATCGGCAAGGTTGGTGGAATCGGGAACGTTGTTCAGGCCGTTGTTGGTCGACAGGTCGTCGTCTGCGTTCAGCAGGTCGTCACCCATACCGCCGAACAGGCGGTCGTTCATGGTGCCGCCGACAATCCAGTCGTTGCCTGTGTCGCCGAAGATACGGTCGACTCCGTCGTTGATTTTCACTCCGTCAGCGTCGGTGGCCTCGAAGTTCAACGCAAAGCCGTCGATTCGAGACAACGCATCGGTGGCATCGTAGTCAGCGAATTTTCGTTCTGCAGCGTTGTAATTCAAAATGGAGGAGGTTGTTGGAAGGATTGTGTGGAAATGAGTACCAAGCGCTTCGGCTCCGGAACTCGCGTCGTCACCGGCACCACCATGGATGAAGTCGTCGCCCAGTCCACCGTAGATCACATCGTGACCGCCGACGTGGAAGCTGTAGAGGTCGACAGATTTGTGCAGCTGGCGGGTGAGATGATGGGCCGCACCGATGACCGTGCCCGGCAGGAATTCGATACTCTGAGCGTTCGGTGACGTGAGTCCGTGAAGCGTTTCCGTCAGTCCGTTGCGACTGGTGAAGATGCGTCCGTCGTCACCCAGAATTCCGTCGACTCCCGTGCCGCCGTAAATGCGATCGCTGCCGGCTCCACCGATGATGTCGTCGTCCTGGCCGTCGCCGAACAGCACGTCGTTGCCTGACATACCCCAGATGATGTCGTCCCCGGATTCGCCGTGGATTTCATCGCTGAGTCCGATGTCAGACGCCTGTCCGTCTGTGTAGTCCAGTTGCTGGATGGCTCGAGGAATAACGGTTTCTGTTCCGTAAGTATCGTACGTAAAATTCAGGTAGCCGTTGCTGCTGGCGGTGCCGTTGATGCCGACAAGGCGGAAGATGTTACCGTTGTCACCAAGCATCACGTCGGCATCTCGAGCGTGTCCGTTGGCCGACAGGTCGCCCGAATCGTTTCGGGCCGACCGTGTTCCGGAACCGCCGTAGATTTTGTCTTCGGCATCCGGGCGTGTTGACGCTATTGTCGCACCGAACATGCTGGAGCTGCCGCCCACGATGTCGTCCTGTCCAAGGTTCCCCAGAATGAGGTCTCGACCGCCACCGCCTTCGATATAGTCGTCGCCGTCGGTTTCGGGACCGTCGAAGTCATCGATGGAAGTTAATGACGTACGAACATCGAGCGTTCGGCTGCCGGATACGCTCAGGATCGTGCCGTCGCCCTGAATCGCGTCGTTTCCGAGTTGTCCGAAGACCAAGTCGCTATCGGAACCGCCTGCCAGGTCATCATTTCCGAACACTGTGCCGGACGTTGAGAACGTGTGATCGAAGAGCACGATGTCTCGCAGAGGCACGGCGTTGGGATTGTTCTGAGCGGTTGCAGTGACGAGTGGTGTTCCGTTTCCGGAATGAATCTGTGCTCCGCGAAGAACTTTCCAGCGAGCGTCGGTCGCTCGTGGATTGCGGAGGACACTCGCGTTGTCACCGGCAATCACATCGTGCCCGGAACTGCCTTCGATCGAATCGTTGCCGTCGTGGCCGTTCGCGACGTTGTGACCGCCGATCAGATCGTCGTTGCCTGAACCGCCGACGATCGTGTCGCCGTCCTGGCCGCCGATGGCGATGTCGTCGTCCGGCCCTGCAAGGATGAAGTCATGTCCGCCGTTGTCACTTGTCTGAGTCGCGATGGAGGTGAACGTGAAATCGGGTGTCTGGCTGTTCAGCGGTTGACTGTTGAGGTCAATGTGGCCTTCAATACGAGCGTTGTCGCCGAAGATGAGATCTCGCCCCGCGGCCGTGCGAATCGCGTCGTGGAAAGCTCCACCAATCACCAGGTCCTGTCCGGCACCGGTGCGGATGTCGTCGTCGTCCCCGGTTCCCGGCGTGAGACTTTGCAGACGTGTGACGAATCCTGCCGCGTTGATATCAGCCTGGCCGTTGTCGCCCAGAACGATGTTGTTTCCGTCGGTAACCGTGACGCTGTCCTTGCCGGAACCACCGAAGATCAGGTCGTCATGGATGCCACTGGTGACGGTGTCGTGTCCGAGGTGAGTCGAATCAGATGTTGTGACGGTCCGAATTTGCCCGGAAGTATCGAATGTCGCATTGGCGTTATCACCAGCCACGACGTTTTGACCGTTGGCGACGTCGATCGTGTCGTCATCGGTCCCGCCAAACACGACATCGTTTCCGCTGCCTGTTGTGATGGTGTCCTGGCCAGCATGCTGCGGACTGTGAGTTGTGACGGTCAGAATTTGTCCGGCTGAATTGAACGTCGCGGCGGCATTGTCACCAGCCGCCACGTTGTCACCGTTTGACAGATCGATCGTGTCATGGCCAATTCCACCGAACGCAAGATCGACTGCGTTGCCGCTGCGGATTGAGTCGTCACCGCCGACGTCAGTTGCCGTTGTCGCAACGTCCAACCACTGACCAGCTCCATCAAACGTCACTTCGCCATTGTCGCCAATCACAACATTCCGGTTTTCACGAACATCGATCGTGTCGCTGCCGGTTCCGCCGATCACCACGTCCACGTCGTCGCCTGTGGAAATCACGTCGTCATTTCCATCAGTCGGATTCGTTGCCGCGAGGAACGTGAGAAATCCGGAATCGTTGAGAACGGCCTGGCCATTGTCGCCGACAACAGTGTTCCGGCCTTCGTTAGCGGTGACGGAATCTTTCCCGTAGCCAGCAAAGACCAGGTCCAGTGCGTCGCCCGTCAGAATCGTGTCGTCACCACCGATCGTCGAATCGCTGGTGCCAACATCCGTCCATTGACCGGCGGGATTCAGTGTGATGTGTCCGTTGTCACCGACGACGACGTTCCGACCATGACTGGCGTTCACGTCGTCGTTGCCGTGACCCGCCAGAATTA
The DNA here is from genome assembly GCA_024230215.1 of Fuerstiella sp. Lineage (GTDB taxonomy): Bacteria > Planctomycetota > Planctomycetia > Planctomycetales > Planctomycetaceae > Fuerstiella. The sequence goes on along the minus strand of JAAERP010000201.1, from coordinate 3,162 downwards.
GATCTTCCCCGATTCCCGTGCGAATGACGTCGTTACTTCCCTGGCCGGGGCTGTGAGTCTTCACAGTGCGAAGCTGTCCGTTCGGATCGAATGTAGCCGTGCCGTTGTCACCCACGACGGTGTTGTCTCCGTTCGCCGCGGTCAGCGAATCCTGAGCGAACCCACCAAAGATGATGTCATTGTGGTTTCCTGTCTGGATTGTGTCGTCGCCGCCAATGGCCACGTCAATTGTAGTGACGTTGAGCCATTGGCCCAGACCGTCGAATTCGATTTCACCGTGATCACCAAAGACAATGTTACGGCCGTCGCTGACATTGATGTCATCGTTGGCGGCTCCACCCAGAACGATGTCGCTGCCGATGCCGCTGGTGATTGAGTCTGCCGCACCGTCGACCGGCGACAGCGTGGCGGTTGCCAGCAGGAAACCGGCCGCGTTAAACGTCGCCTGAGCATGGTCGCCAGCAATCAGGTTTTTGCCGTTGACTGCGGTGATGGTGTCTGCACCGAGCCCGCCTACAACAACGTCGTCATCGCCGCCCGTGTTAATGAGGTCGTAATTACCTTGAGTAAAGTCGGTGGAAACAATGTCCGTCCATTGCCCAGCATCATTCACCAGGATGAATCCGTGATCGCCGAACACCACGTTTCGGCCGTCGCTGACGTCAATGTTGTCTTTAGCGTTTCCCGCCAGAACGATATCGATGTCCACGCCCGTGCGAATGACGTCTTCATCGCCGATGTGAGCGTCGATTGTCTGCATCGTTCGCAATTGTCCGGCAGCGTCGAACGTTGCCGAACCGTTGTCTCCGAGTGCGACATTTGCACCGTCATTCAAGGTGATCGTGTCTTGGCCAAATCCGCCGATGGCGAAGTCACTTCCACTTCCAGCCGTAATAGAGTCGTCGCCGCCGGATCCCGTGTTTTCCGAAGTGACCGTCAGCCAGATGCCCGCTCCGTTAAACGTGACAGCCCCGTGATCTCCAAGCAGTAGGTTTCGTCCTCCAGCAGCCGTGATTGAGTCGTCGGCAGCACCACCCAGCACGGCCCCGACACCTGTTCCAATATTCACAATGTCTTCGTCGCCGATCGCAGGAGACGTTGTTGTTGCCGTCAACAGGTGGTCCAGATCGTTGCGTGTGATAAGACCGTTGTCACCGACGGCTGTGTTGTTTCCGTCACCGGTCGTGATCTGGTCCGCTCCGAATCCTCCCACGGCAACCGTCGTTCCGTTGCCAGCTGTAATTGTGTCGTCGTCTCCGATTGAAGGCGCGAGGCTGGAAATTGTTTGCAGTGTGTTCGAATTCTGTTGAACTCGACCAAGATCTCCAAAGACAACGTTGCTTCCGTGGCCGGCGTCGGCGGAATCCGAGGCCGTTCCGGCAAATATGTAGTCTCGCCCGATGCCAGTCGTGATCTGATCAACTCCGCCGATTTCAAAATCAGTGCTCTGCAGATCGACAATGTCTGATGTCGGAGTCAGCAGCGCGAATCCATGATCGCCGAAGACGATGTTGTTGCCATTGCCCGCGTTAACCGTGTCCGCGGAAGCTCCGGCAAAAATGACATCATGACCATCACCGGCATGAATGCTGTCTGTGCCGCCATGAGTCGGAGCGGTTGTTTCGTAGCGTCGCTCTGTAGGCAGTGATTGCAATTTCGCATTGTCGCCAAAGATGACGTTGTCGCCGCCAGTGGTTGTGACGGCGTCGTTGCCGAAGCCTGCGATCACGTGATCGTGGCCGCTTCCGCTGTTGATGGTCTCATCGCCGCCAGTATCCGTGGCCGTGCTTTCGACGGTCATCCAGATTCCGATGGCGTCGAAGATCAGAAGACCGTTGTCGCCGACGATGAGATTGTCGCCGCCGCTTGTTGTCAGGTTGTCGCTACCGGATCCGCCGAGCACAACGTCGGATCCGGAGCCCGTGGTCACACTGTCTGTTCCTGCAAACTCCACGGTTTCGCTTTGCAGTTGCTGCAGCGTTCCGTCGTTGCGGAACAGCACGTCGGCGTTGTCTGCGGCGACCACATTGTTACCTGCAACGTTGGTGATCGTGTCGTTGTCGACTCCACCAAGAACCAAGTCGTTGCCTGATCCGGCATGGATGGTGTCTCGACCACCGACCGAATTGTCGGTCGAAGTCATGTGCGAGACATTTCCGTTGGTAGAGAAACCTGCGGAACCGTTGTCGCCGACTATCAGGTTGTTGCCGTTGCCAGCATCGACGTGGTCGCCTGCAGCACCGGAAAGAATAATGTCGTTGCCGTCACCGGAACTGATCGTGTCGGCATCACCGATCGAAGCGTCGGTGGTGGAAATATTTTCGATGCGACCAGCACTATCAAACGTGGCAGTTCCGGAATCGCCGATCAGCAGGTTGTTTCCGCCGGACGTTCCAATATTGTCCTTGCCAGCTCCACCAAAGACGGTGTCGTTGCCGGATCCTGTCGTGATGCTGCCGTTCCCGCCAACGCCTGCGTTTGTTGTATTGAGAATTCTCAGGGTGCCGGTGGAATCGTAGATCGCCTGACCATTGTCCCCGACAACAATGTTGTTGCCGCCCGCGATTGTGATCTGGTCGGCACCGTTTCCGGACAGCAGCGTGTCGTTTCCGCTGCCGGTGCTGATGGTGTCTGAGCCGCCGTCCGTCGGAGTCGCGTTTCGAAGTTCTCGCAGAATCGTGGTGTCGTCAAAGATCATTTCGCCGTTGTCGCCAATGACGATATTGTCTCCGCCAGCGATCGTGATGCTGTCGCTGTCGTGCCCGGCGATGACGAGGTCCTGCCCGAAGCCGGAAAGAATGGTGTCGATGTCTCCAGCAGTTGGAGACGTTGATTCGACCTTCTGCAGTTCGCCGTTGGCGTGATACATCAGCATCGCGTGGTCGCCGATCAGCAGGTTGTTGCCGCCGCTCGCTGTGACCTGATCGGCCCCGTCATTGGCGATCACCGTGTCATTTCCATTGCCGACCTGAATCACGTCGCCGTGTCCGCTTCCGGCATCCAGTGACACGAACTTGCTCAACCGCGAGTCGTACATATCGATCTGAGCGAAGTCGCCGGCGACCACGTTGTTTCCGTCGGCTGCGTTGATATTGTCTGTGCCGGCACCGCCCAGGATGATGTCGTTTCCAGGTCCGGTTGTGACCGCATCGGCACCAAATC
>JAAERP010000200.1 GCA_024230215.1 Fuerstiella sp. | reverse complement strand
GCGAACTGCAAACATGCAGGCTTTACACTGCTGGAAGTCACAATTGTCCTTTTGATTATGGCCGGGGTGATGGCGATCGGCTGGCCACGGATACGGTCGGCTGGCTACCGAGCAGATTTGAAAGGTGCGGCACTGACTGTCAGAGCAGCGCTCGTGGAGGCTCGGGATATTGCTGTGCGCAGCGGTCGGGCCGTTCAGTTTATATGCAGGTTGGACTCGAGTGAGTTTCATGTTGCCAATGCGTTAACTGAGACTGATCAGCAAAGGCTGGATGAACGTCCCAGACATGCGGGTTTACAGACGGCGGCTGCGCTGAAATCTGGTTCCATCAGTGGCGATGTGGTTTTCTATCGCGACCCTGCTGACGCGTCGCAACCGTCGACGGGTTCCTTGACGGTTACGTTTTTTCCGGACGGTCGCAGCACCCAAACGAATATTCACCTCGCGTTCGCGGATTTTTCCCACTGCATCAAACTTTCGGTGCGCGGATTGACTGGCGGGGTCTCCATACATCCTGTTGAAAAGATCCTGGTGCAAGATGCGGCGGTACGTGATCCGGATCCGAGGTCATGGTAAGAAAAGGTTTTTCTCTTCTTGAAGTGGTGATTGCTACCACCATTCTGGTTGCGGCCTCCCTCACGCTTTTGCAATTGCTGACGATCGGCCACGAGCATCAGGTCCGCGCAGAACAACGAGCAACCGCGCAGTCTC
>JAAERP010000199.1 GCA_024230215.1 Fuerstiella sp. | reverse complement strand
GGTTTACCGAATGAACCGCATCACCAAACGTGTCATCGGTGACGATGCCAACTTGGTAAGGTTACTGCCCTCCATGTCGGGGCGTATTCAGTCCGTCGCCGTTTCGCAAGATGGACGGCGCATTGCCGCGGCGAGCAGCTTAAACGGGCGCGGCGCAGTCCACGTCTATTCTTACGAATTTGATCCCGCCGTTTCGGAAGAATTAAAAACGATCCTGGCTAAACTGCCAGGTCAGTGGACCGCCCAAGAAAAAGAAAAAGTAGACGCTTATAACCAGGCAGACGTCAAAACGATTGCCGAAGTTGAGGTTCCCACTAGCGGGTTGTATGGTGTCGCGTTCCATCCCTCAGGCCAGCAACTGGCCGCGGCTGGGGCCGATGGTACGGTGCGCATTCTGGAGACTGAAACCGGACGACTTATCAAACAATTTCGACCTGTCGCCACCGTAAAATCAGCCACAGAAGCAGCCGTCGTCGATTGGCGCTTTGCCCCCCAACCTCCTAAGAATCCGACATCCGACGTGACCCGCGAAATATCCGGAATTGTCGTATCCCCTTCCACGATTCACTTCCAATCACCCACTGATTATGTGCAATTGGTTATTCAGGCTGTAACGGATGGCG
>JAAERP010000198.1 GCA_024230215.1 Fuerstiella sp. | reverse complement strand
TAGCAACAGTCACTTGAACCGCGGTCTTGACGGGTTCGCTGCTACTGGCTGATTCTTTCTCGTCCATCATTTTGAGTTCCTTCGTTTGTGGTTTTCAGCCCAATACCCACGGCGATCCGCTCCATGATTTCCGCAGTCAGAGCCAGCTCGTTCCTCTCCGTGATTTCCGCTGTCGTTTCTGGTCTCTGGTTTTCCCGCAGTTCGTCCAGTTCGTCCAACGCCGCGCCCAACGCTCTGCCGGTGGCTGTGTTTCGGATCGAATTCGCGTGGCGATTTCGCATGTCTTCGATATCGATCATCTCCAACTCCTCACCCGATACACCGTGCCGTTGCTCGCCGTAGCCATCGCATCCCCGGTCAGCGTCATCCGGTAATACGGCACGCAAGTCCCCGGCGTTCCGCGTCCCCATCCGCACCCTTCGAATCTGCCGATCAGACCGAAGACATGCCCCCGGATATGGTAGCGTGCCATGTGGTCCGCCTCACGTTGGCACGCTGCCTGATCGTCCGCTCGGATGCCTGTTGACCATGTGGCGGAAGCAGGGCGGTAGTAAACGCGGCGACGGAAAAACAGCCGCCCGTCTGCTGGCAGTGTGAGCGTGAGCAGGATCAGGATCGTTAGAATTGATCGCATGTTATCGCTTTCGGTTTCTCTGGAGTGTATCCGAATTCTTCGATGAGCTTCGCCAGGTTCAACCGGCCCGATTCCTCGTGACGTTTCACGGCACTGACCGCGGCAATACCTCTAGCTCTGTACCGGCTAATGTGATTTCATACATGGCACGAAAAGACTTCGCTCGGCCGATCATCTTTGTTCGCGTCACCGTCTGAATGTAGAACTTCCGGCCCAACTGTGTACCGTTTTCGCATTTAGTGACCTTGATTAGCACCTGCTGCGTCAGCTTATAGTTCGTCTCGCTCGCGTCCCATGTCCCGGCTACGGTCTCGCCGCCGCCTAGTTGTTTCAACACCTCTTCAAATGAATCTTCAGTCATCACATCCCCTCCGGCAGCATACAAGGAAACCCAGTCGACCGGCGACACGTCACGCCGTCGATAGAGCATAGCTCCGTTTTTCATGGCAAACCGTCGTCACCGACCCATCCTATTGAGCGTGGGTCGTCGTCCTCATAATGCAGTTCAACAGCCTCAATAGCTTCTTCAAGTTCACGCAGCGTATCGTTGTCATTACCTCCACCGTCTCGAATGATGCGGCAGATATTCAGCAACTCCTCAACGCTCGAATTAAACAGGTCGATACGCGATTCAAATGAATCTTCAGTCATCACATCCCCTCCGGAACCATACAAGGAAACCCAGTCGACCGGCGACACGTCACGCCGTCGATTCTGCACAACTCCGTTTCAATCGGCAGGTCATATCGCATCTGGATCACGTCGCCGGTCTGATGCCAGACGACGAACCCGCACGCCCGAAACATGCACAGGATATCGTCCTGGTAATCCGGCACCGTCACCGTGATCAGGTCGCGACGGTCGCCCATTTTG
>JAAERP010000197.1 GCA_024230215.1 Fuerstiella sp. | reverse complement strand
TTGAGAATGACTGTGTTGAGAATGACTGTGTTGAGAATGACTGTGTTGAGAACCGTCTCGGCCACCAGGTCAATGATAACCGAAAGACACGGACTTCTGTGCAGTTACAGCGTTTCACGCTGACTTGTGGCCGCGAAAAACGCTTTTTCATAGCAGTTTCGTTGCTCCCACGAGCCAGTATCGTTTACGACAATAAGTAAACTGCTAGTGGATCACGATCTATTCACGCCGGGATTCTCTGCACGACTTCTGGCACGTTGCTCGGTCGATACTGACGGCCTCAAGAGCGTCGAAAAGTACCAGCTGTCGGCTGCCCCAGAATACGCAACGTCTCTCGGGAGCGGGAAGTAGCCACAAGACACAGCACCGACGAAACCGCGCACGAAAAAACGACCAGTGAAAACACTGGTCGTTTAATAGAGGCGCGGGCGGGATTCGAACCCGCGGTACATGGATTTGCAATCCATTGCCTTAGCCACTTGGCTACCGCGCCTTGGGGTGGACACTTCAACTTGAGTGACCGCAATTCAGGTAGGTGTGGCAAAGATTGCCGGTCAGGCTACGCGAATCGATTATAGGTCAGATATCGGCAATTCATCCACCCTGCTGCAGTCAAAACAAGGGAAATGGACGGCGTCAGGGCTGGATCACCATGTCAGAGAATTGCCTTACAGGCGCACCGTCGTTTTCCTTGAATCCAGCTTCTGAGACACCCCGGTGGCCGATCGGGATCGCCTGATGTCAAGGATCCGGCCTGTCTGCGTCGGACACCTGCAGTTTTTTGAGGTTCAACCCAACTTTGGTAGATCGCCCGAATTGCTGTGTATAGCATGGTGAAATCAATCAACAACAATTCTGCGGAGTGCAAACTGGTGTCTGAAACAGAAGAGCAGCTGATCACTGTCGCTCGCGAAGCCGTGAGTCAGTGCAATTGGGTCGTTGGCGAATGTGCGTCGCAATGGACAAAGAAGTATGCTCGGGGCCGTACTGACGGCGATTTTGGGCAGATGGTCGGGCTTAGTGGCGACCAGATTTATCAGCGACGTCGCGTCTGGGAGACTTTCGGAAAAGCGTATGAAAAGTGCGAGAACCTGAAATGGTCGTTCTTCTATGTTGCTCTGAATTGGGAAGATGCAACGAAGTGTCTGAACTGGGCCGACGAAAACGAAGCCACGGTCGCCGAGATGCGAGCATGGCGACGTTCTCAGAATGGCGAAGATCTTTTTGCAGAACCCGCGGAAGCGTACTCCGAATGGGCCGCTCCATTGGTGATGGACACCAGTGGAATGCCATTAAGCACTGTTCAGGATCCAGCGGAGTTTGTGCCAGCCGGAGAAGGTGACCGTGCGGGAACGGCCTACGCCGGCAGCGAAGCAGATACGATGGCCGCAGCCGCTCGCGAATCCGGCGAATATACTCCATTTCGCAGCGGCGCCAGTGCACCGGCTCCTGGCGAGCAGGCGGCTGAGGTTGCCATACTGGAGCGTCCCGATCCAACTCCGGACCAGGTCTGGAAGCGGACCGTTTCCATGCTGGAACGCCTGAACAAGAGTCTGACGCCGAAAGTGATGAAAGAACTCGACCAGCAGCCAGAGAAAGTCCGGAAACGAATTGTTGTGGCATTTGGAGAAATTCAGGACAAACTTGCCGAACTGGTCTAATGAGACTGGCGCTTCCTTAAGACTATACGAGCCAGGGAGCGGTGCCGTGGCGCCGCTCTCATGGGGCACTGAAGTTGACTCGACATCAACATGGTCTAACGAGTGAGCGTAGCTGACACATGAGTGATCCGGAATACCACAGACGACCTCCATCGGCCGAACCGGTATCAACAAATCTGCTGCTGGTCGGCGCGCTGGTGGTGTTGACGTCATTGTTGGCCTACCAGACGATTACTTCCAGTACTTCTGGCGGAATCCCCAGGTACTATGAACCTCGTGCTGTGACTCCTCGTGGTGAATTGGGGGCAGGCGAGTCGGCCACGACTGACGTCTTTAGCCGAGCCTCCAGGTCTGTCGTGTTCGTTAAGACCAAGGGGTTTCAACCCAATTATTTTGGCGGCGGTACGGAACGCGAACTCTCGTCCGGTTCAGGTATTGTCTGGGATGAATCCGGCTACATTGTGACCAATTTTCACGTGGTTCGAGACTCATTGCGGGCCGGTAAATACGCGACACTGGAAGTACAGTTTCCTGACGACGTCGTGGTCGAAGCTGAGGTCATTGGCGGTGTCTTCGAACACGATCTCGCAGTTCTGAAGATCTCCCCGTCAGGTATGGAACTGCATCCGATTCTGGTGGGTACGTCAGACGATCTGGAGGTCGGGCAGAATGCCCTGGCCATCGGAAATCCGTTTGGTTTTAGTCAGACGTTGTCAACGGGTGTGATTGGTGGCCTGAATCGGACCGTTAGCAGTGCGGAACCTGGCCAGTATCTGACCGGTCTGATTCAGACAGATGCGGCCATCAATCCAGGGAACTCGGGTGGGCCACTGCTGGACAGCTCCGGACGCTTGATTGGCGTCAACACGGCCATCGTCAGCCCCACGGGAAGTTACGCTGGTCTTGGATTTGCCGTTCCCGTGGATACTGTCGTCGCTTCCGTGAACCGAGTGCTTGATGAAGCCAGTGGAAAGCAAACGCCCGATGTTCTTGGTGCTTCTGTGCTCAGTCGTGAATCAGCACTGGAGCTTGGCTTTTCCGAGCAGCTGGTCGATCGCGGCCTGATTGTCGCCATGGTAGTTCCGAATTCTGCGGCAGCAGATGCCGGCCTGGAAGCCGGCGACCAAATCACCCGGATTGATGGAATCCGACTGGCGGATGTCAGCGAATTGCGCGACGCCATCAAGTCTCACAAACCTGGTGACATTGTCGAACTGAAAATCATTCGCCTCGATCGTGAAGGCACACTGTCCGTTCCTCTGCGGGCACGAAAACTGTTCTTCTGAGCGCACATGGCGGTCCTTCTGTTCGGGATACGCGTTTCGGACCGGTTGTGTCAGTTGAATTGGTCGGGGTGACCTCGTTGCGTCGGATTATTGGGCAACTTGACGGCGATGTCAGCGATGGGAAGAGCAGCTCCTGTTGTCTCTGCCTCATCCGTCTGCTGAAAGCCACGTGTTATGTCCGCTGCAACGACGTCATCACTGGATGAACTGCTTGCCTCCGACCAGGTTCCCAGTCTTCCGGAAGTTGCCATTCGCATCATCGAGATTGCTCAACAGGAGGATCCGGATACGCAGGAACTGATCAGGACCGTCCGCACTGACCCGGCGATCGCCGGTCGCGTTCTGAAGTTCGCCAATTCTGCGTTATTCGGTCTACGAACACCTTCGTCGTCCATCGAAGCAGCTGTACCGATGCTGGGTACAACGCTGGTGCGCACATTGGTTCTGGGGTTTTCTCTGGCACGACATTCGAATACGTCTGAATCATTGAAGCCCTGGTTCCGTCAGCTGTGGAAAGAATCGTTGTTCCAGTCGTCAGCGGCAGAATATCTTGGTGAGCAGAACAGCACAGCGGATGCTCCGACGTGGTTTCTGGGCGGATTGCTGCAGGACGTTGGTCAACTGGCCATGCTGAACGTTTTTGAAGACGAGTACGTCAACCACGTGTTGGATGTCGACTCTTCTGCATCACGCGTCGGGCGTGAAGTTGATCATTTTGGATTCTCTCATGTTGATGTGAGCGCCGCTCTTTGTCGTCGCTGGAACCTTGAAAGTTCATTTGCCGATGCCATTGCCCGGCACCATCTGATTATTCCGGATTCTGAAATGGACTGCTCTGATCTTCGGGTCGGCCTGGCGGCAGCAGCGTGTTGTTCGGAATACATGGACGCGGTCACGGACCGCCTTTCCGTTGCCAGGACAGATGTCGAACGCTTTCTGATTGAGGCATTCAATGTGCTGCCGTGCGATATCTATCAGGTATTGGCAGAAATCGACGTTCGTGCACTGGGACTCGCGACGTGTTTTTCCGTGGACGTCGGCAAGATTCCACCCCGGGAACGGATCTTGGCCCGAGCCCAGGCCGTTCTTTGTGACATCTCCATGAACGGCCACCTTGAGTCCGTCGTCGGTCGAGCCGCTGCAGCAGAGTCGTCATCAGATGAGACGGTTGACGACGTTGAAGATGACATGCTGGACCGAAACGAATGGCAGGCCTGGCTTGACGAACAGGCTGACGTTTACAACGCAAGATATCTGGAAAGTGCGTTGCCGATTGAGTTGAGCAAAGCGCACACTCAGAACCAGTCCGTTGGTCTATTGATGATCGAAGTGCCCGTGGGCGAAAACTCCGGCAACCCTGCCCCGGAAAAAACGGCAGAACTTGTGAAAGCCGGTGTACGACCGACGGATCATGTCGTGCGATATAATGACACCTCGTTCTTGGTGATTCTGCCCCGACTGAACGCTGACTTGTTGCACCGCATTTCCGTACGAATTCAGAATGAACTGTCGGATTTTCTGGACGTCCCGTCTGACGCAGACGATGCACCTTGTGTTGGTGGTGTTGTGGCTGTTCCGGCTGCCAGGAAGCCGCCAACTCCGGATGTTGTGTTGAACGCATTAAAGTCGTCGATCGCCCAGGCACGTGAGTTCGGGCAACGAGTGGCGTTCCATGCTATCGTCGGGAAAAAAGTCCAGCCACTGACGCCGGAAACTGCCACGAAGTAGAGCCGCTTGCTTGCTATCGTGAACCGTTCTGACTCGTAAGCAGACCGTATTCTCTGGCTGAAACGTGCCTGTCGCAGCCGCGAGTCAGCGTAATAGGTGATAGGCCGGAATACGCCTGCAGCTTACAGACGGAACTGTTGCATTCAGAGCAATTTGGCTGCAACGCTGTGCCTTCGTGTTTCATCCAGGAAAACGGAACGATTGTTCTGCCATGCGCGTTTCGCCATGGATAGAGTTTCTTTCCAGTCGAACGCACTGCTCCTTTGATTCATTCGTGTTCGAATGCCAGATCTGACGTCGTGATTTCAATTGCCCTTGGCGCGAAGGACACTCTGATGTCATTTCGATGGAAAGAGACATTCATTGTTGCGGTCTGCTGTTGGGCATCATCGTGCATGAGTTCACAGCGGGTCCGGGCTCAGGAACTGTCAGAAAATTCAAACCACGATGCGGCCGCTCACCAACCCGGCGACCCGGTGGAACTTCGTCGGCTTAGCAACGAAGAGTACATTGGCAAGAAAGTGAGGACTACCGTCACCCAGCGGTTCGAGATGTACGATCCGCATTCAAAGCAGGCGTTGGCGGATCTCAAAGCGATGGGCTTTACACAGGTTATTCTGGACTGGCCCCATCTTCACAAGGCTGCCAGCGACGTAGGCCTGGATGTGGTTCTGGCCAACTGGTGGACGCAGGACACGAAACCAGAAGAGATTGAAGAGGGGCTTGAGCGGGCTCAAAAAGTCGCTTCCGGATCACTCATTGGATTCAGCGTTATGGACGAACCTGGTCGCAATGCTCCGGACACACCGTTTGGTTTCTATATTGGTCTGTACGAGCAGCTGAAGCCAAAGTTCGCAGAAGAGCTTAGCGGAACGCGTCTTGAGATTTCGCACTGGGGGCCGATGGCCAGCTGGGATTCACGTTACTACGACTACTTTTCGTTTCTTTACGAAGCTGCAGACGTGATGCGAATCATGCCCTACCCCGATCTGTACGAAGGACCGCTCGACGACGTGTTTTTCATGATCCAGCGCAGCCGCAGGATGATGCGGATTGCTGACCGGGAACTACCGCTGGTTGTGATTCTGCAGGCCTGGCTGCTGCCGCCCAATGGAAAGCTGCCGGAAATCGAAGAACTTCGTGTAATGGCGTGGCAGGCCATGCTGTCCGGCACCGAAACGGTCTCGTTCTTTGAATACAACCTGGACGTCTGGAATGAGACACCCGAATTCCACGAGCAGTTTCGGCAACTGATCGCAGAATTGACCGGTCTGAGCCGGCGTTATCGATGCTACAGTGTCGAGACCGAGATGAGGGAAGATGGGGTCCTGAACTCAATGCTCATGTCGCCATCCGGTTTGATGACACAGATTGAGGTCAACACGCGAAGGCATTCCGTCGGCGCTTTGAAGCCGCTCGAAATCCGAAAAACACAGATACGCTCCTTGCATGATTGTCCCCCACATGTGGCATCACTACAGACAAACTGCTGTCCGGTGGCTGCCAGAAAGATGTCTTGCGGTCATATTCGCCGCATCGTGTTATGCCGACGTTCAGTACGGGGGCGGCGACATTTGAAGCACTTTTGCCGATGGCGTTAGTGGCATGGCAGAGATTCAATGTGGCATAGAAGGCAGCCCGGATTCAGCCCTCGGTGAACACATCGAACAACCTGATTCGACAATCGTTGGATGCGGAAAAGCTCATCCGTCCAATCTGATCGCTGCCTCTGCTGGCCATCACGCAGTGCCGAAACTGTTCGCTGTCAGCAACTCAGGTCTTGATTTTCGCCACGGCGAACAGAAAGACGATCGCTCCCACCGTCGACGTCACAATCTCGCCAACGAGACCTGTTGCCTTCAGTCCCATCACACCGACAGGAACCCTCCCACAAGCGCGCCAATGATGCCCACCATGATGTTCCCGGTGATTCCAAAGCCGGAACCTTTCGTGAACTTTCCCGCAAGCCAGCCGGCGACAGCACCAATGATCAGGAACCAAATCATTGTACGACTTTCTGCTCTCGTGAGAAATAACGACTGTTCGACATGCTGTGGTCGCTACGCATCCTTGTCCGGCGGCGAAGCAAAGCCGTGACGCATTGTATTCTCTGTTACGTTCACTGGCACCATGAACTGCAGCAGATAATCCGGTCCACCGGCCTTGGTGCCAATGCCGCTCATACGGAATCCGCCAAATGGGTGCCGCTGGACCATCGCTCCGGTGATTTCCCGGTTGAGGTACAGGTTGCCCACCCGAAACTCACTGCGAGCTCGTTTCAGGGTCACCGGGCTGCGGCTGTAGACACCACCGGTCAGGGCAAATCGCGTGTTGTTGGCAATACTGAGCGCATCGTCCAGGTTCTTCGCTCTGATGACGGCCAACAAAGGACCGATGAATTCCTCCTGCGCCACATTCGATTCCGGATCGACGCCGGTGATAATGTGGGGACCGACGTACGTACCCTGTTTGGCAATCTCCTTCACGTCGACCGCCAGGGCCAATTCTTCTCCAAATTCCGGGTCGACCGCTTTCGCAGCTTTCAGGATTCTCTTCCGAGCGTCATCGTCAATAACCGGACCGACGACCGTCGCAGGATCATCTGCGGCGCCCACGTGCAGGCTCTTAGTGGCCTCAATAAGTCGTTTAACGAATTGATCGTATGCGGCCTCAAGTACGATCACTCGTGAACACGCAGAACACTTCTGGCCGGCGTACCCGAAGGCGCTGTGAATGACACCAGGGACGGCTTCGTCCAGGTCTGCGTCGTCGTCGACGATGATGGCATTCTTGCCGCCCATTTCGGCGATGACCCGGCGAACGCTGGTTTGGCGTTGATCGGTGTCTGAAGCAATACGATTGATCTCCAGACCGACTTCCTGCGACCCCGTGAAGCACACCAGGTCAACGTCCGGGCTGCCGACCAGTTCGGGGCCAACGTCTTCTCCGATACCCGGCAAAAAGTTCACGACGCCGTCAGGCACGCCGGCGTTGCGAATGAGCTCCATAAACTTTGCCGCAACGACTGACGATTGCTCGGCAGGCTTCATGACGACAGTATTGCCAGCCACAATGGCGGCCGTCGTCATGCCGGTGAGAATTGCCAATGGAAAATTCCATGGAGTAATCACGACCGCGACGCCTCGTGGACGATAGCTGTAACTGTTTTCTTCGCCCTTGAAGTCACACTGCTGAGGTGCGTCCAGCCGCCGCATTTCGTGGGCGTAATACATGCAGAAGTCGATTGCTTCGGCAACGTCGGCGTCTGCTTCGGCCCATGGCTTGCCGACTTCGAAACAGACCCACGCGGCCATTTCGAAACGTCGCTCGCGCATTTCTGCGGCGATCAGTTCCAGGTATTCGCATCGGTTGTTCGTTTCCATCGTCGCCCACTGCGGGAACGCTCGCTGAGCCGCATCAACGGCATCCGCGGCCTGATCCGCAGACGCCGACGCTACGTGTCCAACAACTTCTGCCGTGTCCGACGGATTCCGTGAACTCAGAGTGCTGCGGCTTTCACTGGACTTGCCGTCGATAACCAGTGGGTACGTCTGCCCGAACTCACTGCGAGCGTCGTCCAGGGCCTGCTGCATAGCAGTTCGGTTATCGTCGATGCTGAAGTCGGTCAGCGGCTCATTGGTGAAGCCTTCGACAACATCATCTTCTATTGGTGGTTCTGCGACAGCGTGATCAGTTGGTTTCATGAGTAGTTTCTCCACGGCGACGTGTTCGGTGAAGCTTTGTCGAATGAAGGAGTCGTTGGACGTGTTTTCCAGCAATTGGCGGACAAGCCACGCCATGCCCGGGATTGACTTTCCGAACGGTGTGTAAATGCGGACGCGATGGCCACGCTCGGAAAACAGCTGCGCCTGGTCATCACTCATGCCGTACAGCATCTGAATTTCATAAGCCTGCTGCGGTACTTTGTATTCTTCGGCCCACGCCAGTCCATGAGACAGGCTTCGCAGGTTATGGCTGGCCAATGCAGGCCTCAGCCACTCGTGGTTCTTCATCAGGAAACGGCACTGTTGCTCGAAGCTGTCGTCCGACTGCCACTTACGACGGAACACCGGGGACGGCCAGTTACGGTAATCAGCCCGAATGGTTTCGCAGTCCCGGAATGCTCCTTTGACCAGCCGAACGGTGATCGGCGTACCGCGTTTCTTTGTCCATTTCAGCAGTCGCTTCAGAATGACTTCCGCGTCGTGGAGATAAGCCTGCACCGCGATGCCGACGTTGGCATATTCACGGAACTCGTCTTCCATCAAGACCTGTTCGAAGATGTTGAACGTCAGATTTCTGAAGTCGTGCTGCTCCGCGTCGATGTGTACGTATGCATGGTGTTCCTGAGCTGCTCGCAGAATCGGCCGCAGCCGCTGCAGCACCCGATCCTGACTGCCGAGCAGATCGATCGACGAGAACTGACTGTCCAGTGCCGACAGCTTGACCGACACGTTCAGCCGAGGAATCGCCCCGACGTGATCGTTGTCCAGCACCGCGACTTCAGACCAGCTGTCCACCTGATCCGACATGCCTTCGATTATGTCGATATATGTCTGCTGATATCGATCGGCTTCGACTTCGCTGATGGTCGATCCACTCAGCAAATCCAGAGTAAACGCACAGCCATTCTTGCGCAACTGACGCA
This sequence comes from Fuerstiella sp., assembly GCA_024230215.1. Lineage (GTDB taxonomy): Bacteria > Planctomycetota > Planctomycetia > Planctomycetales > Planctomycetaceae > Fuerstiella. Next base: position 2,680 of record JAAERP010000197.1, on the reverse strand, counting down.
CCGACTTCAGGACTTCAGTGGCATTTTCGCCGGCAATGAATCGCCGAGCCATCCGGGAGGCATTGGTTCGAGCGTTATACGCGAGTGCCCGGCTGAGAATGCTGTTGTTCGTGGACAGATCCAGTCCGATTCGAGCGGCCCACGGCAGATGCTGCTTGACGTGTTCGAAATACTCTTCCAGATGTCTGGCGATGGACGCGTGATCCCGAAGCATGGGCAGCACATCGACAAAGCGAAACATCTGGACTTTGACGGCCTCATCGTCCATCGCCCAGTGCATCAGGCGATCTTCCCACCATCGTCCATGGAAAATGGACGGTGAGCGATTGTTCAGCCGCCCACACAACTCTTCCCCGATTTCTCGTGTTCGCTGCTCAACCCGATCTTCAATACGAACACGTTTGGCCATGGAATATCTGGGGTTCCGCTATTAAGCGGCTTTTGGGTGCTCAGGACGAAATGAGAAAGGGCACGGGATCGTTGGTGGCAGAGAACGCCAAATCAGATAGCCGCGAACGGGGATTCTAGAAAGAATCGAGCATACGTGAAGTGGGGTGGCTACGGATTGTCATCGAATAGATTCAAAAGCGGCATCGCGGCTGCAAAATTCAAGCTGCTGCTTGAAATTGAGTGCCCTTCTTCCGCCCGGCGCGACCAGGATGTGGCAAAATGGAGCGTCGCCCTTCAGGAATACCTGACCCCCTCTTCCGGCGAACGATTCGCCCCCACTTTTTGCCTGTGACAAAGCAGTAGTGTCACGCCACCAGAAGTCCTGCTACATTCGATTTCCCCATGAACGATGAAATCAGATCTCCGCGTCGAAATCTGCAGGTTGTTCGGTGCGCCTCTGTGTTTGCAGCGTTTCTGCTGATCACAGCGGTGACATTGAACGTCAGTGGACGAGTTTTCTGGTATCAGTGTGGCAGTTGGGTGCCTTGGTCGTGGGATATCTGGTCGCAGCACAATTCTCAACATCTGATTGATCCATACTTCTTCACTCACATACTGCACGGCATTGTGCTGTACGGGTTGCTGTATTGGCTTTGGAAGTCTGCCCCCGTGTCAAAGCGGTTGCTGACGGCGGTGCTGCTGGAGGCCGGCTGGGAGATTCTGGAGAACTCTTCGCTGATCATTGACCGCTACCGAGAGGTGACCATTTCTCTGGACTACTACGGCGATTCGATCGCCAATTCACTGTTCGATATTGTGGCCTGTGCATTGGGATTCCTTCTGGCTGCTCGCGTGAAGCCGTGGCAGTCCGTCATATTCTTCCTTGCAATCGAATTGCTTCTGCTGCTGACCATTCGCGACTGCCTGATGCTGAATGTCGTGATGCTGGTGTACCCCCTTGACGCAATCAAGCAGTGGCAGATGGCGTCCTGACTGCAGAAATTACCTACTTGACCTAAGAAACGGACGAGCCGCTGGTAGATCCAGTGCGGACTTCATGGCTTCAATTCCCATTCCCTGTAGTGGGGAGCGGACGCGGGGTCTACTTCCTCCTTTCCTGGTTTTTAGTTCCTTCCGAAGTGCTGCCTGAAATAGCGATGCAGACTCATATCCCGTTCAATCAAGCTTGCGCTGCACGGCCTTTCAGTTGTTTGAATCGTGAGATTAGTCCTTCGCTGGCAGGTATGAATTTTCCGGTTTCGGTGATAACTCAATGATCAGAGCCAACAACTCAACGTACTACGGCACAACGTGAACGTTATCAGGGTCGTCCTTCAGTGGCACCGTCTGTCGGTGGCATCTCCACCTCAGGGCGGTACTCTGGTCTTTATGGCCGACGTCACACAGATCCTCTCCGCAATCGAACAGGGCGACGCCTAGGCTGCGGACCGGCTGTTGCCCCTGGTTTACGATGAGCTGCGAAGACTGGCGACGGCCCGCATGGCCAATGAGCGGTCTGACCACACGTTGCAGGCGACCGCTCTGGTGCATGAGGCGTATCTGCGACTCGTGGGTCCCGTCAAGGCACAGCATTGGAACGGACGAGTACATTTCTTTGCCGCCGCCGCCCAGGCCATGCGCCGGATTTTGGTCGAAAACGCTCGCCGCAAAGGTCGGATTCGTCACGGTGCAGAACAGCGGCGGATCGATCTGGATACGTTCGATGTGGCAGATGAGAACGCCTCGCAGGACCTGCTGATTCTCGACGAGGCCATCACCAGCCTGGCCCAGGACGATGAAACCGCGGCCGAAGTGGTCAAGCTGCGTTACTTTGCTGGTATGACCATCGCACAAACGGCAGCAGCGCTGGGGATATCGGACGACGCAATAAATAGAAAATGGGCATTTGCCCGAGCTTGTTTGTATCAAACGATTTACGGTGATCCCGAGGATTAATTTCAGAAAGAGTGGCGGTACGTCCGCAGGAAACAGGTCGTTTTGTCGCATTGGTAATAGCAACCATCAGCCTCGAAGAGGCGGCAGTCAATAGCCTGGGGCGTCAGCCCCGGGAACGGAAACACAGAACAACAACCAGCCCCAACGAGGCGACAGAGAACGAGAACGGCATGAACCTGCCACCCCGTCGGGCAACGCCGTGAAGGACTTTGAGTAGGAGAAAGATTGGTCTTCCAGAGACAGGCGTAATATGAAAAGAGCCAGATTCCCCGTTCAACAAACTGAAGACACTTCAGTCAGAAAGGAATCTGGCCATGGCTCGGAAGGCAAATTC
>JAAERP010000196.1 GCA_024230215.1 Fuerstiella sp. | reverse complement strand
TACGCAGAACAGAAACGAGCTCCCCCGGTAGGACTCGAACCTACGACAAGGCGGTTAACAGCCGCCTGCTCTACCAACTGAGCTACAGGGGAAAAGTGGTGCTGGTGGAAACTCTGCGTGAGTGGCCAGCGAGTGCGGAAAGGTATCGTTGCTGGCGATTCAGTTCAAGTGTTTTTCCGGAATCGCTTCACACACCTCAACTCCGGCTCGCGAATGGCCCGTAAATGGCATTGGCTACCGTTAATCTGCCATAAATACTGCCGAATCCGGGCGTCGCACGTCCCGTAGGGCGAATCACATATCCTGACACCTCCAATTGAATCGGCCTGATCTTCCACCGATCGAACCCGGCGACCGGCCGATTCTGCCGCTGTCCGGCCGATTCAGAATTCGATTTGCATCTGGTGTAAGTGATCCAACGTACGTTGCGTCGCATATTTGGACTCCTGTAGTGGCACTGACGCCGCTGAGAAAGGTGTCCTGGAATCTGGCTGGATTCCCACGTGATTATGTCCCATCGAAATCAGTTTCTGACCGATGACCAGCAATGAGGCTTGCCGTGATGTCTTGATCACGGTGCTGACACTTGTGGTAAGGAGTACCCATCTTCCATGATCGGAGCAATCGACAAAGTCGCCAGTGACCTGCTTCGAAGGTCGATGCGATATGCACCGATTCTGGTTGCACTTTCCTTGATGTCTCCTCGGGGTGCCTGCGCCGAAGAAATACCGCGCGCCGTTCCGGCCCTTTCGGTGGCAACATCGATGATCGGGTTGCCGGACACTTTGTCGGCTCAGAACCTGAATCTGCCTCGCTACACGATGGAAATCGAGCTGCATCCTGAGCAGCGGCGAGTGAATGTGGTCCAGGAAGTTGTCTGGACCAATACCGGCAGTGAACCAACTGTCGAACTCGTGTTCCAGGTTGTTGCCAATAATAAGCTGTCGAAGGGAATGATCGCGGCCGGTGAACGGACGGTCGAATCACTGCGGCTTGAGCCTCGACACAGCGTTGACAAACAGGGACGTCGTTTTCATCTGACGTCTGCCAGATCCGGTGACCAGAACATTTCCTGGCGATTCAGTCAGCAGCATGATACGCACCTGCATCTGACGCTCAGCAAGCCGGTGGCTCCCGGCGATTCTGCGCAGGTCGCCCTGCGTTACTGGATCGACATCCCTCCGATCATGGGGCGACTGGGTCAGCACAAGGGAGTGACAAATCTGCTGAACTGGTACCCGGTCCTGGCCGTACATCGACAAAACGAATGGCAACCAGTTCCTTACACGCCGTGGCACCAGCCGTGGCACAACGAAGCGGGCATCTACGATGTCACTTTGAAGTTTCCCGCAGACCATAAGGTTGTGACCGGTGGTCACGTAACCGCCAGCAGTGTTGATGCTGATGGATACAGGACACTGAAGATCCGAGGTGATGGACTGCGAGATTTTACGATCGTCGCCAGTCGACGATTTCACGAAATGACATCGGTTTCAGCAGGTGTTCCTATCCGCGTGCTGTACTTTCCAGAGCACAAAGATCATGCCACGGTTGCACTGCAAACGGCTGAAGATTCGATCCGAATCTACAGCGAATGGTTTGGCGCCTATCCATACAAAGAGTTCGAGCTGACAGAATCCTATTTTGGGTGGAACGGAAACGAATCATCGGGCGTCGTGATGGTCGATGAACGCATTTTCGACACTCCAAAGTATGCTGCTCGATATGTTGAGCATCTTGTCAGTCATGAAATCTGCCATCAGTGGTGGTATTCCGCCGTGGGAACCGACGGCTATCACGAGCCGTGGATGGACGAGGGGCTTGTGACGTGGTTTACTCGGGTGAAGATGGAAGACAAGTACGGCAAAGATGCAGAGCTGCTTGAGTTTTCAGGATATGGACCGTTTCAGTTTCCAAACGTGCAGTATCGCAGCCTGGTTCACCGTGGGTATGGGTTGTACCGAGGACGCGGCGGCAACGGCGCATCGTTGGGTTCACTGGACGACATAGGCCATCTGCACAATCTGTTTTTTCTGGTGTATGACCGTGGTTCGCGGATCACCGGAATGATCCAGCATCGTATGGGCCGCGAGAAATTCTTTACGTTCATGAAACAGTTGTTTCAGACGTATCGCTTTCGCATTCTGACGGTCGCTGACTATCAGCGCGAGTTGGAAGGATTCACTGGAGAGAGCTGGGAAACGTTCTTCAGTGAGTGGCTGCATGGTGCCGGTAACGCCGACTGGAACGTGCAGGACGTTTCCGTCACAGAAACGGATACCGGCTATCAAACGCAGGCGAAGATTTCGCAATCTGCGGAAATCAACGAGCCAGTTGATGTCGCGGTCAGTTTCGGAGGAAGCAGCAGTCGGACTCGACTGGCAACACTGTCAGACGCCGTCGGCGTTCAACAGGACGGTGTGCACGTCGAGAAGTTGTCAGCCAATGACTGGCTGGTGACCATTGTCTCTGACGAAGAACCGGAACAGGTGACGATTGATCCCGACGGCGTCGTGATGGATTCGGACCCGTACAACAACTTATGGAAGCCGGAATGGAGTGCTCGCATCAGTCCATTCTATACGCCCGTTGATGAAGCTTCGTTGATGCAGCCGTGGCAGAAACACGGAGTTGTCGCCGGGTTTGGCATTGATGGCGACGGACGAATTGGACTGAGAGGTGCGTTCATCTCTTCCGACCGCTACCGCATTTCTCCGTTTGTCGCATATACCGCCGCGACGGCATCGCGAAATACGGATCACCTGTCCGCGGGTATCGATGCGATTGTCTACAACATGCCGTCTGCCAACTGGCAGCTGCTGGCCCGGTACGAGTACGCATTGCTTTCGACGGTGGCGAACGACCCCGGTCACCAGGCTCGAATCGCGCTGCGGAAAGTGCTGAACTATTCAACAAGTATGATCTATCCGAACCTCAGCTACTTCGATCTTTACACTCGCTTTGGCGACAATTTCTTTCCGGACGAGGACAACACGGTCTCGGCGGACCCGCGCATCGAACAGTATGACAACGTTCGTGCGTTTGGCGTCGACTTTCATGCCGATTCGCAAATGCCGTACTGGGATCCTGATCGCGGTTTTCGCGTTGATGCAAACTTTGAACAGGGTGTCAAAGCGTTCAGTGGAGGTGCCGACTATGGTCGGGTCTCCGGGCAGCTGGGCGTTGTTCAGCGGTTGTGCTGTGCTGAGGGCTGGCTGGCAGAAACAAAACTTGCCGGGCGACTGGCCGGTGGGTATGGCTGGTCCAACAACGGCGAACACTTCCGATTCGGAGGGCCCGGACGTTTTCGAGGTCGCAGCGCCACACAGACCGAAGGCAACGCGTTCTGGTTGAGTTCGCTGGAATGGCGTTTCCCGGTTGCTGGCGACATCGATTACGAAGTCCTTGATAATACCGCCGCCCTGACCTCCGTGGACGGAGCGCTGTTCTACGACGTGGGCCGTTCGTACCTGATGGATCAGGCTCAGGGACAAGTGGATCATGCGGTCGGTGCGGGGCTTTACTTCCAGATCCCGCTGCTGAGCTTCGTTGAAAATCTGACCGTGCGTACGGAGTACGGCTATTCGGTCACCAACGAAACCGGCGCTTTCTGGTTCGGCCTTTACCGAGCTTTCTGATCACCGGAATGCGTGCCTCTGCCTCAGACAACGTGTGCGATGCAGCCCGACCGTCGGGTGGCGCCCGTCTACACTGGTGCGTGCGAGCACACACTCTACTGCGCTGCACTCATCATCGCTGTTCAGGGGGCACCCGAAGTTGTCGCGGTCCCCAGCATACGGACTTTCATTCCGTAAACGGCAATGTCCAGTGAATTCGGTGCTGAAGAGGCCAGGTATGCGTATCGCAGACCCTGCTTCGACGGTACAGCCTGTTTGAACAGTTCGTCGCCGGACAGCTTTGCAATGCCTCGAAAGACGTTGCGCGCAGCCCGCATTTGCATGGGATTCGCATTCAGCGGAGCGTCGTCAATGAGCACCAGAATTGGCAGGTTCGGTTGATCTGTCGATGCCAGCAACACAGCATCATTGCGAACCCACCAGCGCAACGAGCCGTCGTGTCGGCTCACGGCTCGCAGACTGGACTGGAATCTTGTGAATCGGTGGCCAGGCGGCTGCCGAAATAGTCCGGCCGCGATTCCAGCACGATTGGAGACGTAGAAATTAAGACTATCGGCGGCAACCTGAACGCGGCGCGGATTCCACAGCGGAAACTCCGGAGGGCCGGATTTAATAACTCCGTTGTCTGCCCGTGACGTGTCGTCACCGACGTGAAAAGAACACGTCTGCCGTTTCCGTGTTTTCAGATTGATAACAAACAATTCCGACTTGTCGTTAAACCCACACAATGTCCGATCATCAAGAAACTGAAACCATTGAGAATCGGCCAGAGAAACCTCGTCAGTGATGTGGCTGGTGACGGGATCAATCCACTGCAGGGACGCAGACGCTCCGGAATCGGTCTGTGTCCAGCAGACCATCAGCTCTCCAACGTTGCAGATGGCCCGTGCTGCCAGATCAGCGGCATTGTTGATGTTAATCCTCTCGCCGCTTTGTCGGTCGAAGCAAAGAGCTTCCGGACGACTGGCGGACCCCGCGATGACAACCGTATCACTGGCTCTGACGCGTGTGTAAGACGTCGGCAATTCCACCGACCACAACACCGATCCGGTGAAGGTGTCCAGCGTTTCAATCCGCCGACCATTCAGGATACACAGCCAGCGATCACCACTGCCGACAATTCGAAACGAACTGTGAGATGTTTGAGACGGCAGCAGATTTCGTTCGGCGTCGTAGTGTCTGAAATTCTGATCGGATGACACTGATATGCCGGACGTCGGTCTCGGGATGTGCTGCCACAGAACTTTCTGATCGAACACCGACACCGCTGTAATCCCACGGTACGTCTGCAGCAACAGGATGCTGCCCGATCTTTGCAGGACATCGTTGCGGTTGGCATACGATCCGTACACTTGAATCCTGCCAGCGATGGACCACATTTCGTTGTCTGTCGAAAGAACGTCGCGTGCCACCAGGCGACCGAAATCTCCGGACGTGGCTGCCCACTCGAAGCGTCGCAGGAATGGGTCATCCAGTTCGACGGTGGACAGTATTGTCCTGGTGCGGCTGAATGACATTGTCTGCGTGACCGGAACAGCTTCGTACGGCTGAACTTTCCATTCCGCACATCGAGAGTTCATGGCGGTGCGAAAATTCTCGTCAAGGTGACTGGCGTCCGGAAAGCGGGCGCTGGTCGCGGAATCTGCGTTATTCAAAAATCCGTCCGGAAGGTCAGGCATCATCGTGGTCAGCAACAGTTTTTGTGCGGCATAAAGACTGGGGTCGATGTTGGCCGACCGATCTTCGATGGCTTTGATTCGATCGCTCAGCAATGACCGCTCATTGGAAAACCGATCGCTTCCCGCCGAAGCGGGTGTCTGCATTGCCAGGTCAATGCTGTGGCGAATCATCTGGATTGCGGTTTCGTCAGAATCCGCTTCCCGGATTCTTTGCTGAAGAACGTCGCGGATCAATGGGTGGTGAATCGACAACAGTATGGAAACCGAAACGGTGCCACGCTCCGTCAGCGAATTCACCGCATCCGGCGAAAGTTCCAGCAATCGCGAAAATTCGGATGTCGCCCATGTCTGAAGGCTGCGTACGGCCGTGGTGCGAACGATCTGCGACATTGTTTCTGACTCTGTTGAAACGCCCGCCTGTTGCCGCATCAGTGGTGTTGGAATCGTCAGCGTGGGCGGACTGAGTCGCAAAATTTCTGCCAGTTGATCAGCGGCAGCCCGGTACTGTTTGTCCTTCATCAGCAAGGCGACTCGTAGAACTCTGACATGAATTACCTGTTGCTCCGTGTGAGCTAACGCCTGTAGCTGCGGCAGATACTCCGCAGAGTTCAATAGGCACAGCTGCAAGACGCACCGAAACCGGACCTCCTGAGCCTCACGAAAATCCGGATCCGTCTTGTCAATATCTTTCGTCAGCTGAAGTGCCTGCAGCCATCTCTCTGACGCCATCAGTCCTAATGCACGTTCCACCGCGTTTTCCGCGTTTGGGGAAGAAGGCTGCTGCGAGAGCCTCATCAGCCGATCCGGTGCCACATAAAATAAATCGTCGGTGGCTCCGTCGCGGGCGGCTCGCAGATGTCCCCATCCGTGAGTTGGCAGAATTTGAGAGGTCCGGCCGACGATCTCGCCGGAATCCATCTCCAGGGTCGCGATCGATCCATCACTGACCGGAATCCGCAACAGCGAACGCTGCAGAACGCCATGGCCTGTTGGGCGACCGCCCATCGAATTCAGAGGCCGGTTCCACACCTCATCACCGTCTGCACACGTCAGGCATCTTAGTCGGTCTGTTTCCGCAAGGACAATATTATCGCCATCAACATGAACTCGTATCACCCCGGACGCAGCTGCAATTCTTCTGTCTACGACGCCAGTGGTTGCGTCCACAAACACAATATCGTGCGACTTTTCAGGAAAGACCAGCAGCCTGTGCTGTCGTGCTGAGTCCGGCGAATCGCTCTCCCGTGCTGCTGTTTCCGTACTTCGACTTTCCGTACCGGCAGACTGGCCCGCATAAAACAGTCCTGCATCAGCCCAGCGGTCACGCAGAGAGGCCGGACGAGTGAAGACTGTGGGCCGACCTCGACGACCCGCAATAATCTGGCTTTGCGGAGTGTCTCGTTCCACGTGCGTGCACCAGAGCACCGACCGGGTCACTTCATCAACGCAGCACACAATTCCGGTTGTAGTAGGAATCCAGATCAGTCCGCCGTGCCGTTGAGGAGTTCCTGACCACTGTCGACGAACCAGATCTTTGTCGATCGTCTGATCCGGAACCGCCAGGACCACGCTCCAGAGAAGCTCGCCCGTTCCTGAAGCGAAACAGCCAAGGTGAATCTCACCGTTCCACTCAAGAGTATTCAACAGCTGTCGTCCGGCGACTAACGGCGCGCCGGCAAACCAGCTTCCCGCGGGGCCAGGTCCAAGGCGATCCATCAGTGATGATGATCCCGCCGTCCAGACGCGTCGGCCGGAGCTCTTTTCAAGTGCCACGAGTTTAGTATTGGACCAGGAATCGCTTGTCGGACGTTTGATAAAGAGCCTGCTCATCGGAGCGACAGGCTGGCGGCGGCGTTCCTCGGCAACAACATAGACTCGCTCATCATCGGATGACAACTGTCCGACAACACTGTCGCGACAGAACGCCGTCGCCAGCAGCGAATTGTCGAATTCCACGAACGCGTCGACGTTGACAGGCAATCGCCCAAAAATGGCCGTGTTATTGGCGTTCCCTGTGATCTCGACGTCCACATTCGGCAGTTGCGGAGAATGCCAGCGAGCGGTGCCGGTGATTGGATCAATAGCGGCGACGCCTCTCAAAGTCCTTCGAAATACGGCATCTGTGTCCACCACCGCGTTCCATGTGGTGGGCGGCGAAACGTTGGACTGCCCGCACGCGTTGCGAAAGGCCGAAATCTGTTTCTTAAGGACGGCCGAAACGAATGGTCGAAACTGCCACGCCAGATGTTGTGGAACAGAATCAACTCTTCGCGATGGGACTCCATCAGGTGGCTGGTCGCCGCTGTCTGTTATTTCCTGACGGGTGATGTTTACCGTCCTGTCATGATGGTCCATCGTCTGCAGGATTTGTGTCGCCATCTGGCGAACGGACTTGTCAATCTGTGGTCGCGTCAGAGGCACCAGCCATCCCCGCGCGGCAAGCTGATTTCCGCGATAAATATGCAGTTTCGCGATCACCAGGTGTGCCTCCAGCGATGCACTTGTGCCCGGGAATTGATGAATCAAACGTGGCAGGTCTTCGATTGATCGATCGCTGATGGCAGTCTTCAGCCACCTGTCGGCGGCAGCGGAGCGGGTCTCGATGACGCCGCGAGTATGTTTTTTCGGCACTGTCTGAAACACGTCGAACAAGGCACGGTACAGGGGTACAAAGGTCGTGGCACCTTTCGTTGCCGGGACCACGGAGAACGCGTCGGCAGCCTGTAGGCGCGCAATATCGTCGCCGACAAGGTCGAATTGGCCCGACGATATCCGTTCTCGCAACGTGCGCAGGGTCAGGATGGTCTTACGGTCGGAAACGAGGTTCTGTGCCACCCGCAGCACATTGTCTCCGGAGTCGAGCTCGACTACGTCTTCTGATGATTCATCGGGACCCGCTCCGTAAGTGACAGAAGCGGCCGCTGCGACGAGAACCGCTATCATCACGGCCCGCATACGAGGCCCGAATCCTTGTTCAACGTGCGATTGCTGGACCTGACGCAGCATTACGAATCTTTTTTGACGAAGGTATGCGCTCCGGAATCGGACCCCAATTATCAAAAGTGGCCAAACATGGCTCTGAGTGCCATTTGCAGGAAAACGCTGCACTAGAAGCAGTTTACTTATTGTCGTGAACGATACTGGCTCGCGGGAGCAACAAAACTGCAATTGAAAAACGCTCTTCGCGGCCACATGTCAGCGTGAAACGCTGTATCCTGACCAACTACGGCATCGCGGGCAGGGGGGGGGGAATGTGAATGTGCCATTGCTCATCAGGAACAATATCACGGATCCACTGATTCTACGACGCCTCCGTCGTCCGGTCCACGCATACCTCGGGCGACCGTGAATGGGCCATTTGAGTCAGGTCGTGAGTCATTAAGCGGTAGACGGTGATAATCTGACCCGCGATCGTCTGCTTCCGGACCCGATCTTAAGGAATCCCGGCATTGGTGTTGAAGAGCCGGTTTTCCCTCGGTATCCTTCCGCGTTTCGGCTTTCGCCGGGGCGGCTCAATCTGCGCATATCGGGCTGATGAATGCCCGTTTTTCAGCCGAAAACATAGCTTTATCGCCCCTTGATGGTGCCAGTCCGGCATCTATCCCGTTTCGGGCACCTCACTCAAATATCTATTTCAGGAAACAAAGACATGACGGAGGATTTTCGTCTGTCAGCAGAAAAACGCGAACTTCTGGGTTCTGCGAACACACGTCGCTTGCGAAGGCAGGGGCGCGTGCCAGCAAATTTGTACGGATTCAAAAAGGACTCGGTCAACGTCAGCGTTTTGGCTGAAGACATTGAAAAACTCGTCGCCGGAGGGTCACGTGTCTGTGATGTGGCGGTCGATGGTGCTGTCGAAAAAGCTGTCGTGCAGGAACTTCAGTGGGACATTTATAGCACTCACGTGAAGCATGTGGATCTGAAACGCGTCGACGCAGAGGCAGTCACAACGGTTGAGGTACCACTTCTTGTTTGGGGTGAGCCAATCGGCCTGAAAGACGGTGGCCAGCTGAGGCAACTAGCGAAGAAGGTGACGGTAACCTGTCCTGAAATTCGAGTGCCGAAGAATATTCAAGTCCGCGTCGCAACACTTAAAGTAGGTGATTCTGTTAAGGTGGGCGACTTATCCGTGCCGGAATCAGTGACAGTCGATACGCCGGCAGACACGTTAGTAGCCGAGCTGTTCGACCCCAAAAAACCTGCTTCTGAGAGTGAATAGAGTTTTTCCCATGCCACGATGCTTGGCGTACTGTCGGGGCGATGACCGGGCGGATCATTCAGTTTTGAGTGGTCACTGAAAATGTGTCGTGGCCATGCCGTGGGTGGTGTTTTTTTTTGATACGACGGTCGTTCTCAGTGTCGAGTAGTAGCTCGTATAATCTGTCGAAGACGGCCGAACCGTGAAACTTGTAATTGGTCTTGGAAACCCTGGTTCAAAATATGTTGGAACCCGACATAATGTCGGATTCAACGTCGTGAGTGAACTGGCCAGACGCTTTGGCGTGGGCCAGCCGCAAACAAAGTTTCAGGGGGAATATCAGGATGTCCTGATACAGAGCGAGAAGATTCTTCTGATTGCTCCCCAGACGTTTATGAATAGAAGTGGCGAATCGGTTTGGCAGTTTGTTCGGTTTTATCAGCCCGAACCTGTCGATATCGTGGTTGTTTGTGATGATATGAATCTACCGACGGGGCGCCTTCGTTGGCGGTCGTCCGGCTCGGCAGGAGGCCAGAAGGGGCTGAATGATATCATTCAGCGTCTGGGCCATGATCAGTTTCCTCGACTGCGGATTGGTGTCGGGAGACCACCCGGGCGAATGGATGTCACGGCGTGGGTGCTGGGTCGTTTTCGTGAGGACGAAAAAGAGAACATTGAACATGCCGTGGTCCGAGCGGCAGATTCGGTGGAGCGTTGGATTGCCGAAGGGATTGAGCCCACAATGGTTGAGTATAATCGACAAGTATCGGAAGGCTGAGTCTTCCCGAGCCCCAACGTTCAGGTTGGGGTGTGAGTCGAACGAGTTGAATTAATCCAGACGGCGAACAGTTTTTCGTCCGTGAATCGAAGTCAAGTCAATAAAACATCTGGGAGTACTGTGCCGGTGTCAGTCGCAGAAGCCAAAACGGTAAAAGAGAATCTGTACGAAGGCATGTTTCTGGTCAACAGTGCCAAGTACGCCAACGACCCTGACGGGACAGCGGGAGCCATCATGGCCATTCTGGAACGTGCGGGAGCAACCGTCGTTGCTTCACGTCCGTGGCAGGATGGCAAGCTGGCGTACGAAGTCAGCGGACACCGCAAGGGTCTGCACTTTCTTGTCTGTTTCCGCATGCCGGGGGCTGGCATGGAAGTTGTGAAGCGGCAATGCCATTTGAGCGACGTTATCATTCGGCATTTGGTCATCAAGCACACTCCTCAGCTTTTTAATGCGATGGTTGATGCACTGACGGGAGAATCGTCGGCCGCTGAGGCAGCTGCCGAAGCCAAGGAAGCCCCCGCCGATGCGAAGCCTGCTGCTGCTGAAGCTGCGGCCGAATAGAGTTTTTCAGATTGAAATATGTGGTCCTTAAGTCAGGTTGACTGGCCCACAGGACTGGTTCCGAATTCCCAGCGTTTGCTCGCATGGTGTGAGGCGCTGGCCTTACTGAAGTTTGCGTTCGAGTCTTACCTGCTACGGAGTCGCTCATGGCCTCGTTCAACAAAGTCATTCTGGTCGGAAACCTGACGCGTGATCCCGAGGTCCGGTATACCACTGGCGGTACTGCTGTCACTGAAGTCAGTTTGGCGGTCAATCGGCAGTGGACGGATCGTTCCACGAACGAGCGCAAAGAAGAGACGACGTTCGTGGAGGTGACTCTCTGGGGACGAACGGCTGAGATTGCCGGTGAATATCTTTCCAAAGGTCGACCCTGTCTGATCGAAGGCCGGCTGCAACTGGATCAGTGGGAAGACAAGGAAACCGGGAAGAAGCGATCAAAGCTCAAGGTTGTCGGTGATACTCTTCAGCTGCTGGGCAGTCGCGGTGACGGCGGTGGTGGTGGAGGAGGCAGTCGGCCTGCGTCCAGGGACTCTTCTCAGTCAGAGCCGGCGGCGGAATCAGTTCCCTCTCGAGCCCCGGATCAGGCGTTTTATGACGACGCACCGAAAGCTCCGTCCGACGACGAAGTGCCCTTCTAAGAACACAACATAAACCTCGGACACCACAGCGTGTCCTGATGCTGGATAAATCAAGGATTCTGATCATGGTTCACACATCTCGACCGCGCGGCATTGCCGGTTCCACAAACAGCTCTGCACACGTACTTCTGGTTCATGACGTGGAAAACCTCGGCAAACGAGGTGAAATCGTCAGCGTGAAGCCTGGTTACGCTCGTAACTACCTGCTGCCCCACGGCGTGGCCACTGTTGCCAGCGAGGGAAACAAGAAGATGGTTGAGCTTCACAAAGAGAAGCTGAAGGCCATCGAATCCAGCCGAATTCGGGATCTGGCGAAAATTGCAGACGCCGTCAGCAAGTACAGCGCCACCATCGAAGCGAACGCCACACCCGACAACGCTTTGTACGGTTCCGTTGTCGCCAAAGATATCAGCGATGCTCTTAAGGCGGCCGGTCACAAAATTGAAGCCGAACACGTTCGCCTGGAAGGTGCGATCAAGGAGTTGGGTATGTACACTGTTAAGCTGAAGCTTCATGAGAAGGTACAGACTGAGGTCAAGGTCTGGGTTGTTCCATCCGACGCTGGCGTGTGACCTTCTTTGCGGCGTGACCCGCCGCACGGCAGACGAATATTTCTGATCCTCACGCAGGGACCACCTGCCTGAGGATTTTTTAACGTCATTCGGAAAAACACCGGTTCGCTTTGCGCATACCTTTGCGGCGGCCGACGGAAGCAGGCCTGGTGCTTTGTCACAGCCAGGTTTTAGGGTTGGCGAGGAAAACGGGGTCAGGTACCAAAAACCGGAACGGCCCGAAGGGTGCTTTGCATTTTTGGTACCTGCCCCCCCTTTTCCGGGGAATGCTTCG
>JAAERP010000195.1 GCA_024230215.1 Fuerstiella sp. | reverse complement strand
CCCTCATGAAATAGTCGTAGACAACCGGGTTCGGCTTGAAGGATTTCAGGGGGTCACAACTCACGACGCCCCCAAACCATTCACGCAGACTATTGGTCTGCAAGACTTCCTCGACGGCCTCGGAGCTGCCGTTGGAAAACGCAAAAAGGTGATGGCCTTCAGCCTTCAACCCGACCAGACTCTCTTCGACGTCTCCAAACGCAGGCAACGCGCGATAGCTTTGCAGCAACACGTCTTTCTGCTCCGCGGAAAAAGACACGTCGTATTCGACGCAGCAAAAATCCAGCGCATGACGCGTACAAACCGCGAAGTTCTCGTAGCGCCGCATGAGCCCTCGCCGAAACGAATACTCAAGCTGCTTGCTACGCCAGGTTTGCGAAAACGTCTCAGCCTGTGAACCGATCCACTCGCGCAATCGGGACACTACGCCGTCGGTATCGATCAGGGTCCCGTAAACATCAAACGCTAGTGTGGCCATTAGGGGTCCTTCGGGGCGGTCAATCCAAGTTCCTTGCGAGCCTGATTCTGCCAATCGCGGTGCTTCTTTTTATATTCCTGAATGGCGTGGTACTCGTCGGTGTCGATCTTGCCGTCGCTGTTCTTGTCGATAAACGGGAAGATCCACTTCACCGTCGGTTTCTCACGGTTCCATTCTTCCTGGGATTGCCAAGACGTCTTGCGTGCGGTCGCTTGCCCTTGCTTTTGGGCTTGTCCTTTTTGATACGACCTCAAGATATCACCGCCCGTTTGCCCCTTCTCATTCCGTTTAGGGTACGAAGGATCGATGTAAGTCTTCACCTGGGCATCGAACGCTTCGTATTCAGCCGCGGTGATTTTCCCATCGCGGTCCCAATCGATATAGGGATACAAGTACGCAAAGTCGGGCCGCTCGACACCCCATTCGTGCTGGGAAGCCCACTCCCTTTTAGCGGACGCGCCATGTTTGGCCGCATACTTGCCCTGCCGCGACAACGTCCTGAAAATCCGGTCAGCCAATTCCTCCGCCCAGTCCAATTCGTCATCGCTATTGCGATTCGCATGCGTCCAATGCGGGTGTGGGAACTCCTCGTAGGACACCACGCCGTCCTTATTCCGGTCCAAAACCCACCACTGGTTTCGAGCCACGTCCATGCTTTTGGCTGTGAACGCGCCTCGAGCTCTTCGATCCCCTCAAGCCGGCGTGCCGCTTCCAACGCCCACCCGTCATCCGTAAGCAGATGTTGGAAATCAATTAACGCTTCGCGGCGCACCATCAGCATCGTCCCGTAATACCCCCCGCGGTTCACAATCTGCCCGATCGCCGTGCGCCCGTCCGCCGCGATCGCCGCGGTAAACAACGCCCACGAAGACCCTGCGTCGTTCTGCCGCTCGAAATAAATCAGGTTGTGCTGCTTCGGTGAGTGCTTAATGAAGTGTCCCAGGTAACCGCTCTTCATCGTCCACGCGCCAATCGGCCGAATCGTTGCAGGCAAATCAAAGGGATGCTTCAACTGCCCGCCTTCGCCGACAAGCTTCTCGTCATCTTGCTCAAGGTTGATCTGCATGATGCCCATGCCCGGCGGGTTGCGAGTCGGTCTTCGCGGTTCATGGCGTGCATGATCGCCATCTCGACTTCCGGGGAGAGGGGCTGGTTTTCTGTAGCATCTTGGGCGGATACGTTGAAGCAAAAACTCAATGCAACAATCGTAGTCATGACCACTTTATTCATGTCAATTATCCTTTTGTTTTGTCATCGGGTTTGTTTTTTCAATTCTTCGAGCAGCAGCTTGCCGTCGCCGTTTGAATCGAGCTGTCGATAGCGTTTAGTCAGGACCGGCACGTTGCGGTTCTTCGGGTCGCCGATGAATTCCTCCAGAGTGACAAATCCATCCCCGTTCAGATCCCGGCTCTTGAAGAACTGGTCCTGCGAGCGGCGCTTCGGCGCAGGCGCCTTGGCGGCCGACTGTGACGGCGATGGCATGGTGAACTCATACTCATGTGTGATTTTGGAGCCGCGAGCGCTAAGTTCCAGCTCACAGGGGGGAATCGTGGCGGCATTGATCTCCTGGGGAATGGCTCCGCCTTTCCAGCCAAAGAGAACTTTGGCGGACCCGTTTTTTGGCGCCGTGTCCCAGCGCAGTTCCACGCTTCCATCGGGATTGTTCCTGACCCGGACCCATTCGGATCCTTCTAAAACGAGGGCATGGGTCTGGCGGGCCTGGTCGTCCTGATCGGTAAGTTGAATACGACGATTGCCTTCTTTGGCGGTCTTGATCGCCGGGCCGGGTAAACGAAGACTCCGCGGACGTTTGGGGGCCTTGTTCAGAGATTGTGCCGTACGCGTCGCCTGTGGATCTCCTCTGTACTTTGAATTGCCTAAGGGAACCAGGGCTTCGGTGTCCTCCAGGAAGGATTCGATCAGTTGGTTGAGTTCCCTGACCTTTTCCTGGAAATAGGCGGCGAGATTGATTGCCTCGGAAGGATCACGTTTCAGGTCGAAGAGTTCGTAGGCGTGCGAGGCGGCATTCTTACCGGCGTGATAGAACCGGATGAGTTTCCAGTCCCCGGCCCGCACGCTGGTGGAGGGCGCGCACAGGGCGCCGAAGTTGTGCGGGAAGTGGGTGAAGATAGGTCCGCGCTCCATCGCCTCGCCATTTAACAGCGGTACAATGCTCCGTCCATCCATGGGGATGCCGTCGCGCAGCTTCAGTCCGGCGATTTCCATAACGGTCGGATAAATGTCCGTAGACTGCACCGGTTCGCCCCAGACGGTTCCTGCCTCGATCTTCCCGGGCCAGCGGACGATCCATGGCTCTCGCACGCCCCCTTCGTAGGTGTTGCCTTTGCCGCCGCGTAGCGGACGGTTCGAGGTCCAGGGATTTCCGTTCACCTGGTTGTGAATCACGCCTCCATTGTCGGAGGTCAGGATTATCAGGGTGTTCTCCTTGAGTTCACGGTTGGCGGGCTTGTCCAGCCAGTCGAGCAGAATACCGATGCTGTTGTCCATGCTGTCGAGCATCGTTGCCATCTCGGGGCAGCGTTGATCGGCGTCGGGATCCCGGCGATCGTTGTATTTGGGCAGCAGATCCTTCTTGGGGATGATCGGTCCATGCACGGCGTAGTGCCAGAAGTTCAGATAAAAGGGCTTTCCCGAGTCCTTGACCGAGTCGATCCACTTGATGGATTCCTCAGCCAGCCGCTCGTTCAGGTATTCACCTTCCGGACCGGGTTTCAAGTTTCGGATGCCCGTGCCGGTTCCCCTGCCGGTTCCCTTGCGGGCATAGGGCGAATAGTAGTCGGGCGGGCCTGGCAGATGCGCGCCCCCAATCACGAAATCGAAACCCTGGTTCTCCGCATGATAGCTCGAATCTCCTTCTGCAAATTTTGCGATTGGGGGACTCAAATGCCATTTCCCAATGTGCGCGGTTGAGTATCCCGCCACCTTAAGAGCCTCCGCCAGGGTAAATACCTCCAGCGGCATGTGATTCCGGTTTTGTACAAGGCCACTGTATTCGTCTGGCCTGGGCGGTAGAGCCTTGGGTTCCGGCACGTTCTTGGGTGTCACCGCCTGGGTCATGCGAATGCGGGCGGGATGCTGCCCGGACATGATGCTCGCCCGTGTGGGGGAGCACAGGGGAGCCGCCGCATAGGCGTCGGTGAAACGCATGCCCTCGCGGCAAAGTCGCGTCAGGTTCGGAGTGTCATAATACTTGGAGCCATACGGCGCGGAGTCGGCCCAGCCCATGTCATCAATCAGGATTACAATGACATTAGGGGCTTTGGGCGCCGCCATCGCTCCGATTGGCGAGAAGAGGAGCCCGGACAGCGCCAGGGTGATTGCCGCTTTGTTCATCGTGTATTCCAGCTGGGGTTGTTGTCTATTCATTATTCCAGCCCTTAAAGGTCTTCGCTTCGGTCTCTCCGTAAATGAGCGAACGCTTGCGCTTTCATCGCCCATCAGCCTTCGACGGACTGCTTCAAGTACTCCTTCAACATCCGGAACTGCCCATGCACGAGGTCCGATTCTCCGTGCGTTCGAGAGAGCATAATCGCACCTTCGATAACGGACACGATGTAGCGAGCCAACTGTCGAACATCCACGTCTCGCGTAGGATGATGTGCCTGGACCGCCGCCTCCAGATGCGGCTGGAATTCCAGCGCCATCTCATCGAAACATTTCGCCAACCGCTCGCGAAAGGCGGGGTGCGTATCGCTCAATGTCGTGCTGAGGTTGCCGATGATACAGCCACCCTTCCTCTTGCGGCGCCCGGCGACCATCTCACAAACGGCGTCCAGACGCCGAAAGACGTGCTGGAGCGGATCGTCAACAGAGTCGCCGCGCAGACGCTCTTCGATCCGGTCCAACTTCTGGCGACGCTCCTCCATGTGTCGGTCGATCACCGCGAACCCGAGCTCTTCCTTGCCTTGAAAGTGATGGAAGAACGCGCCGCTGGTCACCTCGGCGGCCTTGATGATTTCGCCCACCTTGGTGTCATGAAAGCCCTTCAAAGCAAACATCCGCGCCGCTTCACGCAGAATTCGATCGCGTGTCTTGATCGCGCGGGGTTGTTTCGCTGTCCTCATATGGCCCTCTAAAACAAACAGAGTGATTGGTATGTTTTTATAATAGTGACATTGCTGCGTGCGTGCAAGTGGCTGGGCGACGGTTAGACCCGAGCAGACCGCAACGGGCGATGAGAAAGGTGAGTTCCTGCTGCGGGCAGGAGGAATGGAAATGGCGATTGAGAGCCAGCAAGCGATTCTGCGGCACCCCAAGACCAAACCCTCGCCATTACGTGTGACCAACGGTTAGGTTCTGGGCGTTCAACGAAAGAACAAAGATGTCGCCGGCATTGGCTTCAGTTGGGGCGAACCAGCGGACGGTTCGCTCCGTGACCAATTCACGAGTGAGGCGTTCTATCGCTTTCAGCTAACTCAGTTCCTGGCCATCACGCCGGACGTGCAGTTGATCGTCGACCCGGCGCTCAATCCGACCACTGACGTGCTGGCCTTGTTTGGGATTCGTCTGCGAGCAGCCATCTGACGACATCGCGGCGACCGAGCACTACTGTCAGAAACCGTTGTATTCTCTCTTCAGCCATTTGGCCAATTCTGCCCGGTCAGTGCCGACGGAGCGAATCGGAGCCCGATTCGCCGAAAAGGTATGGCTTGATGGCACACGGGTGGCGAGTTTCGTAATGCGACATGCCTCGTTGAAAGCGACCGCTGCACCTTCAGATGGTGCGGTCGAAGGCATGTCGGACTCCACAGTAGCCGGTAGTCCACAAAACGGTTTCTACGAATGCGATGCCACAGGAAGTGGTATACTGAGTGCAATCGCGCGGAACCGAGAACCGCCAAAGTCTCGATTCAACCCGCAGGAATTGGCTTGAAAGTGTTTCGCAGTCGTCCTCCAGAACATATAGTCTCACGGCATGCCCAAAAGCACGAACGTCAGCCACTGGATTGACCTGGTCAAGTGTGGTGATTCCGTCGCCGCAAATCGCATCTGGCAACACTACTTCGACCGACTGGTGCGTTCGGTGCGTCACAGACTGTATGGCCAGAATCGAGCTGTGTCGGACGAAGAAGACATCGTCCTAAGCGTCTTTGACAGCTTCTATTCCGCGGTTGAGAAGGGGCGGTTCCCCGACCTGTCCGATCGCGATGATCTTTGGCAGCTTCTGCTGCGTATGTCGGCAAGGAAGGTGGTGGACAAACGAAGACACGACCAGCGGCAGCGACGCGGTGGGAACGTGAAGATCAAATCAATGGACCATACTGGCGACGACGGAACTGTGATCGAAGCCATTGGTGACGAACCGTCGCCGGAAATGGTGCTGATGATGCAGGAATCCGTCGAACAAATCTTTTCTCATTTAGGTGTCGGGCAACTCAGGGATATAGCGGGTGCTAAGTTAGAAGGGTATTCAAACGCGGAACTTGCCGAGCGTTTTGGCTGCTCTGAGCGGACGATTGAACGGCGTCTGCACTTGATACGGGAAAAATGTCAGCAGGAATTGGTTGAAAACGATGAGCATTCGTCAGAAGAAACTACCGATCGCGGCTCTGGAGAGGATTGATGATCTGTGCGCGGAATTTGAACGAAAGTGGCGATCCAACGAGGCACCAACGATCGAATCGGCGATCGGCCAGGATGCTTCTCCCGTTGAACGCGCCGTCTTACTGGCCGAACTGATTGTTCTGGATGTCGACTATCGCCGACGGTTTGGCGAAACCCCAACTGAGCAGGAGTACCTGGACAGATTTCCGGATGATGCAAAGGCAATCAACGACGCGTTAAACGAGGACAGTAAAAGGGGCGGCGCGTTCGTGCCGCCGAGTGTCGACAGACTGGCCGAGTTGTTTCCCTCGCTCCAGATTATTGAACTCATCGGCGTGGGGGGCATGGGTGCCGTCTACAAGGCGCGTCAGGAAGGGCTTGATCGCGTTGTCGCGATCAAGATTCTGCCAGAGGAATTTGGGCACGATGTCAAGTTTGCGCTGCGGTTCACGCGCGAAGCCCGCACGCTGGCAAAGCTGACTCATGCCAACATCGTGTCCGTCTACGAGTTCGGAAACGTCGAGGACACGTACTACTTCCTGATGGAATACGTCGAAGGTTCGACGCTGCGGGACGTGGTGCAGGCTGGCCAGCTCGCACCTGAACACGCACTCACGATCGTGCCGCATCTCTGCGACGCGTTGCAGTACGCGCACGACAAGGGCGTGGTTCATCGCGACATCAAACCCGAAAACATCCTGATGGCCGTGGACGGTTCAGTAAAAATCGCAGACTTCGGGCTCTCGCGGATACTCGGAAACGAAAGTCAACAGGAAGTGCTGACCGCGACCCATCAAGTCATGGGCACTCCGCGCTACATGGCTCCCGAACAGTTGGAAGGCGCGCACGGCATCGATCACCGCGCGGACATCTATTCGCTGGGCGTTGTCATCTACGAAATGTTGACAGGCGAACTTCCGATTGGACGTTTCGCAGCCCCGTCACAAAAAGTAGAAATCGACGTTCGCCTTGACGAAGTCGTTCTGCGAACCCTTGAGAAGGAACCGCAACGGCGCTACCAGCGCGCGAGTCAGATTAAGTCGGATATCCAGTCGATCACATCGACAAACAATCCCGCCTACGCGAAAACACTTGTCGGCGAGGCGGAGCCGGGGGAAACCGGGCGATCCACAGGGACGACGTTGGAGCAACAGGAATTGGCCGGACGACTGTTGTTGACGCGTCGCCAACTGATGGATCGCATCGAAAACTCACTGCGTCCGCTCTTTCGCGGACAGATCCTGCAAATGTTGATCGGCGTCGCCTTCATTGCACTCGGCGTGCAGTGCTGGGCGCGAAACACGCACGTTGCACATCGGGTTGTTAACGGAGTTGTTCTACACGTTTACGGAGTGTTCGTGATTGGTTGCGCCGCAGCCGTCTGCACGCGAATCAAACGAATCGAATACTCGAAACCAGTCGACAACGTCCGCAGCGCACTCGACAGCGTACAATACGTTTACCTGGGCGTCGGTCCAATCATAGGATCCGCGTGGTGGCTGATGTGGATTCCCGCTTGTGTTGCGATCGGGTTTGACGCTGTGCTGCATCCGAACTGTCTATACGTATCGTTGTGCGTTGGCGTGGTAGGAATACTTGTGTCCGGCTGGCTGTTCCGGCGAGTACTGAAGTCAGACAAGCCCTCCGCCGAGTCGTGGAGAAAGAAACTTTCCGGCGAGAGCATTGCCGCCGCGTATTTGGCTCTCGAAGAAATCGAGAACGCTCAAATTCGCTGACGCGGCAAGCTTCGTGATTGGTACGCCCGGCGCTACTGCTTCGACAACGCGAGGTTTCTTCGCAGGGATTTGTCATCAGCACTTGAGCCTCCACCGCAGACGACGTTCGCCAGCAGCATTGGAACCGTCGAATCCGTTTGACCGCCGGCACCACCTGGACGCACTCCGCGCGATCGCCCTGCCGTTGTTCATCGGCTGTCTGACCATCGTGCCGGCGATGTGGGCGGTCAGCTACTTCATGACTCGGCCTTCGTCAGCGGAATCACAGCACCCTGCACCTTTGGCAATATCTGAAATGGAGTTTCGTGGAAGGGCCCGATGCTGTCTGTGACATGGTCGCGATAGTAGGGAAAATTGAAAATGCTGACTCCCTGTTCTGGGCGGACGGAGGCGTTGGCAGGGACACGGACACAATGCCATCGCCAAGGGAGACTACGCGCAACGGCGGTCCGGTCCAGCATCGTGCGGATATGCTGGACAACTTACTCATGTTCGCGAAGTGCGAACCAGGCCTGCATCTGATAGCTGCAGTTACATTGGGCGGAACCATCGGGGACGAGCACCAGCCCCCCCGCCGGAATGGCGTTGATCCAGCAGCTCGGGCGGATGCCTCCGTAGTTCTCAGTCCCGGCCTGACGTGACAGATCCAGATAACCCAGCGTCCCACTCCGGAAGAGCATCAGGTTGGCGCTGGCTGAGATCTGGCCGCAGCCGTAGGAGCGGTTCAGTTCGAATGCCACCGGCTTGCCCGATTGTACTTCCCACGCCCCGCCTTGTGCGATGACCTCATCCCCCCTGATCAGTGGGCGGGTCTTATAATCTGCCCTGGCGTCCCAGAGCCGCCTGCCCGTCGCCGCGTCCAACCCCGCAATGCGTCCTCCAATTTCGGTCGGCAGTTTGAAAAAGCTGTGCCGCACCGCCTGGTAATTCATCAGCACGACGCCGTGCTGCTCACTGACTGCCAGTTGCGTGGCGAATACATCATCGGCCTGTTTCCAGCGGATCTCCCCCGTCGCCGCGTCCAGCGAAACGAGCGTCGCTTCGGATATTTCCTCCGGCTTGAGCAGGGGCAGGTGTCGACCATCGCGACGGGGGGCCGTCACGCGGTCGGCCATCATCAGCGGGCGGTCGACCAGGAAGAGGCTCTTCCCACCGATGGTGATGGCGTTGTTGCGGATCGAGTGTTCGGGCTGATAACGCCACTTCACCGCGCCGGTCTTGCCATCCAGTGCGAACAGCGACACCGATTCCGTGTAGAGCGTGCTCAGCTCATAACGCGGGCTGACTCGGTGTTCTTCATTGGACACGCTGCCATATAGCGTGCCCTGGCTGTACGACAGGTATCCCCAAGCGCGGTTCGTCGCCTCACCAGACACCGGCGTCTTGAACTCTGCCAGTATCCTGCCCGTGGTCAGCTCAATGCGAAGACAGGTCTCGCCCGACTTCACATACACACTATCATCACCGATGCAGAAATTGCTGCCGGTTTCACCGACACCGACATCGTGGTGGATGCCATCGTATTCCCCCAGGTTTCCCTTCAGCTCCACCATCCACATCGTGTGGCCGTTGTAAGCGTCCAGTGCGCACAGCCCGTCCACACCACCGACGATCATGATGCCCCGGTGAAACAGCGGGGCGGGGCCCTGGCCGTGCCGATTGGGGAGTTCGAAATCAACATCGCGAAACCAGAACATCTCGAGCGGCCCCTTCACGAGCTCATCCATCGAGCAAATCGTGTTCGCCGGGTTGGCGTTCTGGTGCGTCCAGCTCCCCGCTCCCGCCAGCTCACTCCGGACATCCACCGCCATCCTGCCCAGACCACCGACGCATATGGTCCCACCGTAGGGACGCTGCAGCCGACGCGATTCCTCCGCCACCGACGAGCCCATCGGTTGGGTCAGAGAACGTGACGAGACGACAAGGTTGGCGAACTGTTTCGGCAGGGACGACCTGGCCGACTCGGCGTGCAACACGATGACTCGCGTGCCGTAAAAACCGGCCTGCTCGATACGGCGGCGGGCGATGGCGACAAGCTTCTCATCGGACTGGATCGCATAAACATGCAACCGGGTCTGCCTGGCCAGTTCCAGCGCCAACCCGCCGGTGCCGCAGTCAAGGTCCACGCAGAAACCCTCGGTGATCCCCGTCCGATTGATAATCTCGGCGGCAGCATCTACGTCCGCAGCATCCGGGGCAGGTTCCAGGCCCGCCAACTCCGATGACCCTGCCTGGGGACCCGCCTCTCGCTCTCCATCAAAACAATACACCACGCCCCAATCGGTGCTGACGATCAACCGACCGTTGGAGTAGGCCAGCCCCAGCACACGGCCGTCAACTTCATGCGACCACCATGTGTTTTGTTGCCGGGTATAATCGATCGCACACACTCGTCCATCTTCACCACAAACGACGTCGCTGCCGGTGACGATAAAATCCAGCACGTGGCGCTCACAATCAATCAATCGCACCTTTTCCATCGTCCGCTGCGGAAGCAGTTCGCCGCGCCGATCAGGAACCTTCACATCTGCCCATCGGTACTGCCCCAGAGACCCTCCCTCCGCCCGGACGATGCCGTCGGGTAACGCCGCCGCAGACCCTAGTCCCAATTGAGAAACCAGATCGCCCGATTCCTGATCAAACAGGCACCCGGAATTCAATAGAAAGTGATCTGTGAGCATGGCCCAGGAACCGCCTCGCTTCTGGTTTTTTTGCAGGTGGTAGTAAAGCAACTGGCCGTCGGCTCGATCAAAGACGGCCGGCACGGCACGGCCCGTCGGAACATACACACGCTCGTCCTTAGCGAGCAGGTAACCCTGCGCCGACACACCGCTCTTTGCTTGCGCCCCGGAGTGAGGCTGGGCCATGTCAAGGCCGCCGGTGTGATCATTCGTCCATATCACGCGACCCGACTCGGCATCCAATGCGTGCAGATATACTCCGTCACTGGGCCAGATTCCCGCCGTAAAATACACCTTGTCGTCCGTCACCACCGGGCCGCCCCGTGCCGGCCATAGTGAAATCACCCTGCCGTTTCCCACGATTTTCCGGTCGTCCGGGCCACCCCGATGCTTCCACAACAAACGCCCATCACCCAGAGACAGAGCGTACAAGCAACCATCATCACTGGCCACAAAGACGCGATCCCGCCAACCAGCGGGTGCAAATCGGACCGGGCCCTCAGTGAAGAACTCCCAACGCACACGCCCCGACTTTGCATCGATCGCCACCACTTTGTCGTCGGCTGAACTCCCGAAGACTACCACGTCACCCATCACGATCGGCTGGAACGCATCGTCAAAATTCATCCGCTGCGAGGTCTCCCACGCCGGTTTCGGCGGATGTCCGGCCCGGTAGACCCACCTCAACTTCAACTGATTGGGAAACGCTTCGGGGGTGTACCCGGAACGGGCCTCATCCGCACGATACATCGGCCAGTCCGCGGCGAAAACGTCCTGAAATGAAACAATGAGGAAGAACACCGTCAACAAAATGACAAGGCCAAGGGGCCTTCGCTGACATTTGGGGGAAGCGAAGCACACCATTGATTCATCCAATCTATTATAAAGAGACCTCTGCATAACACCTGACCCCTTTTCCGGCGAACGATTCAACCCCACCCCTCGGCTGTGACAAAGCACTAGCCGCGCAAGTTGATTCCGTCTTATTGTAGTGCAAACGCTTCCCCGTGTAGTCATGGCTACGCGCGGAATCGTTTCTACCCTGGCGTTTTCCCGATGATTTTCGGGATTGCCACCTGGCAGAAAGCTATTGACGGCGTGTCTGATCACTTCCAATTCAAGTCATTCACAATCCAGCAGCACCGATGCGCGATGAAAGTCGGGACAGACGCGATTTTGCTGGGAGCGTGGGCGACCGCGGCGAACCCCGCTGCGATTCTCGACGTCGGCACGGGGACGGGAGTCGTTGCGTTGATGTTGGCGCAGCGATTTCCGAACGCCGTTGTGGAAGCTGTTGAAATTGATAAGCCGGCGAGTTGCCAGGCGGCGGAAAACTTTGCGGCCAGCCCCTGGAACGATCGTTTGTCGGTGACGCATGCTGCGGTCCAGGAATTTCCATTCGCTCGACGGTTCGGCCTGATCGTCTGCAATCCGCCTTACTTTCACGACAGTCTGAAACCAGACAACCACGCTCGACGGACCGCTCGGCATGATGGTTCACTGTCGTCTGGTGAACTCGCCGGTGCCGCAAATCGACTGCTCGCGCAGGACGGCCGATTGAGCGTGATCCTTCCGGCAGATCACCGCGACGCATTTGTTATCGAGGCCGGCTCGCAGGGCCTCTACTGTGTTCGACAGCGTCTGGTGCATCCGACACCGAAACATCCTCCGAAGAGAATCCTGCTTGAGTTCTCGACAGATTCAAGCTCTCCAGTCGTGGAAGAGCGTTCGATGATCATCGAACTCACGCGACACCAGTATTCGCGGGAATACATAGATCTGGCGAAAAGCTTCCTGTTAAGGATGCACGAACGTTCGTAGACCAGGCGTAACGCCGTTAGGAAGCCACCGCCACGAAGACTCACGTGTATGCGGAAGCAGTGTCGCGACAGGAATAGGCCACAGAATACCTTACGATTGCCCCGTCAATTCACTCCGATTCCCAATGTTCGGCCATCAGGAAGCGGCAGCTGTTTGAGCATTAGATTGGAATAGACGACCAGTGGACCCGAGATGTCACTTTGCCCATAGGTGTTTGGGTTGACCATTCGTCGAACGCGAGCCGACCAATGTTCTTCATCATGTTCGTGCGGATTTTGTGGGTATTGGAGCATAATCATCGATGCAACATGCCGTTGGGACGAACACAGTTCTTCACCTTCGTCCGCGTAAGCGAACCGGCAGGACAGGCTCAGTTGCGCACGAAGAGTTCGGGATGACAAAAAGTGATGCGGTCAGGGCCGAAGCCCTGGCCGCATCACTCTACTCCACGACGACGTCGTTGAGCGAATAGCCAATCGCGTCAAGCTCCTGCCTGGCTATGGCGACTGATAACTCGCGTGTTGAGGATTGCCTGCGGCCTGCAGGTATGCAATCAGGTCGCTTAGCTCCGTCTCGTTAAGCGGGTCGATCAGACCGAGTGGCATTTGTGAAATCCTGGAGACGAGCATCTCGTCAACATCTTCCTGTTTGACGATCTGAGGCCGGTGACCGCTGTCGACCGAGTAGACATAGAGCTGCTTGCCAATCTTGACGGCGCGGCCAACGAGCGAACGGCCATTGGTAGTAATCACCTGGTGTGATTCATATTGCTCGGAGATCACTTTGCTTGGTTCAAACACCGAATCGAGCATGTCGGCGATCGAGTATTTTCGCATGGCAGTCGACAGATCCGGACCGACCGCTCCTCCTTCGCCATTGAGTCTGTGACATTTGGCGCATTGGGAGTGATACAGATTGCGGCCGGCTTCATAGCTGGCTTTGTGAGCAGGTGTGCTGAGCACTGCCATCGCCTCGGGCTTAGTCCATTTGCGTGTTGGGCCCTGAGGTGGTGCTGCCACGAAGGTGATCCCGGTCAACGCCACGCTGGCCAAATCACCAAGCGCAGCTAGCTCGTCAGGCGAGCAGGTTTTCAGCGCGTCGTCTCGGATCTGGATAAGGAATCCGGCATAACTGTTGCCGCCGGGGTGCTGAGCCAGTTCGGGGAAGAGTGCAAAGTACTTCCTGCGTTGTTCGATCGTCCAACCTTGCTCAACGTTTCGAAGAACCGACAGGAGATGGACGGCTCGGGCGGGTGGTGTGCTCTGGAGCATTTTTGCCACCGTGCCGCCGTAGCGGGCGTTACGGCTGACGAGTTCTCCCCAATCGGGAGTCTGTTCGGGGCCGAGGTGCTCAATGAGCGCGAGGGCTTTTTCGACGATTGTCGGGGATCGCAAATAGACCAGAAGTCGAGCCAGTTCTTTGTTGATTGCGTCCGACGTGCTGGGGAAGAGTGGATCGAGTCGAGCAATTAGACGGGACCGTGCCTGGTCGTTCGGTTCGCCCATGCGGATGCAGGCCAACTGATAGGCCCGTAAGACCCCAAGCTGTTCTTGCTCGCTGAGCGCTGCAAAGTCGAGTTCTTCCAGCGAGGCGAGCAGAGACGGCTGATCCTCGGGATCGCCCTGACGCGCCAGCGCGATCATCGCATTGATCGTCGCCATCGGCGACGTGACTGTTAACGCTCGATCTCGCCAGCTGGTGAGCGGTTGATTCTCCAACGCGATTCGCGCGGCGTAGCGGATGAAACGGTCGTCATTGCCGAGCTGGGCGAAGATCAGATCAAGATCGACGGCCTCGCCGTGATGCATCGCTTCGAGTCGACGCCGCAGCCCTCGTGCCTCAACGCCTTCGGTGTTTTGCAAATCGACCGGTGCGGTCGACTCGTCGCCGACGTAGCGTACACGATAGAGGTAGGTCTGAGTGGCCCAGCCGCCGGTGATGAAGTACATGGCTCCGTCCTTTCCCATGACTGCATCCGTGACTGCCATGGGCTGGCCGACGATGAAATCCTCTTTCGTCGCAACGTAGCTTGACCCACGTGGCGTCAACTGTACTGCATGAATGGTGCTGTAGGTCCAATCCATAAGGAAGCATGCTCTCTGAAACTTCGCCGGAAACTTCGCTCCCTGTCCAAACAGCACGCCTGTCGGCGAGCCGGGGCCGATGTTTAAGGACGCGGGAAGAGAGTCTTCGTAGTAGTCGGGCCATTTGCCGGTGCCGCCACGCCAGCCGAATTCACTTCCACTGGTGGCGTGGACAACGCGTGTCGGACGATACCATGGCATCCCCATATCCCATTCCATGTCGGCATCGTAGGTGATCAGTTCGCCATCGGCATTAAATGCGAGATCATATTGATTGCGATAGCCGACGCTGAAGACATCGCGTTGCGTGCCGTCAGGACTGACTTGAATGATCCAACCGCCTGGAGCGAGGCGGCCGGCGGCATGCCCGCGAGGGTCCCAAATCCTCGGCAGCAACAGGTCTTCGACCCAGTTGCCGAGCCCCGGAATCCGGCTGCTCGTCAATTCCGTCGGCAAGTCTGTATGGTTACCCGCTGCCACGTACAAGGACTTACCGCCAGGAGCAAGCACGATGGCGTGTTGGCCATGCCCGCCTCCGCCGGCCGAGGCCATTAGCAACTCGGCCGTATCAATGTTGTCGTCACCATCGGTATCTTTCGCGCGATAGAGGCCCTTGCCTTCGGCGTGAATATAGAGTGAGTCGAAGGCCCATAAGAGACCTTGAGCGCCCCCAACGTCGACCGGCAGTTTTTCAACATTGAGGCTTTCATCCGGTGCTCCGTCCGCGGGTAGAGTGATTCGGTAGATCCCCTTGTCCTTCTCGTCACTGGCGATCAGCCTGCCTTGTGAATCAATCGTAAGAGCTGACCAGGAACCCATCGTGTCGTGCGGGACTTCGAAGATTGAATCGACTTCGAAACCCGGTGGGGCTGTGATGACGGGACGCCCGCCTGCGCCAACGACTTTTTGCCCAGTAATGTTCCAGGGCGCTGCGTCAGCCGGACTGACGACGACGGCCTTTGCCCAACTCGTGTCGTCGAAGTCAGGTTGCTGCCAGCCTTCCGTTTTGGTGAGCGAGACGCGCCATGTGTCGTCGGTGGCAATGATCGTGTCGGGCCGACTGAGTTTCATCCAGCAGATTGCGGCAGCGACTCCACCAGCGTTCCGAGCATCGATGGCAACAACATTTGTCCCTTTGACCAGCAGTTTTGTGACGTCGTATCTCTCGACATCGCTCCAATCACTATTTCCGCCAACCTCTTGTCCATTGACAAAGAGCGTGTATTCATTGTCCACGGTGATGTGAAGGCGAGCCGCAGTCGGCTGGGAGCGCAATTCAAATACGCGCCGAAAGTAGCGAGAGTCATTCGACTGAGCATCCGCCGCTCCGCCTGCCCTGTCCCAGATCCAACTCGAACCTTTCCAAAGCGGCGTGTCATCGCCCTTCGCCGGAGACGTGGTATTAAGTACAAGCGAAGTCGAGAACAACAAACTGGCTAGCAGCAGTCGCATAGGGGGCTCCTCGTTCCATGTGACGTCGTGGGGGCAGTGGAGGTGGTTTCAGGCCGGGCGGCCGGTGGGATTCAGTCGCGGCCTGGGCCGGGGAGCGGAACACTTCCAATCGGCTGTCGCAACTTTCTCAGGGCATTCGCTCGGAAGAGTTCGCCATCCAGGCCGCAGGATCGCGGGAGACTTCGCTCTTCGCCTTGAATGCGCCCTCGATTCCTGCTGGTTGACAGGTCGAAGGCTCGTCACAATGTTCCACGATCCTGTATGAATAATCAACCGGATGGAGAAGGCGAAATCCTGTTCTCCCGAAAATGTGCTCACTCAGGGTGTCGTCGAATTTGATTTCGTGTTGGGGCAGATTCGGTTGTTCCGGTTGTGATCGATGATGTCGGTTCAAAGTACAGACGGGCCGGATGAACATTTTGAGAAGTTGCCGAACCTGATCGCGGCGGCTCTCGCAAGTTCGACAAAACGAGTTCGGAAGCTGACTCCTTATCTGCAGAATCGATTGAGAGTCCGATGTGATGGTGGAAGGCGCCGGTCGCGCGGTGGATCGCGTGGCGACGGGACCGAGATCAAGGTTCCGGGCGCGAGCCATGGAAACCCGGCATGTCGGCAGTGGGGGTCTGCAAGTTGAATTGTTTGCCCGTTTCAATGGCGTTTAGCATGGTCCGGTAGTCCGGATCGGTGGTGTCGAGGAAGGGGGATGGAGGCTGGCCGGGTTGGGCCATATCGATTCCACGTCCACCGGATTCCTTGCTGAGGTGCGCTGTCAATGCGGGACTGAGATGCGGGTTCGTGAGATTGATCCAGGCGAAACGACCATTCCAATCCGTGGTGCCTTCGAGCTTGCCGTGGCAATCGATGCACCGCTGGTTGTACACGCCTAAGAAGTCGCGAGCGAACCAGGTTGAGAGCCCGCCGGTTTTCACGTCGGTAAACAAGTCGCGTCGGCCAGGTGAGTGGGGGCGGGCGTGACGGTACGTGCCGTAGTAGGGGACATTGGCGTCGATCCACAGGTAGATTCGCTTTCGATCGCCAGCGGGGATCTGCTTGCCACAGTGTTTCGCGTCCAGGTACTCGGGCAGCCGGCTGGCGTGAGAACCGGTCAACAGAGGGCGATTGACGGCGGAAGGTGTCCGCAGCAACCAGAAGAAATGCACGAGCGGTTTGCCCTTGCCCGCTTCGGTTGGAAGCACCTCGCCCGTCTCCATGTTGTGTTGGCGATAAGAGCGACTTCGCCCCAACAGGTTGTCATAGGCCATGCTGAAGTAGCGGGTCTTGTCGCCGCTGAGGTCGTAGCCGCCCTGGGGGTCGCCACCGCCATGGCACTGGACGCAGTACTGGTCGAGTACCGGTTGTACGATTGTTGGGAAATCGACGATTCCGTCGTCGCCCCACGCAGGTTGTTTTAACTCGCTTGGAGGTCGCAGCGCCGCTAGCGGTGTGTGTCCGGTTGCGGGCGGAGACGAGTGCCGTGACTCGTGACAGCCAACGCAACCGACCTGCTCATCCGGCATGATCTGCACGCCGGATGTCATTCGCTGCAGCTCGCGACCTTCGGCGTCAAGCGCTTGGAAATAGATCTCTCGCAGAGCCGGGACGCGAAAATGAGCCGAGCCATCTTCTTCGATCGGTATCGTGCCCCAGGATCGCTTCGCGTAATAGGTGCCATAACCCATCACGGGCGACTGGTCGTAAGCTCGCGAGCGAAGTTCTTCAGTTTTTCGAACCTGTTCCATCACACGTAGAGATTTCACTCGGCCGCTCTCGATTGTCGGCTCCAGGCCCCGGTAGACATCCAACAACAGGAATGTTCCAGTGCGCTGATCGCTGGTGGATTGGGGGGCCGAAAC
The DNA here is from genome assembly GCA_024230215.1 of Fuerstiella sp. Taxonomy (GTDB): domain Bacteria; phylum Planctomycetota; class Planctomycetia; order Planctomycetales; family Planctomycetaceae; genus Fuerstiella. Next base: position 14,752 of record JAAERP010000195.1, on the reverse strand, counting down.
GTGCGCTGCGACTTGAGCTGAGATTTTCGGCGGAACGGAGGTCGGCCTTAGCGGCAATGGAAAGTAGCACCCCATCCTGGAGTCTTCGTACAACAGGCGTTTGTTTCCTGCGTGGTCGAGCAAATAGATCCGATATTTCCTGAGAGCGGGGTCACCATAGGAACACAGGATCGTGTCTTCATCCAGGGGGAAAGGGTCGCGGTATGCCCATTCCTGGCGCGAATCACCGATCGTGGAGAATTCGCGGGTGATGTACGTGAAGCTCTCGTCCTTTGGACCTTCCGGTCCGCGACTGCGATCGATCAGTCCAATCGCGCCATGCGGAAAACCATGATGCGGGGCGAAGGTGGCGACGACCCGGTCGCTGTCTCCTGGGAGTGGGCGAGCTTGCCAGAATGTCCCGACGTCGCGAGTGGTGTTGCCGAAAAAAAGTTGGTATGCCGTTCCGTCAGGATGCTGAGTCCAAAGGCTCTGACGGTAAGTGAGGTCTCGATCAATGTACTCCCAGCGAGTGAATAACACGCGCCCATCGGCGAGCACCTGCGGAGTGAAATCCGAAAGCGTGTTCATGCTGACGCAGTGCACGTTGCCGCCGTCTGGCTCCATGCGATGCAGGTTTGACGCAGGGCCAGGCTGGCAAAGCGTGTAGCCGAATCGCCGCGTCGAGACGAATACGATATCGCCGCATGGAATCTGACAGGGACTCACATCATAGCTTGCTCCTTCAGTCAGCTGTTTCAGGCCGCTGCCGTCCGTGTTGATTCGCCAGATGTGCCAGTAGCGTTCGTCCTTATCACGAAAAGAAAAGAAGAGCGTCTGCGCATCGTATGAGACGTTCATGTCGTAGATGCAGCCATCCGGGTCGCTGAAGATCGTCGCGGCGGGATGATCCGGCTGACGTGGATCGATCACACGGATCTCGCAGCCGGGGGCACGAGGCTTCGAGGCCCACAGGTCCTGGCCGACCGCGGGCGGCGCCGTGAGAGCGTGGCGAACCACCACGGCAATCGGCGGGAGGTGTTCCGTCGAGAGAGTGGTCTCGGGCGAAAGGGCGGGCCGTCCTGATTCAAAGGGGATCTTTGTGATCCGTCCATCCGTCTTCGTCCAGAAGTTGCGAAAACGAGCCTCGCGTTGCCACGGACGAAATCCAATTGCGCCGGATTGGATCGGGTGGTCGTGGTCCTCGTATGTTCGGACGGTCTTGCCGTCGACAACGACCGTCAGCGTGGTGTCCGTCATCCGCACAACCAGCGGGAACCACTTGCCCACCGGTACCCGACACGGCACGTCCTCGATGTGTTCGTAATTCTGTCGATGACGCGCCAGACGAAGGACCTGTTGTCGAGCATCGAGCGAGACCTCGTAGCCATGAAACCGATCGGCACCAATCCCCGCTTCGCTGACCTTAAGAATCAGCCCTGCGTTGCCTTCGTTGGCGTCTGGCAAGAGCACTTCCACACCAACGTCGCCGGTTGCGAAATCAGCATGCTCAGTCATCAGTTTCGGTCCAGGGCCAGCTCCCGCCTGCAGAACTCCGTGAGTCACCTGCCATCGACCGCCGTAGGCTCGAAACCCTTTCACTGCGATCGCCGTCGGCGGAGCGGATGTCGCCGTTGCACTCGCGTGGGCGATGATAAACGCTGAAAACGCGAACCTGAAGAGTGAGGCAATCTTCATCTTAGTTCTCCTGGACTGTGCGGAATCGGCACTGCCCGGATTATATCAACTTAGACAATCATGCGCCCGAAGCATCTTGCCATAGGGAAGATAACGCGGGCCGCATCCCCTGGCGTCGCAGTGGCCAGAGTCTATGCGGTGGATCATGCCTGGAGGGTGCAGTGAGTATGGTTGTATATTTGGACAAGACGCGTGCGCGAGGATGGCATGACTCCCCCGTTCGTGCCAGCGACTTTGGTGTCTTGTCTACCGCCAGGTCATCTCTCATTCCTTAAGCGTGTTGGATGCTGCCGGCACAAGATACCTCACCGCGACTGAGAGACACAAATCCGGCCAGGACTTTCGAACCGTCACCGCACAAAACCGAAATCCCTGATTACACGCGCCCCGGTCTCGGAAGCCGTGTGGGTTGCGTCCAGTCGAACGGCCGATCATAATCTTTCTCAGCGCACCAACTCGTCAAGGATGATGAAAACAGACTAGTGCTTTGTCACAGCCTGATTCTAGGGTTGGCGAGGAAAACGGGGTCAGGTACCAAAAATGCAAAGCACCCTTCGGGCCGTTCCGGTTTTTGGTACCTGACCCCCTTTTCCGGGGAATGCTTCCACCCTGACTTTTGCCTGTGACAAAGCACTAGAACGGCCAAAGCTTGTTTACCTTGCGTCCCAACCAGCCCTGGCGGGTAAAATGTCGTTCCTGTCCGGTGTCTGTGTATGATGTTCTCATGTTTGCGATGAACCGCGAGCTGATGGTATTGTCCGGACCAATGTCAATCGGACGGGCGATGCCCGAAATTCTCAGCTGTCGCAATTCTCCGGCAATCGTTGTCTGACGTTGACCGCACAGGACAAGATTTCCATTGGGCAGAACCTGCACGACAGTGACCGTGATTCGATCCGATAACTCACGTGAATTGTTATAGGACGCTCCCCCCGAAAACTTCCTGTCCGCCGCAAGATTGGTATCCATTTCTGTGGCTGCTGCCTGGTCGTTGAATCCACCGCTGGCAGCGGCTGCCAGATCGAAATTGATCGACGAATCGGACGACTTGTTCAGTCCCTTATTCTCGCGGTTGTTGACCGACGTGGACTCACTAATGATCAGTGTCAGCAGGTCACCCGGTCGCCGTGCGCGTGAATCTTCGAACAGGAATGCCTGCTGGGGATCCTGACGATGCCACAGTGAATCCGCAGGTGCGGTGGCTGCCATAGCAAACACTCCACATACCGAAAGACACAGTGGCTTCATGATGCGTTTGACAACGTTTGACTGTTTCATTCTGCAATCCGCCATTTTCATCCCGGTCTGTCAAATTTCGCAATCGGCAACGGTCAAACTCAACGAATTACCTGCTGCGTCCCAGATTGATTTCCAGTTCACCGGCCCCCACAACCATTCCCGTGATGATTTTCTTCGAAGTTAGATTTCGTACGCGAATTACGTCGCCAATCCGCCCGGACTGAAGAGCCTCGGCCTGATTGAGTCGAAGCTTCAGCCCATTGCCGGTCACCGTCACCCGAACGTTGTCTCGTGCTTTGACGACGATCTCCCGTTTTGTTGCGGTTGTTTGTTTCAGGTCCCGCAAAGACAGTATTTCGCCTGGGCCAACGCTTGTTCGAACACTGCGACCGTAGATGTCGGCTTCGGTCGGCTCATCCTCAGCATTCGGCAGGAATCGATATGCAAATTGCACGTTACCCGCTCCGATGATGGATTCCTGCTGCAGAGAAATCGTTGTGACCGCAACTCTGTGCCGTTTCAATACATTGAATCTGCCCAGTCGTGTGGCGACCAGAAGGTCGCCCTTCCACAACCGAATCTTCATACTCGTCTGTCCGAGTTTTGCTCGAACCGGTGGTGACACCTCGACACGAAGATTGGTTTGTTCCTGAACATGCGCGGGCAGAGTAGACATGAACACACCCGACAGGCGAACTCGAATATCGATTTCTATCGCGCCGAACATCGTCGCCAGCGCCTCCCTGGCAGAACGTTCGATGTCGGCGTCGGTAATGGGTTGTGATTCTGCGTATGTGATCAGCACACGTTCCGGCCCTTCCACCACAATCGCAGTCTGTTGCCATCCAGCGAGCAGCAGGCGGTACCGCACGAAAGCCGCTGACAGCGTTTTCCCCGTATCAGGAGCCGCGATTGACGCGACGTCGATGCGGCCGATGGTGGCGACCACCTGCGGCGATGCCGCAGTGATGGTGCAATATCTTTCAGCTGCACTTCACGACTGCCGACGATCGGATCGCTGTGTAGTCGGATGGATATCTGAGCTTCCCCTTCGGCCGCCAGCCCCAACAGCACGGCCATGGCGCACAACGAGACGAACACTCTGGAGATAGCAGATCTATGATGACAGTGTCGTCGCATGGGATTTACCTTACGATATCGGTCGCAGTGGACAGCATTTCATCGGCGGCACGGATCGATCGTGAATTCACTTCGTAGGCACGCTGTGCGGAAATCAGAGAGATCAGTTCCGTCACAACCTCAACGTTGGAACTTTCCAGATGGCTGCCGATGAGCGTGCCGTAGCCAGCATCACCTGCGGTGCCAACAACCGCATCGCCCGATGCCGGTGTGGCAGCAAACAGATTTGATCCTTCGCTGGACAGGCCGGCGGGATTGAGAAAGGTGGCGAGCTGAATCTGGCCGAGATTCTGCGGAGCAGCATCACTGCCACCCTGTACGCCTTCTACTGTTCCGTCAACGCCGATTGTGATCTTCGAGAGGTCGGTCCCCTGTGGGATATTGATCTGAGGAGTCAGGAAGTATCCGTCAGCATTCACCAGGTTGCCACTTGGTCCGTCCACACGAAACGCACCGGCACGAGTGTAGCGGGTTTCTCCGTTGGGTAGTTCCACCTGAAAGAAGCCATCGCCTCGAATGGCGACGTCTGTCGCGTTTCCCGTCGGCTCCGGACTACCTTGTAGAAAATGTTTCGTTGTTCCGACAACGCGAACGCCCGTGCCGATCTGCAGTCCGGTCGGGGACACCTGCGCATTGGAAACAGCAGAACCAGGCTGGCGAAGGGTGTTGGGCATGTGGTCCGCAAAATCCACGCGACTTCTCTTGAAACCCGTCGTGTTAACATTGGCCAGGTTGTTGGCCGTGTTGTCAATCAACAGTTCCTGAGCCTTCATGCCCGACGCGGCGTTGTAGAGCGCTGTTAACATTCTTGAAGTCGTCCTTATGAAATTGTTGTGCGTGGCCTGCGGTCGGAGACTGACAGGACGGAACGCCTGTTGAATCCCGACCGCCTGCCGGAGGGCACGTTGAGAGCCCTGCCTACCTTAGTTGTTGATGTGTTTTTCGATTGCTTCGTCGATTGCTCGAAGCACTCGTTGAGCTGCTTCGTACTGTCTTGACGCCACCATGATGTTGACCAGTTCATCCATATAGGACACGTTTCCCTGCTCAACAGCCCCCTGCTCCACCACGACTTCTGAATCTTCCGGCGTTATGTTGTTGGGTGCCTGAAACAACGACGCACCAACCGGATTCAGGAAGCTGTTGTCTGCAAACTGCACGGTTTCCAGCTGACCAAACTCAAGTCCGTTGGCGGTGAACCGCCCCTGATTGTCGACCATCACCGCTTCTTGAGATGTGGTGGGCGGCAGAGTGATTGTTCCGTTCACGCCACGTACCAGCAATCCGTCAACTGTGGTTAAGTCACCGTCTTCGTTGACCTGAAACGCTCCGTTGCGAGTGTAAAGCGGTCCCGCGGGTCCCTCCACCGCAAAGAAACCGTCCCCCCTCAGGGCAAAGTCCAAATTTCTCCCGGTCTGCTTTGACACTCCTTCAGTGAAGTCCAGTTTGATTTCTCCCTCTGTGCCCAGTGGCTGCGCCATCAACGACGTATTTTGCCCGTTGGCCACCGGGTTCTCAAACGAAGATTGGGCGACGACGCGACGACGGAAGCCGGGCATGTGTGCGTTCGCCAGGTTCGCCGCTGAAGCTTCGTGTCGTGTGGCTGCGGCGTCCATGGCCGTGGCCGCGCTGTAGAGTCCTGAAATCATCTGTCCCCCTTATGATCTGTATCAGTTCTTCGGACTTTGACGGTCATGCAGGTGCTGCGAACGACTCACCAAACCGTCACTTACTCGTTTTTCCCCATAGCTGGCAGGCGGGCCGGGAATCTGCGAACTGGATAGGCGGAAAAATGTTCCGCCGTCCGGAAATGATTTCCGTCCACGGACGCGCTCCGGTGGTCATCGGAGAGCTCTATTCAGCTGGACAACGCTCTGTATATTGGGCACTGTCCCGACGATAATCGGCGCCTCAGGACAGGTCCTGGCCCACTCAGCTACACCACTTGTGCAGACACCGATGACCGTTACGCCGGGAGCGGAAAGATGCGCGCTACCTTTGATTCACCGGGGGCTGAGCGTGGCTGGTTTTACGCGTCGATTTCTCGCTGAGCGAATTGACGGAACATCAGCGGCAGCGGCAGCAGAGCCGCGACAAAGGCCAGCACTGCCAGCGCTGAATAGCTGAAGGTGTAGTCGGCGAAGCGTTCGTCAAACAACGCGACCATTGGCGGACCAAACGCGCCGACGCCAAATCCCATCATGTTGCTGAAACCAAAACCAACGCTGCGACGATGTCGAGGCAGAAACTCCGGAATCAGACTGTTGTACAATGGCTGATTCATGAAATGGACGAAGGCCCACAGGCAGGCGGCAAGAAGTCTCTGCCAGCCCTCGGCAAACGTCATCCACACCAGGAACGGGATGTTGCCCAGATAAACCATGGACAGCAGCACCGGCAGGGATCGGGGCTTCGCAAGTCGACCGGCCGTCCATTGTCCAAACGCCCCGCAGACCAACGCCAGAGCTGCGGCATAATTTCCCAGCGCCTCGTCTGCGATGGGCTGTCCAATGAGTCCTTCCAGTGGCATAAGGGCACCGGATTCTTTCAGGTACCGTGGCAGAAAATGCAACACAGCACCGTAGATTGTGCCTCCCATGGCAGTGCCCAGTACAAGAACGGTGTAGGGCCACAACTGAAACCGGAGCGTGGGCTCACCTGATAACAGCTTCCGTGACTGTTGATCGCCTGCTGCTGGTTCATCATCGATGACGTCCTCCGGTGTTTGATCCGCAACAGCCGGACGGGACTGCGGTTTCAATAGCGTCCACACCAGCACCGCCAGAACGAAACTGATCAGCCCCAGCAACACGTAGTACCCACGCCAGTCCCCCGGGCGCACCGACAACATCAGCCCGGCAATGAAGGGGGCCGAAGCAATGCCTAGTGACCCGAACACTCCGTGAATTCCTAATGCGCGCGACCGGGTTTCCGGTGTGGTTTCGTTGGCCAGCAGTGACAGCCCGGCCGGATGGTACATGCTGGCAAACGCACCCATGGCAAACAATTGAACGTAGATGGCCGACGCATTTGTACTGGCCATGAAGGACACGCAAACGATGGCCGAACCGAACAGATACAGCACAAGGATCCGTTTTTCGCCGAAGCGATCCGCCAGTAGTCCGGCAAAGAAGGCTCCGATGCCGTACGGCAGCCGCAGCGCGCTTCCCAGAAAACCGGACTGTTTCAGGCTGAGCGTGAACTCGGTTGAGATCACCTGTTCAACGCTGGCAATCGACTGCTCCAGCAGATGAACCAGCGCATGAGCGCATGAGACCAACAGAATGATTCGGACAACGGGATTGGATCGCGGCACAAAGGGCCTTTACGCAGGTGACCTGGAATTACTGTTTGCCGGCAATTGCTGACAATTGTTTCGACAGGTATGTTCGCGATTTGTTGATTTCCGAAGTGACCTGAGCTGCCGTTTCCATAATCGGGATCCCACGCGGTACCGGATGCATGAAGATCTCTGTCCAGCCCGAGTACCTGGTGTCGACCAAAGCCTGCACGATTGGTCCAAAGTCCAGTGGCCCGTGACCTGGCAGCTGTTTGAGTTCCTGTTCCTTGGGCAACCGTTTGGAGCAGCCATCACCGTGTTCCCACGCATAGAAGACTTTGATTGCGCTGCCGAGGTCATTCACCAGCTGAGCGATCAATCCGGAGTCCTGAGGCAAATGGTAAGGGGCCAGTGCGATACCGATATTTTCTGATGTGCGCAGCTCTGCCAGATATTTCAGTGAGTCGGGCGAATCAATCAGATTGTTGCCGTGATTCTCGATGGCGATTGTGACCCCTGTTTCTTCAGCCACTTCCAGGTGCGGCTTCATCTTTTCAAGGAAGTCACCGACCGCTTTCTTCAGCTCCGCCCCTTTTAGATTTCTGGGGCCGCTGCCTCCGGTCACGATAGTCTGACATCCAAGTCGCCGGGCAACCCTCACTTCGTTCTGCAGCCCAAACGGTCCGAGCTTGTACTGCGTGATGCAGCCCAGGGAAACGCCATGCTTCTGCAACAGAGAAGCAAACAGTTCCTCGCCCATGTCGTCCAGTTGCTCACGTTGGTTGCCGTGACTCTTCGGCCAGATGTCGATGTGAGTGGCTCCGCATTTGGCGACTTCCGGCAGAATCTCGCCAAGGTACAGATACCCGTACATGCACGCGCCGACGATGTATTTGAACTGAAAGTCGGTTGCAGCAGAGATGGAGGAAAACGCTGTTCGACTGGTAGCGGCTGCAATCGCGGCGGTCGATACCAGCATCTGTCGGCGTGTCAGAGTATTCATGGCGAAGCCTTCGGCAGGAATTTGAACAACGAACAAAATTGGACGACCGGCTCTGTCGGTCGTCCGGAGAACGGGCCGCCAGACAAGCTCGACGCACCATCGAGTGGATCTACTGTGTTTGAGAAACACACTTGCTAGCGCTTTGTCAAAACCAGGTCTTAGGGTTGGCTAGGAAAACGGGGTCACGTACCAAAAACCGAACGGCCCGAAGGGTGCTTCGCATTTTTCGTACCTGACCCCCTTTTCCGGGAAGTGCTTCAACCCTAACATTTGCCTGTGACAGAGCACTAGTGCCGCGTGCTTGTATCAAAACGGCGAAGCAGAGCTTCGAGGATATGCAGCCCCAAACCGGAGTTTGGGACAAAGAGGCGAACGGCCATGTCCACAAGCTACATGACCAGTTGCTCGGGGTCCAGCTTACGGCTTTCCAAAGCCGTTAGTGTTTCGTCGGTGCTGGCCGGATCCACGGCGCGGCACGAATCCGTCAATAACGCGGCAAGTTCAGCCAGGTCGCTGCGCCACGCCACCGGGTCGATCTTAGGCGGTTCAATCTGAGCGAATTCTCCGCATAGCAGAATCATTCTGAGGCAGTGGCGAAAAATGATGCCTTCCTGTTTGGTCAGATCGCGAGCCCGCACGTATTTGTTGAAGTCACCGCCAAACTGCAGCAGGTCGCCGATGCACCAGATTGATGAGGAACGTGCGTCGTGAATGTTCGGGAAATCGCTGCGGAACAGCATGTGCATTTTTTGAGCGAGTTCCAGTGGCGGAATCCTGCGGCCCGTGACTTCATCGCGATAGCCTGTGAGTTCCTCCTGAGTGGCCAGCCCACGTCGCAGCACTTCGCCGTCTGCGTACTCCGTGGTCAGCGGTCCGTGCGGCATCTTGTCAGGAAACGGAACTCGGACCGATTTGCCAACGGATCTCGGCATGTTGAGCGCCGCTTCCAGCAGCTGCAGACGTTCTTCATAGCTGGCTCTGTGCATGTGCTCGGCCAGAAAAATAGCGTAGATGGAGTTGATACTGCGAAAAGCGAACAACATTTCCAGCTGACCGGTCGCGATAGCATGCTGTGGTTCGTACTCGTCCAGACGCACTTGTTGTTGATCCACCGCGGCAGGCTGGGATAGCCCTTCACCTGCTGCTGGCTTCTTCGCTGCACTCGTGGAAGCCGTGCCGCCGGATGACTTTGCCTCCTGAATCAGCTGTCCCAGCAGACCGGGTGCCGACACTGGTTCTGGAATATCTGCCTCTGGCACGTCATCGTCAGCAGCGGAAGGCTCAACCTGTTCTGATTCTGCGGCGGCCTTTGTTTCCGGCTCAGCGATAGTTGTCTCGTCTTCGAACACGCCGAGGCCGAATCCCGGATCCTGCTCGTTAATCTTGGTCCCGAAATCAATGACGTCCCCCATGCCGTCTTCGTGGATCGTCAGTCCTGCACCCCAGACAGACGTGGTCACGGAACGTCCATCCTGAACGTCGTCGACTGCCAGCGCAACGCCTTCACCGATGGGGCGACTGTTAAACACGGGCGTCTGGTCGGGCGTTTCAGACTCGGTCTGTCGATGCGGTGGCGCTGGAGACAACGTGATAAAACCGCCAGCGTCGAGCGTGATCAGCATTCGCTTGAGTGTCTTTTCTGCGTCTTCCTTTTCTTCTGCATCAAGCAGGCGACGCTGAATGGCGTCCTGCAGCGAATAGACGGTGCCGGATTTGCGAATCAGAAACGCCAGCAATCGCCACGGAAAACGGCCGCGACTGGCCAGCTTGCCGGATGCAGCGCCGCGGAGTGTGTCGAACTGTTTTTCACTCCAGTACTGCTGCCCCGAACGACGTTTGGGCATCTTTTTCTTGAGGTTCTTTTTGGCCCGCCGCAGCATCGGGTCTTTTGTGTCTTCAGGGATCTGGTCGTATTTCTGCTGCCAGCGATGCAACTTCACGTCGTCTTCGTGCGCCACCGCAAAGACGTAGCCCTGATCGTCAAACTGCGGACGCCCTGCCCGACCGAACATCTGATGAGCTGAACTGGCGTCGATCAGTTTCATGGCTCGTGGTGGTCCTTTGATCAGCGACGTCATCACAACCGAACGTGCCGGTAGATTGATCCCCGCGGCCAGTGTTTCGGTGCAGATGCAAACGGACAGCAGCTTCTTTTGAAATAACGACTCGACAGCTCGGCGATACTTCGGCAGCAGTCCGGCATGATGAATGCCCACGCCACGGATCAGAATCTGTTTCAGCTTGCCGCCAGCCCCCAGCGACCAATCCATCTGGTCCAGTTCTATCTGCAACTGTTTCTGCTGCCCGCTGGCCAACAGACGACGTCCTTTTAGCTGTTCCGCGACGCTCCAGCATTCGCTGCGGTTGAAACAGAAGACCAGCGCGGGGGTGTAGCGAGCATCGTCGTCATCGCCATCGGCCATAATCTCAAGCTGCTCGGACAGCAATTCGTCCACGACCCAACGAAAGCTCAGCGGCACCCTGCGCTCATCACTCTGCAGCAATCGCAGTCGGCGGTTGTGTTGTTTGTTGAGCCACACGACAAATTCCGGCGCGTTGCCGACCGTAGCGCTGATCAGCAGTACGCGAACCTTCTTCGGCAACATCCCCAGAGATAATTCCCAGACGATGCCTCGCTCCGGGTCGTTGAAACTGTGGAATTCGTCCATCACAACGGCTGAGACTTTGTCGAAAGAGAACTCCTCCGGCGACAAAAGACGGTTCAGCAGAATTTCGGCGACGACCACCAGAATTTGTGCGTTCGGGTTCACTCGACGATTGCCGGTGACCAGTCCCACGTCGTTCCGCGAGAACCCCCAGCGTTCGGCCGAATCCTGCAGTTCGTGGAATTTCTGCTCCGTCAACGCAATCAGCGGAGTCGTGTAGTAGGCCTGACGTCCGGTCATCAATGCTTCGTACAGGGCCGTCTCCGCAATGACCGTCTTGCCGGTACCTGTCGGCGCGCAGATAAGAATTCCGTCTTCGCCCTCAAACCACGCAAGGATCGCCTGTTCCTGAAACGGATAGGGGGTCCACGGCAGTTGGTCAAGGTAACGAAGGGCGATTTCTTCTTGTGACGGTAGCTCTGACTCCATTCCTGTCCTCGGTAAATTACTGGCGATTGTTACTGGGCCGACAGAATGTGTTCGAAGTTCGCATGGCCCTTCGCATCGTGGTTCCGAAACGTGTTGGTCGGTCGAATATGGTGCATTGTCACAGGCAAAAAGTGGGGTTGAATCGTTCGCCGGAAAAGGGGATCGGGGTGTGCCAAAAATGCAAAGCACCCTTCGGGCCGTTCCGGTTTTTGGTATCTGACCCCGTCTTCCTCGCCAACCCTGGAATCAGGCTGTGACAAAGCACTGGTTGAAAATGCCTACGATTCCCGGCAGAAGTTGGATTTTGAATACTGTTGTCGTTCGGTTGTATCCGATCACTGTCACGAGACATCGGAGGCTACAAACCGTGAGCGGCCCGTCAATGGAATCGTTTCTTTTTGTAGGATGGACACAACTGACCGTCACGGCGCTGGGCCGGTAAGAGACTGTGCGTCCTGAATTGGCGATCCCGCAATTCAGGTCGCGCCGATGTCGTGACCCAGGAATAACAGACAGCCAGCGGTTGAATGGATAGAATCGGATATCCGGGGGGAATTACACTGCATGAATTGAGAAAACCTGTCCGCAAGAGTGCTTTCTGGGAATTGCGGCTTGGCGAAGTAGCCCACCCTGGGTAGACTTCCGGCCAGACGTTCCTTTTCTTTATGGAAGGAATCGTCAAAGTGGTCGGATCCAAGCGAGTTGCGTTGTTTACATAAGTGAATAGCGTTTTCCGGCCAAACGGGGTTTTCTGACAGAGGTGGATCCTCCTGCAGCCCCGTCATACTGCGTCGCCATGTTCGCCGCAAATTTTGCTGCCCTCCATCGGTTAAGTGGACCGCTCTGGAAAGCCGCCAGCGTTGTTAAGGACGCATCGAATTCCGTGACTTTCTTGTTTGTCCGGAATGTCTATTAACGCGGCGCTAGCATGCCATGTCGGCTTCAGCCTGAAAGCTGTTCGTCCCTCGGTCTGTCGGGTCAACACCCCATTAGACGCCGGACGACAGGTTCGATTCTCGCACACCAATCCTGATCCATTAAGGAACACAATTGAAGACGTTTGAAGAACTCCAGTTGATTGCCCCATTGCAGCGTGCATTGACTGATGAGAAGTATGAAATTCCAACCCCCATTCAGGCGCAGACGGTCCCCGCTGCACTGCAGGGGCGTGACATCCTGGGCTGTGCGCAGACGGGAACGGGAAAAACGGCTGCATTCGCATTGCCCATTCTTAACCAGTTGGGTCACGAAAATCGCAAGGCCGAACCCAACCGGCCTTTGGTATTGGTCCTGGCTCCGACCCGAGAGTTGGCGATTCAGATTGAAGAAAGCTTTGCCACATACGGCAGGCATCTGCGACTTCGCCAGGTCCTGGTTTATGGCGGCGTAAAACAGGGTAGTCAGGTACGAGCTTTGAATCGGGGAGCCCATATTCTCGTCGCCACTCCTGGGCGATTGATCGACCTGATGAATCAGGGACACATCACTCTGGATCAGCTGGAAGTCTTTGTTCTGGACGAAGCGGACCGAATGCTCGACATGGGTTTTCTGCCGGATTTACGGCGGATCATCAACCGTTTGCCGGATGAGCGGCAGTCGCTGTTCTTTTCGGCCACCATGCCGCCGAAAATCACTCAGCTGTCAAAGCGTCTGTTGCGGAGTCCCGTCAGCGTTAACGTGACTCCGAAAACTACGAGCGTCGAACGTATCGAGCAGAAAATTATGTTTGTCGAGCGCGACGGAAAGCAGTCGTTGTTGCGACAGATTCTGACGGCCGGCGACGTCGATCGCGCGATTGTGTTTACCAGGACGAAACGCGGCGCTAACGTTGTGGCTGAAAAACTCGATCGCAGTGGGATTAAAGCCCTCGCCATTCACGGAAACAAATCGCAAAACGCCCGCCAACGTGCGTTGGAAGCGTTTCGACGAAGCCAGATACAGGTGCTGGTGGCCACGGACGTCGCTGCTCGAGGAATTGACATCGATGGCATTTCGCATGTGATTAATTATGATCTTCCCATCGAACCGGAAGCATATGTACACCGGATTGGCCGTACGGGCCGAGCCGGCGCGGAAGGCATCGCTTTGTCGTTCTGTAGTGCGACCGAAGGCCAGGAACTGCATGCGATCGAACGACTGATCGGTCAGAAGATCCCGCTTGCTGAGGGGCAAATACAGCCGCAATGGCGACCGGATCGGAAGGCTCGGACGTCGTCCGGCCGACGCAATGGACATTCACAGCACGGTACATCGCAGGGAGCTGGCTCTCAGCGGTTCTCAGGTCGTCGTTCGTCGGGTCTGACTGGCGGAGTTGACAAGGGAAAGCCGAAAAGGCGACGACGCAACGGACAGCAAACCCGGCAACGCGTCAAACAGTCCGACTGACGGACTATTCAAACGATACTTTTGCGGTTAGAAATAGCGTCACAAGAACCGATTTCTCGGATAATGAAGGAGAGAAACCATCGCACAAAATCAAAATACCTACGAAAAACGTAAACGCGAGATGGATAAAAAGGCGAAGGCGGAAGCCAAACGGGCTCGTCGTACCCAGCGAAAACAGGGCATCGACACAAGTGAGGGGCCAACTTCGTTGATCGCAGAAGCGAATATCCGCAACGCTGCAAATTGACATATCGCACTCGCTGTGCGACAAAACGAACAATCTTAGGGTGATCATTAGTACGCGAAACGTTTCACGTGCAGGTGACTACCGACAATCTTGAGAGTATTGGGTTACAGACATGGCAGAAGGGACAATCAAACGAATCACGGACAAGGGGTTTGGTTTCATTGAAGACGGGACTGGAAAGGACATGTTCTTTCACAGCTCAGCACTTGAAGACGTGCGATTTGACGAACTGCGTGAAGGACAGCAGGTATCGTACAACGTTGGACAGGGGCCAAAGGGCCCACGCGCCGAGAACGTGCGAGTGATCTGAGGACGAAACATCCTGCCGACGAACTCTAATCGGGTTTCGCGGCGCGAATTCAAGCGTCGAGGGTCTTTACGGCTCTCGACGTTTTTTTATGCGCCCTCCCATGTTTCGTTCTTAACAGGTGTTCCCTCCAGATACTGCAGTTATTGGTGAAACGAAATCGTATGGGCGGTGCAGTTCGTTCGTGGGCTGGGTCTTGACTCTTGTCGTTACCCACGAATCTGTCTGGCCACGAAGTGGCGCAAGCACGTAGCCCACGGCGCAAGCCGTGGGTCACGAATTGTCTACGTGAGTTGAGCCGTGAAACGGCGGCAGCGAATCATCAACAGGTACAACGCGTTGCTGCCGCCGTTTCACGGCTCTGGCTACCATTGACCTT
>JAAERP010000194.1 GCA_024230215.1 Fuerstiella sp. | reverse complement strand
TTGTCACAGCCAGGTTTTAGGGTTGGCGAGGAAAACGGGGTCAGGTACCAAAAACCGGAACGGCCCAAAGGGTGCTTTGCATTCTTGGTACCTGACCCCCTTTTCCGGGGAATGCTTCCACCCTGACTTTTGCCTGTGACAAAGCACTACGTGTTCGTCGTACCTGGCGATGGTAAAGAAACGCCGCCGATAAACAACCGAGACGGGACCGGGGAAGTCAAATACTCGCCGCCGTCGCGTTCCCCCATCATCCGCAAATATTCCCCGGTTAAGAGCTTCTTCGTTCAGCAGCTCCGCTGGCCGCCGAGCGAGTGAGTGTTTTCATGCAAATCAAGGGAAAGTTCTGTATCCCTGCGTGCCGCCCTTCAACTGCGAAGAAAGATCAGCACTCGGCATGTTGCGTGACCGTTCTAATCCTCACGACCGGACCCCCTTTCCGCCGATGGATTCACGGGAAATCTCTCATTTCGCGGTCTGTGTAGGCCGGGGCGTGTCTTTCAAAATCACAGTGGCGAGCTTCAACGATGGCAGAAGAAGCCAAACCAAACGGCGAAGACGGTGAGGGCGATGGCGCTGGAAAGGCCGGCCCACTTCCCTGGATTCTTGTCACCTTGCTGTGCGGCGGAATGGGCATGGCTATTCCCTATTTTATGCCGTCATCAGGCGGGGACGCAGCTGCCGAAGAACAATCGGAGCCGGTCTTCGAAATGCTGGCCCCGGAAGAGACAGCGTTTGTTCCGTTTGATGCTGTCGTCGTGAACCTGGATGAAGGAGCGCTGACGCGTTACCTGCGAGTCGCCGTCACACTGCAGGTACCAAAGGAAGAAGAGGATAGCATTAAGTTGAAAATTGAGGAAAAGCGGGCCGTCCTGAAGAACTGGTTGCTGAATCAGATTTCCGACAAGAGCCTGGAAGAAATCCGGGGGGGGGGGCAGGCCAAAACCGTATGCGTCGAGAAATTCGCGATCAATTCAACTCGGTCCTGTTTCCGGACGGCTACGATCGCATCTACAACGTGTTGTTCGATGAATACAACGTGCAATGAGTCAGACTGAAACCAGTCCATTCAACATCTTCTCTCAAGCTCCTCGTCTGACGATCGAGGCAGATGCTGCGTTGACCTCATGGCAGGGCACAATGACGTCCATGCTGCAGGAGAACTGGCAGGCGCTCCTTGGTTCCGACCTGGGTGTTTCGCCCGGCGCGACTGATTCTCCGACTGCTTTTGATGCGGTGAACAGTCTGGCTGATCCGGGCTACGCAGCGCGACTGCAGATTGGACCTGAGTCGTTTCCCAGTCTTTTTGCCTTTTCATCGCGAATGGTACTGGCATTAGTCAACGACATGCTGGGCACGCCGTGCGAGGAATGGCCAGAGATTCGCGAATTGACGACCGTTGACACCTCAATGGTGGAGTTGCTGTTTGGCGAGATTACACGCGCCATCAGTCAGGCGTGGCCGGAAATCAATCCACTGGAATGTGAGCAGGACTGTGTGATCGCGCGGCCAATGCGCAGTCGGGTTTTTTCTCCTGATGAAGTCGTCGTCAGAAGTCAGGTGATTTTTGAGACAAGTCTTGGGCAGGAGGAGGCAACCTGGCTGATGCCGCAATCGGGGCTGGCAACGATTGGCATCGCTGACATAGAAGACGAGCAGATGGTGACCGAACCGGCACCGCAGATGCGAGCTCTTGCAGAACGAATTCCAGCCCACCTGGTCGCTCGATTGGGTGACACGACGATGTCTCTGGCGGAGCTTGATAACTTGAAAGTAGGCGACTATCTGACGCTGGACCAGGCCGTGCAACAGCCACTGGAACTGATCGTCGATGGGCGTCTGCAGTGGTTTGGACATCCATGCCGACTAGGAACGCGACAGGGGTTCCAGATCATCGCGTCAAGGAAAGAGTGAGATGAACGAACCTGTCGAACAACCAGAGGCCAACGTACTCGCAGAAGGCTCCGAAGGGGGCAACACGACGGATGCTGCTGCAGACCCGGCGTCCGACATCAATGCGCCCAGCGCTGAGGCGACAGAAGTCCACCCGGCGGAATTCCCGGAAGTTGCGCCACGACGTGTCCTGAAACACTCGACGCTCGAGAGATTCTCTGACGTACAGGTCGACATTTCCGTCGAGATTGGACGTGTCACCATGGGTATCGGCGAGTTATCGCAACTCGGCGAAGGGTCGGTGGTGGAATTGCATCGAGAGCTGAACGAACCAGTCAGTGTGATGGCTCAGGGAGTTCAGATAGCCAGTGGAGAAGTCGTGGTGATCAACGATCGCTTCGCCGTCCGAGTCACAGAGGTGGCAACGGTTGATGGCCTCGGTTCGGACCAGCAACCGATTGCTACGGGAGCAGGCTGATGTTGCCCCCTTCCAGAACATCCGAAACGATATGCTCTCCGCCAAACAGATGCGGAACTCCGCACCAGCGGTTGAATCGGGAATTCCTGCCGTGTCCACCTGCAGAGAAACGTTTCAGGCTCAGCACTCAGACTGTGTGTATTCGTTCAGCCGGGCTCTTGCTCGCCCTGACAGTTGTTACGGTTTCGGCGACTGGCCAGGTGGTCGTTCGGCCGCAACAACAGAACTGGACACCACCATTAGGCGACGTTGCGCCAGCACGAACCGGCAGTCCGCAATCCGTGTCACCGGCCGGTTACGTCGGTCAGTCCAATTCAGACGCACGTCACGTCCGTTATGTGGCCCCGGGCGAATCGGAATCTGAGTCCGTGAAGACTCAACAGCAGCCCGAGGTGGCGTCGTCAGTTGCCGCGGCCACGTCGAAACCTGCCGCATTTCTCGACCTCACCAACGAGGGGCTTGACGCTGCAACAGCAAGTGTCGTTGAACCAACTCATACCGATATGTTGATTCGTCTGGGTACGTGGACTGTGATTATCCTGTGCTTATGCGGTTTGACCGCGTTGGCGATCCGTCGTTGGCAAACGAAACACGGGATGCTTCCGGTCGCACGAGGGCAGTCGCAAATCGTCGAAACCGTAAGCCTGGGGGCGAATCGTTCCGTCTCGCTGGTGGAACTTCGAGGCGTCCAGGCTCTGGTGGGATGTGACGCCAGTGGCATTCAGAGCATCGTTCCCGTGCCACAGGCTTTTCCTGACATCCTGGACCACGGGGACGCGGAAGCAACTATGTTGCAGTCCTCAAATGCTCACATCGAGTCGACAGTATAAAGAGCACCCATCAGAATGGATTCCGCATCGACATTGCAGCAGGTCGTAGAATCCGGCGCGTTCCAGGAACTTTCGCCGCAGCTGAAGGTTGCGCTGTTTTTGGGCGGGATGGCTTTCCTGTCATCAGCCCTGGTGACGATGACCGCGTTCACACGCATCGTGATTGTGCTGTCGTTTGTGCGGAGAGCTTTGGCGACACAGGAGATCCCTCCAACTCAGGTGATTCTCGGACTGTCGCTGTTTCTGACCTTCTTCGTGATGGGGCCGACCTTTTCGACGATCGAGACGGATGCGATCAAGCCCTACCTTGCCGAGGAAATCGGCGGCGACGTGGCCTTTCAAAACGCGGCGACCGCGATTCATGGCTTCATGCTGGGCCAAACCCGGAGGGCAGATATTGCCCTGTTTGCAAGGATGGCCGATGTTTGTTCCATCCAGACGGCGCAGGACACGCCGATGCGCATCCTGATTCCGGCGTATGTGATCAGCGAGATGAAGACCGCCTTCATTATGGGTTTCTGTTTGTATATCCCCTTCATGCTCATCGACCTTGTGGTCTCGGTCATCCTGATGTCGTTGGGGATGATGATGATGCCGCCGATGATCATCTCGACACCGTTCAAAATACTACTGTTTGTGATGGTTGACGGATGGCAGCTGATTGCTCGTGTACTGAGTCTGAGCTTTCAGTGACGAGGCGCATATCGTTTCCATCAATTAACAATCCGCCGTTCCGAATATCCTGAAGTCCAACAACAACTGTGCCAGCACTTCCTCCCAAAACCAGCAGCGCCAGCCCCAATTGGCTGATACAGAGTGAAACTCTGCTATCGTTGGGCATGCTCGTGGGATTGATCGTCATGCTGGTACCACTGCCACCGGCACTGCTGGCCGCCAATCTGGGCACGACGACGCTACTGCTGTTAGTGACGCTTAGCGCTAAACGTGCGTTGGAATTATCCGTTTTTCCGTCCCTGTTGCTGCTGCTGACCCTGTACCGATTGTCGCTGAATGTGGCAACGACACGACTGATTCTGCTTAACGGTGACGCGGGAAACATTGTCACGGCCTTTGGCAACTATGTGGTTGGCGGTCAGTTGGTCGTCGGTCTGGTGATCTTTCTGATTCTGGTCACCATTCAGTTTATGGTTATCACCAAGGGGGCCACTCGCGTTTCTGAAGTCGCGGCCAGGTTTACTCTGGATGCGATGCCGGGCAAGCAGATGGCTATCGACGCAGAGTTGAATGCCGGTCAGATCGATTCCACTCAGGCTCGCAAGCGACGAGACGAACTGTCGGCGGAAACCGAGTTCTACGGAGCGATGGACGGTGCCAGTAAGTTTGTCCGCGGCGACGCGATCGCCGGGTTGATTATTACGGCCGTGAATCTTGTTGGTGGCGTGATCATCGGGATGACCAACGGCCTGTCGTTCGTCGAATCCATCAAGACGTATTCGATCCTGACGGTCGGTGATGGCCTTGTCTCTCAAATCCCGGCCCTGGTCATTGCTACGACCTCCGGCGTGCTGGTGACCAAGACCTCGTCGGACGAAAGTCTGGGCGACGAAATCCGTGACCAGATGTTTAAGAGCGACCGGCCCATCTGGATTGGGTCGGGGATTCTGGCCGTAGTGGCCATGATGCCGGGACTTCCAAAACTACCATTTCTGGGCGTTGCAGCCGGGCTGCTTCTGTTTCTGGGCAAAGGCGAAAACAAGACTGCAGCGAAAAGCGATGCTGCGTCGGATGGCGACGACGCCCCCGAAGATTTTGATGACACGCAGAATCTGGATGAGTTTCTGCTGGCCGACCGTGCCGTGGTGGAAGTTGGTGCTCGACTGGTTCCGTTTATCACAAGCAGTCGCGTCAAAGGTCTGTCGGAGAGAATAACGGCCTTGCGGCGGGAATTCTCGCGAAGTAACGGAAGCTGGATTCCTCCGATTCAAGTGCAGAGCAACCTTACCCTTGAATCTGACGAGTACCGCATCATGATTGCCGGCCGCAGGGTCGCCGGGGCCGAAGTTCGTTTCGAGCAGCAGATGGCGATTTTCCCGGAGGGCAGGGACGTGAACGTACCGGGAGAACCTGCCGTCGAGCCAGCGTTTGGGCTACTCGCGTCATGGATTGCTCCGGAATCACGCCGCGCCGCGGAACTGCAGGGCTGCACTGTTGTGGATCCACTCAGCGTCCTGATTACTCATCTGGGCGAAGTCCTGAAACGACATGCTCATGAATTTCTGACTCGGGAATCTTTGAAACAGATGCTGGACCGCGTGAAGGAATTCGCACCGACCATTGTCGATGAGATTACTCCCGAGACGATCCGAATGGGGACATTGCATCAGGTCCTGCTGCAGCTGGCAGCAGATCGCATTCCGTTGGCGGACATGGCATTGATTCTGGAGTCCATCGTAAACCACGCCCCGGACTGCGACACCGCTGAGGCGTTAACCGACAGGGTGCGAGTGGACCTGGGACGTCTTATCTGTGAACCATACCGCAACAGCGACGGGCTGCTGCGAATTATTGCATTGGAGCCGCAGCTGGATTCGCAATTGCGACAATCTATTCACGAAGGAACTTTGGCGATTGGGCCCGGCGTGCTTTCAAGGCTTATCGATCACGTCAAAGCCGCCTTCGCCGACGCTGAGCGACTCCATCTGCCGCTCGCGATCCTGGTCGACCAAAAGCTGCGACGTCCCCTGAAGAAGTTGCTGGCCCGTCCGACGCCGGATCTCGCGATTGTCGCGTATCAGGAACTTCCCGGGGACATGAACGTGGAAACAGTGGTGGTGCTGCCTCATCGGGACATCATGGGGGACGACGCCATTCAGCGAGCGGGCATCCCTGACGGTTCGGCGTTGTCAACGGCAGAAACCGCGGAGGCGGCCTGATGACTGAAATGAAAATGACTTCGGTTTCTCCCCCATTGCCACGCGTTCTTGGTTTCTCGATTGGTTTCCTGACGGTTGGTATCGGAGTCTTGCGGAGCATTGAACCAGCAGAGATTATGACGCGAGCGTTGGCGGCCGGAGCCGTGACGTGGGTCATAGCCCGTTGTTTCTCTCTGCTTTGGATGCGGATGTGCGACGGAATTCTGGAGGATGATTAGTGAATAGGAAAGGTGTCCTGCAATGAGCGGAACCTCAGGGAAACGGGTACTGTCGGAGGATCAGGTCCGCGTCAGCAGCAGGCCGGTGCGGATTGGTACGGACGTCGCTGCACCGGTCGGAAGTGAGTCCGCAGACGGACTGGCAAGCGTCAACGAAGTTCGGGATCAGTCCGGGAATCTGGTTGAGATTCATGTGACGTGTGCCTGCGGCAAAACAGTCGTAGTTGCGTGTGACTATTCGTAGTGGAGAATTCAATGAACGATCTCACAGAACGTCATTTATGCGTGCCCCGTTGGCCACAACGGTTAATCGCGATATCCGTACTGTCCGTTGCTGCGGCAACCACCGGTTGCTCGGTGTTCGCGCCGTTTACGTCCGGTTCGTGTAGTTGTCGCGACGATGGCTGCGGGGAAGGCATTGACAGTTGTACTGCGGGCATGCCTTGTGAAGCGTATTCCTCGCAGGACATTCAATATCCGCAATCCCTTCCGATGGTCAGCAATAATCCAATGCCGGCCCCGGCCCCGGCCTCGCGTTCCGGGCAATGGGCACCTCGCCATGACTACATGGCGCAGGCTGCAAACGCGTCGTGTGAAAATCAGTTGCAGGAAGCAAGACAGGATTTTGACAACAAGCTGGCGTCACTGGAGTCGCGGTTCGAAAAAGAACACCGCGCCAATGACGCAATCAACGATCAATTGCAGGTTCTTCACGGAGATGTCTTGCGACTGTCCGACGATGTGGAGTACTGGGAAAACGAAGTTCGTCGAATCGATCGCACGGCCGAAGTGAATCACAATTCGGAAATGGAGAACCTGCGATCGATGTCAGAATTGATCGATCAGATCGTTCCGGATACGGAGCCGAGGGAATAGTCCCCCTCGTCGTGCGACCGTTGATTACTGGGTCTTTCCGTCACCCTTCCCGTGACGCTGCGCCGCAACCACAAGCGCTGGCTCTCCGGTCGGGCAACGGCCCGGAGTATGTCAGCCGATAATACGGCTTCAATTCCTGTCCAAACGCTCTGCGGCAGTCTCTATCGACTATGTTCCCTGATGTTCTGCCGTAGAATCTGAATGCCGTTTCGGTAGACTTCCATAACTGACTGTAGTTCTGCGTTATTCGCAAATGTTGCCTTCTCACGAATGGTTTGCAGACTGTCTTCGATGTCTCCGATCAAGGCCAGCGCGACTTCTGTGCGAAAAGGACGTCGTTCCTGAAAGTCCACGTAGATCGGGCTTGTGTGAGCATAGATGGGCTGGCCGAATTCGTTGTTCAGGCCTTTGATCGGTGTTCGGATGGCCAGCCAACAGGGTTCATT
Source organism: Fuerstiella sp. (assembly GCA_024230215.1). Classification (GTDB taxonomy): domain Bacteria; phylum Planctomycetota; class Planctomycetia; order Planctomycetales; family Planctomycetaceae; genus Fuerstiella. The sequence continues at coordinate 41,250 of JAAERP010000194.1, read as the reverse complement.
CAGCAGGACGGTTTCATCCAGGGCAGCTTTGTAGTGGCCACCGTCAGGTGTTGCGTTCACTGCGCCGATCACATCGCCATTCCGAATCAGTTCGATGCTGTGGAAATCGGCACGGCCAGCTGCCTTCGCCGTCACTCGAACTTCCTTTGCTTCGGGTAGCTGCAGCGAGTCTCCGATGTCGTGATGGTCCACGGAGAATTCAAGTAATGGCCCATTTGTGATGAATGTTCGTCCGGCTTTCAGTTGCTTCAACCATGCTTCACTGGTGAGTTTTCCCTGCAGTGGCACATACACCCTGGAAAAATCGTCAATGAACCAGTCAGTTCCGGTGGAAAACGGAATGCGCAGTCCGATGTTCAGGTATCGATAGAAGGAGTCTTTGTAACTGCCGCGATTACCACCGTCGAAGATGTTCTGGGCATCCAATGTGCCTGATACCCAGTTGGGAATGTCTTCGAAGCCGTTGGCATTGTGGCACCAGATTACTGCTGCACCGTCGCTGCGAGCTTCGCGAATACCGCGTTGCAGTGCAATCCCATCGGTGCCGCTGCGCATGATGCCAGGGCCAATGCTGACCGGGCGAATCAACTTGACAATGTCCAGCAACATCACATGGCCAAAGCCTTCACCGCCACGTCCAAAGTTGTGGCGATGTTCTTCTCCCGGCCGAAACAGAACTTCTCCGTCAGACAGCTGCCCGAGTGTGTCACCAGTCAGCCCCTGCTGGACAATGCCGTTGGATACGTAGGACTCTTCATCAGGGATACGGCGAAGATGCGACAGATAGACAAGCTCCAGTCCGTCCGATTCGGGAACTTCGCGCAGATACCGTTCGGCTTCCTCACGCGTTCGTTTCATGATGTGCAGGTGTGTGTTGCCGTTTCTCCATCCTCGTTTTGCGGCATCGCAGAATTGCTTCAGACGCAGCGTGACAGTCACGTCTTCGGTGTCAGTTGCGTCCACTTCGACGCGGGCCCGCTCAGTCTGCAGTCCTCGAATTGCCTCGATCGTCAGACGGGTTGCCGGAACATCCACTGAAACGACCGGCACCGTCGTGTACCATCCGTTCTCACGCTCGATCAGTTCGGGAAGCTTGATTTGTCGGCCGTCTGAATTTTGAACAACCCGGACGACTCCGTGCAGTGGCGCATCAGTGTCGGAATCAACCAGGCGAATGGTCAGGCGAGTCGCCTTTTCTTCGCTTGGTTTCGCTGCAGACGGCGTGCCGGAGGCATTTTCCGGCGTCAACAAAGCGCCAGGCTCACTGGCATGGCCAGTTGCTGCAGACGACCAGCACATGAACAGAATCAGGTTGGCAGACAACATCCGGGCGAGGTTCATGTGTGTTCCCTGTCAGAGATCCGGCGTTGTGATGGTCTGGACCGACAATCCGCGGTGCATGTCGCACGGACATGTAGTAGAGCTGGTGGGCATTGTCGCAGGTCAACGATGGCGGAAGTCGCTACACTTTAATCGAAGTGAAGCGCACTCCAGAATTTCGCGAATGTCTGAGGATGTCCAGTCACTCGTCCGTCATTGGACAGGGTTATCCGTCATTTGCCGCATCGTGGCTTCTTCGCACTCACAGGTCACAATCGTACCAATCCATCGGAACAGCAACTATGACTACTGAAACCACGCCACTCGCGTCTCAGATTGCATGGGTGACCGGTTCCTCACGTGGGTTGGGGAAGGTCATGGCCGAAGAACTTGCTCGACTGGGAGCAAAGGTCGCCGTTCACGGAAGTCGATCGGACAGTCCGCGAACCTTCGACGAAGGCGGCACGATGGAAGAACTGGCGGCTGACATTGCTGACAGAACCGACGCTGAGGTCATGGCGACATGGGGCGATGTGACCAGTGAAGAAGACGTGCAGCGTGTGGCTGATCAGATACGGACGAAGTGGCAGCAAATCGATATTCTCGTCTGCTGTGCCGGTGGCGACATCGGCGCGGGGGGCACAGCCGCCGGACGCGGTGGCCGGCCCGATCAGGATGACTGTCTTCAGATTTCCGTCAATGATCTGAAGAGCGTCATGGATCGCAACCTGTTGGGCACAATGTTGTGTTGCCGTGCCGTGGCGACGGAAATGATGGATCGTAAACAAGGTCGAATTATTACTATCGGAAGCATCGCGGGCTGTGTCGGTCGGCCGGCGGGATCGATATACGGAGTGGCCAAGGCCGGAGTTCACGCATGGACTCGTTGTCTTGCAGAACAACTGCGTCCGCACAACATTCCCGTCAATTGTGTTGCACCGGGCGGAACGGTCACAGAACGTTTTCTGCGCATTCATGAAATCGACGAGGAATGGCTGGCCACCGAAGGCACTCTTGAGCGGTACGGTCGCCCGGAAGAGATTGCTTCTGTGGTGGGCTTCCTTTGTACTGATGCCGCGCGTTTCGTAAGCGGCCAGATTATCCGCGTGGACGGAGCCAGTCAGACGTTCGCCGGATGATGGAATCTGACGAGGCCGTCTCGGTGACGGTTTGAGGTGTCGATTCCGGCGGCCAACCCGCTGCCGCTGGTCGCCTGACTTCAGCTCGCCGCGATGTATCTTCATTATGGGGCGTGCTTACAGGCCCAGCACGTCTTTCATGGAATACAAACCCGCACCCTGCGTGACCACATATTTTGCTGCAGCCAGTGCACCATAGGCGTAGCTGTCACGAGTATGGCCGCGGACGGTCAGATCGATTGTCTCACCCAGCATGCCGAAGACAATCGTATGCTCACCGACGTTGTCGCCCGTTCTGAGGGCGTGGTAGCCGATTTCATTGTGTGGTCTCTGCCCCGGGCGACCCTCGCGACCGTGGACGTGATTTTCCTGCCCCATCTGTTCCGCGATGATCTTGCCAAAGTGTAGGGCCGTACCGCTGGGAGCGTCCTCTTTGAACCGATGATGTCGTTCGATAATCTCAACGTCAACGCCGTCGGCATTGTCCCGCAGGACCCGGGCCGCATCTTCCACCAGCTTCATCACCAGATTCACCGCCATGCTCATGCTGGGAGCCATCACGACAGGCGTGCTTTGCGCGGCTGAGGCTATCCGTTCACGTTGTTCGTCGGTGTAACCCGTCGTCGCAATCACTAAAGGAATGCGGCGTTCCTCGCATGGAGCCAGAACCGAATCAAGAGCTTCCGGTAACGAAAAATCGATGACTACGTCCACTCGATCGTCGAGTTGGGAAGTGACAGCGACGCCGCACGTCCCGGCACCACACACTTCGCCCGCGTCTTCGCCAATTCGAGGGTTTGTTGCGTGTTCGAGGGCTGCAGCCAGCTTCAGATCCTTGTCGGCAATCGTCAACGCCACGATGCGCTGTCCCATCCGACCGACGGCGCCATTTACGGCGATGTTGAGGGGAGTGTCTGACATGTCGTTCTATACAGGCGTTTCGGCGTGAGGTTGTCTTCAAAGGAAACGAAGAATCCGTGGCCTCGGGCGACCCTATTGCGGAGCCTGCGGGGCCATCCATGAATTCATTCGCCTACCCGCGTTCTTCGATCGAGACGTAATCACGTTCCGTCGACCCGGTGTAGATTTGTCGTGGTCGGTTGATGCGGGAGTCTTCGTCGCGAAGTTCCTTCCAATGAGCCAGCCAGCCGGGAAGCCGCCCAATGGAAAACATGACAGTGAACATGTTCGTTGGAATGCCCATCGCGCGATAAAGAATGCCGCTGTAGAAGTCGACATTCGGATACAGCTTGCGACTGACGAAGTATTCATCTTCCAGAGCGACCTTCTCCAGATTCTTAGCGATGTCCAGCAGAGGGTCCTGGACGCCCAGTTCCGCCAGCACCTCGTCAGACATCTTGCGGAGAATTGTTGCGCGGGGATCGAAGTTCTTGTAGACGCGGTGTCCGAAGCCCATCAGGCGGAATCCGTCATCCTTATCTTTGGCCTTCTGGACCCACTTCTGATAGTCCCCACCGTCGTCATCGATCATCTGCAGCATCTCAAGTACGGCCTGATTTGCTCCCCCGTGCAGCGGACCCCACAAGGCGCAGATTCCTGCGGAAATTGACGCGAAGATATTGGCTCGACTGCTGCCGACCATCCGTACCGTCGATGTGCTGCAGTTCTGTTCGTGATCCGCGTGCAGGATCAACAGCATGTTCAGGGCTTTGGTTAGAATCGGATTGACTTCGTAGCCCTCGCAGGGGACAGCAAACATCATGTGCAGAAAGTTCTCGCAGTACTTAAGTTTGTTCTGCGGATAGACCATTGGCTGGCCGATCGACTTCTTGTAGGCGTACGTGGCCAGAGTTCGCACTTTGGCAATCAGTCGCACGATGTTCTGTTCGTGGTTTTCGTCTTCGGTTTCCGGATAGTAGGCAGACAGCGAGGCAACCATCGCTGACAGCATGGCCATTGGGTGAGCGTTGTTGGGGAAGCCCTCGAAGAACTTCTTCATGTCTTCGTGGATCAGGCTGTGGTTCGTCAGCTGAGCTCGAAATTTCTCCAGCTCTTGGGCGTTCGGCAGTTCGCCGTACAGCAGCAGCCAGGCAACTTCGACAAAGTCGGACTTCTCAGCCAATTGTTCGATGGGATATCCGCGATACCGCAGAATCCCTTTTTCGCCGTCAATGAAGGTGATAGCACTATTGCACGCACCGGTGCTGGTGAAGGCGGGATCGACCGTAATGGCCCCGGACTGCGCCCGCAGCTTGCCGATATCGACGCCCTTTTCGCCTTCGCTCCCGATCACGATCGGGAGTTCGTAATCTTTTCCATCCAAAGAAAGATTGGCTGTTGTCATGAAACACTTCCCAAATCAATTCGATACGGCCGACCGTACACGGCGGACCTAACGTTGTCAAAATGATGGCAATCGATTTGCCTGCCGGAGTCTGGTCACCAGAGAGTGGGCCGCAATACCATCAGAAATTCGCCTGAGCCCGATTACCTACGGTATCACGAGACGCCAAAAAGTAAACTCACCCGATTCCGGGAACGAGCGGGATCCTCGCGGATTCAGGCATAATCTCAGAGAAGCGAAGGCGGAAGTGTCGGCAGCTTCCAAAAGCAGGGAGTCTGTGAAAAGCCAATGAGTTTCCACTGTCCCCGGAGTAAACAACAGCATCTGCAAAATGACCATAATTCTCATTGGCTCAAACTTGCAATCTACGGGAAAACCACCTGGAAACGAACGTTGCCCGCCCCCACCCACCGTTTCTTCCTTCCCACCAATTGTGCAGATAACACAATCTATCATGAATGCATATTCTGCTGCCCTTGCCCTGGCTGTTTCTGTTGTCGGCGACGTATCGTCGACAGCTGAACAAATTTCTTTCCGGAATCATGTACGGAATATTGCCCCGGAAAGCTCAGCCGCAACAACTACCGTCGAGACCATCACCCACGACGCATCAGTATCTGGAGGGCTGGTGCCGACATCAGGGCAGGCATAGTTCCCGGAGTGACCGACGAGTCCAACTGCAGGATTGCGGAGAAGCCGGGCCACGTTCACGATCCGAAGGCTGGAACCGTTTACTTATTGTCGTAAACGGTACCGGCTCGTGGGAGCAACGAAACTGCAATCGAAAAGCGTTCGTCGTGGCCACAAGTCAGCGTGAAACGCTGTGATATTCTGCACCAACAGGGTACCAACCGAAAACGCCTGACGTATCGTCTCCACGGGCGTGACTTCAGACTGCCGATCTGCACGGTGGCACAGTGACGGATGTCCTGGTGTGAACTCAGCTGCCGCCGAGCCACGGCAGACTGGCTCCGGCGGCCGGTAATCGTACGATCTCGACACCGTTGACTTCCTCGTGATTCAACACTTCTGCCAATGCCTCGGCTGACGGTTCGTTGTCGAGGTTCAGGACGGCCACCGAGTCGCCGCCTGGCTGGTTTGCTTCGCGTCCCAGCGCCATGTTGGCGATGTTGACATTGTGCTGGCCCAGAACCGTACCGATGTAGCCAATCAGGCCGGGGACATCACGATGCCGGTAGACCAGCAACACGCCGTCCAGGAACGCTTCGAAACAGTACGGTCCCAGTTTCACAAGACGCAGGAACTGATGACCGAAGATTGTTCCGGCTGCTTCAAACTGGCCCTGATCGGTGGTCAGTTTTATGGAAATCATCGAGGCGAAGTTCTCAGAACTCCCGCTGGCGGTTTCCGTCAGCGCGATGCCGCGAGACTTGGCGATTGACGTGGCGTTGATAATGTTAACATTAGCGTCCAGGGCCGCTTCCAGCAGGCCGACAGCAAATGCAGACGTCAGCAGTCTGGTCTTCCTGTCAGCGGCGTCGCCTCGGAAATCGATTTCGGCAGCCTGTAGTGCCTGGCCTTTGATCATCTGAGCCGACAGTAGTCCCAGTCGATACGTCAGACTGAGATAATGCTTCAGGTCTTCCATCTCGGCACCGGAGACCGGTGCCATGTTGATGGCGTAGCGAATATTATTGTTCACCAGATAGTCAGTGATGATGTCAGCAGCTTCGACGGCCACCATCTCCTGAGCTTCATCGGTTGAGGCCCCAAGGTGCGGCGTCGTGACAACCTGCGGCAGATCCACCAGCCGACGATCCGTTGGCGGCTCTTTGGTAAACACGTCCAGCGCTGCGCCGGCGATGTGGCCCGATTCGATCGCATCCGCCAGAGCGGTCTCATCGACAATACCGCCTCGAGCACAGTTGATAATGCGAGCGCCTTTCTTCATGGCGGCCAGGCGTTCTGCGTTGATGATGCCGCGAGTTTCATCGGTCAGCGGTGTATGCACGGTCAGAAAGTCGCATTTCGATACGATTTCGTCGACGTCACGGTACAATTCGATGCCGTATTCCTTGGCGCGTTCTTCGGACAGAAACGGGTCGTATCCCAGGACCTTCATTTCAAACGCCTGTGCCCGGCTGGCAACAGTCAGGCCAATTCTGCCCAATCCAATGACGGCCAGCGTCTTGCCGGACAGTTGCGTGCCCTGGAACAGTTTTTTGTCCCACTTGCCGGCTCGCATCGAAGCGGCTGCAGGAGCGATGTTGCGTGACAGGGCCATCATCATCGCAAAGGCATGTTCTCCCGTGCTGGTGGTGTTTCCGGTGGGTGTATTCATCACCAGAATGCCGCCTGCCGTGGCGGCGTCCAGATTGATGTTGTCGACACCGACGCCGGCTCGCACGGCGACCTTCAGGCGTTGCTGGCCTTCCAGCACCTCAGGCGTCAGCTTTGTTTTGCCGCGGACGATAATTCCATCGACGTTTTTCAGTTCTTCACGAAGCTGCTCCGGCGACAGGTCGGGCATGACGACCGGTTCAACGCCTTCGGTCTGCTCCAGAATCTGCATGCCGGCGGCGTGCAGGCCATCGGTGATCAAAACTCGATACACTTGAAGAGAACCTTTTTACTTTGGTTTGGCGTGGAATCGTACTTTGGATTCTCCACGTTTTCTGCAGGACAGACCATCCTGCCGCCCGAAGCTCGGCCCAGCGGAGCTATCGGACCGTCCTGGTCGCTGTGCAGAAAACGAACCGCCGTGTTCTAAGAAACGTTCATAGCGAAAACAAGACGCGCGAACGGGTCACCAGGGGTATTTGCAACATCGCGAAAATCAGTCTCGGCGGACGAAACGACTCTCACGTCGCCAAACGAAACGATCTCGGCGGCAGGCACATAGAAGAGGTGAGCGTCGAGTCGGCTCCGGATGCCATAGGATTGGTTTCCTCCGGAATCCGTGGGGCGTCGGAATAACTGATGCGTTCCCTGCAGACACATATTTCTGCCTGTGCAATGGTGCCTGTTACGCGAATAATGGCTGTAGACGATGCAATCGCTATCTTCACTCCAGTGTATGAAGATAGGTAAAGCCTTTCTGTTGTACAGTTTATACCGAATTGATGCCGTAGGAAATCCTTAGGGGAAACAACCGTTTGACCAGCTGCAAAAGCCGCCGTATATTCGATTCGTGCTCAACGCAGATGGCGTTCGTCATTATGGTGGTGGGCACGGTTTCGGATCGAAGGTCTTGTGAACGATCAGTCTTGCTGCCCCTACGCAGTCTGATCACAGGAAGAACGGCGTCTTCTGTGCATGGCCCCTTTTTGTCGACAATGTCTGTCGATCATCAGCGACGCATCCGGGGTCGTGAATAGCCTTTAAACTGTGGCAGTCTGCCACGCAACGAACAATGGGGACGACTTCGGCAGTTGGCTGAGGACTGTACACGGATGACACCAAATGCGGCATGATGCTCGCCTCACCCTATGGCTGCGAAAGTCAGTCGAATTACGATCGGTCGCTGCTGATCAGAGTCGACGTGAGGGGGGAACCAATGCAGCGGTTGAGACATTCTTTAGCATACAAATGCGTGTTGGCGGCAATCACGGCGTTGACATTTGGCCCGATTTGCCAGTGTCTGCAGGCGGTTGAGCCATTACTCACTGGTGTTGTCAGCGCAGATCAGATCACAGAAAACCTCACGGCGATCGAAGAGGGCCGGTGGACTGCGTCGGAAGCCTTCCGCTTTGGTGAAGAGCTGGAGAATCTAAACCAGCGTGTGGAGGCGATTCGCCTCTACGAAGCCGCTCTGGAGAAATTTCCGGAAGACGGCAATCTGAAGTACGGTCTGCGCCGCACACGTGTTCATTTTTCGGTGGACCGCCGCTATTCCGATCGCAGTTTCCAGAAAAAACTGCTGTTGCAGGGACGGGCCGAAGCACTGGACCTGTTGGAGGACGTTCTGACACGTGTACAACTGGAATACGTCACCAAAATCTCAGCCACAAAACTGATTGCACACGGCACTGAGAGCCTGTACATGGCTTTAGGGAATGATCGTTTTCTGGACGCTCACGTGAAGATTGCATTTCGCCCGGCGGCCGAGAAGCTGCGTCGGCAATTGACAAGCAATTACTGGAATCGTCGTGTTGCCAGTCGTCTGGAAGCTCGAATGGTGGTGACGGAAGTTTGTGAACTCGCCAGGCGGCAGGTTGGAATTCCGGATACTGCTGTGGTCATGGAATACCTGTTCGGCAGCTGCAATGCACTTGACGATTACAGCCACTTTCTGACGCCCGACCGCTACAACGACTTGTTTGGCAGCATTCAGGGGGAATTTGTTGGTATCGGCATCGAAATGGAAGGCGAGAAAGGTAAGGGCATGCATCTGGTCAATGTCCTGCTGGACAGTCCGGCGGAACAAGGCGGACTGCGTCCCGGTGACTTCATTGTTGAAATCGACGGTCGCGAGTGTCGCGATCTTACCACCGACGAAGCGGCCGGACTTCTTCGCGGGCAGCGTGGCAGCCAGGTTGACATTGCTTACGAGACAACCGATGGGAAAATCAATCGCAGCGTACTGACGCGGCGATCTGTGGTCGTACGCAGTGTCACCAGTTCGCTCATTCTGGATCAGGACAACGGTATCGGCTATATCCGCATGACTGGTTTTCAGAACTCCACAGAAGAAGAAATGGATGCGGCTCTCAGAGGTCTGGAGAGTCGTGGAATGAAATCGTTGATCTGGGATTTGCGGGACAATCCGGGCGGCCTGTTGGATACAGCCGCAAACGTCATTGACCGTTTCATTGATCGTGGCGTGCTGGTGTCGACTGAGGGCCGTTCGTTCGATCAAACTCAGACGTTTCGTGCCAATACGTACAATACTCGGAGCATGCCGTTGGTGCTTCTGGTCAACGAAAACAGTGCCAGTGCCAGCGAAATTGTCGCTGGTGCCATCAATGATCACAGACGCGGCACGATCGTCGGCCGAAAGACATACGGCAAGTGGTCAGTGCAGAGCATTATCCACCTGCCAGGTGGCACCGGCTTAAAACTGACGACCGCCAAATTCTATTCGCCGGAGCATCAGAACTATGCGGGCACGGGGATCGCCCCTCACGTGGCTGTTGAGAACGCTCACCGCACCGCGTTTCGAGCCCGCACGAGCGATGAAATCAGCGTAGATCCGGATGTTGCTCGGGCGCTGGAAGTGCTGGAGCGTCGGTTTACCCGGAGTAATTGATTGCTACGAGCGGCCTGGTCGGAGGGCTCGATTTCACGCACCATTCATCGACACTGCGTTTTGTTTGGTGCGCTCATCGATGTCGCATTTCACCCGGCCTGCATCGGGGGCCGCGATTCGGTGCCTACGTGAAGTCGGACGGGTTGCCGAACAGACTGTTGCCGGACTTGCCGCCCATGCCTCCCCGGAGATCGGGATTCGGCGTGCGTGGGGCGCGGGGCTGATCATCCCCGGATTCCTTCCTGGCGGACTCAGGTTTCTTTTCAAGGGCCTTCAGAGAAAGACTGACTCGTTTTCGTTTCTGGTCAACTTCAAGCACCTGGAAGTCGCGTTCGTCACCGACTGACAGTACCTCAGCGACGCTGCCAACGCGGCGCCAGGCAAGTTCGCTGATATGGACCAAACCTTCGACGCCCGGCTCCAATTCAATAAACGCTCCAAAATCGGCGATCCGGGTCACCTTGCCGGGAACGATCCGTTCTGAAGGGTATTTTTCGCCCAGGCCCTGCCAGGGGTTTTGCACCAATTGCTTCATGCCAAGGCTGATGCGGTTCTTGTCCTTGTCAATCTTCAGAATGCGAACCTGAATTTCCTGTCCATCGTTCAAGACCTCGTTTGGATGACTGATGCGGGACCATGATATTTCTCCGACATGCAGAAACCCATCAATCGGGCCCAGATTTACGAAGGCCCCGTACTTCTTAATTGTCTTAACCGTGCCGGAAAAATCCTGTCCAACCTCGAGCGTCGTCCAGAAGTCGGCCTGCATTGACTCGCGTTCAGCCTGCAGCAAGACACGACGGCTGACGACAAGATTCCGCTTCTTTGGCTTAACCTCGGTGATCTGCACGGTCATGGTCTGACCGATGTATTGTTCAAGGTTGGCAACAAAGCCCAGGTCAACCTGGCTGGCGGGAAGAAATGCTTTCAGACTGCTGACGGTGACCTGCAGGCCGCCCTTATTTGTGCCCGTCACCTGACAGTCAACGACCTGACCAACCGCAAGACCATCCCAGTTGCCGCCGGTCTTCGTCTTTGCCTCAGGCAAACGAGCGCGAAACAATCCGTCACCGTCGATGGATTCGATGACGACTCGCAGCGTGCCGCCAACTTCAGCTTTCGTGCCCTCAGGAATGTGCTTCAACGACAACAGAACGTCGGCCATCAGTCCAGCGTTTAGAAACACGTCGTCGCCATGAATTTGTTGTACCGTCCCAGTGACGATCGACCCCGGCCCGATTTCTTCCGGAGCGTCCGGGTCAGCAGAAACGGCATCAGGTTCGGCAGCTTCCGCGACAGGCGGTGGAACCACCTCGGGCGCTGCTTTTACCTCGTCACCAAGTGCTGATGCGATTTCCGCTTCCAGATTTGCGTCCAGTTCATCCACATCCGGAATATCGGTGGCGACCGTATTCGTTGGAGTGTCCGGCCGCTGAGTCTTGATGTCCTCATTGCCAAGCGATTTGCCTTTGGACTGCGCACTAAGTTTTTCCCGCACTCGCGCGGCCGAATTGTCCGTTCCCGCTGACGCGGCAACGTCGCCGCCTGCCTCGCCGGGCGCCGCAGTCGTTGTTTCCTCGGCTGGTGCAGCAGATTCCGGTTGAGGAACCGCTGGCGCTTCTGCCGATGGATCCGGGGTGGTGGGGGCAGCGTGCGGTGCCGGTTCCGCAGCCGGTTCCGGCTGCGTGGTCTCATTCACGGGGGGCGTCGCAGCGTCAGCGGCAACAGTGGTGGCAGCTACCGGGGCCGAGGGATTGGCGTTGACAGTTACCGCGGGCGTCGGGGCATCATCAGTTCCGGACGGCTGCGCTGCAACCGGAGCGGGGGAGGCTGGCTCAGCCGCTGGTGCGGGAGCAACTGCTTCAGCAGGAGCCGTCGACGGCTCGGCACTCTCTGCGGCTGGTTTCTCCGTGGCCACGACGTTTGTCGCATCCTCGGTGGCAGCTTCCGTTTCTTTGCTTGCTGTGTCTTTGGGTACTTCTGCTTCAGCCTGCGGAGGATGTTCTTCCGTCGTCATGATCCCGGGTCCTGTTTGACCACATCAACCAGTCGGATGTGATCCGTTGAGATGCTTCAGTGCGATTGTTGGTGGATGAAAAGAGGCAATTCGACCGCACAGACACAAACCTGTGCGCAGCGCCCCGTACTCATTTGTTTGAGGATACCTGAAGCCTGAGCGATTCGCTACTACCGCTGCTGCGGTTTCTTTGGTTTTGGCTGGCGAGCGACCACACAGCGAAAACCGATATCATCGCTGGTGGCCTTGTCGGAAATCGCCAAATAGGTGGATGAGGAAAGCAGCGGATGTTCGTTTTTCCATGAACCGCCCCGTATCATCCGTCCAACGATGGTTCGCTTTGTCTGACTATCCCTTTGGGTAGACTTTGAAGGCAGTTCGTCCGACACGAACTCCCACAGATATCCGTGAACGTCATAGAGGCCCCACGGATTCGGCTTCAGGACTCCCACCGCAGGGTCATTTCCTGCTGCGTTTCCGGTATGCCATGCGTAGGCGTCCAGAATGGATGTGTCACTCTCAGTGTTGCCAACATCATCTCCAAAGCTGAATTTTGTCGTAGTCGCAGCACGGCAGCAGTACTCCCATTCCAGTGCTGACGGCAGTCTGACGACCTCGTCAGCACCAATCAGGTCGCGGCTTCGCAGGATCGTTGTCAATCGCCTACAGAAGCCAACGGCATCCTGCCAGCTGATGTTTTCCACCGAATTGCGAGGCCCCTTCCAGCGGCTTGGATTCTGATTCGCGACGGCCTGGTAAAGTTCCTGAGTTATCTCAAACTTTGAGATTCTGAATTTGTGTGTGATGGTGACTTCGCGGCGAGCCAATTCCATTGCAGTTGGAGATTCTGCACCAATCACGGAACTGACTGGATACCGCCCTTTACCGGGAGTGATCGACAGGCACTCATCGACAAATCGCTGGATGGCTTTGTCCGGACTCTCAGACGGCGTTGCTGTCGGTCTGCTTTCGTCCGCCTCAGCAGCAATGCCTATCAGAAGCAGAAACAGAAGCAGAAACGCACAACAAATCGCTCTGAATGATATGTGCATCATTATTTTACGAACCCCTGCAGTTGACTGGCCAGCTGTCGTGGCAGTTCTTACCCCTGGCTCGTTGTGGTCTGGACGGTACACATTCTGTCCATCAGTCAGATAATTACAGCGTCGGCCGTAATGGTCTCGCTATATGAGAGTCGACTCCTGCTCATGTCGAGGACACATGCCACTTAGCTATAAAAGGTCCCTGACTCGTCGTCGGCGTTCGTCGACGCGGTTTGTGTTTCGTCACTGTTTTCAGACTGAATGTACGATTTTTCTTTGTAGAAGTAGCCAACTGGCACAAACAGAACTGAGGTCACCAGAATCGTGTACGTCCAGAACCAGAAGTAGTCTCCGCCTTCCATCGTATCCTGCCCGCCAACGGTTATGGAATGGTCGATTGCGGTTTCCGCAATGTTTCCTCGAGCGGCATCAACTGCAGCTTTTCCTTCGTCTCCGCGAGCGGCGATCATGCGCTGTTCCAGCCAGTCGTAGGGCTCATTGCCTGCAGATGAGTCTGTATCTGTCGCAATTCGACTGACCGTCGCACTCAGGATGATGTCCCACTGGGTCTGGTTGATTCCATCTGCCCCAGGCGAAGTGATTCTGTAGTCGTTCTTCGACTGCTGGCTGTAAACAAACGCATTCCCGTTTGAATCTGTGAGCCCCGCAAGCAATGCCTGACCTTCACTTTCAGTTGGTAACGCTTTGGCCGAGTCCTCCTTTGGGTCAGAGAAAAAGGCCTGCTCGATGATTTCGGACGCCTTTGTGATGGACTCGTTGTCCGCAGTCTCAACGTCTTCCAGGATGTTGTACTGATTGAAGTGCATCACAATATCGTCGGCAGTATCGAACTGTCCGTCGACACCACTGATGGTAATCGTTTTCCCGGATTGCCGGCTTCCTTCGAGTGATTCGCTGGATGTGCGAAATGTCCACGTGCGAATGGTGTTCTCTGTATCCGGCGACTGAGATTTTGCCTCCGCCGCCACCTGGCTGATTCCCGGCACCTGAATGGAATGGTTCACAACACTTGTGAAGATGTTGCCGAGTGAAACAGAGAATAACCAGACCGCCATGATGACTGATTTCATGGTCTTGGGGGCCTGCGTGTAGGAAAACTCAAGGCCGGTAATCGAGATCAAGACCTCGCCGCTGGTCAGCAGGACATACGCCCATAACTGCCAGGCGATAGAAGGCGTTGCACCGCCGTCAATGAGATCCTGTGCCTTCGCGACGACCGCAAAACTGGCCGCCGTAAGAAAGAAACCGATCGAAATCTTGCGGATGGCTGTCAGTCGAAAAACAAATGAGTCCACACACGGATAGATCACAAGCTGAAACAGAGGAATCAGAATCATGACCAGAATTGGGTTCAGGACCTGTATCTGAGACTGCAGCCACGTGATCCCCAGAAAGCGGCGATCCATGTTTTCTGCCTGAATGACCCACGATGACCCCGTCTGGTCAAACAAACCCCAGAAGACGGCGACGAACGCGTAGATGGTCGACAGCTTCAGCAAAGCCACGACACCATCGCGGCTGAAGGTCTCACGGAAGAAGCGGCTGCCGCCGGGGGGGACATGGATAAAGACGTTGCGGCCCATCCAGAACATCAGGGTGGCGATCGCCATCAGAACACCAGGAACACCGAACGCGATGTGCGGGCCATACCATTTCAGAAGAAGCGGGGTCATCCAGGTCGACGCCGTGGACCCGAAATTGATCGCAAAATAGAACCACTGAAACACTTTCGTCATCAGATGGCTGTTCTTCTTTCCAAACTGATCCCCAACGTGAGCCGACACGCACGGCTTGATGCCACCACTTCCCAATGCAATGAGGAACAGTCCTGCCATCAGCCAGCTTCCCGGCGCAAGACCGGCACCACCCATGAGCGCCAGAGACAAATGGCCCAGACAGTATACGATCGAAAGCCACAGAATCGTGCGATACTTGCCGATCAGAATGTCTGACAGGAACGACCCCATGACGGGAAAGAAATACGTTGCCGCCACAAAATTGTGGTAGTACTCATTGGCCTTCGCATCACTCATTTCGGTGCCGACTTCGCCATCGACCATATAATGAAGATACTTGGTCATGAACACGACAAGGATCGTGCGCATGCCATAAAAGCTGAAGCGCTCGGCGGCCTCGTTGCCAATGATGTACTTGATGCCCTTTGGTAGACCGGATGTTTCGTCGGGCACGCTGCGGTATTGCTGTTTCGCCATTTGCATTTCACTTTTCGGTGTGTCGCGCCCGCCTGAATGACGGACTGCGGTCAGGCTGCTAAGATAGTGGCCACGCGGTGCCCAGCGATTCTTTCTGGATCGCGGTCAGCTGAGTGACTCCATGCTGAGCCAGAGACAGTTCCTGCTGCAGAGTCGCCATGTCGAATGGTTCGCCTTCGGCCGTTCCCTGCACTTCAATGAATTTGCCGCTGCCCGTCATGATGACGTTCATGTCCACATCTGCCGTGCTGTCTTCCGGATAATCGAGGTCCAGAACGGGTACTCCGCTGACCACACCGACGCTGATCGCTGCGACGCTGTCCTTGATGATGCCCTGCTTCGACGGCAGTCGTTCCTCTGAAATGGAAGCCACGGCATCACACAACGCGATAAAGCCACCTGTGACGCTTAATGTTCGGGTACCACCGTCAGCCTGCAGTACGTCGCAGTCAATCATGATGGTGTGTTCTCCCAGTGCGGCAAAGTCCACGGCCGCACGCAGGCTGCGGCCGATGAGCCGCTGGATTTCGGTCGTGCGACCGTCCACCTTTTTGCGATCCCGCTGCTTGCGCGGCGACGTACTGCCGGGCAGCATGTTGTATTCTGCGGTGACCCAGCCCTGTGCCGTGTCGCCCTCCTTACGAGGCATTCGCCATGGTGGAACCTTGTTCTCGACGCTGGCGGTACACAGGATCATCGTGTCACCCGCCTGCATCAAAACACTGGCGGCGGCGGTTTTCGTGAAACCGCGTTGAACGGAGATCGGACGTAGTTCATCAACGGCTCGGCCATCGTGGCGAGTCATATATTATGCCTTCGGCAGCAAGATTGTTGTCAGGATTGAGGGCTGGCACGGGATTCCTTCCCGCCCGGCACCGACATGTTGTCTCGGATGTGAACGTTCTTCGCAACCGAACCACAAGTTCGGGGGGCCACAACGTTCGCATTTGGCGCAGTTTTGGGAAAACTGAAAGCTATCTGCTGCGGAGGCGAACAGTTGCACGCCTTCAGTTGCACGTCAGTATGAATGGACCTTTTTCCTGCCAGTCCCAGGGCCTGAACGGCAGATCGAATGCGTCGAAGATCGCCACTGCGGCGTCCTGTCGGCAGGTTACTGCCGGATGATTCAAAAAGAGGAGACCGCCGTTGGGCAAGTTATCGATCGACTCGTTTGTAAGGATCAAACAGCGGCATCTGTTGCAGAGTTTCGGCGAATTGTTCTGCGAAAAGTCGATGGGCTTCGGAATTTGGGTGCCGCTCCCAGCGACTGACAAACATCTGCCGACCGCTGTGTTTGCGCACAAATGCCGCCGTGGGTACGACTGTCATCCCCGCATCTGCAAGAATCTGTTCCGTTGTAGTGGCGAGTTCGTGTTGCCGGGAATCGGTTTTCGGTTCGTGCATGAGAACCATGGCCAGAATCGGTGGCAGGCCGAAGTCGCGAACGGCTTGATTCATCCGGATCACATCCTGAGTGAACCGCTCTTTTTTCCGGGCGAAGTCGACATCAATCGCTGACATGAAACTATACCGCAGTCCGACTCCGATCATGGCATCGCCGATACGTTCGTCAAAGAAGCGTGCCGTGTAGGTCCGTTCGGCAAGCCATGTCTTGAAGTGTTGCAGTGTGTCGCCCAACAGGAATGAATCGCCGCTTTCTTTCGTGTCGTCTTTCGTGTCGTAATCGTTCAGGCAAACGCCGTAAATGATAAGGTCGGGGTCGAGCAACTGTGCTTCCGGCTGCGACTGGTCGTGAACAATGAGTTTTCTGATTTCGTTCAGTACGTCTGTACTGTTGTAGGCGTAAACGCCCAAATTGTAGACCTCAACAGCGTAATCCTTGCGAAGCAACGTCTGCAGGACCGCACTGTATGTTTCATGCTCGGGGACACCATATCCATAAGTGAACGAGTCGCCATACGTGAGGATCCGAAAAACCTGTTTCTTCCTGGGTGGTATCTGAAACCCGATTCGCATTTGATTGACATCGTAAACATGTACGTGTGTGTGCCACATGGTGGCGGAATCTTCGCGACTGTCGACGGGTCGCGCCTCCCAGGCCTTCGGCAGCACCAGCGGCGGAATCATGACGTCACTTGGTGGATGATTGGGGTCCCATTTAATGC
Organism: Fuerstiella sp.; assembly: GCA_024230215.1. Classification (GTDB taxonomy): domain Bacteria; phylum Planctomycetota; class Planctomycetia; order Planctomycetales; family Planctomycetaceae; genus Fuerstiella. The sequence continues at coordinate 23,857 of JAAERP010000194.1, read as the reverse complement.
TTGCCGCCTGCCACTGAAGAAACGCCTCAAACACCGTTAACGTCAGCATCAGCGCGATGATGAAGATTCCAGGTTTCCTGAATGGGCGTGAGCCGGACGAGTGCCGACGAATCGGAAGCAGTTCCCAGGCGGACGTCCCCAATCCGACGGTCAGCGCGACGACGATTGTCAGCAGCAAACATGCTGCAACTCCCTCGCACAATTCCAGCAGTATAACGGCCGATGCGATGAGCAATGTGCGAATGATCATGCCGAGCAGAAATTGCCTGGGACGTCGCTTTTTCGAGCGAACGCGCACCTTCCGTTTATTTGCCTCATCATTCACTTTGATCATCAATCGCCAACTCGCCTGATTCATGGTCCACACGGCGATGAACAGCAGGGATAAGCAGGAATCGTTCTGCACCCGACTCACGGGGGAATTCAGAACGTGCAGACGTACGGACACTCCGGGAACCGCCGTTGGGCTCCTGGATTCTTACACGGGACCTGGAGGGATGTCAAATCGAGGAATTCATCGTTCTGCGATTCTGTGATCCGTGGTATTCCTGTGCGAATTATTCGGTCTCGGACAGCCGCTTGAGTTGGACGGCTCCCCTTCTCCGTGTTCAACAATGTCACCATGCCGGGATTCGTCTCAGTATCTGAGTCGGCTCTACCCGAATAACATGCAATGAAACGCAACAATGTCTATGCTTCGTCCCGGGAATCAAACACAACACTTCAACGGTTGAATTTATGAACGCAACGCTTCGTCCCGCTCTGCAGCAGCTGATCTCGCGACAGGATTTGTCGTGCGACACAGTGCAGAAATGCATTGGAGCTATGATGGATGGTGCCTGTGACGCTGCCGACATGGCCGCGTGGCTGACGGCAATGGCCTGCAAAGGTCCGGCCGCCATTGAGGTGGTTGGGGCAGCGCAGGCGATGCGCGACCGAGCTGCCCGGATCGCCACAGAGCGTCGGCCGTTGCTGGACACGTGCGGAACGGGCGGCGATCAGCTTCACACGTTCAACATCAGTACGGCCACGGCAATTGTGGCTGCGGCCTGTGGTGTCAATGTGGCGAAACACGGAAATCGAAGCGTGTCCAGCAGCAGCGGCTCTGCCGATGTGTTGGAAGCGTTGAACGTTAATATTCAGCTGACTCCGGAACAGGCCGCACAGTGTCTGGATGAAATCGGGATCACCTTCTGCTTTGCTCCCCTTGTTCATGGAGCGATGAAACACGCCGCTCCAGTTCGCAAGGCCCTTGGGATTCCGACAATCTTTAACCTGCTCGGCCCCCTGACGAATCCTGCCGGAGCCGAATATCAGTTACTCGGTGCCAGCAGTGACGAACGGGCGCGACTGCTGGCATCAGCGCTCAGCGTTCTTGGCTGTCGCAAAGCGCTGGTGGTCTGCGGCAACAACGAACTGGATGAGGTCTGCCTGTGGGGGCCCACAACAGTTTATGAGGTCAAGAACGGCCAGGTGGCTCAGCTTGGCTGGACATGCGACGACTTCGGGTTGCCAGTCTGCGATGTGGCACCACTGCGCGTCAATTCGTCAGCCGAGAGTGCCGCGATGATTCAGTCGGTACTGGATGGAGAGGATTCTCCGGCAGCCAACATCGTCATCGCGAACACTGCGGCTGCGCTGCTGGCGGCCGAAAAGGAGTCAACCCTGACCGATGCCGTGACTTCGGTCCGCATGACATTGACCGACGGTCTCGCCGCCGGCAAACTCAACGACCTGAGAGAATGGACTCAGGCAGTCGCCTGAGGCGCGCCGGTCCGCCAGCCGACTCCGGATGGCCTGGGAACCGATGTGAAATGCCGCTCGGAACGCAGTGGTCAACTACCGCTGGTCAGTTGGGAAATGTACATTCGTCAGACGCATCGAAGAACAGGAGTTACAAATATGCCGAAGGCCATTCGAAGTGATTCCGACAACAACCGCACGACCGGGTTTGCGATTCCCGGGCTGTTCAGTGGGAAGCCAGGCACGGTGGCTCAACAGGTGCATGACGGCGATACCCTGGACGTTGTCGCGAACGGAAACATAGCCGTGCGTCTGCTGGGGATTGATACGCCGGAAGTCAGTTTCGCGTTTCCGGGACCAGGATCAAACTTCGTCGACCTGCAGGATGAACGATGGAATGAGTTTCTGCAGCACCCGTTCCATGAAGAATGGGGCCGGTTCACATCCGACGTGCCGGCTGCACTGAAGTCGTGGATTCAGTCGAAAGTCGTTGGTGAGCCGGGCACGGTCCATCACCAGCATGCAGCAGCAGCGACGACGGAGTTGTGTTCGTTGATCTCCAGAGACATGGAGATCATGGGGCAGGATGTCACCACATTCGGTTATTATCTGGGTTTCGGGTTTGAGGTGATGGATGGTTACGGACGGTTTCTGTGCACCATCAATCGAAATCAACCGGATCGCTCAAAACCGACTCCCCGTCCACCGACATATAACCTTCGACTCCTGGAACGGGGACGTGCGTTTCCGTACTTCATCTGGCCGAATGTGAATCCATGGGATCGGCCCGACTCAGTGACGAAGGCCGTGATACCTCCCGGCAAGGCAAAGCTGCTTGCCGAAAACGACCGTGAACTGGCCACGGCGCGCACATCCGTGCAGGCCGCTCGGGCACAGCACCTTGGTATCTTTGATGCCATGAATCCACTGTTGCTGGAATCCTTCGAGTTGCGGTTCCTCAGTCGCCGCGGGCTGCCATGGCGTTATGTGATTGATCTGACGTCCGACTCCGACACGCTGATTCATCCACACAATTATTACCGCGTGCCACTGCCGGAAGATCGTCTTTGGATCCCGTCCAGTTACGCGCCTCTGTTTGAAAAGGCTGGCTGGAAGAGTGAGCCGCAACCGAATTAGTACAGTTTACTTTTTGTGCGGAACCGCTCTGGCTCGTAGGGCTACCGGTTTCTCGGGCCGGAATTCGTGCGTCGCGGCCACGAATCAGTGTGAAACGCCGTATCCGGCCGCTGGTTACCAGTTCGCGTTTGTCTGCAGTTGGGGCGAGGATCAACGAACTCGGAAGATGCGGTGTCCGGTCAGTACCTGTCCATTTGGATTCGTACAGCGAACGTGGATGGCATGAGCTCCGCCGGGCAACTCGGTCGGCAGGTCAGCTTTCCAAAGATGGGGCGAGTTCATTGGTTTTGGCAGCTTTCTCCACGGCAGTTCTGGTGACAGTTTCTGTTCTTCTTCCCATCGTTTCCGAAACAACGGATCTGCTTCGGTTGTCCTGGTCATCGTCTGCCATTCCTGACCATCCCCCAGCCTCCATTCAACTATTGCGGCTGGCATCGCGTTGAATACATTTGCATAGAAAGAAGGATTGTCGTCCTGGATTTCCTCGGCAGCCATCACCCGGATCTGATAGTCGGCGCTTTTCCGTGCGGCCCGGTATTCCAACAGATATTTCTTTCCGTCGAAATGCATGACGGTGTGACCGTTCGGTGTGCCGTCAGCGCACAGTGTATGCGGGATGTCATTTTCGTCGGGACGCCCCGACCACCATGATCCAGAGACAGTCACGTTGATGATGTGGTGGTGCGGCTGAGGTTTCTTCCAGCCCATACTCTCGTCGATCATGACGTGTTCATGATGATGCGTGTGCCCGGCCAGCGATACACAGTGATCTCGAGACTCCAGAATCCGCAACAGGCGGTCGCGTTTCGGTTCCAGCCAGGGCGTCGACTTGACAAGCGGAATGTGCATCATGGCGACAACAAGCCTGTCCTGAGGCACGTTCTTTAAGTCGTTTTCGACGAAATCCAGTTGGCTGGTGCTTAAGCCGGAACGGTACAGCCGACGTTCTCCGTCTGTCATCCAGTGCACGTCGTCGATCACCAGGAAATGAACGCCGCCATAGTCAAACGAAAAATAGGCAGGGCCATAAACGCGTTCGAAAGTTTCGTCACTGTATTCGTCCCTGTCCGTGGCATAGTTGATGTCGTGATTCCCAATGACGCTGTACCAGGGGATGCCAATGCGTCCGACGGTTCGATTGAAGCTGTCAAACAGACTCAGGTCGTCGAACAGAATATCGCCCAACGTGACTCCGAAGGCTGCGTCCGTGCCAATCAGGCCCTCAACGACGTCGTGAGCGATGTAGTCGATTTCCTTCTGGTTTCGCGGTTGTGGATCACCAAAGAAGACGACATCGAAGGCTGAAGGCTCGTCCTGTTTGTAAAGTGGGAAATTGATCGTCTGCGGCAGGGGGCCGGTCGGAGGAACTCCCGGGAACTTAAGATCCTTCGGCGAACCGTTCGGCTTGTGGATGTAGTAGAAACGTGACAGGTGGTCCTGATCAAGCGGTGTTCGGTAGCCCGTGGGTTTCACCACAAAAACGATTGTGTCGTCGTCAACGTCCAGGGCGTACTTCCCTACACCGTCGGTCACCACCACGTCCCTTCCATTGGAGACCGAGACACCGACCAGGGGATGTTCGCCTTCGTCGAGAACGCCATTCTGATTGGCGTCAACAAATACAGTGCCACGTGCAACATGTTCGAACCCGTGCGATCGGTCGATTGCAACTATTAGAGTCAAGATGGCGACAGACAATGACTTCAGACGCATAGAGCTTTCCTAAGTGCTTGGACCAGAACTTGAACGTGAATTCGCGCTTCTCAGCGACTGTATTGCAGGGCTTATTGTCACCGGTCACCGTGGACCTGTCTAAGGCCAGTGGTGGATTAGCGATTGAAACCGCCCGTGGGGTATGGGGACTTTCCCGACAATACGCTATATGAATGAGATCTCCTGATCAAATGCGCGCAACAGAAATTGCCGATCCTGTAAGTTCCGGCACCATCTTTCCGCAGAGCGGATCGTTGACTTGACGTCAGCCACGAGGATCAACCGCCGTCCTCACCCCGTTTTTGGCCCCGTCCCTGTTCCCTCCTTATCATCCTCATCAATGCAGTACTTAGATCGGGTTGCCGATCAGATCGAATCAGATGACACTCCGGCCATTCAGATCTGGGTGAATTCGGACGGTATACCGGTCGCGGCAAATCAGACCACGCGGCGGTTTGTGGCGTCGCGGGCAGTGGTGTCCTGGGACCGAATCGTTTTCGCGGCTGATCTTGAACGGTGGGACGACGTATTAAGGAGTTCCATTTGCGACCAGGTTTCTTTTTCAGGGTGTTTTCGGCTGCGGCGTTTTGATAACGCCGTGCGTCACTTCATTGTCCACGGCGAGTCTCGCTTTGACTGTGATGGGGCTTATATGGGCCACCTGCTGGCAGCACTTGAAATCACAGAAATGACCGAGAACCAACTCGACATGGATCCCATAAGTCACAATGGAAATGCTGCTGTATTGAAACGTCAGGCCATGGCATGGCACGATCAGCTGGTCAGCGCTGTGACCGTGGTCAGCACATCCGCCGACATCCTTTCCACGTCGCTGGCAGCGGGCGCTGATGCTGATGCTGATGCCGACGGGGCTCTGCAGGAAGTGCTCAGGAAGATGACAGGCGGATGCGATGCACTGAGGAACGGCATCAGGATGCTCCGAGAAGCGTCAAGAAACTGTCGGTCGACAGAGATATAGCCTCGCAATGTGCCGGTCCAACTACGGTATCGCTGCGGTGGCCTGTTCCTGACGCAGCGTGTCAGCGTGGCCACGCTGCACAAGCCTTCGCGTCATCCACACCTCCAGCATCAGCATGCCAAGGAAGACGAAAAGCAGAAATCCCCATAGTTCACTGCGAGACTCGTCGCCGTACATCTGCTTTCGAAGACTCTCCATCGAATCCACAAACGTCATGCGGTTGTTTACGATCAACCGTGCGTGGTCATCAGCGACCAATTCTGCCGGATTGTCTTCTGCATGGTCGTAATTGACCACAAACGAATCGATCGGTTTTGCTGCTGTGTCCTGATCATGCCGCAGTTCGTAGATTCCCGGCAACCGCGTACCGGGCAGTTGCACCAGGTATTCGCGATCGTCTTCTTTTGTGACCGCCTGCGTGGTGAAATCGAAAGGACCTGCAAACCGTAATTTGTTGACGTCGGTCTCATCTGTGGTCTGCGGTATGACAGTAGTAAGCTGCTCACCAAATCCGACGTTTCGTCGAGTCCGCGACGATGCCATCTGAAACAGGGCCTCATGCAGAAACGGCACGTAGTCGGGCCGTGTTGGCAACCCGTTCCACGCTGCATCGATGTTGCTGGTCATTAACAGAACGCTTCCGCGACCACACTGTATCTGCAGCAGTAACGGATCGCTCGATGTCAGCTGTGCCACAGCGATCGGTATGGGTTGCGCTACGTTCGACTTCGTCACTGCGTGTTGCTGAAGATTCTCTGATCGCTCGGTAGACAATGGTTCTGTCTCCCGAACCTGGTCGTCTGTTTCCGGTGATTCTGTCGTCGCTTCCAGCAGCCACCATCGCTCAAAGGCGGCGGTCAGAAAAGTGGCACCATCACGTTCACGGAATCGATTCAACCATGCGGCTTCAAGGCTGTAGGGGGCGATTGTGGTCGGCGTGACAGCATCCGGATCGGCGCTGCGAATTCGTTTCAGCTGAAGCTGACGGATCATTTTGCCGTAAAGGTTTTGGAATGATTCGGGGGACGACTTCGGTCCCAGGGCAATAAACACTCCCTTACCACTGGAAGCAAATGCATGAAGTGCACTCGCCATTCCATCCGGCAGTTCGGTGACATCCGGGAAAATGGCAGCGGCCACATTGTGCAGATGGTCCGGTGTTAAATCTCGAACTCGTACTGTCTTTGTCAGAATCCAGGGAGCCTTGTTTCCCGGCGCCGTCAGCGCCAGCTGGGCGAAGAATGTATTCCAATCTGTCTTATCCAGACTGTTGGATCCTTCGACCAGCAGTACGGGAATGGCTGTTGCCACGCGGACGGCCGCATGTCCTGAGTTGTCCGCCATGACTGAATCATCCGGCAGATCGCATTTGACAGTGACAAGATTCGTTCCTTCCATCGAAAAGCGAATTGAGCGGCTGAAGGTTGTTTCTGATTCCGCCGGCACAGACACAGTCGCGTCGAGATTGGCCACACGTTGCCCGTTCATGAGAATCTGCAACGGCACGTCGACGGTCGTTTTACCTGCATTGCGAACAGGTACCTGAAGGCTGACGGGAAATCCGGGAACCGTCAAATCGCGTGAGACATCAACGCGTCCGATCGAAATGTTCTGACTTATCGCCGCCAGCCCCGCACTCAGGTCAACGACCCACAACGATGGGCGGACCGACGGAAAGTTCAGCACGTCATCAAAGCGTTTCCACGCGGTGTCCTTCGCAACAGACCAACTTGCTCTCTGACGGTCAGTTAGTACCACGATTTCCCGCGATCCATTGCTGCAACGACCAAGGATACCGACGGCATCCTCACATGCGTGTCGCAGGTCCGCGGCGCCGGCAGGTGGAGGAATCGCGTCGAGCTCCCTGCTGACGAGGCTGAGATCCTGCAATGGAGATTCAACCACTCGGATCGGCCTGTCGCGTGCGTCGATCACGGCGACGGTATCACCGGGTTGCAACGTTTGCAGAAAATCCTGAGCACGTCGAATGGCCTTCTGGTGCAGAGACATCAGCCCATCACCGCGACCCATCGAGTTGGAACCATCGATCACCAGCACCACATCGCGGGAACCTGCCGAATTGTAGCCCATCAGGAATCCGCTTCCGATCCAGGGGCGCGCCGCCGCGATGGCAATCAGACAGATGGCGCCAATGCGGACCAGCAACAGCAGCAACTCTTCCAGCTTCATTTTGCGTCGAGTCTTGCGGCTGGGATCCAGAAACTGCATGGCCCCCCAGTTTACGACATCATACCGACGACGACTGAGCAAGTGGGCAACAACCGGCAGCGCTACTCCCGCCAGGCCCAGCAGCATCAAGGGATTGAGGAAAAACTGAAGCATGCGCGGTCAGTTGTGGCCTGCGAGGGAAGGCGATGTCACCGGGCCGGTTCAAACACCGATGACGACGGCACTGCTTTGTCCCATACGGGTCACATTGGTTTTCAGGAATAGCCTGTTGTCTGTCACAAGATGTTCCTCGCCAACGACATTCAGCGGTGCTTCTTCATCCGGCGCACGGAAGTTCAGCGTCTTCGGGACGATACCGTGCCTCAACCCCAGAATCGACACTGCCATTTCACTTAAAGGGGATCCGCTGCCGGCGCTTCCCAGATAACTTTTCGGAGCGGTCACGGGCACGCTGTCGGCGCTGTCTGCCAGAATAGTGCGGATGGCACTGCTTTCGTAGCGATCGCGCTTCAGGTGGCCGGACGCACCCACGTTCACGTGACCAAGCTCAGCAGCACTGACGCCGGCCCTTTGTAATGCGGCCGTAGCCGCCCGTTCAATCGCCAATTGCTCATTCGCCTGGCCATCGCGATCCAGTACGCAACTGGCCGCCGTACCGAGCAGAGTTGCCAGAATGGTGGCTCCGCGCGCTTCCGCGTGCGTCCTCGATTCCAGAATAAATGTGCAGGCACTCTCAGCCAGCACCTCACCGCGTCGATCCTTATCCAGCGGACGGCATCGCTCTGCAACCGGCCCATCTGCAAGAGTGTCCCACAGCGTGTGCTGACAGGATTTGACAGCGTGAAGACGGGTGCCCGTTGTGCCTGTGATCATGACGTCCGCACGGCCACGTCGTATGATGTTGGCAGCTTCTGACAGCACAAGTCCCCCCGATGCTTCGTCATGGGTAATGGAATTGTTCGGTCCGCGGGCATCGACGGCGATTCCAATGTGACATCCTGGCATGTTTGGCAGGTATCGTAACAGCCATAAAGGCTCCATGCCTTTGAAGCGGTCGTCGCCGCAGTTTCCCCATCGGTCATAGGAAAAAGCAGAGCTGTCAGTCTTGCAGGCCACACCTGCGTCCAACAGCACGTCAGGTGGACTGGACATCAGGTTTGCCCCGAAATCCACTCCGATGCGTTCCGCTGGCATGCTGCCCGGTTCAATCCCGGCATGCTGTACTGCCTGCAATGCAGAGGCCACGCCCAGCTGAATCTCACGGCACATGACCTTGATCTGCTTTTTCACATGCTTCTGGGCGAGGTGTGTTTTTCTGGCGGACTTGGCTGTGAAGTCAGTCACCTCACCACCGATGCAGTCCGGAGTGCCCACATGGCTCAGATGTTCCGCCCGGCGAAAACCGCATTGCCCGCCCTCCACGCTCTCCCAAAACGCATCCTCTCCGATTCCAATGGAAGACATAAGTCCGATGCCAGTGATGACAATGTCGCCGGAATAAGCTTGAGACATGAGTACTGAATCTCGTCGATAGGTAGACGTTTTAGCGGTCCGCGGCGACGTGTGTTTCAAAATGGTCGCCGTAACGGAAGAACAGGTCGGCAATTCTAGTCACGCAATGCCTGGAATGTTGTGACGCCACAGAGTTTTTCGCTTTTGGGGCGAAAGTGGCAATTATTGGGTAGTCTGCGTTAAAAACGCTGGACTTTGTGGGCAGGCCGAACGGGCGGATTTGGCTTGTTTCAGGAGCCCGTGATGCCCGAAATCGAGCGAATCCTGATTTCGAGAGCGGTGCAATCCGTTGCTTTACGGAAGCCGGTCGTGCCGCATCACACGTGGTCAGAATGAATATTCCGTACCCGGTTCCACGACAACAATCGGTGAATCGGAAATCGCCGAGAAATCGCCGAGAATTTCTTCGCGGAGCGTGGCCTTCAGGTGAACTGCGAACCAGTCAACGTCCTTTTTCAGCTTGCGCTGCTCCCGCAAGAACGTCGTGGGTGTCAGATGCATCGTTCGTCGAGCAAGTTCTGCCATCGATTCGGGGAAACTGAGCTCCAGGAACACGGCGTTCAAACGTGGCTGGCGGTTCAGAAAATCCCACGCCTGAGTCACCGGTGCGGTATCAGAAACGATCGCCACCGAGGTGTGCCCATCGTCGATAAGGAATCCAAATGTCGGAATCAGGTGATTCAGGCGGATCGGTGTGACGGAGAGTCCGTTAATCGAAAACGTCTCGGACTCGCGCAGAGTCTGCCATGTAAAGAAGGGAGGCTCAGTCTGAGCAATTCGAATCAGGTCCGGCCAGACTTCGTCATTGAAGACATGCGACTGAACAGCCCGCTGCGTCTCTTCCCCGGCGCACAGAACAACGGGTACGCCGGTCGTTGAATAGACGTTCTCCAGAAAAACCGGCAATGATGCGATATGGTCGAAATGAGAATGCGTCAACAGTACATGACTCAGCCGCTGTTGTCGTGCGATGGGATGCATGAAGCCAATGCACCCGGCATCAATCGCGACCGTATCGTTGATCACGTACGACACGGCGAACTGGTGTCGAGCAGACTGACCAACTGTTGACTCAATTACCTGAATCTTCATTGACTCACTCGTGGTCACGCGTGAACTGACTGGTCCGGAGATGGCCGACACTTACGCATGTCGTGAAAATTGCGAATGTTGCAGTGACCAACGGGGCAGGCCGGCCTGCGTCGAGCGTTAGCTGGAATCGGGCTGCCGTCCGTCACTGCGGACTATGAACATGATAGTTATGGCATTCCAGGCAAGCGTGGGATGCTGTCGATTCATTGTGGCACGACGCACAATGACTGAGCTTAATTGCGCCTAACCCACTGGATAAAGGGCACGCTGTTTCCTGTTGCGGTTGCCAGTGACCCAGAGCGTCGCGTCGAAAGTACTCCGGCCGAAAGATATCCAACTGCTGTTGATCGTTCAGAATCTGATGACACGTCAGGCATGAATTTGCACCGTCAATCTGAGTATGAGGTTCGTGCCGAAATCTCGTGAACGTGACGTGATCGCGAGGTACTTTCGTGTTCCAGTTGACACGAAGGATCCCGTCATCGTCTGTGCTTGTTGTATGGCAGGACAGGCATCGGCCGGTGGCCAGCGGGCCACTGTGGTTGATTTCTCCTGATCCGGAAGGATTTGCCAGGGCCCCAAACAGTTCCTGAAGTTCCTTCTGCACGGGTTCATTGCCAACCAGTGGTACCAAATAATCCAGCAGCCGACGCAGTACCGGGTCCGCATGCGCTACTGGTCGATATCGTATCGTGCGGTCCCCATCAGAGATATACCATCCGCGAACAGGAGGCATGGCCTGGTTTTCGGGTGTCGCGACATCTGGCAATTCCGGAAGAGGCTGGTTGGTTTTGTGAGCGGCCATCTCGTCCCTGAGTCCGGGGAACCAGGATGTGGACACAGCGACCAGCAGCGGGCCAAGTTCGGAAAGTGGGCCGTGCAGCAGCGAATGTGCCTCCGGCAGTTGTTCGGTCAAAGCGACCTCTCCGACGTTGCGGACCTTCAATAGCAGATCTTTGCATCGCCCGATCAGTTCCGGAGTGATGCCGACGGAACTTGTTCCGGACGCGTCCCCGCGCAACAGCAGCGACATCAAGGGGGGCATATCGCGCAAGGAAGACGGCGTCACCGGCCAGTGACCATGAATCGGGATCTCGCCAGGCTCTGTTTCAGGGAGTTCTGTGACTTGCGTTACTGCAAAGAAAGGGACCCCGGGAAACGGAAGATCGACAATTTGTGATTCATGACAACTGGCGCACGTATGTTGAAACTCGGCGGTCAACATCATGCCGCCCGCCGCGTCCGGTTTGTGGCACGTCGAGCAGGCTGACAGCGATTTCTTATCGGGGATGTGTGAAGGCAGATTGCTTGCCGAAAAATACGCATTGATATGCCTGGCGTGATCAAAATAGACACTGGGACGCGTCTCATGCGGGAAGTGTTCAAATTCCGGATGACCGTGGGCAAAGTTGTCAAATTGCTCCTTGTGGCACGTCTGGCACTGCTGGTCAGAAAGCCTCCCCAGATCAAATGATCGGCCATGGTGTTCCTGATGGCAGGTTGCACAGGATAGTTGTTGATCCAATGGACCCGAGTGGCCAAATGCGGTCAATGTTCTTGAAACTATGGATGAATCTGAACTCTCCTCAGCATCCGCAGTCAACTCGGCCAATGCATGTCCGTCGACACTGTGTGGAGACCAGGGCGAGGATCCGATGTCCTGATGGCAGTGCAGGCACTTTTCGCTGTCGGCCAGCGAATCGTGTGAAAGGAAAGCATTTGATAACAAGCCGCTGTGGGCCTCACCGGCGACGTGGCAGGCCGTACAGTTTGCTTCCAAAGCAGCATGAGCCGAGGTCACCGCGCCCGGCGACACCAATGTCTGAGGACTCGAATCGGAAAAAATGATGAGGCAAATCGCCAGCGATATTGCAGCGCACACAGCTCCGGCGACCTTTCTGCGTTTCAACAGGCTCATCCGAGGCTGGCACGACTCGTCTGTTTGACAGCACGTCCCGTCAGGGTTGGGCCCGTTCTTACATTTTCCTCCGTGGACGATTGATCGAGTACACCGGTAACGGTCACCGACCTGCTCCGGCACACACTGACTGCGGACACTGCACTTACCGTCTGCACCGGGACCCAGGCGACACGACATGCCGTCGCACGCTTTGCCACAGACCCACACGTCTCCGGGACGCTCGTAGGCGCTGGAGTTCCAGTCGAATTGTTGCAGGGGTTCCGTCATGAGATTGGAATTTACTGACTTGTGTACGCCATCACCGTAATGACATGGCATGAGGCGAACACGATCATGCCCCACGTCAGCGGCACGTGCAGAAACAGCCAGTACTTCAATAAAGACTGCATCGCGTACTGATAGTCCAGGTCATCTTTGCGTTTGACGCATTCGGCCAGACGTTCCATCGTCTGTTGGTCCTGCGAATTCAGAAATCGTCGCGTCTCTGCGAGAGCACTTAGCAGCCCCGCGCGGGGCTTGGCTGAATGTATGAGATAAGGGAAAAGGTTTCTCGGTCGCTGGAAGAAGGCATGCAGATGTCGCAGGTACAGGTCACTCAGGACTTCTGATGGTGCTACGTCTTTCGCCCCGGCAACAGACGCTTCCGCTTCTTCACGCAGTATTCGGATGAACTCCGGAATGCGTTCGCGGATCACTTCCTCGCCGCGATTCGTCAGTCTGGGAGGAATCGCGCGTGTCAGAATCAGTCCCACGATTCCGGTGCAGAAGACTGTGAGAAACAGCAGCCCGGTCATCACTTCGATCAGCCCGCCGGGCCATTGTCCACCAGTGTGCAGAAGAAAAACGGGCAGCGACAGAAGGCCGACGTAGATATGACATTGCAGCCACCGGGCAGACGACCCCAGCGGCAGCATCGTTAACTGTTTGCGCACGCGGTACGACGTAAGAAACAGCACGACGACGGCAAGCAGCCAGCCCAGCCATGTGCGTGGACGAAGCAGGGCGGAATCCATGGTCTGCGTGGTGACCATCAATAGAAGGGTCAGCACCACGACGATAGTGATTCCGGTGATTCTTCTGCGGACGAAATGTGTCATCTGGCAATGACACCTTCCAATGCAGACTGGCTCTGCAGATCAACCCGTTCCAGCGCATCGTGCGGGCACGCTCGCTGACACGCGGGACCGCCTGGCTGATCGTGACACAGATCGCACTTGGTGGCTTCCAGAATGGGCGCGTTCTTTGAATCAACAAGAATTGCCCCGGCGGCATTTCTTGTCTCGACCATGCGAATAGCATCGAACGGACAATTGCTGGCACATTGAGCGCAGCCAATACAGGTCTGGTCATTGATCAGCACCAGACCGCCCAGAGTGTCACGGTGAATTGCTCCAGTGGGACACTCGATCATGCAGACCGGGTCGAGGCAGTGCATACAGGCATTTGCCACCATATGCTGCCCGGAGACCGGCCCATGACGAATAAACCGTGGATTGTTGTCGTGAGTCACCGCGCACGCCCGCACGCAGTCGTCGCAACGCGTGCATCGGTCCATGTCGATGACCATCGTTTCCGTGCCCTGCACATATTTTCCGTCCACCAGAAAGTTCAGCAGGTTCTCGTTCACCACACCCTCCGCGCCTTGCGGAACAGGCCGACACGAATCCTCCGCATCAGAAATGGCGCCGCTGCGCAGAAGGTCTTCCACGATCCTGGCGGGTATGACGACCGCGTTCAGATATCCGATGGCAGACAGCCTGGCGTCATACTGCGTCGATTCTTCAGACCTGAAACCGCGCAGGACCTCCGTCAGTCCAAACACGCGGCCTGGATTCAGGTAGCCGACCGTATGCCGGCCCGCGTGGTGTTTCTGGCTGAGCCTGGCCACTCCCGATCGAATCAGGAAAACAGCGTTTGGATAGTCCCCCTCTTCCGCGATCACCGGTTCGTTCTGGACAGCGTCCATGCTGTCACCGGACATCTCACGAAAGGGTTTCGCCGTGTCGTACTCACCGAATGTTTCAAGGCGACAGTGTGGCATCAGGTTTGCCATTTCCTGATCACTGATGTCTGCGAACAGCCGCTCGGTCCTCAGCAGCGAAGCCAGGGCACGTTCACGGAATACGCTCTCAATATATTTTTTTAATCCCTGGTCACGATCAAATCGAAGGATGTCCCGCAGACCCTGCCAGCGGATCTCCAGCAGCGTCGACTTCTCGTCGGTGAAGACCGTGGCTACCCGTGCCGTCCGCCCAAGGGCAGCCAGTTCTCCGAACCAGTGTCCGGCGTCCATGCGCGCCGTGTTGTGCTTTTCGATGACTGCAGAGATATCTGAAATGTAGACTCGAGTCACGCCGCCGACAGAACGAAGATTCCCGGAGACCGTCTGTTTGGCGTCCGGGTTTCGGAATTCTGCGTGTCGATTGTTCTGCCACAGCTGTGCCAGAGACTGAAGGAAGGTCTTCTTTGCCTTTTCCTGTCGCCCCTGAATCAGGCCACTGGATGCGTCGTCGCCCCTATCGAGTTCGACTCTTACCGCCCCCGACAGGACAAAGAATGCGGAACTCCCCCAGTCCCCCTGACGCACAATCACGTCGCCCTGTTCAAAATCGACAACACGCACATCGTTGCGCAGGATTTCCCGCAATGGTACCGAACGCTTGAATCCGGCCGGATCAATGCGACTGAATGCATCGTTCGCCAGCAGGGAATCGATGTCCTCGTCCGTCAGAACAGAATCATGCCCGGCTTCCTGAGAGAACGGCATGTCCCAGCGGCGGGGACGATCCATCGAACGTTGTTTCACGCTGGCCTGGCTCACGTTGTCCCGATTCTCCCTGGATGACAGTCATCAGCAGTAATCACACCTGGCTGGCGACCCTTCAGTTTTCTTCTCCGTATTTCTGCTTGTACTGCTGAGAATAGTGTGCCGGCGTTTCCTCGATGATCTCATCCAGGTCAGCGAACTGGCTTCCGTCATAGGCCTTCACAAATGCATTGGCGTGTTCGGCAATTTCGTCAGCCGCCGAAAGATATTCCTCACCGTCTTCCGGCTTCTTTCCCGTCCGTGAAGGCACGAAATCTTCAACAAGTTCCCCGGCAGCCACTGTTTCGGGGGTGTCGACTTCCTGCAGCATTTCGGCCGCGTCACGAAGAGGCGTTCGGAATTGCTTGATCACCGCACCGTCCGTTGCGGGAGCCAGCAGTCGCAACGACGTTTCTACCTGAGCAAACATGCCCACGACAAACTTCATTCGACGCCGGTTCGCGACTGTTCCTTTCTCTGTTTCCGTCCACAGCGTCGGGGCCTCGGCGTTCACTTCCTTGTTCATGAAGAAGTTGTGGCGGACTTCGCCGGTCGACCATGACACAAGATCGAACACGCTGGCAGCCTTGTGACCGGCCGCAACCAGTTTTTCATTTCCGACCAGGTGACAGCTATAGCAGTTCTTTGCCAGTCCGTAGAGGTTTGTGGAGCGGATCATGCCGGCAGTGTCGCATCTCGCGTGACGCGCCGCTTTGTGTTCCTCCGTTTCCTGTTCACGAGGAATCTTCATCGATGCATGGTAGGATTGGTGAGTATTCAGCCAGCCGTCTTCACCACCTGCGGCACCGTGGCAGGATTCGCAGGAAACTCCAGAGATAACTTTCGTCTGACCAGCCTCAACGGCGACTGTGCCATGGCAGTCCGTGCACACGGCAGTCGACAGAAGTTCCGTCTGCTTGATGCCGAGCGCGTCGGCGTACTTCTTCGTGTTGCCGTCGAATTTATACAACCGCTGTTCGGCAGACAGAAAATGAACCGCCTTCATCCCCTCAGCCACTTCGGAGTCATGGCATTTTTTGCAGTCTGCCTTTGCTGTTCCCATCATTCGAGTATGGTCTGTGATTTTCTCGCTGGCGGTGGCAGGTGCCCCGGTGGCGGGCTCGGCTGCGGTCGCCAGGGGAGTGCCGTAGTTCAGAAGTGTTGCACCTGAACTGACGACGCCGGCGAATACGCACAATCGGACCCGGCTGAGGCAATATTGTTTCATTGATGACTCCATTTGTTGTTCTTCCGACACCAGCTGGCGCGTCTTTCGGCCGACTCCGGAAAGCACCGGAGTGCGCTGCGGCAGCTATGGGATTTGCAGGAGTTTTCTCTGAGCGACATTGCCAGCGAGAAACACGGAATAGTAAGTAGTGAAACGATTTCACTGCTGGAAAATCAGCAACATTTTTACACGAAACGTGCAGGAACTCTAACCAGATCAGGCGTCAAGTTCCAGCTGACCGTCAGGGATGGCAACGCATGGAAGACAGGTGTTGTCATCACACGAATAGGCGGGAGTCTCCAGATATTTCACGTTGCCGGAACGGATGGCCGTGACGCAGCTGCCACAACTTCCCGCTCGGCAACCCGCGTCGATGCATATGTCGAGTGATTCTGCGAACGAGAGCAGGTTGGCTGTCCCGTTTTTCCAGGTTCCGGTCTTTGACGATTTTGCGAAGTTGACTGTCACGAGCGTGTCGTCTTTGTCGTTCTTTGGGTCGTCGTCTTCCTTTCCTGTTTTCATCGCGGCGCTGACCACCTGGACTGAACTTGCGCCAAACGCCTCGGTGTGGATGGACGTCGGTGGAACGCCCCACGCCCTTAGATCGGCCACCAGTGATTTCATCATTGGGGGCGGTCCACAGATATAAAAGTCGTAATTGTTGGAAGCCAGAATTCGTTTCAGGTAGTCAACTGAAATACGGTCGTGAAAGTCGGCATCTGCTGCGTCGTCCTGGCTGCCGGAGACTCCTGTTCGAACGTGAAGGTTATGGTTGGCGTCGGTCAGGGCCTGCAGTTCGTCCATCAGCAGACGATCCCTGGCAGATCGTACGCTGTAGACCAGCCATGTTTCCGCTCCAGTACCGGACCTGGCCACTGAATACGCCATGCTGAGCAACGGTGTGATGCCCACGCCGCCGGCCAGCAGCACGGTCGGCCTGTTGTGGGATGGTTCAATACAAAAGTCGCCCCGCGGAGCCATTACGTCCAGCAGATCACCGGCCTGGACAGAATCGTGCAGAAACTGCGATGCCACGCCGTCCATCACTTTTTTGACAGTGATGCGATAGGTTTCGGAATCCGGGCCGCTGGACAGAGAATAGCAGCGGACAATCGGTCGTTGTTCTCCCGGTACATGCAGCCGGAACGTCAGAAACTGTCCCGGGTGAAACAACGGCAGCGATTTGCCGTCATGTGGCTTCAGGTAGAAGGACGTTGTATCATGAGATTCCGTAACTCTGCGATCGACCAGAAACTTACGCAGTCCGTTCCAGTGGAGGCGAATCTGTTCCCGGTCGGCCTGCTCAGCCAACGCTGTGTGCAGCCTGGCTCGCAGCAGATCTTCCGCGATACGGTCGACGTGTCTTTGATTCAGAACGCGTCTGAGCACGCCATAGCCAGCGAACGCAAGGTACGCGCTGGCCGTCAGTCCCAATACTACTCCAGCTGCCAACACGCTTTCTCCCGGTTCGTTATGGGCTGATCCAGCTGATACGCCTACAGCTCACGAGTAACATCGATTATGCTACGGTTGGAATGCTCAGGTGACAACCGAGACAGATATTCCTGCAGCGCACTACAGGCAACCAGAATCCAATATGTTCATTCTGACCGCGGAAGGCGAAAGCCCTGAGCACAATGACTCCTGGCAGATCGTTGCCGAGACGCCAATGATTCTCGGTCGCAGTGCGGACAACGATTATGCGGTTCCGTGGGACGATCTGGTGTCCCGTAAACATGCCGAATTGACGTTGAGGGGGCAGTCTCTGACGCTTCGGTGCCTGCCGGGCACACGGAATCCGATCTGGCAAAATGGCCGGTCGCACCACGAAACGACAATAACCGAAGGAGAGTCGTTTCAGATTGGTCACACTCGATTCACGTTGTCGACCCGCGTTCTTCCAACGAAGGCGCTGGAGCTCGTTGATGCAGGAGAGGCACACGTTGGCAACAGCACCAGCGTGCTGATGAGTCCGTCGGACATCAGAATGGCCGTTGTTTCGCAAAATGCGACCGCGCTTTGGATGACAACTGATGAGAAACAGTTAGCTCAACAGGCTCTGCTGGTGCTTCAGCAGGTGTTGACCGGTGCCGACCTGTTGGTGGCCTTAAACTGTGAAGACGTCAAGTCAGCGAACCGCCCCCAGATCATTCACTGGCAAAAGACAGAAAGTGGTGTGCAGGCCTCCGTTGCCCGTGATCTTATTGCTCAGGCCGTTAATAACAATGAAACGGCGATCCAGGTGGAAGCGGATGCTTTTGGTGAGCCCGTCAAGAATGGCTGGTGGTCGTTTTGTGTACCGGTTCGCAGTGAAGCCTCGACCCCGTGGTGCATTTACGTCGGCGGAGAATTCGGAGGCGCCGCCGAATACCCGGCGTTTCTGAAACCGCAGCAACTTAAGTCGGATGCCAGCCTCACGGAATTGGTTGCTCACCTGATGGGAGCCGTTCGCTCCGTTCGATCGCTGGAGAACCGCTTCGAAGGAATGCGACAGTTCTTTTCGCCTCGGCTGCTTGATGCCATTGCCACGGACAGCTCCAATGGTGCTGACCTAGCTCCACGCGAAACGGATATCGTTGCGATCTATTGCGACCTTCGAGGTTTCTCTCGAATGGTGGCTCATGCGACAGACGATCTTCATGGCTTGCTGCGTCGTATCAGTGCCGCCCTTGGAATCATGACTCAGAGTATTATCGAGCAACAGGGCGTGATTGCGGATTTTCAGGGTGATTCGGCCCTTGGATTCTGGGGCTGGCCGATTGCGCTGATGGATGGACGAATCGCTGCGTGTCGAGCGGCCCTGCAGATTCGCCTGCTCTTTGAACTGGCGGTCGATGAAGGCGACGATGAACTGGATGGCTTTCAGGTTGGAATCGGCATCGCAGCCGGTCGAGCGATCGCCGGCCGCATTGGCACGCGGGATCAGGCGAAGATCGGGATTTTTGGGCCAGTTGTCAATATTGCGTCCCGCCTGGAAGGCATCACGAAAAAAGTCGGAGTCTCCATCCTGATGGACGAATCGACAGCTTCTGTCGCCCGGCGTTCGTTACCCCGGAACGAAGGTCGCTGCCGCCCGATCGGAGTTCTGCAACCGGCAGGATTTGACCACCCCATTGCCGTCAGTGAATTGCTGGCCCCGGAATCTCAGAGCATCATTTCGGACACCAACATCGAAAACTTCCGTGATGCTGTACAGGCGTTCCGGAAGGGACAGTGGAGCAGGTGTCGCAAGCTGATGAGCGATCTGCCGGCGGAGGATAAAGCCCGCGACTTCCTGTTGGTGCAGATTGCGTCACACAACTATGAGCCGCCCGCCGGCTGGTCCGGGGTCATTGCCCTGGATTCAAAGTAGCCCATCGCCACACTAATTGCCGGAAGGCCGGCAGGTCGGCGTAGTGTGCTGAATCCGCCTGTGGCGTTCACGTAGCCGGGCCTTTGGCAGCAAATTTCGCGTCCTGTTGCACCGGGCCGTCGACGTTTTTGTGTCCACTGCCTAATTGGTGTGTGCCGCAATGTCTGCCCTGTCGATAAAACCAGCACATTCGCACCCGTCGGCACTTCGTAAATGAACCGCACAATGGACGATCGAAAGCAAACCTGGCAGGGATGCCGTGAAATTCGAGCATCGTTTGCGCCAGCCATTCGCTCTGCAGTAGCAATGTGGATCGCGTCCTGTGCCTGTGGGGGACTGGCCGAGGCGGACGAGGCGCTTGTTCTGCCGCCTTCGTCGGACGCTGCTGCGGACACAACGGCAACAACGGTGTCGCACGACCGCGAAGATGTTCTGGCCGCCGCCGTGGATCAGGCGCATTCGGATTGCTTTCGTAGTACTCCATTTCCGTCAGCCGAAGCCTGCGGGAAATGTCATCCTCAGCATTACCGTGAGTGGTCGCCAAGTGCTCATGCCTACTCCCAGATGTCGCCGGTATTCAATGCGATGTCCAACACGATCATCAAGCTAAGTAGTGGAACACTGGGAGACTTCTGTATCCGGTGTCACAGTCCTGTTGGAATGGCGACGGGCGAAGCCATCAATATGAGCAATATGGACCGCGCTCCGGCTGCTCGAGAAGGGGTCACGTGCGTTGTCTGTCATCGCGTAAATCAGGCCTGGGGCAAAGGGGCCGGCCGAATGGCGCTGGTTGCCGGGGACACTAACCAGGCAGTGTATGGTCCCAACGGCAGTCGTGTCCTGAACGAAGTTATGTCGCACCCGGACGAGTACGGTGTGCTCAGGACCGCGTTAAAGTCTAATGAGCGGTCAAATCCCATTCATGCACGTTCATATAGATTCTTCCAGCAGACAACTTCCGGGTTTTGCGGAACGTGCCACGACGTCTTTGCTCCCAATGGTTTTCGCCTGGAGGATGCGTTCAGCGAATACAAACAATCCCATTCGGCTCGGGACTGCGGTGAGAGCTGTCAGGACTGCCACATGGGCAGAGTTCCAGGCAAAGCGATGGGTTATGACATTGCTCCGGCCGCAGTCGTGGGGAATCGCTCAACGCCTCCACGCAAGCACACCAATCACATGATGGCGGGCCCGGACTACCCGATCATTCATCGTGGTCTGTTTCCTCACAACCCCAAGGCAATTCTGGAGGAACACCAGCCTGACGACAGGGGCCTGGCGACCATGCGACAGTGGCTGTATTTTGATGATGCTGCCGGATGGGGGCGGGCCGATTTTGAAAACTCAGTGAAAGAGAACACTGTGTTTCCATCACCGTGGGATGATCAGGTCATGAGGATCAAGGCTCGCCGAATTCTGGATGAACAGTACGTCCTGCTGGCGGAACTGAACACGCAGAGGCGAGAAGTCCTGCGGGCCGGTTTTCATCTGGGCAATATCTGCGTGGAACAGGCGTCCTGCGATGGGATCCGTTTTTCCGCACCTGTGTCCAACATTACTGCCGGCCATGGTGTCCCAACGGGCTTTGACGCCGAACGTGTCTTCTTTCTGCGGACGTCCGTGTGGGACGCCCACGGCCGACAGGTGTTTCAGTCAGGCGATCTCGATCCGAACGGAGACGTTCGTGATTCACACTCTGTGTATGTTCACGACGGGAGAGTGCCCCTGGACAGACAGTTATTTTCGCTGCAATCCCAGTTCATTACGCGCAGCCTGCGCGGTGGGGAACGCGAGCAGGTCCTGGGTTTGTCGTACTCACTCGATCCGTTGCCCTACATTCGACCAGCCACGCGCCCGTTCACTGTTCTTGGGCGACCGATTGGTGCTCGTAAACACAAGAAGATCCTGGAAGTCGGAGGTGTTCGGCACGCCTCGTATGAGGTAACGCCCAATCAGCTGCGCGGACCAGGGACGTATACGATTCGGATGCAGCTGATTGCGGGCATGGTGCCTGTCAATCTGGTTCATGTGATCTCAGGTGTCGGGTTCGATTACGGCATGAGTGCCAAGATGGTCGCTGACGGCGTCGTTGATGGTCATATGATTCTGTACGACCGTACGAAGACGATTCGTGTGAGATCGAGCCACTGATATGCAATACAGCTTCATGTCCTCGAATGGACTTCAGAAAACCAGAACGGGCGGGGGGATGTTCACCATCGTCAAACGAAAAGGCGTTGGCGTCGCAGTGGCGTTTCGGCGACAGGAGGCAGTACATCAGCTGGCGATTCGAAATCTGCCGTTGATGTTATGTGTCTTCTCGTTTCTGGCCGCCTCTCCCAAACTGACGGCGGACGATGACCCTCGAAACGAATCCGGCGTGTCCCATCTGAACGACACGCGGATTTCGGCGAGCAGTCCTGTTGTCACAAGTCCATCGGCTTTCCTGCCGGTGGTGACGGATGACGGAGTTGTCTTGCCGCCGGTCCCGGCTATATCTGAAGCTCCTTCTGCGCTGCCGGTGGCCCGGGACTCCAATGAAGACATAGTGGAGACGGGGATTCCGGACGTTGTTGAGTTGCCGGCTGCCGTAGAATTGCGGGCCGTTCCTCCGGTCAGTAACCCGTATGCTGATCGAGTTACCTACAATCCTTCCATCGAAGAACCCCAGACCGAATCCTTTGCCGCCGAGGCTGCGGAGCACATCATTGACATATTGCAGGGCCCCGCGGATCCACTCGCGCATGTCGTGTCGGGGCTGCTGGGAATTGATCATGTTGGGGTCAAAGCCCCCCTGAACGACCAGCCAATTCCGCTGCAGGCAATTCCTCCGAGACCCCAACTGCTCCTGGAAACGGATAGCGAACCGTTTCTGGCGCGGGGATGGCTGGAACAGGGTTATGAGATTCCCACGGGAGCCATCTGGCGTCCGGCCCTGTGGGTGTTCGGGACATATCGCACCAGTATCAACTACTTCGACAATCGTTCGACGACAAATGTCACGGAATGGGCCAATCGCCTGGACCTGTTTGGTCAGCTCAACCTCTCGGGAACCGAGCGGCTGGTCGTCGGAATTCGTCCGATGGACCAGGAACGAGGGAGTGTCAGAGCATTTTCAGGATATGACCTGCGCAACGGCAGGGTCAACGACGCGTGGAATATTGACGTGCAGACTCTGTTCTTTGAAGGAGACTTCGGAGAGATCTTTCCGCGGCTCGATCCATTCGATGGACTTGCTCTGGACTATGGTTTCTCTGTGGGACGTCAGCCGATGTCCTTTCAGCAGGGTCTGCTTCTGAACGAGGACATCATTGACGCCGTGACGGTGACCAGAAACACACTGAGCGGCAATGGGGTGCTCAACCTGCGGGCAAGCGGCGTCTATGCATGGAACAGTATCCACCGCAATAACAACATGCCCGATCCCGACGCACAGCTGATTGGCCTGTTTACGGAAACAGACACCGCATCCAGCACGATCAATGCGGACATCGCGTACGTGGATTCGCAAAGCGTACACGGAAGTCTGCTGACAGTCGCGCTGAGCGGAATTCAGCGATTTCACGGAACTCACAACACGTACAACAGCTCGCTGCATGTGCTGGCTTCGATTCCGACGGAAATGGAAACCGCAGCGTCCGGTCAGGGCGAGTTGTTGTTCAGTCAATTCTCATGGACACCCCATCATACGGACGACTTGATCTACCTGAACACGTTCTGGGCAATCGATCAGTTTACGTCTGCCGCGCGAGGTCCGTTGATGGGCGGACCGCTTGGACAGACTGGCGTCCTGTTCGCGTCCGCGGGACTTGGAAACTACGGCGCACCATTGAGCAATCAGGCAACAGACGCGGTGGGGGCGAGTCTGGGCTACCAGATGTACTTCAGTGGCCTTAGTCGACAGGTTGTCTTCGAATTGGCAGGACGACAGGATACGAATAACGTTGATCAGGCCGCGATTGCAGCCGGTGTCCGATATCAGCAGGCGCTGGATGCGCATTGGCTGATGGTCGTCGACGGTTTTCTGGCAAAAAGAGAATCACGAGGGTTGTCACCCGGAGCCAGGTTAGAACTTCAAATGAAGTTCTAGTGCTTTGTCACAGGCAAAAGTCAGGGTGGAAGCATTCCCCGGAAAAGGGGGTCAGGTACCAAAAATGCAAAGCACCCTTCGGGCCGTTCCGGTT
>JAAERP010000193.1 GCA_024230215.1 Fuerstiella sp. | reverse complement strand
TTGTCACAGCCAGGTTTTAGGGTTGGCGAGGAAAACGGGGTCAGGTACCAAAAACCGGAACGGCCCGAAGGGTGCTTTGCATTTTTGGTACCTGACCCCCTTTTCCGGCGAATCCTTCCACCCTGACTTTTGCCTGTGACAAAGCACTAGTAAACGCGTCACGTTCCGGGTGAACGGTCAGCGATTCGTCGGGACAACAGAACGTTGTTCCTGTTTCGCACTCGGAGTGTGAAGGTTTTTCATTATGTCGTACAAAGTCTGGTGACTTCGGCTATCCCAGGATCAAGACCTGGCGAAGCATTACTTAAACAGATGAAGCTGGCCGACGAAGGCATCGCGACCGGGGTAGATGTCTTTTGTGCCTTCCGGAATGTAGATGATATTCAGACGGTGCAGACGCACGACGAGATTCGAAATTGTGACCTGAGCAACTTCCGCCAGGTCATACAGCTGTGACCAGTTGGTGACGTCAATTGCAGACACGGCCGTTTTCATCAGCCATGCCGGCATCAGCAACGATGATTGATAGCGATCAACCGCGCTCTTGACTTCCGGAGAATCCTGTCCGGCGGTCAGCTTACGGTAAAGTTCATAATATCGGTCGTCATAAACAGCTCGGTTCAAAACCTCTACAAGGACTTTTCGATCCGCGGCCTGACGGCGCACGACATTGTCCTGCATTTCGAACCCTGGCAGCAATGGATGATGCAGGCTCGTGCGATCGATGTCGATATCCCAATGTCCGGCTTCGTGTCCAATAGTGCTGCGTTCGAGGCCGGGTTTGGCCTCGAACAGATCTATGTGCCGGCTGTTAAGAACGATTCTCCGCTGTTCTGGAACCAATCCGGCCAGGATCTGTTCGCCTTCTCGTTCCTCAATGTCGATCCAGTCGAAATCGAGATCCAGAATCTGCTCCACGATACTTTCGACGGGGACGGGCAATCGAACGGCTGTCCCGGTCAGTTGTTCGTACTGCCGAATACGCATCGCTGTGATCTCGTCGATCACAGTCGTTTGCATGTTTTTCAGATCAAAGCGACGCATGTCGATGGTCCTCCGAGACCATTAAGTTTGGCACGTGTCCGTCGGCTACGCCTACAGCGTTTCATGCTGACTTGTGGCCGCGAAGAACGCTCTTCGATAGCAGTTTCGTCACTCCCACGAGCCAGTATCGTCTGCGAAATCAACTAATGCCGTGCCGCTCCCTGCCATTCGACGTGGCTTGCCAATACGCACGGTCATCGGTGCGTGGGGTGTTAATCATTCAGGGCGTAAGTGAGACTTACTTTGCCTTCCGTCGGCGAGACGGCTTGGGAGTCGACGCGGATGGGGCCGCTTCCAGCCCCTCCAGCATTTCTTCCAGAGCATTGTCTGACAGTTTCAGTATCCGCCGGAAGATTCCAGGCTTGGCCAGAATACGGTCACGGAAGGCATCGGGGATCCGGCGGGCCAGTAACAGCAGTTCGTCCGGGTCGGCTCGCAGTGCCTTCGCGATTTTCTGCAGAGTCTCTTCGCGAGGCGTCTGCTCGGCATCCAGCCGGTCATTTTCGACACGGCTGAGATAGGTGAAATTAATACCAACACGTTCGGCCAGTTCACGCTGCGTGAGGTTCCGCTGCTTGCGGATTTCCCGAATTCGCTGTCCCACGGTCGTCATCGTCTGCTCCTTGCTTCGACTCGAAAAAACCTTTCAGCGTCAGGCCGAAGGATACGGATTTGATATTTACTGTCAACAGCAACTCTGGTGTTTTTCGATCCAACAGAATCAAAGTTGTTCCTTCGTCCCAACCAGTTTATGCAACTACCTCATCGACTCTTCTTCCTGTACACGCGCATGTACTGTTCCAGGCAATCCGGCAAACAGCAGGTTGCAATTTTCGGCCAGGATCAATGAGTCCGACGTAATAGCTTTCACAATAGTCTTCTGGAAGAATAACTGTCCGCAGCGCACAACTCACTGAGGCGATCAACGGAAGCGGCCTGACAGTTGGTGAGCGTCAGATCGAAGTCAGATCGAAGTGGGATCGACGGCTACGTGCTCACTGGAAGTCAAACGAGTGACGCCAGCGGGGTGCTTTCGGCAGCGTCCGAGTCAACGATGTCGCCCAGAATAACGGCGGGATACTGTTCGGTCGAACAAGCCTCACGAGTTTCGTCGGCAACTTCAGAGGGGACAGCGACAACCAGCCCGATTCCCATATTGAAAACGCGAAACATCTCATCTTCAGCGATGTTGCCCAGTGACTGAAGCCAGGAAAACACGGGCGAAGGTGTCCAGGACGATCGTTGCACACGAGCGTGAACACTACCTGGCAAAATTCGTTCCAGGTTTTCGCACAGGCCGCCACCTGTAATGTGAGCGATGCCATGCAGGGCCTCGTTGCCGACCCGTTCCTGCAGGCCGTTCACAATGTCCGCATAGATTCGCGTGGGCGTCATCAGTGCTTCGCCCACACTCACGGAAAGTTCATCAATTGTGTCGTCGACCGACAGTCCGGCGTGTTCAAAGACGGCTTTTCGAATCAGGCTGTAACCGTTGCTGTGAAATCCGGACGACGGAACACCAATCAGTACGTCACCAGCGGCAATTCGCTCTTTACCGTTGATTAGGGCAGACCGATCAGCGGCCGCGACACAGAACCCGGCCATATCGAAATCGCCGTCAGCGTACAGATCGGGCATGATCGCGGTTTCCCCGCCCAGCAGTGCTGCACCGGACTGGACGCACCCCTCACTGACACCTTTGACGAGCTGTTCCAGCAGCGGTGGGTTGTCTTTGCCCATCGCGATGTAGTCCAGAAAAAACAGCGGGGTGGCCCCAAGGCACAGGCAGTCGTTGACACACATCGCCACCAGATCGATGCCGATGGAATCAAACTGCTGCATCATGATCGCCAGCTTGATCTTGGTACCGACTCCGTCGGTACCGGACACCAGCACAGGATCCGTCCACTGCCGTTGAGCGGAAAGGCGAAACAGTCCGGCAAAACCTCCAGGCAGTTCCATCACCCCAGGAGTGTGAGTTTTCTGCATCAGTCCAGGCAGTTTCTGCATGGCCTTTTCATACAGATCCAGATCGACTCCGGCAGATTGATAGCTGAGTTCGGTCATATTTCACTCAAAGAGCTACGCTTGTTGTTGGAAAACTGTTGTTGCTGAGTCAGGTCGGCGGCCAATCGGAGCCGTGTTCAAATTCGGGCGGCAGCCCGCCGAGGTCGAGGCATTGCACCGGAAATCTTCGTTCTCAGTGAATCCGAGCGTCGTGCTACCAGGTTCGGCAGACTGCTGTTGCTGAAGACCGCGGGATCTCAGACCATTTCGGCCGTTGAAATGCTGCTCAGCTGCCGATAACGACGATTGTAGCTTCACACGACAAAATCACAGGTTGTACGAGCGGTAATCTGCCGGAATAAGCAAGGAACGGCTGGCGCAACGAAACTTCAGGGCTACGTGCCCAGCTCGTTGACTGGCGTCCATATCACACACAATTGCTCACGGTGAATCGGAAGGACACGCGATGTTTGGCCAAGCGATCGAAAAACCCTGGTTCTTCTCAAGTTCTGTTCACACAGAAGCAGTCAGCCGTCTGCTATATGTGGCAGAACAGGGTGAACCGTTCGTTTTTCTGCAGGGCGACCACGGCTGTGGCAAAAGCACTCTGTTGAAGCAGGTGCAGGCCGAATGTTCTCGCTACGGCCACTCGACGGTGCTGATCAATCTGGCCGCACTGGATCAGGTCGCCTTTCTGTGGCACCTGTGCGGCGGCCTGTCGATTGTTCCCCGGGTGGAGCAATCTCAGACTCAGCTCATGTCTGCAATCCGCGACGAACTTGTGGGCAGATCTCTGTGCAATCATCGGACAGTGATCCTGCTGGACGATTTCGCTCGGACGGCAGAAGACATCGCCCCGATTATTGACTTTCTTTCGGCCATTAATCAGCAGACAGACGGAGCTGTTTCTGTCATTGCAGCCGGCGAATCAGTGACGTCACCGGAATTACAGCGTCTATCGGCGTTGAAGGTCCACCTGCGTCGTTTGACAGAGGCCGACACGAACGCATTTGCTTTGGAGTTTCTTCAATTCCTGGCAGTGCCACCGGAAACTGTGACCGGCGACGCCGTGGCCGCGATTGTTGAGAGGGCCCAGGGCTCTGCGGCTCAGCTGACACGATTGTGTCAGCTGGTCAGTGTCGCCGTGGAAGCCACGCCAAATCTTGTCGTTGATGCAGAAGTACTGGCCGTACTTACGGATGAAATTCTGGTCGCGTAAGCGATCCGGTGTCTCAGACCTCATCATCTGCCGGATAGTCTGTATTCAGATGAGATTGCAGCTGCTGTTTTACGTGCTGTGGCAGATCTGCGAAGCCTTCGTGGTCTTCAAACCACTGGCCGTCGGCCAACATCACAGTGACGGCTTCCGCTTCATCAATTATGTCGGGTTCAGCAAGGCGATGATAGATCCAGCTGCCTTTCTGCGTGTACCACAGTCGGTCATTGATTCGTACCGCGTTGGTTGTCTCAAACCAGCGACCATCTTTGATTCGCAGACGCATTCTTAGTTATTCTCCGGGGGGAGCTGTCATTGCCGCACTTATTCCGGCAGACAGCAGCGTTTCCAGTTCTGGTGAGGCCGGACGCGTCACGCGGAACAGTTCCGAAACAAGGGTCTGACGTCGAATGATGCCGACGATCCGGCCACTGTCGGTGATCGCCGCGAATGGTGAGTAATCTCTGAACAGCGCCGCCAGAACCTCCAGGCGAGGCGTCGCCACGTCGAATTTCGGCAGGCTCTGTTTGACCAGTCTGGGAGCCAGCTCAGAAGTCAGCATGTCTGCAATTCGCACAAACCAGGACCAGTGATTCGAATGCCCCTCAGGCCGCATCAGGACATAAGACGTGTCAGTCGCTGAGGCCACCGCCACGGCGTCATCGATCGACGCCGTTTCGCTGATCCCGTGAATGGTCGAAGCGGGAACCATCGACAATTCGACGGGTTGGTTGGCAACCTGCATCAGGTTTTCCGCCAGATTTCGTTGCAATTCCGTCAACAGTCCTTCGCGCCGCCCCGCCTCCAGCACGCCGTACAAACGCGTTCGCCCGAAGACGACCTCCAACGGACGTTTGTCGGACTGGCCAAAGTTTGACACAAAGCGAGAAATCCGGATCAGCGGATAACTGATGGGCAGAAACAGATAGTAGAAAATGTTGAATCTCAATGACCCGGCTCGCAGCAGCGACATGGGCGCCCGATAGTACAGACTCTTGGGAATCAGCTCGCCAAAGATGAATATCACCGGTGTCAGCAGCAAAGTGGCTGCGATTTCCTTGCCTCCGGCGCCGTCACGCCACACGGCCTGGACCATCAGGCCAATGGCCAGCGTGGTCAGATAATTGGACACGTTGTTGCCGACCAGGGTTGTCGCCACAAAACGCTCGGGGTGAGCGACGAAGTAAAACAGACGTCCGGCCACGGTGTCGCCCCGCTGCTTCTGCAGGGTCAGCTGCAGAGTGCTCACGCGGTAAAACCCGGTTTCGGAGCCACTGAAGAAGGCTGACAGTTTGAGCCCCACCAGGAACAGCAGGACGGAGAACAGCACCGAAAATGTCACGCTTCACCCTCCTCGGTGTCCGGCGAATATTCGGCAGCGGCAATCAGCGCGCGAAGCTGTCCGCGAGGTGTGACTTCAATGGCGGTAAAGATCCAGCCTTCCCAGACGACCCGGTCCCCGACCTCCGGGATTCGTTCCAATTCGTCGTGAAACAAACCGGCCAGAGTGTTCAATGTGTCGTCTTCACTGTCAAACGGAATCCGCAGATGTCGACATAAGTAGCGAAGTGTCACCAGTCCCTCCGCATGATATCGATTTTCACCGATTTCGATCAGTGGCTCACGACGAAGGACGCGGCGCGTGCGCGACGGAGCGTCGCCCAGCACGGTCTCCAACAGATCCTCGTAGCTGACCGTTCCGACGATTTCGCCGTGTTCATGCACGACTACCGCCACGCTGCTGTATCGGTTGCGTAGTTCAGCCAGCACATAGGCCAGACTGGCGCACCACGGCACGTAGACGACGGGTTCTGCAAGTTCTGCGAATGTCATGTCAGCACGACCAGTCACGCGCGCAAGCGCGACAGCTCGCGTGAATATCTCGGAATCGGGTTCCTTGATGAGCAAGTAGTCGGTATTGGCAATCGAAGCCACGCTAAGCGACTGCAACGTGTCCTCAGGTGCCACCGCGACGCTCAGATTGCGGGGCCGCATGACCTCTTCCACAGCCTGTTCGTTCAGATCCAGAATGTTGTGCAGGACCTGTTGTTCGATGTCCAGCAACTCGGTCGTGAACGTCGCGGAAGCGTCGATGGCTTTTTCCAGATCTTCCGGTTGCAGGTGAGGTTCATGCCGGACGTGCGGCCAGAACGATCGGCGAAGAATTCTGGCGATTTTTCCCAGTGACGGAATGACAGGATCCAGCACGGCAACTGCCGCCGCCAAGGGCCAGCTGGCGACAGATGCAATCGTCTCACGAAAAACCACGGCTGTGCTTTTGGGAAGCACTTCGCCGACAATAATCATTCCCATCAGATTCAGAATGCTCAGCACTCCGGCAACGAAAGTGAACCCGTCGGATGACAATCGCTGCACAACCACGATGCCCACTGAAAAGTATGCGAGATTGATCAACAGATTCCAGAACAGAACGGCGGTCAGCAGGCCATCCGGGTCCGCCATCAAGGCGGCCACCATTCGCTGACGTCCGTTACCGATGGTGAAACGGCGAATCTGATCGCGAGACAGAAAGAAAAACGCCGTCTCGCTGGCAGAAAAGAGGGCAGAACACGTCATCAGCGCCAGCATCAGGAACGTACCCGGCAACCAGATATAGAGAGAATCCGCGAAGTCAGACATCGAAGAGCGGTTTGAGAGTGTGGCCGAACAGCCAGAATCAGACACAGCGGGAGACGTTCCGCTGACAACAGGATATCAAACGCTCGTCGGCAGGAAATACTGAACTTGCGGTAGGGGCTGTCCTCCGCCGCGCTCCAATGGAAAGTCTCGATGTTCCCGCTGGAAGCCCCGGCTGTGACGGATTGCGGCCGGAATTGCCGGTGTTGCAGGCTGTTTCAAAGGACTGACGACAGGGGCGACGCCCAATCGTTGCAGACGGCATGGGCCAAAAAATCAGAATTGTTTATCTAATCGGCAGGACATGGCCGATAAACAGTTCCGTGTCTCTAACTGCGCTGTGCCGTTTTCAGGCGGTCGTGTGGCAAGTCACAAATCGTTGAACCATGGATGGGGCGGCGGCGGCCGAAGTTGGTCAGCCCGACCTGTTGTCAAATTTCGGTCAAATTAAGTCCAGAATTTCTGGCGAGCTGCGGGGACGGTTCATTGCCGTCCCTCGGTTTCGAAAGGTAGCTCAGGAGGAGAGCTTTCATGCGAAAGTACGGAAAATGGTTACTCGTGCTGGGCATTCTGGCAGCGAACCCTGCTTGGGTTAGTGCTCAGGGGGTTGCAAATAGAACCTCGCCTGGAACCGCCATGCAACTGCAGAATCAGCGAGTTGCTGAACACATCTCTGCAGCACTGCGACAGGCGCGGCTCAATGGCTACGATATTGACATCGTCGTCCGAGGCGGCACTGTCAAACTGGACGGCAAAGTGCGTGAAGTAACGCATCGAGCCCTGGCCACGCGGGTGTGTCAGCAAGTCGAAGGCATCAGTAAAGTACAGAACAACCTGCGGTTTGTGCCGGGTGGCGTCATTCAGCAAACAGCGGGCACCGCCTACGACGGCGGTACACAGCGTGCAACTTACGAAACGGTGGAAGACGACAAAGCCGTTCAATTGGTGCATTTCCGAAAGCCAGGCAAGCGACAACCTTCGAATTCAAAGAAGATCATCGCACAGCGTCAGCCTGGAAATTCGTCGCAGTCTACGAATCGGCCACCACAGATCAGGTCTGAATCGACTATTCAGCGGCCGACTCCGACGGTTCGGGCACCAAAGGCGGTCGCTGCGACGGTTCCGCAGCCAAAGCCCGTTGCTTCGCCAACGCCCGTTGTCTCCGAACCCTCAGCACCTGCACTGCCAGCGATGGCACCGGCCACTCAGCAGCAATTGACACCAGCCTCGGTGTCGCCGCCGACAGTCACGGCGACGTATCCTGAGGAACCACCAGCGGTTCCTCCAGCATCGAGCACAGTTGCTGAACCACAGGGATTTCCTGAACGGACCACTGCTCTCCGGCCGTTGCAGGTGGGTGGATCTCAGTCGCAGAATCAGCAAACGGCACAGCAAATCGCCGATGCTCTGGAGCGTGTGGGACTGACTGGCTACGAAATCGAAATTCGATTCGAAGACGGTATTGCGACTTTGGCAGGTGACGTTGCTACTGCAGAACAACTACAGGTTGCTCGAATTGCGGCATCAACCGTCAAGGGAGTCAACGAGGTTCGGATTCGACTGCAGGCCACAGGACCAATCGCCCAGGCCAGTTTTGTGCCTCAGGGGCGACCAATGCCTCCAGTGTCTCAGGCTTCCATGGCCATGATGGCTGGAATGCAGGCGACCCCAACTGCTATGGGTACAGCTGGGGCATACTCCAATCCTCAACTGCCAAAGCATGCATGGCCATCATACGCTCAGTATCCGAACTCAGCAGCGATCAGCTATCCCAAGCAGTACAGTGCGAGTGCCTGGCCATACATTGGCCCGTTCTATCCGTATCCTCAGGTGCCGATGGGCTGGCGTGAAGTATCACTCGAATGGGACGACGGCCACTGGCAGCTGGACTTCGAAAAGAAGAAGGATGCCTGGTATTGGCTATTCAAGCCAAAGAACTGGAAATAACGCGGGACGGCTTCTGACGTCTGCTTAGAACTGAAGGCGTTTCTGTCGGCTACTCCGGCAGAAACGCCTTTTCAATGCGCTTACGGAAACCGGCAATATTTGCCGCCGCAGAGATTGAGGGTTGTCAGCGGCACCTGATTGCGTGTCCAGACGACTATTTGCGGGACCGCCTGACCGCAACGATCGATTCCTTCCGCAAAATCGAAACATTTTCACAAGTTACCTAACCGGAATGATCGATACAAAGAAGGACAGGCCCTGGATTGTCAGGGAACTCTCTTGCTGTAAGTCCAATCGATCAACGACCTCGGAATGCAGCATCATCACCAACGGGCAGGTGCCCTTTGTTTTGGCAGGAATGGAAGCAATGCAGACGTTTGGCCGGCACATTCGACGCTGGGGCGTGCTTACGGCAATCTGCCTGGGGGCATTCGTGAACAGCGGATGTACCTTGACCGGTGGCTTCATTGGAGTGATCTGGGAATACATGGTATTCTGGGAGACACTGCCTGTCATGCCGATCAGTGCGTATCATACACAACGAGTCGAAGACCAGTTGTGGGAAGACGAAAGATACAACCGGGTCCCGGTCCTGGATCCGATTGAAGGCGAGAATGCTCCGATCTTCTGTGTCGACCACCCGAGTGACGATCAGGTCGTTCGCGCACTTCCGGACGACGTTTCCGGGGGATTCGCGTTCCTTCAGGAAACTCAGCGAAACAACGTTC
Organism: Fuerstiella sp.; assembly: GCA_024230215.1. GTDB lineage: Bacteria > Planctomycetota > Planctomycetia > Planctomycetales > Planctomycetaceae > Fuerstiella. Next base: position 43,408 of record JAAERP010000193.1, on the reverse strand, counting down.
GTATCGTTGTGGAACAGATTGTCGATCGCCTGGACGAGTGCAAGGTTTATCCACTTGTCGGACCAGCTCGACTGCACCATTGTCACTACAAGTGTACGGTGTATTACGACAAGACGATTCGATCGTACTGGCCAATCCCGTTCACACACGTGGACCAGACAGAAGAAGTCGTCTACATCGACAAGGATCACCTGATCCGCTGTGCCGGTCCTGCCATGAACTAACCATCGAACGTATCATGGACTTCGTCGACGCTCGCGACGCTGATCTCAGGGACGTTGGCTGGCCAGAGTCAGCACAGCAGATCCCTGAGGAATCTATCCGAGCAAATACCGCTCTCGATAATTCAGCAACTGCGTGAGACTCAACACTCAACTCCGCGGACTGTTCAGCACTGCGGTTCTCTTCGCTTAGCGAATTCTCGACGTGACCCGACGATTAGCGTCGTTAAAAAAATCGAAATAAAACGCCTCACGTGCTCTGTCATCCGGCCACGCGTCCATACCGATTTTTGCGGTCTCAATGGCTTCCTTTAGCTTCTGCATAGCCGCGTTGGTCTGACCGCGGAGCCACATCGTTCGAAACTGGTACATCGAAAGTATGACTTCGCAACCAGCGTAAGAGGCGACGCGATGGCGTTCCCAAACGTCTGAATCGTCATCCGGGCCGTTGACGACGAACGGTTGAAATCTGTCAGGGCGGTATCTGAGCTGAGAAGACAGATTGTCGCAAAATGTTTCTTCGTACTGATAGAAGCTCAGTGGCGAGGAGAATTCCAGCGTGGGATTGTTGTCGGTGTGGAGAGGCACGTCGCCGCAGAACCGGCTGTAGCCATCTTCATCCAGATGAAGACAATGCACGATCTGCATTGGCTCTGTAAGACCGATTTCGTTGAGACTTTCCCTGGTTGTGTCGCTACGGAAACCGTCTTCCAATCGTGAATAGTCAATCACCAGCGGTCCCGGTGTACCGATAAGTATTCCAAAATTAGTGTGCGTGTGATTCATGAACCACAGCGTGGCGTGCGGGAAGACGTGTTGAAAGCTCTTCATCAGGACCTGTAGTTCCCGTTTGGCAATCGCCGCCATCGGGATCCACGCACACGCGACTCCTCGCGGGCTTAGACTTTCGTTCATCAGCTGAAAATACTCGACGGTATACAGACTGCTGTTCTGCTTGTACTGCAAATTCGTTACATCAGTTGCGATAACGTCGTACTTCCGCTGCGTGATCTTTAGATGATCGCGAGCATCATTGATGATGAGTTGAAATCCGGGGTTGTCCAGCACGCCATAATTCTGCGAGGCGACAAAGTGAGCCGCCCGTGGAACTTCGGGTTCGATTTCGACGCAGTAAGCCTGAATACCGTGAGTCGTAATCGCATGGCTGGTGCCGCCCGTGCCGAATCCCACAGTGAGCTCGTTGACTGGATCGGGGTGCAACAACAGCGGCAGATGGGCCAGCATCAGCGCATCGACCTTGGCTTCCAGATTTGTCGATGCCACAAGCTGGTCGTCCACATAGACCAGATAGTCATCGCTTCTGGTCTCCCGCTTCGTGATCGCTGTTCCCGATGCCCCGGCTTTGAATCGAACAATTTCGGCGAACGCCTTACTGTCGATTCCGGGCGTAAATTCCATCCACTGGTCGTCAATATTTCTGGCGACCGTGTTGCGAAGAGCGGGGCGGCTGTCCACGGCAATGGCGACTGCCCAAAGGACGCTCAGACACATAACAATGATTGCGGAATTTCGAAGTCGACCGCGATGCCCAATCGTGAACGCGATCACACACAGCACGGCCGAGGTGATTACAAGCATGGAAAACGATGTGTGCAGTCCCAGCAGAGGAATCATAAAGAGCGATGTCGCCAGAGTTCCCACGACCGCCCCCAGCGTGCCCCGAAAATACGCATTGGCGATCCAGTCCTGGCGACTGCGTTCGTTCCCGGTGACAGCATCGCACACGGCGGGGTAGACCATTCCCATGAAAACAGCCGGGACAAACAGAAGCAGAAAAATAATCAACGCTTCCGTTCTGTAAAGGTCAGCCAGCGTGAGCGTACCGGCGATCGCCGGAATTTCGATCCCTGTACGGCTAAAAAACGGAGCTGCGTAGATGACTCGGAATGTTGCCAGAGAAGTTAGGGCCACACCGCCGTTGGCCACCGCAAATGTCGTGTAAGGGCTAAGATAGCGGCGGAAAATGCGGTACACAAACAGACTTCCCGCTCCCGTGCCGCACAGATAGATGGCAAGAGTCAGTGAAAAGGTAATTGTGGAGTTGGAATTCACGATCCCCAGAAATCTGAGCCACACGACCTCCAGCCCAAGGGCCACGAAACCAGCTGTAAAGTACATGCTGCCCAACAAAGGGTAACTGCCGATTGGCTTGCCTTCCGACAACGACGCCGTTGGCTTCGCGTCAGTCGCAGGGGCAGAGCGCATCAGTAAAAGCAGCAGAACGACGACCGCCAGGTTAAGGCCAATCGCGATCATCGCAGACTCAGACAGCCCCACCACCCGAATCCAGACAAGGCCGGTAGCCAAAGCACCACCAACGGCTCCCAGAGTGTTAAGCCCGTAGATCCATGCCACGGATGAAGACTGGCCCCTGCCGAGCGCTCGAACCATGACAGGAATCGTGGCCCCCATGCATAGCGTGGCTGGCAACACCGGAAGCACGGCTAAAGCGAACCTTGAGATCTTCAGCAGCGTTGACTCCTCGCCCAATGCATGGGCTGCGGATACATATATACTTTCAGAGAAAACCGTGGCTGAGGGCACCAGAATTCCCCAGAACGCGATGGCTCCTTCCAGCCCTGCCAGCAGCAGGATCGGTTGCCGGACCTGTGCAAAGAATCGCCGAGATAACCTGCTGCCGAAAGCGATGCCGATAAACATCGCTGAAAGAATAGCTGCCGTAGCCGGGGCACTGGCGCCAAAGACGTGAAACATCTCGCGCTGCCAGACGACTTCGTACGTCAGAGCGCTCGCTCCGGACAGGAAGACCACGAGCCCAGGTAAAACAATGTTCGAGAAACGATATTCGACAGGAAGTGTTCTCATCTGACTCTTTTTTCTGCACGGCATGGAACGGAACGCCACATCATTCTGCCGTGGCATCCACACAGTATCGACCTGAACTATTTCCTGCCAAGCATACGGTCCAGCGAGTCACTGGTCTGGTAAATCAACGCTTCTGGATAGTGCAGATACGGGTGAAAGTATTCGAACGTTAACCATGAGTCGTAGCCTGTTGTTTCAAAGGCCTCCAGCACGGCCGGCCAGTTCGTGGTGCCGTCCAGCAGCGGACGAAATGCTTCCAGCGAATGATCCGTCCCCTTCTTGGTGAACTCCTTCAGATGTACGTTCTTGATGCGGTCACCAAGCATTGAAATCCAGTGTTCCGGGAACTGGTATTCCATGATGTTTCCGGTGTCAAAGTGGGCCCTCACAAATTCGCTGTTGAAGCTGTCGACAAAGTCGATCATCTCAAACGGTGACAACAGGTAACCGTTAAAGAAGATGTTTTCGATGTTCAGGTGAACATTCAGCTTTTCCGCCTGCGGCAGCAACGTCGCGATCGCTGTCCGAGCTCGCTGGTCGCAGATGTCATTTGGCGTGGGGTCGTGATCTTCTCGCCACGGCATGTGCACCGCACCGGGCACGACCAGAAGATTCTCTGTGCCCAGATCGTGGGCGGCCTGAGTCATCAGACCCGCCAGTTCCATGCCCCGCGCCCGTTCTGTGGGATCGTTGCTTGTCAGCGGGTAGGGCCAGAACAAAAAGGAACACAGACCACTAATAGCGATGCCAATATCTTCTGCCATCCGGCGAATAGCCTGAAACTCCCCTGTTCCGGATTTGGGCGAAAGGTCACTTTCGAGATCGTAATTCAATTCGATGCCGTCGAATCCGGCGTCTCTGGCCAGTTGCAGACACTGCTCCAGTGACATGCGTTCCGGATAGGGAAACGCCCACAGGTTGATCGACTTCTTCATTTGATATTGTTTTTGTGCTGTCGGCTGCGTCGTCTGGGCGGTAGACAACGCGGCTGACGAAGTTCCTGCGGCGGCCAGCGTTCCCGAACCGAATGCTGCGTAAGCCAGCATTTGCCGTCGGCCAAGTGACGAGTTGCGATCAGAAGTGGAATCCGGCTGCATTTTTGGCTCCGTTGTTTATGTGTTGATACATGCTTCAGTTCACCTGGTCCTGCATGTTATACCGCTCGATGTCCCCATTGTCACATTCACGTTCTGCCTGTCACCGCCGATGCTGTTGGTGGCATCGTGCTCTACACATATCGCGATGACAGATTTGATCCTCCTTCCGGCAGGGTGAAGTGACTTGTGTAGACATCGATGGGCAGTGGCTGGAGCAGATAACTCGAGGTTCTACAGTTGCGGCGATTTGGTACAGTGCCACCAAAGAGACCACCCTATGAAACACGGTCCAATGATTCGAACATCTTCCGCATTTTTCTTCATCGCCGTGCTGAGCAGTGGAGCCGTCGCCGTGACTGATGATGAGCACGATCCAGAACCGTCCGGGACAGAGGCCAATGAGGGGGCAACTGGAATCAAGACGCTGGGTGGCCTGCAATTCTGGGGGGACCTGAAGTTTCTCCACGGATGGCGAATTCAGAAAAATGTTCTGACCGATCATTGCCGACTGCTGGATCCGCACGATCATCGCCATTGCAGCGGCACAGGTGCAGAATGTGAGGCTCGGCTTCTGAAGATCACAGAAGACCAGAAGCTTCCGGCCATGTCAGGCAGAGCGGCTTTGTTAATTCACGGCATTGGGCGGTCATCCAAATCATTCGATGCCATGGCCACGGCACTGCAGAAGGACGGCTACACGGTCGTCAGTTTTGACTACCCCAGCACACGCGTGCCCATTCAGGAATCCGCGGAGTACCTCCACCGTGTGATTGATTCACTCGATGGCATCGAATCGATTGATGTCGTCGTTCATTCAATGGGCGGATTGGTTCTGCGGTCGTATCTGCAGAAACACAACGACACTCGCCTGCACCGTGCAGTCATGTTGGGAGTTCCCAACAACGGAGCTCAGGTGGCAGACTTCCTGAAGAACAATCCTGTGTTCAAGATGATTCTGGGACCCGCAGGCCAGCAACTGGTGACTGAATCAGACGGCCTGATCGCCAGCCTGCCTGCACCGGATTTCGAATTCGGTGTGCTTGCCGGTGGGCGGGGAGCAGCCAAGGGCTTCAACCCGCTGCTGCCCGGTGACAACGACAGCACAGTGACTGTCGCCAGCACTCGACTTCCCGGTGCTCGTGATTTCATTTGCATGCCGGTGATTCATACCTTTCTGATGTCAGATCAGAGGGCGATCACAGCTACTCGTTGTTTTTTCAAACACGGTCAGTTCCATGAGGATCGAGAGCCGTCTCCCATCGGGAATAATGAAATCACGGTGATCGAGTAATTACACCCCGCCGCCTTCTTCACGGCATCGGCAGAGGGAATACAAGCGGTTATGCCGCTTCTTCGTGTGCAACGTTGGCAATCCGGCCTTCGGCAAGCCGGACGATGCGGTGGGCCCTCTGAGCAACTGCTTCGTCGTGCGTGACCATGACGATCGTCAACTGATTCTCTTCGTTCAGCCTGGTCAGCGTTTCCATGATTTCGCCACCAGTGGACGCATCAAGATTGCCAGTTGGTTCATCCGCCAGAAGAATCTCCGGACGAGCGATCAGGGCACGAGCAATGGCCCCGCGCTGCATCTCTCCGCCCGAAAGTTCCGACGGCAGATGCTTGATGCGATGTTCGAGACCAACCTGCTGCAGGATGTCCATCGCCTGCTGACGGATTTCCTTTCGCTTTCCCCAGTAGCCGAAGAGTGAGTGCCGAATCATCAGCGGCGTCATTACGTTTTCCAGCAGAGTCAGCTCCGGCAGCAGGTGATAGAACTGAAAGATGAAGCCGAATACGTGGTTCCGCAGCTGATCCCGTGCTGACTGGGGGAGGTTATCGATACGCTTCCCTTCCAACAGCACCTCGCCGACATCGGGCGAATCCAACAGCCCCATCACATGCAGCAAAGTACTCTTGCCGGAACCACTTTGCCCAACCACAGAGATGAATTCACCGCGTTGAGCCGTCAGGCCGGCCCCATGCAGCACAGGTATCTTGTGCTGCCCCTTGACGTAGGATTTCTCGATGGCGAGTGCAGAAATCAGCGGCGTGGTCATTTTCAGTGTTTCAATTGGCAACTGATGTTGGCTGGTATTGCTCATGAACCTGGTGCTCGGTAGGAAGTCGCATGTGAATGTCGCGGCTTCAGCAGTGACATACTTTGCCGCAGCGTGTCATTCGTATCGCAATGCGCGCACCGGGTGCAGCCGCGAAGCGCGACGAGCCGGCAGGACGCTCGCCAGCACGGCAATGGCAATGGCCCCCAGAGCCACCCACATCACCATTAACGGATTCACCTGAGTCGGGATTTCAAAGAAGTAGTAGATCTTCTCATCAAAGACCTTTCGGCCCGTCACCCAGCTGAGACCGTCTTCAATTTCATTGATGTAGCGGACAAACAGCAGGCCTATCGCCACACCAGCAGCACTACCGACGACACCGAGTCCCAGTCCGTACGAAAGAAAAATACTCATCACACCTTTCGAACTGGCACCCAGCGATTTGAGAATGCCGATGTCCCGAGTCTTTTCGACGACGATCATGAAGAAGATGGCAAGAATTCCGAAGCCGGCGACTGCGATGATCATGAACAGCAACACGTTCAGAATGGCTGTTTCCACCTCCACAGCCGACAGCAGCAGACCCTGCTTGGCTTCCCATGTGCTGACGCTCACGGCTCCTGGTGGAAACGCAGCTCGCAGGCGTTTGACGACTTCTTCGGAATCGTTGTAATCGTGCAATTTGATTTGAATTGAAGTGATGGCATCTTCGCCGTTAAGAATCATGCCCCGGTTCTGCTGCAATTCTGCCAGGTTCATCAGCACCAGTTGGCCGTCGTATTCGCTCATGCCGCTGCGAAACATGTCGACGACTGTCGCCGAAAAGCTGATGGGTTCCGGCGGCGTGTCGGACTGGATTGTTGTGATCAGGATATCATCGCCCGGGTTCACCATGTTGATCTTATGTAGCTTGCCCGTCTTCGGATCCCGTGTCTGAAAGCTGGTAATCTGCTCCCCCACAAAGACCCGGGCACTCAGCGGGGCCACCGGATCGGCCGCTTCGCGCGCCTCTGAGGACCCCTGAATTGGCGTGTGAAAATCGGGTGCCGGCGAAGCCTGATCCGCAGCCACGACATTCTCAACAGGATCACTGAATACCGGCGCTGTGTCACCGCCGTCTGATCCTTCGGTGAAGGTTGGCCCCACGTCAAATTGCGGCGTGGGTATAGCTTGAGCAAACGACGGCACTTCTTTCTGAAGAAACAGCATCTGCTGCTGCTTCATCATTTTGCGATGGCTCTTCGCGTGCTCGGTCAGCTCCCACCCAGGAAGCGTATCGAATGGTCGCAATGGCGGTCTCAGCACCTCACCGTCTTCGGTAATTGAGTTGTAGCTGTCCAGGTAAGTTTTGAGTGGACCAACCTGAGCTTTTCCGGCGGGGTCAATGCCAACCAGCTGAATCGACTGTGTAAACCTTTCGCCGGTGACCGGGTCGGTATACGTCACCATCGCGGGAACTTCCACGGTGGGCGTCATCGCGGCAATGAATTCGCCGGCGGCATTCTGCACGATGTCCATCTGCCGTTTGGAATCGACGATTCCGCTCATGCTGCGTGATTCGACCACAACGTCCGCCAGGAAGCCGTGAATACGGTCCCGCATTTCGTTGGTAAAGCCAGCCATCACGCTGTTGACCACAATCATCGTGGCCACGCCAAGCATCACACTGACGATGCTGGCCAAAGCAATGTAACGCGTGCGCAAATAGCGCAAACACAGTAGCATCTTATACATACGTCGGCACTCCCTTGCCGTGAACAGCGTTCCTGATGGGTCCAGCGAACTCCCGCAAGCTTTCTGAACGCGGGAAGTGTGGCAGATCCTGCGGATGCGGGCAATGGGAAGTCAACTTTGCCGAAATTCAACGTTCGGTTCCCGGGCCATCGGCAGACATTGGCGTTACGATTTCGCTTTCGCGGCCTGCAAACCGGATGACAGCCCGGCTGAGTACTCGTCATGGATGCAGAATGCCGGACTGGCAACGACCGCCCCGGTGCCCACGTTGATTCACTGTTTCGCGATGGACGGAACCAGGTCGTAGATCGACTGGAAGCCAGTCCCTTCGCACGGCACGAACGATGGATCAAAACCAGGATCCCTCGCGCTGGTTGCTGAATGCTGTTAAACGACAACATGTCTTCACGGTGACGAAGTCTGTGATGTTGCCGGTGCACGTGATGTTGGTTCCTGTTCGATCTGTTCTTTCGTGGGAATCGGAAACCGGGTGTCGTTGGGCCGATTGCGTGCGTAGTGGTAGAACCACGTGAACAGATCTGATTGAACTTCCTTGAATTCGTTTGCCGTGTAGTTCCAGATCGCCATCGCATCGGCTGTTTCGTCATTGGCAAACAGGTCCTCTGCCGTTTGCATGCGTTCACGCAGGTATTTATAGGCATCCGAACTTTCGATCAGCTGTTGCCGGAAGTGGGCGTGGTGATTTTCGCACAGGATTGTCAGCCAACGCGTCTCATCATCCGGTGATTCCATCGCTCGGCCCGTGGCGATCAACGTCTTCCAACGTTGCATTGCAGCCAAAGGGTTGACCGCAAGAGATCCACTGGAAGCGGGTTCTGAAGCATTGTTCCAGTTAATGACGTACTTCAAACCTTCTTCGTCTTCGCGCTTCACCGCCTGAGCACATTGTGCCTTGAAGGGGGAATCGATTTCGGCATCGCGTGCTGCCAGACGTTTGAGGGGTGTTTCCAGAATGAGCGGTTGAATGCTGTCGGAAACTTCTGTGGCTTCATCAACGAATTCGCCGTCAGGAAACGCTTCAAGATACTCTGCCGCCTTCTCCGCAGCTTCCCGCCGGGAATACTCCACATCCTCCTGCTGTGCTGATTCGGCAAGGCTCATGAGTTCCTTCCACGAATCGCGATACGAATCTTCACCAGGTGGTCGCAACAGCCAGACTGTTGCCCCGATCAGGACGGTCAGGCAGGTTGCCAGAAACCATGTCTGTTCGTGAAACGGAACGTCCTTCTTCTTTTTTTTCTTCTTTTTCCTTTTCTTCTTCGGCAAATCCTTCTTCCTGTCTGCCTTCTTTGACACTGGCCTGCTGGCCACGGTATCAGCCATCGCCGCTCCGATTCCGGCAGTCACTTTGTCGCGAATCTCGCCCAGTTCTGTATGAACGGCCAACGCATCGTGCGGACGGTCTTCCGGACTCTTTGCCAGCAGGCGTTCGATCAGCTGGTCTAGCCAGATCGGGCAGTCCGGAACTTTTTCGCACACGTTGTACGGATCGTCGTTCAGGTGCTGCATCAGCATGTCCATCGGATTGTCCGACTGAAACGGAGTTTCGCCAACGATGACCTCGTACAGCAGACAACCCAGCGCATACAGGTCGGTCTTGCCGGTAATCGGATAGCCGGCCTGGATCTGTTCCGGAGCCATGTATGCGTAGGTTCCAACTGTTTTTCCGGTGGCCGTCAGCGCTGTTGCTTCTGTGTCCCGCGCGATGCCGAAGTCACCCAGTTTAAGCCGGCCCTTCTTTGACAGAAACAGGTTTGCCGGCTTCAGGTCTCGATGGATAATGCCGGCGTGGTGAGCGTGTTCGAGAGCACCGGAAAGCTGCCGGCCGACGTGTACGGTCTGTTCCCAGGAAAGGCGTTTGCGTTTCTTCAGAACTTCCAGCAGCGAACCGCCGTCGATGTATTCCATCGCATACCAGCGCTGGTCGCCATGTGTGCCTCCACCAAAATACTTCACGATATTCGGATGGTCCAGCCGCTTAAGAATCTCGATTTCTCGTTCGAACCGTTTCAACAGCTTGGGGTCCGACATCAGCCCCGGTGCAAGAACCTTGATGGCCACCTTCTTGTTGTTCCTGGGGTACATGGCAGAATAGACGATTCCCATACCACCGACACCGATTTGCTTGTCGAGAATAAATGGGCCTATTTGCCGAGCTGTCATAAATCGTACCTGAGTGAAAACGTATTGAACTTCGAATCAATTTTGACAGACCCGGCAACCAGAAACAATCGGAACCACGAACCGCAATCGCCTTCGCCAACCCTAAGACCTGGCTGTGACAAAGCAATAGTGTCATGTGCTGCAATCGGCCCGCATTCGCACTTTTTCAGCCTCAGGAGATCTACGGCGAGGGCCGTCGCAGGAATGTCAACCACGGGATGAGGGTGCTGCGTCCTTATCGTCAGCTCGAATAATCGAAGTGGGAAGCCTGGTAATCCCACCTGCCAGTGCGCGTCCGATTGAGCCAATTACGCGGCGCATACACATTTTTCCCCTTCTGCTGAGACTGATTCCTCAGCAAACTCTGTTCCGTCAGGACTCGACCTTGACTTTTCGAGGGGTCCGTCCCGAGACTGTTAGTAGCGCCACTTCTATTCTGAATGGCCATCACCCCATCTTTTCGATGATGCTGATGCTTGCTCAACTGATTCCAGTCAAAGACGGTGCCCCGATCACCCTGACGAAACCGATTACGGTCGTTGGGCGTAGTTCGCGACTGTGTGACCTGGCAGTCGACCACGGAAGTGTCTCAAAACTGCACTGCATCCTGGTGAAAACGGACGGGCTGATCTACATGCGGGACCTGGGCAGTACCAATGGGACTCGCGTCAATGGGCAGCGTGTGTTGCGAGGTGCCTTGCTACCTGGCGACACAATCAGCTTTTCCGGAGCAGCCTACGCCGTTCACCTCGGTCCGGATCCACAGCTCTCTGCCGGCCGCGGCATCAACGAAGGAGTCACACAAATGATTCCCGTCGTCACGGAAAGCGATCCGGAGTTACCCGTCCACCACGACGATGTGAAGCTGCTGACCGATTCCGACCTGCTGGCAGCGGACTGAACCGGTTTACTTATGGACTGCCCACGAGGGTCGGGCGTCTTTTTCGGACGAGGCCCCGTCTGTTGTTATCGTCGTTGATCCGCAAAAGACTCCCGACCCTTTCGTTAACACGGAAACCGAAGCTATCGTTTCTTTGGGTAATCAAAGTCCACCAAAGTCGCGACATCAATACGACTCCACGAAGATGCCTCCACAAACAGAATCCCACACGTCGGAACATTTTCAATTGGTGACTTGGAAAACCGGTTGGCAAGTTCGGTAATGGCCGGGTTGTGAGTGACCACCAGCGCAAGTTGTACGTTGTCGTGGAAAGCGGAAACGACGTCCAGCACATCGTCGGGATGGGCTGCGTATAGCTCGTCGTCAACGACGATCGCTTCCAGTGGGTAACCGACTTCGCGAGCAATCGCGCGAGCCGTTGCCAAAGCTCGAACGGCCGGACTGCTGACCATCAGGTCCGGAGTCAACGAACGCGCCAACAGCCGCTGTCCCATGATCGGGGCATCTCTGATGCCCCGATTGTTCAGAGGGCGATCGATGTCGTCCAGGTTGGAGTGTTTCCAGCTGGACTTCGCATGGCGGACCAGAAGTAGTGTTCTCAAGACCGCCATAATCTGCCACCACCGCTTCTTCATGATTCAGCCGCAGCCGCGGTAACAACACGCCGCCGTCGGGTTAATGTACAAATGGGGCCGCAATACAAGCTCGAAGCGCCAGCGAGTGGGTCTCGTGCGTTTTGCAAACACACCTGCTCGCTGCGTGGCTGTGTCACGAACGCCAAAGCCTCATGAGTGCTCACCAGCAGAGCTGCGTTTACAGTCTCAAATTAACGTCTTAGTCCCGAAAACGAAAGCAGATCAGCAATTGGAGCCCGGTATCGCCTTTCCAGCGTTCGCCTGGGCCGGACAGGCTGCTCCCGATCGCTGCCAATCACTGCGATTTCCGACCTCTGCGCAAGAATGATCGACAACGTGGAACTGGCCTGCGTGAACTGCTGGATTTGATACGACGACAACATGTCTTCCTGAACAGGTGTCGCAGGAAGACTGACGCACGCTATTTTGTCTCAACGATGTTTCGTCCTTCAACCAGAGTCACGGATCGATCTGTCGGAACTTCACGGAATTCCTGCGTTGCACCGGACGGCCAGACGACCGATAGTCGATCGATGCTCGCCGACGAACCGCAGCCGATCTGAAGTCGCCGTTCGTTACTGCACTGGTAGCCGTCTCCGGCCGTCAGTTGATGAACGAGCGCGACTCCGCCGATTGTTGCGGTAATGGTGGTCCCAATCGCATCTCGGGCGGATTCTGTGGCAACCAGTCGCAATGACAGAGCATGGCCTGGTGTCCCGCACGTGTTGGTGAGCACGTAGCTGGCAGCATCCGTCAGCCCGACGGCCAGGTCGGGCTTGCCATCGAGGTTCCAATCCAGTCTGGCGACCGCCCGGCCAACGGCTTCGGTGTGACTCCACACCCCCAGCTGACTTGTGGGTAATTGCTGAAACTGCTGGCCCGTCCACTCAAACATCTGCGGCCGCATTCTGTATGGGGTGTCATACTTGCTGAGATCCTGCGTGTATCCGTTGACGACAAACAGTTCGTATCGGCCGTCCAGGTTGGCATCCAGAAATTGTGTCCCGAATCCCAGCATTGGTAGTGTGGCTTCGTGCAGTCCGAACTGCCGGGTCTTATCTTCGAAGAGTTGTTGATTCAGCGGGGTATACAGTGTGTTGGATTCATGCAGGAAATTCGTAACCAGCAGGTCAAGTCGTCCATCCTGGGTACAATCGCCGACAGCGATGCCCATGCAGGCTTCGGCCTTGCCCTGGGCGTTGAAAGCGAGTCCTGCCGTAACGGCTGTTTCGGTCAGGGATGTCGCGTCCGGCGAGTTGGCGGAGTAGAAGAAATTGGCGGTCGTATCATTAGCGACAAACAGCGACAGGCGACCGTTTTCAGTGCTCATCGCAACAACTCCCAGGCCCTTCCCATTCGCCGGTGGAACCAGAAACTCAGTGGAATTATCCACAAATCCGCCCGCGCCGTCACCAAGCCAGACCCAATCCATCGCCGCTTCAAAGTCATGAGGCGAACACATGATAGTGTCGCCGTGCTGTTCAATGCACAGGCGATCAAAAACGTCGTCACCGGCAAGGTAATTGACGTCGTACAGGTCCGGGAATGAATCGCCATTCAGATCTGCAATCAGACAGCTTGTCGTCCACTCACTGCCATGGTCAGTCAACCATGGGGATCCGTCCGAAAATGTGCCGTCACCGTTGTTCAGCCACAACGTGTTGGTGCCCGTGTTCGCGACGTAGACATCAGAGAATCCATCGTTGTTGCAGTCACCGACCGACACTCCCTGCCCAAAACCTGTATCGTGCGCGAGCAGAGCATTCCGCGAGATTTCGACAAAGGACAGACCCTGCTGATTGCGAAACAGCCTGTCGTGATGTTTGCCGCGTTCAGATTCCGGAAGGTCCCACGTACGCCCCTGTGTGCAGAACAAATCCGGCGTTCGGTCATTATCGAAGTCCAGAACCGCAATGCCGCCTCCGCCGAATTCGAACATGCGACGCGTTGTGTCTTTCGTACCGTCGAAATACTGAAAGTCGAATCCAACTTTGCCACGCTGCTGTGCAAAGGAGATGTTGTGGGAAATAGAGTCGCCTGGCGCACTGGTCGTCTTAACGCCGAACGTGGGCACGGGGTAGTGCGACAGATCGATTTGAAGAGCCGGATTGAATCTGTCGCAGGTCAGCTTCAGTGAAAGCCCGGGAAGATCTTCACCGATCGGACGCATTGTCTGAAGTAGTCGTGTGTTTGTCGGTTCAATCTCCAGCAGCGGCTGGCCCCAGGCGAGTGCTTCCCACAGGCGGCCGACCGATTTGTAAGCTTCCACCATTGCAAACATGTCAGCAAAATTCGGTGGCTGGTCCGACATGATGGCGACCTGCTGCTCGTCTCGAAGATTGTTCATCGCCTGAACGCGTCGCAGGAACGGTTCGGCCAGTTCCGGCAGCTGCTCGGACGCCAGTTTTCGGGCCAGTTGATTGGAGGCCAGCAACGACTCCGGACGAAGCTTTGCAGCCTCCCAGTAACAGCGAATCGCGCCGCGTTGATCGTTTGCACGATCAGCCAGTTCCGCCAGCACAAGCCAGCTTTCTGCCGAAACGGATTGGTCAGGAATATTGCGAGCCCAGTCATTAAGTTCGTTGAAACGTCGGTTTTCCAGCAGTTGTCGTCCCAATGAACCGTGAAACCCCTTCGGGAGATCATGCAGTGCTAATGCTTCCTGCAGCTTCTGAAGTGCCAGTTGGTTGTCCAGTGCCGAAGCCGCGGCGTGTGCCTGACCTAACAGCGGATTGGGGTCCGCTGTGTCCGCCTGTCGAGCTGCCTCAAGCAGCTCCGGATCATTTAGTGCCCCCGATTCACGAGTCAGAAGCATCAGTAAGTCGGTGTCCTGGCCCGCCTTAATCAGTCGCAGCACATGTGGGATCGCATCCGAACGTCGTCCGCACAAACCAAGCAGACGAGCATACCCTTCATTCGCAAATACGTCATCGGGTTCGATGGCCAGAACGTCCTGATAAGCACGCTCTGCTTCACGAAACCGAAAAACATGATTGTGAAGCAGGTCTGCCGCAAGCCGTCGTGCCATTGTCCATTCATTGCTTTCCGCGGTCGTGATATGTAACAAGTCGTTCAATGCCTGTTCATGCCTGTCCTGAGTCATCGCGCATTCGGCAGCGAACACGTAGGCGGCGATCAGATGTTCGTTCAATGCGATTGCCTGCCGGGCAAGCTGTTCCGCTTTCTGAGGCTCACCGCGAATACCCAGCAGCCTGGCTCGCCGTAGCAGTTCTGCGGCCTCCGGTTGTGGTACCTGTCCCTGTCGAAACAGATGCACCGCCACGGCGCCGGCCAAAACAAGCAGCGTGAGGAAGACGATTCGCTGTGTCCACCCTGATGCGGTCACGGTGCAGGTTCTGATGTTGAGGATACAGGAAATGATGTGAAGTGCGAAAAGTCGGATCGCGTTGCCAGATTCGATCCTTCGACAACAAAATATGTTGCATCCACCGGCGGTGAATTCAGGATCGATGATGCTCCGGATGGCCAGCGAATCGAGACTTCGTCGACGCTGTCTGAACCGCCGAGGCCAAATTCCACAACACGTTCGTTACTGGCCATGTAACCATCTCCCGCCATTAACTGCCTGGTGACCTGGCGACCTGACGTTTCTATGGTCACCCGAGATCCAATCGCATCACGGGCAGTAGAAGTCGCACTTAGCCTGATTCTAAGAAAGTGACCCGTGTTTGTGGATGTGTTCTTCAGGACGGACAACGGAGAGTTCATGTTCGAAACAATGAATTCGGGCAGGCCGTCCTGATTCCAGTCAACTCTGGCAAGGCCCCGCCCCAGATACTTTCCACCAAACCATGGTCCCAGATCGTCAACCAGCAGTTCCTGAAAACGCCCCCCCAGATTACGAAAGAACTGAGGACGCATCTGGTATTCCCCGCCTTCGTCCCGATAGTCATCAACGTGACCATTGGCCACCACCAGGTCCGGTCGTCCGTCCAGATCGGCGTCCAGAGCCTGAGTACCCCATCCTGTAAATGGTATACTGGCAGCCTGAAGTCCGGCGGCTTTTGTTGTATCAATGAACAGTCCCGGAGAATCCTGCACGTACAGGGTATTGGCTTCGTTGTGGAAATTTGTCACGAACAGATCAGGCAGGTTGTTCCCGTTTATGTCGTCGATTGCGATGCCCATGCAGGCCATGGGGAGCCCATCATCATTGAATGCCAATCCGATTAACAGAGCATCGTTCACCAGCTGAATATTGTGCAGGTCATTGGTCGGTCGATTCCTGAGAAAATAATTTGCGACCTGATCGTTGGCGATAAACAGCACTGACCGACGGTTAAGCTCCGTCTCGAATGCAACGATCCCCAGTCCTTTGGAATTGACGCGGGGAGTGACATCAACTGCCTCGACAAATGATCCGTCACCCCGATTGATCAGCAGACGATCACGTGCGCCTTCAAAAACACCAGGAGAACAGGCACGCCCCTGACAGATTCTCTCGAACACATCTTCGCCCGACAGATAATTCACATCAAAAATGTCCGGCAGATCGTCCGCATTCAGGTCGCAGATTATCGTGCTGGCGGTCCATGACGCGTCCATCAGTCCGGCCGCCTGTGTGACGTTACAAAACGTGCCGTCCCCCATGTTCTCGTACAGACAGTTTCTCCCGACGTTGGCAACATAGATATCGGGGAAGCCGTCGTTGTTGAAATCACCGACTGAGCACCCCTGACCAAAGCCCGAATCCGGTCCTGACAGGTTGTCGGATACATCACGAAATTCACGACCCGCGATGTTGCGAAATAACCTGTCCGAATACGCCGCCGATGGCGTTGGTACGGCATCGCCCGTCCTCCACTCCGAGCCCTGTGGCAGAAACACATCGGGAGTGCCGTCCTGATCGAAATCCAGGATCGCAACTCCCCCGCCGGTCTGCTCAAACGTGCGAACGCCTTTGGTCTTCGGGTCAGCGCCGTTGAAGTACTGAAACGGTATCACCTGAGCTTCTGCGAATTGAATCTGTGCTGCCTGCGAGAATGAATCTGCCGGGCCGGCCGGTTTAGAGAGATGGCTCTCTTTAACCCTTTCAATCAGCCTCGCAAATCCTGGTACGGCATCCATGGCTCTGTTGGTGACGGGGCTCCGGTGTGGTTCAATTCTGGCAAGTTGGTCATTGAGTTTGCCGCTGTGCCGACTGAACATCTGTGCTGGCCAGTCAGCCTCCGGAAATCGTCGGCGACCAACCACGCCCCAGGCACATGCTTCCCACGTTCGTCCCAGTGCTTCCAGCGTTGATGCGGTCTGCCAAACGGCGTGCTGGTCATTCCCTTCTGAAATCAGCACCTGATCGACGGATTGCGACAGGTCGATCAGGTGTTCTGAATAGCTGACAATTTCTTCCGCCTGCGGGGCGTCCAGGGCGACCAAAACCTGTCCCAGCATGTAGAACGCTCGACGGTGGAACGGAGTGCGAATGACGGTTTGCCAGAAACAACTGGCCGCTGTGTTCAGGTCAGATTGTTTTCGTGCCCAGAGGCCCCGGACGAACCAGATGTCCGGCGACTGGTCCGCGTCGGGCGGCAGCGAATTGTGCCATTCGATGAAACGGCTCGGCGTTCCATCAACCAGCAGTTCACCCAACATCGACTGGGCTGAGATCAATTCCGGCGACGAGTCGACCAGAGGCTCGAGCAGTTCTCTGGCTTCCGGCTCGCCCTCATCGAACGCATGCGTCGCCACAGCCAGACGCACGAGTGCGTCGTCCGGGCTGAGTTGTTGACATTTCTCAAGAAACTCAGACTGCTCAATCGCTCGGCCGACATCCGCGGCAAGTCCCAGTTCGCGATAATCCGCGTCTCCACCTTTGATCAGGATGAAGTAGTGATCGAGTGCTTCCCAGCGACGGCCCGTCATCGAAAGCAGGAACGCCATTCGTTCGTTGGTCAGCCCGTTGTCCGGCTGCCGCTTCAGAATCCTTCGGTAAATGGGTTCGGCAGCGCTAAGTTGTCCATGTTCAAAGTAAACTTCCGCAGCCGAAAATATGGCAAGTTGGCCATCGGAACTCAATTCATTCTGGTTTGCGGCGGCCAGGTAGTACTTTATGGCGACTTCAGGCCGATCGTCCTTATAGGCCGCCTCACCGGCCAGCAGTTGGCCCGTCTGCCATTCGTCAGCGTCACGAGGAATCTGCTTGATCAGTTCTTCAACTCGCAGGGCATCTGATTTGCGCAACGCCTCTTGTGCGGCGACGATCAGGTCTGCGGGCGGAACTGTTCTTGCGCAGCCGATGTTCATCACCACAGCGATGATGACCGAGCCAACAAAAAAAGCCACCTTCAAAAAAGGTGGCATGGGCTGTTCCTGCAGACGGGACATGCAAAGTTATTTGATATCGAAGGTAAAGATGTTTTCACCACTGGATTTCACATCGGCAGAGAACGGGGTGTCCACCGCGTTTGTGTATTGTTGCGGAACGAGTTCGGTGGACGTCTCTCCTTCGCCGGAGTCGTGGTCGCCAGCCGCTTCATCGTCGCTATCGTGGCCCGCACCTTCTTCCTCGTCGTCACCAGCGGCGGCAGCGGAAGCAACTGCTGCAGTCTTAGAGACCACAACCTTGTAACTTCCTTCCGCGGCACCATCTTCATGTTCGTAGGTCGACAGCTTAAAGTTGCCCGCATTGTCCGTGGTGCCGATTGCGGTCGCCTGATCAGCCTGGGGGGCAAATGCCACTGTGGCCTTCGCTAACGGTTTACCGAACATGGTCACGGTGCCGGACACTGGAAACACCGGCTGTCCTCCGCCTGTCCCGCCACCGCAGCCAACCAGTAACTGGGTGGTTGTTAACAACGTTAAACTAAGAATACGATTCATGGGTCATCCAGGAGTCTTGAAGAGTGTTTGCGAAAATTCAGGCGACGAACGCAGTCCGCTGACCAGAAAGGAAGAACGAAGTGCCCGATCAGGTCAGACCTGAGTTCAGCAGGCCGGACTGCTGCTGTCGTTTGAGTGCTGAAGACGTCGCTGACAGACCACTTCGGCGTGTCGATTGATATGTGGCCCTGGCAAAGCCAGGGCCACATCCGGTAGGACTGCACTGGCAAAGCCAGTAGCATACAAATCAGCAAACGATCAGCGGCAGAACTTAGAACTCACCGATGACTTCACCGCCGGAGACACTGCCCAGTGCTCCCCAGACGCCATAAGGACTTGGGCCGCTTGTCACCGGTGCCTGCGTCAGGTCGCCACTGTCAATGCTGTCACTGATGAAACGAACGGACCCGTCCCCCAGCAACACCTGTGCACCACCGGTATGGCGACTGGTCATCGACATGACGCCGTCCTGGTTGTGGTTGTTGTTGTTGTTGTGCTTACAGGAAGCTGAATTCGGAGGCAGGACGGTGTTTACCGTGGTGAAGTATGGCGAGCCATCATATGCACGCACGCCAGCCAGGCGTCCACCGCTACCATGTACGGTCTCATATCTTCCGCCCGCCCCAACCGAAGCGACACAGGCAGACGGATTACGCCGACCGCCCTGAATGCCGCCTTTTGTGCCTGTTGCGCCAGATTGGATAGTCATTCCGCCGGCCTGCGCGACGATCCGCTCGCCCATGGCAACGGTGTTGGAAAGTCCGTCGGTGACATCCCGAAAACGGCGATGTCCGTTTTGGCCGTTGTGCTTGATGCTCTTAAAGAAGCCACGAGCTCCTCTGCCCCCATTGCCGGCCCACTCCGGGTTGTGATCCCAACCGCTGTCGCCGTGACTGAACATGTAGCTGGTTTTCGCTCTGACTGCCTGCACGCTCGAACTGCTGTCGGAAGGACATAACAGGTGTGGCAGTTTGGCCGTTACACAGGGGACACCATTATTCCACGGAGCCTCTCTGCCGTTGCGGCCATTATGAAGATAGCTCATAGTCGCTTCGTACAAAGGGGCCTGATCAATAAACGGCAACATTCCCAAGTGCCCATTAAAGCGACGAAACCTGTTTAAATATCTGGTTGGGTTTCCCGATGTGCGGTTTCGAATGGTGCTCCCGAACGGGACAGCGTTGTGCACGTCGTGGTAATTGTGGATTGCCAGACCAAGCTGTTTGAAATTGTTCTTACACTGCGTACGGCGAGCCGCTTCGCGTGCCTGCTGCACAGCGGGCAGCAACAGTGCAATCAGAATTGCAATAATGGCTATGACCACCAGCAACTCGATCAGGGTAAATGCCTTTCGGCGACGGATGCAGTTCTTCATGTCGACGTACTCCAATAGCAAGAAAACGAATGGTGGACTCACGTGTCGCAAAAATTAGCCATCCCATCAAGTCACACCTTTCCCTCACGGAATCGCTGGTCACATCGGGCCGACATCGACACTGCCAAGCTGATAGCATATCGTCGGCTGGATACGTGCCCATACCGATTTACTGCGATATTTCAGAAAATTCCACGCCAATCGGTTCTTCCCAGGATTCTCTTGACAAAAATGTTGCTGAACAGCCTGGCAATCGCATGTCACTATGTGAAAACCGCTGTTCTAATCTGCATTTCTCACCGTAGGGTGCTGTCACAGCCAAAACGTGGGGTTGTATTGTTCGCCGGAAAAGGAGGTCAGGTACCAAAAATGCGAAGCACCCTTCGGGCCGTTCCGGTTTTTGGTACCCGACCCCGTTTTCCTCGCTGCAAAATGGCGTGAGAATGGGGTGAGAAACGCGCGCTGAGCGTCCAATACTGAGCGTTTCCAACGTTAGGCAGGTTGTCGCCGGCGGTTGCAAATCCCATCGGGTTCAGGCTTGAAAGAGGTTCATGATTCGCGTTCTGCACCGCTGTCGAAGGCCGTTGCCCATCATCGCGATCGCTGTGGTCGCCGTCTGGACGGTACTGCCCGTACTCAGGTTCGCAGGCACCAGTTTGCCTATTCGCAGCAATCTGCTGACAACCGTGCCTGTCTTTAATGCGTGGACAATCTGGTGGAACGCGGATCGATTTCTGCACGGGTTTTCCGGTTACTGGGATGCTCCCATCTTCTTTCCGGCGGACAATGCCTTCGCTTTTTCGGAACCACAGCCAGCAACGCTCATCGTCGCCCCGATCGTGTGGCTGACCGGATCGCCAGCATCCGCGTACAACGCCTATCTGTTGCTGTCGCTGTTTCTGAATGGCATCGTGTCCTTTATGATCCTGCGGCGACACGGAGTCAGTCGCAGCCTGGCCACCATTGGCGGTGTGATGATGGTCTGGTTGCCGATCAGTCTGCGGCAGTTGGATGTCCTGCAGCTGATCCCTGTCTGGCCACTGCTGTGGGTCTGGGACGTTTTAACGCGGCACGGTCGCGCTCCGTCGAGGCGGACGGGCCTTGAATTTGCAATCGCATTTTCATTTAGCTTCTATACGTGCGTACACCAGACGCTGCTGCTTTCCGTTGTCCTGATCGCAACCGTCTGGATACTGTTGGCCGCCATCAGATCGCCCCGCTTTTGGTCAATGTCTCTGCTCGCCATAGCCAGCGTGGCGATTCCGGTCGCTGTCGTGCTGGTGCCAATGCGTCAGACGTTGACGGACAACAATTTCAAGAGGTCTGAAAAAACGGTCACTCGTTTGTCGGCCAGAGCGAGTGATCTTTTTCTTCTGCCCAAAGACGCGCCGCTGCGAGGGGGCGGAAGCAAACGCTTTGGCCTGTCGCCCGGATGGCTGAAATTTGTCCTTGCCGGTTGCGGCATCGCCTGGGGCGTACGTCGTCGTAAACACCGCCGTTGGGTCTTTTTCCTGGCCGCAACAGTGTTGGTCTCCGGTTTACTGGCGCTGGGACCCCGTCTGAAAATCGGAGAATTTCAGCCGTGGTGGACGGTTGCAGAATGGTGTCCGGGACTGCGTCAGGTGCGCAGCGTGTTCCGTTTTACTTACCTGGCACAGATGGCCATCATTCTGTTGTCTGTCATCGGACTTTGGGAATTGTGGCTGCGATTGAGAATTCGAACCAGGCGGTCGATGCTGGCATCCTCTGTCATTGCAGTCCTTGGAGTTCTGGCCATCGCAGAGGTTCCCGCTCCGCAGCCGTTGGTCGCGGGGGTTCCGGATCTGAATCGCCACGCCGGCTGGACAGGTTTCGTGAAAGAGAATACGCCGGACGGAAAGTCTATCGCCTGCCTGCCGTTTTCGCCCGGAACAAAAGCTGCCAATTTCAGCGTGACGTCACGCTGGATGTACATGGGAACGCTGCATGGCGTGCCGCTGGTGAATGGATATTCGGGCTTCTTTCCGAAGGCATACATGAACCTGCGAAGGCAGATCACGAACGACGGCCTGACGGCCGAATCCCTTGCACAGTTGGCGCAGATGAAAGTTCATTTTCTTGTGGTGCGGCGAGGCTATACGATGCCGCAGTCCGCCGGCGAAAACGGGAGATCGCATGCACTACGTCTGGTATTGGAAGATCCAGTCGGAGTTGACGTGTACGAACTGGTCAGATTCGACGATGGTTACAGCGTTTCACGCTGACGTGTGGCCGTGAATAACGCTCTTCAATAGCAGTTTCGTAACCCCCACGAGCCAGTATCGTTCACGGCAATAATTAAATTGCTCTACAGCAGTCCTGTTCACGACTTCTGGCCGGTTACGTGCAGGCTCATTGACTGCCGGAAGTTCACGTCGCCGTGTGGCCGTCGATGACACCACGTTACTGAATTCGCAGGCCGGTCGGCAGCGACTCGCCAAACACCAGGCCCGCTTCGTCGCTTTTAAGTTCTCCGCCGTCGCGGACAAGAGTCACGAAATGGTCAGGTGCCCCGGCTGATTCCATTTCTTTGACAACCGCGGCTCGTACGTCGTCTGAGATGTCTCGAAAGCGGTCGTCGGTGCGACGAGACAGTTGCATTAGAGCGAGCTGCGTGACGGAATCATGCACGTCGGCAACATCGATCAACGACTCGATCCAGGTTTCCGCCTCAGTTGTCGGCAGTACAGTGTTCAACGGTCCGTACACGGGCACTCGGGCGCCGATTCTTCCCACCGACCAGATCAGCGCTGAACGAATGGTCTCGAATGCGGGTCGTGGCAGAAAGTTCAGAGCAATGCGGCCAAGTTCCATCCGAGTGGACCGGTCCAGCAATTCCATGGAAGCGAGCATGCGCCAGATCTCGGATTCCTCATGACTGCCGGAAGCGTAGTCGGCCCCTTTGCCTCGCCCCGATTTGACCTGACGGTGTTTTTGCCGAATCAACGCGATCACGGATGACGTCAATTCATTCTGTGTTCCGCGAGTGATGCCGCCGGCAATTCTGCGACACAGAATTCTCCATTCCGTCCGCGTGTTCGCGCTGGCGTGAACCAGTTTTCCCTGAGTGACTTTCAGTGTCTGCTCGACTCGCCAGTCATCGGCGGCCATGCCAAAACCCGGCCGCAGTCCAAACCCCAGAAGATTCAGCCACCGTGCTTCGTGGGCCGCACTGCGTTTTCGTCCGGCTGCAGATTCGATCAGATTGCCCCAGATACTTCGCAGTAATGACGGTGGCCAATCCGCGCGGCTCATGGCAATATCTCGGGCAATCCGCCGGGGCAGTCCGTCTGGTTTCTGCGTACCGCTGGTTGAGTAGACGGACGAAAGAATTCCGTCGACATTGTCCAGCGTTGACTGATCGACGATACCTGCCTGTTCTGCGGTGCCGGTGTGAACTTCGCGATCGGTTTCGGTGGACGATCGGACGTCAAACTGAAGTTGCCAGCGGCGGTCGCCGTTCACCTGTTTGCACCACATCTCCAACGTGCCGATTTCTGTGAGCCGCGCTGACAGTCGTGCAGTTACCATGTCCGTCTGGTCCTTCTTTCGAGTCTGCAGGACGGTACGAATCGGTGGCAGAGCGTGCAGCTGTTCTTCGTTGATCTCATACAGTTCGCCGGCTCTGTCGGTCAGGCGTGTGCCGGAAACAAAAATTGGAAACTGCACCGGTTCCGACGTGCGTATCCGGAAATCGCGCTCAATTTCCACGGGTTTGCTGCCAGGTTCAATGCCGGCTGGCACCAGACACAAGGCTGACGTCTGTCCGTGGGCATCTTCGATACCCACGTAATACGTCCTTGCCAGACCCGCGACGATCTTGACTCCAACGCCGCGACGTACCATGCCGAACGACGCAGCTCCGTGAGCAACGGCAAGGTCCAGTCGTTCGTTCTGCAGGATCTGTGGTGTCCAGTCTTCGTCCGAATGCCTGAACCATGATGTCAGCGTCGCAACCAGCCGGGCCCGCAGAATCGATGAGGCAAAGAAGCCGCCATTGAACAGGACAACGTCTGGCCGTGCAGAATCCGCAACACCGTCCGTCGGCACAATGTCGTCGGCGTGCGATTTCAGGAAGGCAGCAAGATATTTCGTGATTGCCGCGTCGGCGGCGTAGGGCAAACCAAATTCCTGAAATCCTGACTGCCGATTTTGCGGCTTTTCGTCGAATTCTGCAGCGGGCAGGAAACCATCGACCAGCAGTTGCACGACTTCATCGCGACGGACGGTCACCTGCAGTCCACCGCCGATCAATTTTGATCCGCTGCCGGGCAGGGCAATGGTGAATTCCTGTGGCGCATCTTCCTGTAGCAGAGTTTCCTTGACGTGGCGACATGTGGGAACCAGAACGCTCCATTGCCGAGGCTGCAGCTTGCCATCACCCATCAACAGTCGTTCGACGTGGCAGGCGAGAGCCAGATCCAGATTGTCTCCCCCCAGCATCAGATGATTGCCCACGGCGATGCGATGGAAGCGAACCTTGCCGTCGTCGCCCGGGCGGACGTGGATCAGAGTAAAGTCGGAAGTTCCGCCGCCGATGTCACAGACCAGGATCTTCTGTCCTGGAACGACGTGCTGCTCCCAGTCATCACGATGGGTGTTGACCCATGAATAGAACGCCGCCTGCGGTTCTTCGATCAGCACGATGCGAGGAAGGCCGGCGCTGCGAGCAGCCGCCACGGTCAATTCGCGGGCAACTTCATCAAACGACGCCGGAATGGTAATGACGACGTCCTGTTGCGCGAGTGGCTCGTCGGGATGAAGGTGATCCCATGCGGACCGGATATGTTGCAGGTAGCGGGAACTCGCATCCACCGGCGACAGGGACTCAGCATCCGCCGCGCCGTGCCATGGCAGCAACGCGGCTCGACGATCGACACCTGCATGACACAGCCACGACTTGGCCGATTCAATCATCCGTCCCGGGTTCGCCCGCCCGAATTCCCGAGCAAACACGCCCACGCCGAATTCCGGTTCCTTGCGACTCCATGGTAACTTTAAAGCAGACGCTGTGCCGTCAGTTGCCGGTGGCTGATAGTGGAATGATGGCAGCGTTTGACGGCTTTCCACTTCACCGTTGGCGACCAATTGAGGAATGGCAAAGGTCTGAATCTGCCACTCGTCCTGCGACGTGTCGACAAAGCCGACGGCCGAATTCGTTGTGCCCAGATCAATGCCGACGACGTAACGGCTGCCGCCGTTTTCTTCCTTTGAATTCGAATTTGCTGCGGCAGTCACAGTCTTCACACCTCCGCGTCGTCACGGACGCTGAATTCCAGTTTCCAGCGTTCACCCGTTGCCGAATGAACACAACACAGCTCAAAGATGCCCAATTCTGTGATCCGCGACTGAAAGCGAACGGGCACATATTCGTCGCCGGCGTCCGAATCTGTCTCCAGCGTCGCCTCCATCGAATCCGTTTCCACGAGTTCATCCGAGGACCAGCGAGTCAGCTTGTCGCCCGGTGCGTCATGACTTCGACTGGAGGAACTGAAGATGCGGAACCTTGCTGCTGCGCCAACCACAAGGCCAATCTCTTCGGATGGCACGTCCGCTTCGGTGCCCTCCTCCATGCCATGCGGCACAACACACAAAGCCGACATCGGTCGCGGTGCACCGGGAATCGCCAGACCGGCGGTTTCTATGCCGACATAGTAAGACCGAGGAGTGCCACCGCGAATCCGGATCCCGCCACGCTGACTGGTCCATGCATAATACGCAGCTCCGCGGCCCACGGCGTAGTCAAGGTCATGTGCACCCGCAAGGATCTGCGGTGCCGCATCGCCGTACCATTCAGCAAGCTGGTCCAGCAAAGCCTGCTGCAGCCTGTCTGACTTAAATACGCCGCCGTTGAACAGCAGATGAGTCGGAGCAGGCGCCTCGGCGGAACCTTCGTCTGTCTGTCGTTGCAGGAAAGCGGCAAGATGCCGAGTGATCGCAGTGTCCGCTTCGTACGGCAGGCCGATTTCCTGAAATCCGGACGCCCTTTGCCGCGAGGGTTGATCAGTAATACCGCACTTAGCAAAGAATCCGTCGACAAGCAGGCGTGCCACGTCTTCGCGGTTGACTTCGACAGAAACGCTTCCGCCGATCAGCCGACTACCTCGGCCCGCCACAGAAATTGTCTGTGTCTCAGGGCCGTCGTCGGCCAACAGTTCTTCTTTGGCGGCACGACAGGAATGCCACAGCGAAACGGACTGCCATGGGTCCATGTCTGTCCCCTTTTCGCGGAACAGTTCTGACACGTGGTACGCCAGGGCGAGGTCCATGTTGTCGCCACCGACCAGCAGGTGATTCCCGACGGCCTGCCGCCGCAATTGCAGTTCACCATGTTCTTCGGCCGCAGCGACGAGTGTCAGGTCGGTCGTTCCGCCACCAACGTCACAAACCAGCAACCGGTCTCCGCCCGCCAGCGATTTTCGCCAGCTGTCGCCCGACGCGGAAAGCCACGCGTAGGTTGCAGCCTGAGGTTCTTCCAGCAGAACCAGCGATTCAGGAAGGCCAGCCATCAGTGCCGCCTCACGAGTCAGTTCACGGGCACTGGCATCAAACGAGGCCGGTACCGTTAGAACGATCTGCTGCTGCGCAATCGGTGCGTCCGGGAAGGTCTGCGTCCATGCTGCGACCAGGTGTTCCAGATATTGCTGAGAGGCCATCACCGGCGAGATCTGTGCCACATTGTCCGGCGCTTTCCATGGCAGAATTGGCTGATGGCGATCGACGCGACTGTGACACAGCCAGGACTTGGCCGTGCCAACGGTGCGATCAGGATTCTCAGACGACTGCGATCGCGCGACTTCGCCGACAGCGAAGTTGCAATTTTCTGCCCATGGCAGATCAAACTCACTGGATTCCACCTCGCCACTGCGTGCAAGGTACACAAACGACGGCAGCGAGTTGCGGCGTTCGATGGTTTGCGGGGCCACCAACTGAGGAATCGGCAGCAGTTCCACCTGCGGTGCATCTGATTCCAGCGAGGCAAAGGCCAGCACACTGTTGGTAGTGCCGAGGTCAATTCCGATAGCGTATTTGGCGGACATTTGTGGTGAGTGTAAAAAGGGTCGGGAGTCTTTTTCGGATGCAGTGTGTCTGATCTGGATTGGTCCTGGGCCGAAAAAGACTCCCGACCCTCTTCGGACGTCAACCGACCTCAACCTCGGCCGGAGCAATCACGTCCACGGACTGGGAACTGCCGCTCCACGTGGGCAACTCGCAGCGAGCCGATTTCCATCCATGATGCGTCAGGGTGCCTGATTTCTGATTGGGATCCGTTTCGCCGATCAGTCGTAACCGTCCACTGGACGCCCGATTACTCAAATCAACCGCGCTGCCTTCGGGCTGATCGATCACCGGAACGATCGCAAATACTCGATCAAGCACGGTGCGACTGTCGCGATGAATATCGCGCACGGCCGCTCCGATTTGTGCATCGGCATAATCGTCGATCGGTTCCATTAGAAAGTCCACCAGCCGCGCCTCACGCTGCAGCGCTGCTAACAGCGTGACCGCATCATTACGAACGGCAGGCGCAGGCTCTGGTTCAGCGACCGGTTGTTCGGTGATTCTTTCCGCAGCCTCACCCGCAACCAGTTCGCTCAGTTGCTGTGCCAGTTCACCGTTTGTCAGGACACGCCATGCCAGACTTAACCGTCCCATCTGTTATACCTTCCAGATCACGTCTGAATCGAAATGTAATTGTGGAGCGGGATTGTGACATCCCACGCCCAATTCTCAAGGATTGACTGCCGCCCTGCCGCAGACGGGCGGGTCTCTCGCGAATGAGTGGCAGGTGTGACGAAACGCACGGCACGTTTCCGATCGCCGGGAATCTGTAAAACACGGCCAACGAGCAGAACTGCACACGCCATTCTCCGCTGCACAGCCACGCTGTTCGCAAATACAGATTGGGTCCGTGTCGGTTATTTGGGCAATAGCGTCCAGTCTCACTACCTGGTTTCCCGCGAATTCAGAAGCTTCCTGTGCGAAGCGGCTGCCGATGTCCTGATCCACGTGCCGACCAGCAAATGCGCCCCGAATTCGCGACGGTTGAGACGCATGGTCGGCAGTTACTGCCAGCACACGCCCATGGCACGGAAACACACCACCAATCGGCTGTTAATCGACGTATATTTTTATCGACAATCTACCTGGTTTTGCGTCTTATTACATAGGGCACGCGAAGACGGATGAAGTCGGACCAGCCCAAAAATGTGAATCGCAGGAACGCGGTTATTCAGCAGTCGCATGGAAAGCAACCACTGCAATTTCGGAGGCCTGATGACGTAGAAGGACGGAGTCATGAAAACACAAGGATGGAAACGAATCACTGGAATCTTCGCTTCAATAGCCGTGGCAACGCTGATCAGCGGGTGTCATACCGTACAGAGCGGAGCACCACACCCGTTCACCACGATGTTTCGCAGGAGTGCGGAGGTGAACCACTACGCCGCTCCGGCTGAGTCGGTCCCGGCCACGGCCGAGTCAGCCGTACAGAACGACGTTCCTGGCAGTTCATAGCAACGTGCTGTTGCCGGAATCCATAGGGGTGGCAATGTTATGCCGCCGCGACGCAGGACTTCCCGGCGGCTCAGTTCGTCCGTGACCCTGAAGGAACAATTCCAATGGTGCATGGCGGAATCCCGAATCGGGTTCACATGTTGTGCGACAGCACCGGCGAATGCGTCCGCCGCATTATCGTAACTCCGAAATGATGATCTCGCGACGAACGCCACGCAAGTCCATTTCGAATTCAATGTTCCGGATCGGCGGACGCGAATGGAACCAGTGGATGCCAACTTGCGCGGCGTTCGGGATTCCCGGGATAATCACATTTTCCAAAGCAGTGTGTACCGGGTGTGCACAGTAAACGCGGATGCTGGACAGGGGTTGATCGTTGGCCTCCAATCGATTCAGACGGGTCTGCATGATGTCAACCACACATCGAGCTTTGTCCAGCAGCGCGGCTTCGCTGGTTTCGCCAAATCGAACAATGTGTTGATCGCTTAATTCACGATGGGGCAGTTCGCCACCGCCCGCAACGACGAACGTCGGAGCAGACGACTCGCTTGGTTCAACGAATGAAAATCCGTACAGCTGGGTTTCGTTCGGCGGATTTACAACCGGTGCGACGTTCGTGCGAGCGACTGGATTCTCGCCCTCCACCAGCATGTCCCACTCTTCCAGCATGGCCCGATACTGCCTGTTGAAGTCGATAAATCCGCTCATTGGATGAGGTTCGGGACATCTCAGTTCCACGCCACACAGGCAAAACCGCTGCAGACCCCGTTGCTCAAGATATTCTCTGACTCCAGTCAGTCCCTGCTGCCACGCCACCGGGCGACTGAGAGTCGCGTGAATGATTTCGCGATCCACAACGGTGATCACGCCGGACGAATAGGGCTCAATCCCCTGAAGAAACCGGTAGCCGCCGCGAACGTTCAGTTTCAATTGTGATGCCATTCGCATCTCCTGTGGTTTCAACATGCCCGACAGCCTGCCGGGGCCGTCACACCAGAAAGTTACAGCCACTCGTCAAGAATCTCTCGCAGGGACACGCCCGAGGAATTGTCCGCCAACGCGGTCAGCTGCGCCGCCAGCAAATCCACGACGGGCAGCGCTGCGGTTGCCTCAGGTGTGGTGGGCACCATGGCTGCCGGCAACCATGCGACGATATCCTCTATTCCAGCGCCATCGATCGCAGACGTTTCGACGATTTTGGCGGCCGCCCTCAAATCGAGTGACGGCGCAGGGGCATTGAGTGACAGATCAGTCTTGTTCCAGAGAATCGCAGTCGGACAGGCAGGCGGGACAGCACTCAGCAACTGGGCATCAGTATCCGTCCAGCCGTTCTGTGAATCGATCACCAGCAGGCATGCGTCACAGTTGGCAACGCAATTGCGGGCTGACTCGACGCCTGCTGCTTCAATGTTATTACTGGTTTCTTCGCGAATTCCGGCCGTGTCGGAAAGCAGGAAAGGCCAGCCGCCCAGGACCACTTCGACCTCGATAAGATCGCGTGTCGTGCCTGGCTGGTCAAAGACGATTGATCGTTCGTACCCGATGATTGCATTCATCAGGGCGGACTTACCCGCGTTCGGCTGACCTATGACAGCCACACGCCATGGATTCGTCAGATGAGCGGAAAAGGCATGCCATCGCAGACAGTTGTGCAGCAGAGCAGCAGTCTTGTCCGCATCTTCCTGTATTGACAGCGTCGTCAGGTATCGACGTAGCGCGCCATTGTACTGCGCCAGCAGAATAGAGGCCGTTCTGCGCGTGCGACACTTCAACAGTTGTTCCAGAATGGCCCGTTCAAGGCGTCCTTCAGTGGCTTTGTCGGGGCCCACCTTCAATGCTGGATCGGACGGTCGGTCGGTCGATGTCAGCTGTCGTGAAATGCGTTCGACGGCAGCATCGCCACCGTGACAATGGATTTCCCAGTCGTTGTCACTCACGCGCACGACGACAACGTCTTCGCTGTCCCACACGCCGTACAGGATGCGGCCAATGGCCGCCTGTGACGGCATCATTCCATTGGCGGCCTGAAAGCAGGAATCGAATCGGTCAGACGATTCCGGCCCGGTAATGTTAAGCATCATCACTGCGACAGCACCGCGTCCAGGGGCTGTCAGTTGCGTGACATTTGTTTGGCCGTTCATTTGCCGGGCGTCCGATCTGCGACGGAAGGCGTGCCGGACGGTTTGACTCGCCGAGCAAACACCTTGTCGGCGGACGTGGCGTACAGTGTACGAAAGTCATGGCCCCCGAACACAACGTTTGACAGGAATGCAGCCTGCGGTTTGCTGATGGAACCGCCCAGGCGTCCGGTTGGGTCAAACATAGATGTAACCTTTGCGACTGACCACAAGGTCGTTGGTCGACGGCAGATCGGCCAGAACGTCATGGGATCCATCCGGCTTATAGGCCACCACCTGTTTGGCTTTGTACAGGCAGCCGAACAGCAGTCCGTCCGGGCCAAACATCAGTCCGCTGGTGTTGCCGTCGTTTTCCGCGAACACTTCAGCTTTCCCGTCGTTGTTCAGGCGATAGACTCTGCCGCTGGGAACGTCGGAAAAATACAGCCGGCCGTTCCTGTCGACGGCGGGGGCTTCCGTAAACCTGAATCCTGCCGCGACCAGATGCCACGGCGAATCGTCAAGCAGAACCTGCGTCAACGGCATGTCCTGCGCCACAGCATGATTAGTGCACAGCACACCCGCGAAACAACACGCCGCCCAGAGGCGACGAAACTCCACCGGAAACGAAACGCATGACATCTTTGATGTGCCTTTGCGGGACAGAAGTGAAACAGCTAACGGCGTAATGGTCGCTGCAAACGTCCATTTGTTCAATCCAACGGCCATGTCACGCAGCGTGAACATTTGGTCGGAGTGGTTTCTTGACGTCGCCGTTCCAATCGCTCAAAGTAGGTGTGTCATGATCGAGTTGATCACACCTTCCAAGAAAAGAGAACATCGATGCGCCGTATTCTTCCTGTTCTGCCACTCCTCATCTCGACGACATGGGCGGCCCCACCGACAGACGGCCGTTGGGAAAATAGCATCCAGCAATTTGAAAAGCAGATGAAGGATGGCGATTCCAAACCTGGTTCCGTGCTGTTTATCGGCAGTTCCAGTATAAGAAAGTGGGATCTGCCAAAGTGGTTTCCAGGGCACACCACGATCAATCACGGCTTTGGGGGATCTGAAGTCTCTGACTCGCTGCAGTTCTTCGACCGCATCGTAAAACCGCTGCAGCCGTCGATGGTTCTGATGTACGCCGGGGACAACGATATTGGCAAGGGCAAAACAGCAGACATCGTTCACACCGACTTTCAGAGTTTCGCCAAACGTGTCAGGAAGGACCTGGCTCCCGGAACAAAACTTGCCTTCATTGCCATCAAGCCCAGCATCAAGAGATGGTCTTTATCCGGCGAGATGGCCAGGGCCAATGCGCTGATCGCCAAAGACTGTGCCGCAGATGATCAGCTGGAATACGTTGATATCTGGACCCCGATGCTGGGACAAGACGGCAAACCGATGCCCGATCTGTTCATTGAGGACGGATTGCACCTGAGTGATAAAGGTTACGCGATGTGGACGGCCGTCGTCAAAAAACTGCTTCCACCGCCATCAAGCACGGGCAACGAAGCCCTCTCCGGCCGCAGTCTGCTTTTTCACGCGGACTTTGAGGACAGGAGCATCGACCGTTTCGAACCCACAGACGACACGGCGTGGAAGTTGTCTGAACAGAGCGGCAACCACTTTATTTCGCTGACAAAGAAAC
The DNA here is from genome assembly GCA_024230215.1 of Fuerstiella sp. Classification (GTDB taxonomy): domain Bacteria; phylum Planctomycetota; class Planctomycetia; order Planctomycetales; family Planctomycetaceae; genus Fuerstiella. Next base: position 11,214 of record JAAERP010000193.1, on the reverse strand, counting down.
GCAGCAAGTACACTCCGCCGGTTCGCTCTCCCTACAATCGCGCTCTGATCAAGGATTTAGACGTCGACAGTTTTGTGCTGGATGTGAAACTGCAGTCGACGATTCCCGATTACAACCATCGTGACCTGTGCCTGTTCTTCGGGTACCAGGACAATGCCCACCTGTACTACGTGCACCTTGGCAAACGCACGGACGATCATGCCAACCAGATCTTCATTGTGAATGACGAACCCCGAACGAAGATATCCACAAAGACCACCGCTGGTATTCCGTGGAACGACGATTGGCATCATGCCAGGATTGTACGGGACGCGGAATCCGGATCGATTGAAGTATTCTACGACGACATGCAGGTCCCTGTGATGACAGCCACCGACAAGACCTTCGGCGCAGGCCGAATCGGCGTGGGCTCGTTCGACGACACTGGAAATTTTGACGAAATCAAAGTCTTTGGTGCGAAGTCTGGTGGGTAGACAAATTCAACATCGCGAAATCGAGTCGCGACGGCCCTCAATTAACATACCCTGGTCTCGTACGGTTTCAGAACCTGGAAGAAGCACTACAATCACCGTTTGGTAGTGATTTATCGTTCCGTTGTCTGAAGCTGAACTCATGGATTTCCTGCAACTGGCCGGAAAAAATATTCTGGTTGTGGGAGTCGCCAATCGCAAGAGTGTGGCGTGGCTCACTGCAAAACTGCTGCTGGAAGCCGGAGCGAACGTGCTGTTCTCGGTGCGTTCCGAAGAACGCGCCGCCACGGTCGGGAAATTGGCGCCGGATGCCCCCATCTTCATCTGCGACGTCGAACATCAGGACCAGATCGACTGTCTGGAACAACAGGTCGCCGCGCAGGTGACGACGCTGCATGGCATCGTTCATTCTGTGGCGTACGCAGATTATTCTGCGGGCTGGCTGCCGTTTCACGAAACTCCACGAGCAGCGTTCCTGCAGGCGCTGGACATTTCCTGCTACTCACTGGTCGCGCTGGCAAACGCATTCAAGAATCTGCTCGATCGGGACACGGGCAGCGTGGTATCGATCTCAATCTCCACCACGCGAATGGCCGCCGAAAACTACGGCTACATGGCGCCGGTGAAAGCCGCGATGGATTCTTCGATCTGCTTTCTGGCGAAGTCGTTTTCGAAGTTCTCCAACGTTCGCTTCAACGCGGTTTGCCCGGGACTGCTGAAGACGTCTGCCTCGGCCGGAATTCCGGGCTACGTTGACAGCTATCTGTTTGCCGAAAAGGCGACTCTGCGAAAGAAGGCCGTACAAACGGACGAAGTGGCGGCAGCAGTCGCGTTCATGCTGAGTCCCAGATCTTCGGGCATCAATTCTCAGGGCATCGTGATCGATGCCGGAATGGGCACTAACTACTTTGACGACGAGCTGGTCCATGACAGCGATGGATCAGCCTGAAAAAGTCGCAGAACGCAGGGCCGGGGTTCCAACTCCATTGGAGTCTCGATGGCTGATTGCGCTGGTGTTCACCGGCATCACGCTGCGGCTGCTGGTGCTTGTGTTTCGCGGCGATGACTTGAATACCGACCCGGATGTGTACGTCGGCATCGCTCAGACGATTGTCGCCGGCAACGGTATCTGTGTTCCCGGAAGTGACCGACCAACGGCCTTTCGTCCGCCCGTGTATCCGCTGTTACTGGCAGCATTGAATCTGACAGGTCTGAAGCTTACGCACGCTGCCGGACTGATCAATCTGGTGTCCGGCGCAGTGGTGATCATTGGGGCCTGGTGGATGGCTCGGGAGGTCGGTCTTCCCGGCAGATGGCCTGTGCTGGCCGCCGCCGCGGCAGCGCTGGATCCGCTGCTGCTCAGATACTCGGTGTTACCGATGACGGAGTGCATCAGTGCCGGATTGTTGACGGTTGCCATGCTGCAGATTGTTAAACTGTTCAGCGAACAGTCTGCTTCCACAGCGAATTCCGCTGACTCATGGCCGCGGTTGACGTGTCTTAATAGCAGAACGGCTGCCCCCACGAGCCACAACCGATTCCGTCAATCTGTAGACTGCTCTAACACAACCCCTCGAATGAAGACAGCAATCGTGGCTGGTTTGTGTTTTGGTCTGGCGGGACTGTGTCGGCCGGTCGGTCTTGTGATGTGTGCTGCGATGACGTTGAGTCTGTTGCTGGCGGCCACACTGCGTCAGGCGGGGGCAACGCGGGGGCACTCCGTCACCAGCGCGGCTGGCAAGGCTCGCAGTACCGGGCTGGCAGGTCGAGCATATCTGGCTGTTCTGCCCGCCGTGGTTGCCGGCGTGGTCGTGTTGCCCTGGATTGTTCGCAATGCCGTGCAGTTCGGTCATTTTATCCCCGCGACGACTCACGGAGGCTACACGCTGTTGCTGGGCAACAATCCGAGCTTTTATCGTGAAGTAGTCTCAGCAAAGGGGCAACCGGCGTGGCACGGCGAAAGTCTCGACCGCTGGCAGCAGGAAGTCCTTGCCGACATGCTTGCGGACGGCGTTGAGCCCGCCGATGATGTGGCGATCGACGCATGGAATTACGATCGAGCTGTTCAAAACATCAGGCAGCAGCCCGGTCTCTTCCTGCAATCCTGTCTCCTGCGGTGGAAACGATTCTGGGCTTTGCAACCTTCGGTCACCGAAACAGAATTGCCGCTGTTGACGGCAACTGCCGTGGCAATATGGTACAGCGTAATGTGGTCAGGGCTGGTCGGAAGTCTTTTCTGTGCCGACATCCGTCGCTCTGGTCATATACAGCTGCTGTGGTTGGCGATATTATCTTTTCTACTGGTGCACACGTTCTACTGGACGAACACCAGAATGCGGGCACCATTGACCGGGATCATCGTCGTCCTGTCAGCGGTCGGATGGGAAGCAATATGTCGGCGTTTATTGACGGGGCGTGAAAGCGCGGCTTGCGCGGCAGATTCGAGTTAACGCTCGAAGACTAATGATCCGCTTCTGTTGGTCGCTGCAAGGATGCCGGCAAGACGGACAATCGTTTATCCGAAAGACTTTTATCAATGATTTGTATCTCTCTGACACCATCCTCGCGGACCCTCGCCCCGGCGGATCTGCTGAATGCCTCGCGGAAATGTGATCTGATCGAGCTGTGTCTGGACAGTTTTCTCAAAACCCCGGACATCGCCTCCCTGCTGAAGCTGTGCGACAAGCCGGTACTGGTGTCCTGCCGACGCCGCAAGGATGGTGGCAACTTTACGGGCACGGAAGACGAACGGATGCAGTTGCTGCGAAATACGATCGTAGCAGAGCCCGAATATGTTGAACTGGATCTGGACATTGCCGAAAAGGTCCCCCGGTTTGGCAAAACCAAACGAGTCATCAGTTACACGAGTCTGAATCGTCCGCTGGGAAAAATAGACGACATATTCGAACAGTGCTACAAGGCCAAGGCCGACGTGGTGAAGTTCACGTGGCCTACGGACGACCTGGATGCCGCATGGCCCCTGCTGGCTGCCGTGACTCAGGCCCGCGAGCTGCCTGTGGTGGGACAGGGAATTGGCGAATCGGGACTGACGTTTTCGCTGCTTGGTCAAAAATATGGTTCGCCCTGGATCTACGCGGCTCTGGAACGTGGTATGGAAGCCTACGAAGGTCAGCCAAACGTGTGGCAGCTGGAAGAAGAGTATTGCTTACGAGACATTGACAAGAAAACGCGGTTTATTGGCGTCGTCGGGCTGGGTGCTGCGGAAAACACAACCGTTCGGGTACTGAACGCAGCATTTCAGGAGCTCAATAAGCCCATTCGCTGCCTGCCTTTATTGCCAGGCAATATGGAAAAGCTGCAGAAGCGGCTCGGCATCATGAAGATCAACGCCATGCTGGTTGATCCGCTCTATTCCGGAGACCTCAGTCCGATGTGTACTCCCAACGACGAACTGTCGCAACAATCCGGGTACATGGACCTGGCCCTGGAGGGAAAGAAAGGCTGGGTCGGCAGAACGACGCTGATGGAAGCCGTCGACCAGGTGACGTCATCCGTAAAAAGTGACCGGTGGATGGAAGGTCGAGCAACAACAATCTTTGGTTGCGGCCCCATTGCTCTGGCTGCGGCGCACTACCTGTCCGGCAAAAATGCGGCCGCCAGTATCGCAGCCCCATTAGACAATGCGGCCATGTCTGCGTCCAAAAAGGCGGATGTCAGGCACATTCCCTGGGCAGCCATTCACCAGACAGCGACGGACGTCATCGTCCTGGCCGGCTCTGACATCAAATGCGGTACCGGGCGTGGCGAACTGAATCCTTCGTTGATCCGGGAAAAAATGGTTGTCATCGACCTGACGGCCTATCCTGGCGAGTCCGCTTTCGCCGAAGAAGCGCGCGTCCGTGGAGCCACCTACGTCAGTCCGTCGGGCATTTTCGCTCAGCAATTACAGTTGCAATTCAAGATGCTGACGGGGCTGGACCTGCCATCCACCGCCTTCAAGAAAGGCCTGGAACCGGCTTAGCGCAGTAGCACACAACACCTCAATTCACTACTGACACAGGGTTGGGCGTCCACTGGAAAATAACACAGGATTGACCACTGGATCGTTGGCTCATTGATGTCAGACTTGCCGATTCTTAATGGTGTTACTCAATCTGAAGGCAGCTGGCAATCGCATTGTGCGACGTTGCTTCGATGTGTTGCGGTTGTCTGTCTTGCCGTTCTGCTGCGTGCTGGTGATGAAGCCCGCACTGCGAAGCGTCTGACGGATTCGGCTTTCGATATCGACATTGAACTGGTGTCTGATGCGGCAGCAAACGTTGCCGACATGACCTCCGTGGGGGGCGGTCTGTGGCTGTTACAGGACGCCAACAGTGATTCCGTCGGATTCGCTGCGTCAACTCTGCCGGATGCCATTGCTGTCATCGGTTACCGTGGCCCCAGCAACATCCTGTTGATCCTGAATGAGCAGTCGCAGGTCATTGCGGCGCAACTTATTCGCAGCGACGATACTCCGGAACACGTTGACGCGATTCTGAAGGACGAGTTCTTCTTTCAGCAGTTTAACGGGTGGACACTCGGCAATCCCGGTAGCTTTACCAATGTCGACGCCACCAGCGGTGCCACGCTGACGAGTCTTGCGATTGCAGAAGGTATCGCGGTGCGCCTGGGCAGCGAAAAACCGTCGCTGCGATTTCCTGACGACTTAAATGCAGCGGATCTGATGACGGTGTTCGACACACCAGCCGACCTGACGATCATTCCAATCGATGCAGTAGAAGCTCAAATCGTCGACGGCAACGGCAAAGAAACAGGGCGTCTCATTCGCACGGGGCCACTGGTCGATTCGCTGGCCGGATACCAGGGGCCGAGCGAAGCCATCATCGTTCTGGACGCTGATGGTAACGTTCAGAAACTGGCCCTGCGTAGAACTTATGACAACAAGCCCTATGTCGACTACCAGAACGACGAACCGTCGTTCTGGCGTGCATTTCAGGAAAAAAGCCTCCGGCAGCTGGCAGCGATGGATCTTGAAGAAGAGCAAGTCGAAGGTGTTTCCGGCGCAACGATGACCAGTATGGCGGTTGCCGAAACGATCATCGCCGCAGCTGGTGAGTACGAAGCACGAAAATCCGCCGCGGCCACCGAAGTTCGGCGTCGCAGGATTCACTGGACTCGTCACGACGTGGGCACGGTATTCGTTCTGGTCGCCGCCATCGTGACAGAAATGACTCGGCTGCGCGGATCGCGCCGGATTCGAATCTGCTGGAACGTATTCCTTGTTGGCTACTTCGGCCTTGTCACCGGAAATCTGATTTCTCTGGCCTTCGTATTGGGTTGGGCGGCAAAGGGATTTGCCTGGCGACTGGCTCCAGGGCTGGCCGCCGTACTACTCGTCAGTTTCATTCTTCCGGCTGCAACCGGACGCAATCTGTACTGCAGTCACATCTGCCCTCACGGAGCTGCTCAGCAACTGGTGAAAGGTCGATTGAAGTGGAATAACGGCAGCCGCTGGCTGCGGCGGTTAAGATGGTTGCCCTGGATGACATTGTGGGTTGCCGTAGTCGTGACACTGTTGGGACTCGACGGGAATCTGGCGGCCTGGGAACCCTTCAATGCCTATGTCTGGTACATCACCGGCGCGAGTAGCATTGTTCTGTTCGTGGCATCACTACTGCTTTCCGCCGCCGTGCCCATGGCCTACTGCCGCTACGGCTGCGGGACAGGCTGGCTTCTGCAGTACCTCCGTCGTTCTGCGCGATCAGACCGATTCTTACCGGCCGATGGCGTGTTGCTGGTGTTGTTGGCGTTGGCGGCGTCGCGTCTGGCGATACATTGACCAGTGTTGTTCAGGGTACGAATCGGCACTCTGCATTCTCTCCCGGACGCTGCGCCTGCGGGGAAAGACGGGAAGAACTCTCGTCGGTCAATGCTGCAGATCCGGTTTCGGATGGCCACCCTTCTTCGTCCCGCTTCCGGGACATTGTAGAGAGTGCCTCGAACCGCAATTGACGTGAGAGTGTCACTACGGGAAGGTGGCATTGCTCTGGTGATTTGTACACTGGTTTGCGAGTTGGGGCTTACCATGCCACCCAATGTATCGCCGACTCCATCCTTCTACAGCGTTTCGTGCTGACTTGTGGCTGCGAAGAACGCTTTTCAATCGCAGTTTGGTTGCCCCCACCAGCCAGTATCGTCCACGACAATAAGTACTCTGCTCTAACCGTCTGGCTCATCGTTGTCCGTTTCGACCTTACCTCCTCCTCCTCAGCATCAACGCACAAAGCACTCAGAGGGTACCGGCAGACGTAGTCGGATTCATCCCGCCTGGCTGATGCTGGCAATTGCTGCCGCCGCGACCTTTATGTCAGCACCCGGGCAGTCGTTTTCCGTCGCAGCGTTCGTCGACCCGATGCTCAGCGATCTACGGATCGATCGAACGAACTACTCGATTGCCTACATGATTGCGACGTTGATCGGCGGATGTCTGCTGCCGTTCGTCGGTCGTCTGGTTGATCGCTTTGGGGCTCGACTCGTCATGCCAATTGTTGCGACCTTGCTGGGGCTGGCCTGTACGTGGATGTCGAACCTGACAGGTGCGGTGGGGCTGTATGTTGGATTCACGATGATCCGCTGGCTGGGCCAGGGGTCATTGACGCTGATCGCGAACTGGATTGTCGGTGAATGGTTTCACACCTATCGCGGCCGGGCAGCCGGAATCTGTGCTGTCGGTGGCACTGCGTCGGTGCTGATCATTCCCCAGCTGAACAATTCTCTGATCGAATCGTACGGCTGGCGAGATACGTGGTTGATGCTTGGTGGGGCGGTCGTTGTGATACTTGTCCTGCCAGTCGCCCTGCTGCTGCGAGACCGTCCGGAATCACTGAGTCTTCTGCCTGACGGTTTGTTTCCGGATGACGACGACAATCGAACATTGTCTGCCGATAACGGCGACGATTCGTCAGAAGTATATGACGCTGAACCGGGGAACCGAACGGCAGCGACGGGCGAATCACCAACGGTCGACAGCGACGACGAATCATTCACTGTCCGCGAAGTATTGCGCTGCTCCGCATTCTGGAAAATCGCCGGCGTTGTGGCGACAGTCTCGTTGGTTGGTACGGGGCTGATGTTTCATCAGGTTTCAATTGTCGCTGAACACGGTGTTTCCCGTTCGTTGGCACTCGGGAGCCTGGGAGTGCAGGCGGGGGCGGCGACGGTTTCGACGTTGATCGCCGGCTATCTGATTGATCGAGTGCAGGCGAGATATGTGCTGGCGTGTTCGATGGTGCTTGAAATATTTGCGATTTTGCTGCTGATCTTCCTGCCGTCAGCGGGGTGGGTCACCGTCTATTCGGCATTGCTGGGACTTCATGGTGGAATCATTCGCAGCGCGGGCTGCATCGTGTGGATCAATTACTTCGGCCGCAAACATCAGGGAGCCATACAGGGTGTGTCGATGTCCATCATGGTGCTGGCCGCCGCACTGGGACCAGTGCCTCCGGCTCTGGCTCACGATCTGGCTGGAAGCTATGAACCTGCTCTATGGATGTTCCTTGTTCTTCCCACACTTGCCGGCATTGGGGTCTTGTCAGCGGCACCGCCGAAAAAGCGTCTGCTGGAAGAAAACGGCAACAATCGATAGTTTTGGTGCCAGGGGAGAGGGGCGGGAGTCTTTTTCAGATGAACATTATATGATGGTCAGTCGATTCCGGCCGCAACAAGACTCCCGACCCTTTGCTGTTTTCGGACCAACAGCCAGATGCCCGCGAAAAACCAGTTTCGCCATCAATCTTACCCGACAGCGCCGTCGGTGCGTCCCACGTTTCATCAGCTTCGTGTGACGGACGGCGAGGACGTTGATTTCTCTCAGTTGCATTCTCAATTTGGAGTGCGTGAGGTGGTTCTGGTGCACGGCACGTTTATGGGTGACGACCCATTCGGCACGTCTGCAGTTCTGCGAACGATCGCCAGGAGTGCCGGGCTCCTGGAAGGGCCACTGGTGACACTGGCCGACATTCTCCAGGAAAAGATGAAATCGCTGGTTGATGGTCTGGCGCAGGATGTTGGCAACTATACCGCAGAGTATCGCGACGCCTTTCTGCAGCTGGTCGGTGGCGACCCAATGGTGCGCCTGCTGCAGCCAACCTGGACAGGCCAGAATCATCATCTGGCAAGGGCAGACCTGGCGGTTCGGCTGCTCTGTCAGCTGGACGACATGCAGCTGATGCTGGACGAAACTGTACTGTTCTGGGGACATTCACACGCGGGCAATGCGTTTGCGATCCTCAGCAATCTGCTGGCAAACGACCGGAGCTCAGTGGCAAATTTCTTTACGGCGGCCGGTCAGGAGGACGCCGGACGCTGGGGCAGAGCCAGACAGATTCTTGAGTCCGGACCCTCGCCATTTCCGTGGGCGAAGTCCGTTCTGTTTGCAGCCTTTGGCACTCCCGTGAGATACGGGTGGGACACCGGCGGCTACCAGGATCTGCTGCATGTCCTGCACCACCGGCAGAACGACAACGGCGATGAATTTCTCGCGCAGCCGATGTTCCCGGCGCAGAGTCTCAATGACATGCTGACCGCAAAGTACGGTGACTGGGTGCAGGCCTTTGGTATCGCCGGTACAGACGTTCCTCCGCCAATTGCAATGCAGGCCTATCGAGCCGTCGCCGCCGTTCTGGAGGCGGGTCTGATCGAACCGAAACACGGCCTGGACACTCGGTTTATCGTGCCGCAACAGGTTCGTGATACGTGTGCCCGCTGGAAGACCGGGACTCGTTGCCATGGCGATGGCCGGAATCTGTTGGTCACCTACGAGCCCAGTGGCCGCACAACTCCGCTGGCGTCGCCGATCGAAGAGGCGTTGCTGGGGCACGGAGTCGCGACGACACTGGACTGGTTGCCTGCCCATCTGACGCTGGTACTGAAAGCACTGAACGAACGTCGTGTGCGCGGCATCGTTCGTTGAAATTGCCGTCCTGAACGTTATCACCCCACGGGTACAGTTCAGCATTATCTGTCGGGATAATACCGATGCTGACCGCGGCGAGCCGCCTGCAGCGATGGGGGTGTGTCCTGGTCGACACCGGGGTCTCCCTGAGCGGCCATCCATTTTTCGAGTTCGGCGGCAAGTTGCCCTCTGCGTTCGGCCATCGTCGGATCGGCGGCAAGATTGTTCATTTCGTAGCCGTCCTTCGCGGTGTGGTACAGCTGCTCGGCAGGACGCAGCATGTAGCGTTTTACCAGCTGATAGGTGGCCGGATTCTGCTGAGTATCCCAGGTCCATGTGCCCCAGTACGGGTTGTTCAATGCGCCGGTGCCCCGTGTCCCCATCAGGTGTTTTTCGATGTACAGCTCGCCTGGCGTCAGGTTTCTGATGTAACGAAATTCGCCGTCCGTAATGGTTCGAATTGGGTAAGCCGGGCCCTCCGGGAGGTTGTTGTGCATTCCGTAGACGAACTTTCGATGTTGTTCCGTGCGGCCTTCCAGAACAGCTCGAAAACTAGTGCCGTTGAATTCATCAGCCGACGGGATGCCGCCACCAAGCTCAACCAATGTTGGCAGGACGTCACAGTATTGTACAAGTGCGTCGGTACGTTTGCCGGCCGCAACTTTTCCTGGCCAGCGAGCGATCAATGCGGTGTGCAGCCCGGTGTCCCAGTTCGTCCACTTGCAGCCGGGAAACTGTGATCCCTGCTCGGACGTGAACAGCACCAGGGTATCGTCTGATTTGCCGCTTTCGCCGAGCGCGTGCAGAAGTTGGCCGACCTGGCCATCCATGTATGTGATTTCGGCAAGATACCGTCCAAAGTCCTCTCGAGTTCGCGTAGTGTCGGCGACGTTTGGCGGCAGTTTGATCTTCTTCGATGGGTACGCAGAAGCGTCGCCCATGACCCACGGAACGTGTGGCTCGACCAGGGCGACCACCAGACAGAATGGGCCTGCATCGCGCGATATGAATTCGGTTACGTGGGCGATGTCATGTGGCTGAGTGGGATTGCGGACGCAGCTGGGATCAAACCCCTTCACTTTTTCAAAGGGGAAGACCTTTTCCGGCTTTACATGCACTTTACCCGCGATGCCAACTCGATAGCCGTGCCGCCGCATATGATGCGGCATGCTCTTGACCGAATCTCGACTGGCAGAATGATTCCACGCGCAGCCGTTCTGCATCGGATACTGGCCGGTGAACAGTTCTGCTCGGCAGGGCTGGCACATCGCAGAACTCAGATAGGCTTTGTTGAATGTCAGGCCCTGCGCTGCCAAAGCATCAATATTGGGCGTCTTCGCATTCTGTCCCCCATACAGTGGCAGATCGTTAAACGTGCAATCATCCGCCATGATGATCATTACGTTGGGCTGGGCAGCGGCTTGCACGTTCACGGTGGAAATGCTGGCGATTGCAACCACAAGAAGAATTCGGTACATGATGACCACGTAATAAGGGGTTGTCGGAAAGGAACGAATAACGACAGATGTTGAGGCAACGGCAGCCTCTGTTCCCGGACAGGAGTCTAACATCGCAACGACGATTCGATAAGTCATGTGGCACTCAGCACAAGACAACTCAGTTCTTGAAGTTGCGTAGGGCTTGCTGTGAGCGGCAGGACGCCAGCCGCCGGTTGTTTCCCAATAGAACGCACGGCTCGTGCTTTGTCACAGCCAGGTTTTAGGGTTGGCGAGGAAAACGGGGTCAGGTACCAAAAACCGGAACGGCCCGAAGGGTGCTTCGCATTTTTGGTACCTGACCCCCTTTTCCGGGGAATGCTTCCACCCTGAC
>JAAERP010000192.1 GCA_024230215.1 Fuerstiella sp. | reverse complement strand
TCCCCATCGACTCGGCGATTATTCGTTTGATACGCGAGTGGACACTTTGGCGACATGGATTGATCAGGTCGCGGGAATAACAGGAGGTGGTGGCGACACAGGTGGCGGAGGTGGCGACACGGGCGGAGGTGGCGACACAGGCGGTGGCGGTGACACGGGCGGAGGTGGTGGCGACACAGGTGGAGGCGGTGACACTGGTGGCGGTGGACAGACGGGGGACAGCGTGACGGGGACGTTCTCCAACACGACTGTTGTCACAATTCGAAACGATCGGCCTGTCACTGTGACGTCGTCCGTTCAGGCGAACGGAATGTCCGGCAGCATCACCGACGTCAATGTCACGCTGGACATCGATCATACATGGAATGAAGACCTGGCCGTCACGTTGATCAGCCCGTCTGGTACGCGTGTCGAGTTATTCAACGCAATCGGCGCCGACAGCCATAATTTCAAAGACACCACGCTGGATCAACAGGCGTCGCTGCTAATTCGCGACGCTGACGCTCCGTTCACGGGCACTTTCCGCCCGATGGGTGACCTTTCTCAATTCAATGACGAAGACCCGAATGGAACGTGGACGCTGGAAGTGCAGGATAGTTTTGATCTCGATGGAGGCCAGATCAACAGTTTCGCGGTATCTCTCACGACGTCCGGAAACGGTGACAATGGAAACGGTGACAATGGAGGTGGACTTGCCGAGCAGGCCATCGCGATCGACCAGCAGTATGATCTGGACACAACCGGCAACGACTTTGAAAACTGGGGAGGAGCGGGTGAGAAGTGGATGTATGGAAACACTGGCTGGATGTATATTCTGCCGGACGGTTCACTTTACGAATGGGACGGCGCCAGCGGTGCGAATGGGCGACTAATCGCGGTGTTTTCACCGGAGTACCATGCCGCTCCGGAACTGCTGTATCTCGCCCACGACAATTCACTGAATCAGGGAGGAACGCAGGGCGAAACGCCGGTGGATCTTGCCGCCAGCGCGGTGAATATCGATCAGCAGTACAACCTGCGAACGACCGGCAATCTGTGGGAAGACTGGGCCGGACTGGGAGAAAAGTGGCTCTACAGCAATGTTGGCTGGATGTTCATCACACCAGATGGCTCGCTCTACCAGGCGAGTGGCAACGGCGATGGTTCGGACCGTTTGATCTTTACGTTTTCGCCCGAGTATCACGCCAGCCCCGAACTGCTGTACGATGCGTATGAAAACTCGCTTCGACAGCAAAGGTCTCAGGAGGACACGGCCGACATTTTTGCCCATCTCACGGAAGACGACGATGAGTGGTGGACGGCTGTGTAACTCACAACTTCGTGCTGCAAGTCGCCTCGGCCTTGTTTGTTACCGACGGGATTTCGGGAACCCGGCCGAGGCTCCTGGCTGTCGATGCTGAAGCCGTTTGGTGCGTAATCAGGACTATTCCGCCTGATCTTTGGTCTCGGTTTTCCGCTGTTGTCGGGTCGCATGAATCGTGACCACGGAATCCTGCAGATCCCGGGAGTTTCTTCGTTTTTCCCGCGCAAGATATCGTGGTGGCTTCGGTAATCTGATTGTATGGCTGGAACCGACTCCACTGGCAGAACCCGTGCAAGCCTGCTTTTGCGTGTGCAAGATCCGGCAGATCGGGAATCCTGGAATGAATTCGTTTCGATTTATACGCCGCAGATCTATCTGTGGGCGATGCGTTTCGGATTGCAGGAAACCGATGCGGAGGACGCGACTCAGATCGTGCTGATCAAACTCGTTCAGTCGCTTCGCAAATTTAGGTACGATCGTTCCAAAGGGGCCTTTCGCGGATGGTTGAAGACGGTCTCTCAAAACGCGGTCCGCGACCTCTTTCGAAATCTGAACCGTGTGGAACATGGTCTGGGGGGTCCTTCGTGTTTCGACCAGCTGCAGAATCTGGAAGCTCGTGAGCCGCGGCACGAACTGGAACGCATTCTTGAACACGAAGCTCGAAAGAACATCCTTGCAGAAGCAGAAGAAACCGTGCGGGCACGAGTAAAACCAGCAAACTGGGAGGCATGGAAGTTGACGACGCGAAACGGCTTGTCCGCAGCCGATGCGGCCACTGAGCTTGGACTGAAAGTGTCGGACGTCTATGTGGCCAGGACTCGCATTACAAAGATGCTCAGAGCAGCTGTGGAGAACCTACACATCGACGACACCGAAGGTGGGCCGCGATGACGAATTGCCCACCACTGAATACGCTTCTTGAATTTCTCAATGAAGAACTGTCTGAACACAGCGTTGCTGGCGTGTTACAGCACCTGGACAGTTGTGCCGACTGCTGTCGAAAGGCTGATCAGTTGAGCAAACAGCTTGACTTTTCGGACCCCATCAGTGCCGCGACCTCACTGGGTGAGGATACTGCAATTGAACTGCACCAGACCAGCGAACAGGCAGACAGGATCGCTGACCTGATCGATCGACTGCAGTCGGCGGATTATCTTCTTCTGGAGGATGATTCGACGTGCAGCACACGTCTTGATGCATCAAGTCGTGTGCGGTTTCCCGGCGAACCGACGGACGACGCACCGCTTGGTGTGTTGGGGCGTTATGACATTATCGAACACGTTGGCAGCGGTGCGACTGGTCATGTGTTCCGCGCGTGGGACTCGCAGTTGCACCGCATCGTGGCCATTAAAGTACTGCGTCAGGAACTGGCCACCCTGGAAAATGCCCGTGAGCGTTTTGCTCGTGAAGCCAACGCTGCGGCTCAGGTCACGGGAGAGAACATTGTTTCCATCCACGAAGTCGGCGACGACAAGGGCTTTCTATCGTGGCTGGTGCTGGAATTCGTCGACGGCGGTTCGCTGAATGACTCAATTCCGCGGCGAGAATCCATGGATCCGATTACGGTCGCCCGCCAACTGTGCGAAGTGCTTGCGGGACTCAGTGCAGCCCACGCGCGGGGCGTTATCCACCGTGATGTGAAACCAGGCAACATTCTGGTCGATGATAAATCAGGTGTACTGAAACTGGCGGACTTCGGCATGGCGCGGCTGGCAGAAGTGCAGGCCGCGGATCTGACTGCAGACGGAGAAATTGCCGGGACACCGGCCTATATGAGTCCTGAGCAAATCGCGAGTCCGTCGGACGTTGACGAACGCAGCGATGTCTATTCTGCTGGTGTTGTCATGTATGAACTGCTGACCGGAGAGCAGCCCTTTCGCGGAACTGTGCGAATGTTGCTCCATCGGGTTCTGAATGACGATCCCATGCCGCCGCGCAAACGCGATCATCGAATTCCCCATGATCTGCAGAACATCTGCCTGATGTCCATGGCGAAGCTTCCATCACGCCGGTACCAGACAGCCAGCGAATTTCGTGAGGATCTGCTCTGCTTTCTCGCCGACAAGCCCGTTCGCGCGAGGTCGATCACAATAGCCGAGCGGGCGTCGCGATGGTGTCTTCGCAATCCGGTGGTTGCCGGAATGTCCTTCGCCATCATTCTACTGGTACTGTCAGGAATCTACGGATGGGCTTCATTCACCACGTCGCTGAGTACAAACAATCAGCAGCTGACGGACGCCGTTGATTCGCTCAATCGAACGAACCACCAGCTTGATGCTGCCATTCGTCGGGCCGAGACCGGTGAGCAGACGGCGACTCAGAACGCAGTCGTTGCCGAAGATCAGTTGAACGTGGCGTTCGACATGGTGCGGATGCTGGTGTTTGAAGTTCAGAACGAACTCGCCGACCAGCCCGGAACGGAGCAACTGCGGCAACGGCTGCTGAACCAGGCGTTGGACGGACTGGATCGCGTCAGCGAGTCTGCCGTGTCGCCGCTCGCCACACAGTCCAGCCGGGTGATGGCCGAGAATCGTCTGGCTGACGTCTTGCGGGAACTGGGCCAATTGGAAGCTTCGCAGCAACATTATGAACGCGCACTGGCGACATCGCAGCAAACACTGGTCGCCAAAACGAACGACTTTGCCGCCTTGCAGGCTCATGCACTGACCTGCTGGAACTTTGGTGACCTGCTGGCACAGCGGGATAACCAGGCACGAGCGTTGGGAATTTATGAAGCTGGCATGACCTCGTGCCGGCATTGGATGAAAGTCTCGGCGGACGATCCAAACTGTCAGGTCAATCTGCTGCTCGGCTCGGACAGAATTGCTCAGGTACAGGTCAGCAATGGAGACGCGGACACTGCTGTTTCCACTCTGACGGAGTGCGTTGCCCGTGCAACCGAGTTCCTGGCCGACCATCCTGATTCGTCGGATGTTGTTCGGACGCTGGCGATCGTGCAACTGAGGCTGGGGCAGGTACTTGGGAGTCGCGATGATCCTGCGTCGGTCACCGTCCTGCAGCGGACGCGTCAATTGTTCTCGCAACTGGATTTGGCTGATGATGTTCACAGCAGGAGCATTCGAAACAGCTACGTGACGTGTTGTCTGATGCTGGCGGAGCAGCTTCAGGATTCGAATGCTGCCGAAGCAGAGGAACTATGTCGCGAAACCATTAGACACTGCCACGCCGCGACATCGCGTGACGATTCGATTGGTCGCCTGCAGGCGATGGCTCAGCTGAAACTTGGACAGATTATGGTGTCACAAAAACGTTACGCCGAGGCTCTGCCGAATCTTGAGGCATCCCGGGAACGATTATCCGTCGCAGCAGGTGAATTCGCGGGACTGCCTGAGGACCGGAGCGCCCTGGTCGATTGTTTCATTGGACTCGCGACCGCAGAATTTGCACTGGGTCACTTGACGCGGTCCACGAAGTTTCTGCAGCAGGCAGAACGGCAGTTGGCCGATCGACCAGCGTTGGATTCGACCTCTGAATCCCTGCTGGAACGGGGCAAAACACAGCGAAATCATATCAAAGGCCTCAAAAACATGTTTTTCGACAAAAACAGTGCGGATGCCCGGCCGTAACTACGTTTAATCAGAGTTCCGTCTACAGCAGAGATCATTACGTCAGGTTCAACGCGCGACGGAAGCCGGCCATTAACGTTTGCGTAGCAGCCCGAAGCAGAACGCGGCCCATCCCGCACAGTGCCAGAAACGAGAGGCGATGCCGTGAAACTGATTGACCGCCTTCCAGGATTTGTGCCACGTCGCAGTCGCAGAAATCCAATTCGCGGTCCGCAGCAGGTCGCTGAGTGTCTCGACGTACGATTGAATCTCTCGGCATTAGCGTTGGGCGCTGACGTTTCCAGTCTGGACGAACAATTCGACGACGAGTACTCTGAATGGTCTGACCTGAACGTTGATTATCTTGGAGACCTTGAGTGGGAAGATGACGTGGCGAACGCTGATCAGTTGTTGTGGGACGACTTCGTCTACCGGGACGATGAGATTTACTGGGAGGAAGACCTTTACCGGGACTGGACGTACGACGAGGAAACTGACGAGCTGTTCTGGTACACGCTCGATACTACGATTGTCGACGACCTTGACGATGACACGTATTTTGCTGACGCCACGTACTTCGTCGACCCATTGGCGGACGACTGGTTCGATTTGTATGTCGACGATTCGGACAGCTCCTCGACGCAGGTTTCGAACACCGGCATCAGCGAATCCGCCGCGGCGGAAAGTGGCAATGCAATAGACGGTCAGTCACCGGCCAATTCGGCGGCGGTTACATCCGGCGTCCCTGGTGCCAAGGGTTCTGCCTCTCATTTCGTGACGGGCGTGACTCACGTCCGTTCTGCAACAGCACACGTTCATGCGAAAGCGGGGATGCTTGATGCATCGCTGGAACGGCAGAATGCTGACTGGAAGATTCCGGTGGCCAGCGAATCAATGCCGGCAGGTCTCAGGCACCAGCGGTCGGATATTTTCAGTTCCGCCGAATCACCACAGGACAGGCACAACGTTCAACGTCGGCGTGCACGATCCGGCGTGGACTTCAATGGTGCTGCCAGCGACCGCACGGAAATGATCGGGCGGCTGGATCAGTTGTTCAGTGAATTCACGCATGCCGACGGTGTGGCTTCAGAGTTCGATCAGATCGGACTGTCTGTGACGTATCCTGGTCAGCACGGCTCACGACTGCTGGAGTTGTCGTCAGGTTCAGATAGTGACACAAATGACAACGGCGAGTCCGCCAGAGTCTTTGGTGACGTTTCTCGGCAAAGTCCGCCAGAACGATTAGGCAGCCACGAATCCGTTGGTGCCGTCGTCGCGGCAGGGCTTGTTGGCGCGGCGGCTCGTTCTGGATGGATGCTGCGCCGCCGTCGAGCATGTGACTCGCAGGCAGCAGCAACTGGCCGCTACAGTGTTGCACGCTGACTTGTGGCCGCGAAGAATGCTTGTCGATAGCAGTTTCGTTGCTCCCACGAGCCAGTATCGTCTTCGGCAATAAGCAGACCGCTCTAAGGGTGAAGCAGGCGTTGTTGTCAGTCATGACGAAACCGATGAGCGTGAAAGGCGATCCTTCTGATGGACTCAGGCAGCCCGCAACAGAGCAGACAACGACTTGACTGCATTGACGCGCTGCGCGGACTGGTGATGGTCTTCATGTGCCTGGATCACAGCCGTGAATTCTTCGGAGACCTTCGTGTGCAGCCGGAGGATCTGGAGACCACCACGCCGCTGCTTTTCGCGACTCGCTGGGTGACGCACTTCTGTGCCCCCACATTTATCTTTCTGGCCGGCACCTCGGCCTGGTTGTACGGCCAGAAAACAGGCGACAGACGTCAGCTGGCACGTTTTCTGTGGACGCGAGGCCTGTGGCTGATACTGCTGGAGTTCACGGTGGTCTACTTCGGCTGGTTTTTCAGCATCGGCCCGTTTCCATTGATGTTCATCGTGATTGCGGCCATTGGTTTCTGCATGATCGTGCTGTCCGTTTTGATTTTTCTTCCCTACAAACTTCTGTGCGCCGTGGGCCTTCTGATCGTCGTCCTGCATAACACGCTGGATCCAGTGCAGCCGAGTGACTTTGGGATGTGCTCGTGGTTGTGGCAGCTGCTGCATGACGGCGGGCTTATCGGGCTGCTTAACATGGATGTGGGCTACCCCGTACTGGCGTGGATTGGTGTGATTGTCTGCGGCTACTGTTTTGGGGCCGTGCTTGAACAGGACCAGGGACAACGCCGGCGGACGTGCTTTAAGATCGGATCACTGTGTGTGATGCTGTTTCTGATTCTGCGCACAGCCAACCTGTACGGTGACCCGTCGCCCAGAGTTGTTGACGCTGGCTGGCAGGTCAGCATCATGTCATTCCTGATGTGTACCAAGTACCCGCCGTCATTGCTGTACCTGTTAATGACGCTGGGACCGGCACTGATTGTCCTGGGTGGGTTCGATCAAATGCCTCCAAAAACCTATGCCGGGGAAAAACTCCGGACTGCTCTGCTGGCGTACGGTCGAGTGCCGCTGTTTTTCTATATCGCGCATCTGTATTTGATTCATGCGTCGTCGCGGCTGCTTTACTGGGTGGTTCGCGGCGAACCACTGTCTCCCGTTGCGACCGCATTTCGTTGTTTTACGAATGAGTCAGAGTTCCCTGAGAATTACGGTTTTCCTTTGTGGGTTGTTTATCCGGCATGGCTGGTGATGCTGCTGATTCTGTGGCCACTGTGCGCCTGGTACGGCCAGAGAAAAAGACGCGGCCAGCATTTCTTCTGGAGCTACCTGTAAACCAGGCGGGATCCAGGGGCGCAACGACGCCGCTCCGGCAATGGGATGAATAGAGAAGCGGGCTGACAATGCCGGAACAACGCATCGCTCGGTCCGATCTACCTAAGATCGTCGGGATCCTGCGTTCGATTGAATCGGTTCATGCTGATCTGTGTCTGCTCAAACTCACCTCGGCGCAATGACTGCTGCTGATCATGCTATTCGTCCTGCCACCCGATAAACAAACCGGGGCGGCTGTTCCTGAACTCTTCAAGATCGACAATCATCCTTACGCTCTGTTGAACATGTTGCCACGAACAACGCGGATGAGAGGGAAAGCGGGCCAGTCCTCGACGGCTCGGATAATAGGGATGCAGGTTCAGATCCAGCGACAGTGACCGCTGACCACATTGATAAAGCAGCCACCGCGCGGTATCGACCGCATCCATTGCCGCACGATCTGCTGCTACGCCGGGGCCGCCGATCAGGACATTGGCGTCGAGTCCAATATCGCCCGATGAGGCCTGCAGAGCCGCGTCGGCCACTGCGTCGAGCCCACGGCATATCGCGCTGCGGGGCATTCTTTTTTCCAGCCGGCCGTCGCGAATCTCATCATCGGCCGACTCCAGACCCAAAATTGGCCGAACGCAAACCTGTTTGGGCAATCGGTTCACAAGCTGCGAAAGACGGTCCTTATTAAGATAAGATTCTCTGGTGTCGAGCGACAGGACTCGCAGATCAGGCATTGCGTCAGTTTGGTCGCAGATGTCCAGCAGGACCTCGGGAGAAAGCTCGCGAGGATTCAACACGGATCCCGAGTTGTACACAACAAGGTGAGCCAATTGAGGCAACAGTTTGCGATCATGTTCCATGAACCAACGCAGTCGGTTGCGGTTCATCGGTGTGGTGAACTCGCGTCCCTCTCCGTCTCCAATGTCGCAGTGATGGCAAAGGCCCGCCCGGCGATATGGACAGACTCCGCCTTGATTCTGATTCCCAAACACCCATGCGATGCGTGGCCCGTAGTAATCCTCCACGATCGCAAATTGTTGTGCGAGGGGCGGTGCGCTCACTTCATGTTCCTGCATGGCGGTCCGTGTACGGATGAGAAAGACGTTTTTATTGCAGCGACGAATCCAACGATTTCTGAAGCGGCAGAAACGACAAAGACTTCGTCGCGTCAATCGGTAAATCGTTTGCGATACTGAAGTGGTGATAGTCCCGTCGAGGCTTTGAACTGTCGCGAAAAATGACTCTGGTCGTAGAAGCCACATCGCGTTGCGATTTCGGCCATAGTCCGCTGGTCGGATTCCAGCAAGTGGCGAGCGACACCGATGCGGACTTCACGGATGTAGTGGTTTGGCGTGATGCCGAAGCATCGTGAAAACTCACGGTGAAGCTGGCTGGACGAAAGGTTCGCCTTTTCGGCAAGGTCCGCCACGCCGATTTCTTCGCCGAAATGCGAGGTAACGAATTCCACAACTTTCAGAAGTCTGGCGTGGGCACCGGCTGCGGTGGCCGTCTGATCGTACGGCCGCTTGACGCCGGCGATGCCAATAACTGTCTGTTTTCGATCGAACAGCGGTATCTTGTTACACGAATAGATCTGCGGAATGCCGTTGTTGTCAGGAACCAGCCAGATCTGATCAGTCAATGGAGCGGCTGAATCAATGACGCGACGATCTTCGTCAATGTACTGAGCAGCAATGGCGGGTGGGAAGAAGTCAAAGTCTGTCCGGCCGATCATCTCGACGTCGCTTTCGACGCCAACGACTCGACAAACCACGCGGTTCGCCCGCAGGTAACGACCTTCACAATCCTTCACATACATGTAAATCTGTGGCAGGAATTCGAACAATTCCAGCAACGCAAGCGGCTCACCGAGGGACTTGAAGAACTTCTTCTGCCATAGACCTGTATTCTTGTCATTTCTCACAATGCGAGTATTTTACAAAAAACTGCGACAGATCAGCAAGACTCACAGACTGCGAATGGAGACACTTTCCACCGTCGATGGTATCACATTAGCCATTGATTCGGCTCGTCTTCCTGGAGACGAACTGCAGCGTCAAAGTTCACCTGCGAGCGCAAGCTTTATTCGGCTTGCAAGCTTTACTCATCAAAAAGAAACGGACAGGTACATGACACAACCACTCATTCAAATGGCTCTCGACTCACTGGATTTCGACGCAACGCTGGCACTTGCAGAGCAGGTGGCGCCGTACGTCGACATCTTCGAAGTTGGCACACCGTGTATAAAGTACAACGGCTTGAAGATCGTTGAAGCACTGCGAGCAAAGTTCCCGGACCACAGAATTCTTGTCGATTTGAAAACGATGGACGCTGGAGAATACGAAGCCACGCCGTTCTACGCCGCTGGCGCCGACATCTGCACGGTTCTGGGCGTTTCTGGGACCGCAACCATCGCTGGTGTTGTCAAAGCTGCTGCTGCACACAACGGTGAAGTACAGGTTGACCTGATCAATGTGCCCGACAAGGCTGCCTGTGCAAAAGAATCGGCAACAGTCGGAGCCCATATTGTGGGTGTTCACACTGGTCTGGATGCTCAGGCCGCAGGCCAGACGCCATTCGGTGATCTGAGCGACATCGCAGCCCTGAATCTGGACGTCAAGGTCTCTGTGGCTGGCGGCATTAAGTCATCGACCGTGCGACAGGTTGTTGATTCGGGTGCCAACATCGTTGTGGTCGGAGCTGCGATTTACGGAGCAGAATCCCCAGCCAACGCCGTTCGCGAGATTCGGGACTTAATCGCTGTTGCAGAGGTCTAAACATGTATCAGCGACAGAACCAGCAATTGGTCCTCGACAGGATCTCCGAAGTCCTTGACACGACGGGCGAATCGTATGCGGATCGACTGACGAAATCTCTGGATGACGCCAATCGCATTTTTATCGCCGGAGCGGGACGTTCGAAACTTGTGGGGAATTTTCTGGCAATGCGTTTGATGCACGCCGGCTACGAAGTGAGTGTGGTTGGCGAAATCGTCACACCTGCAATTCAGGAACGCGATTTGCTGGTTGTGATCTCCGGTTCCGGAGAGACCGAGCAGCTGATTGCTTTCACGAAACGGGCAAGGTCGTTTGGCGCGTCGATTATACTGTTGACAGGCAAACCGAATTCGACGATCAGCGAACTGGCCGATGAAGTCTTCCAGATAGGTGTGCCTGAGGTTTACGAAACGGTCAAAGGTATGCCGATGGGGACTGTGTTCGAGTTGTCGACGTTGTGCTTCCTGGAGTCGTTGATTTCCCACATCATCTGGGAAAAGGGCGTACCCGAAGAGGTGATGAAAACGCGGCACGCAAACTTGGAATAGTGCGCGTTACCAAATGAAGCACTTGCGACAGGCGTCAATCCAGTCACTTCTCGAATTCGCTTCATCAAATGACTATGATCGGTGTAGCCGACATCCATGTCTATCTGAGCACAACGCTCTGTACGGCTCGCAGCGAATTTCGCTGACTCATGGTCGCGGTTCGCGTGAATTGATCGCAGAACGGCTGCCCCCTCGAGCCAGAACCGGTTCCGTCATCTTGTAGACTGCTCTAACCGCCGAACTGAACTTTCCTGTTTCTTGATGGAATCCGTTGTCATGTCCTTCTCCCAAAGTCATGCCTTAGCAGTTGTTTTTCTGGCTGCAGTGCTGGTTGCCGACGCCACCGCAGCGCCTGCGGATGAACCGCTGCAGTACAACCGCGATATCCGACCAATACTGGCGGATAACTGCTTCGCCTGTCACGGACTGGACAATATCAGCCGTGAAGCGGATCTGCGACTTGACGTGCGAGAGGCCGCCATCGAATCCGGCGCGATTGTTCCTGGCGAACCGGACAGGAGCGAATTGATTGCCCGCGTCTTTTCGCACGACGAAGAAGCGGTGATGCCGCCGCTCGATGGAAACAAGACGCTGACAGTACAACAGCGGAAACTGCTGAAGCGGTGGATTGCTGAGGGTGCACCGTATGAAAAGCACTGGGCCCTGATCGCGCCAACAACGCCCGTCCTGCCGGAACTGCAGGACGCATCATGGGCAAAAAATGAAATCGACCGTTTTGTGCTGGAACGTCTTCAACATGAAGGGCTTAGCCCCGCTAAGGAAGCCGATTCGAGAAAGCTGTTTCGTCGGCTGCACCTTGACATTACCGGATTGCCTCCGGCGTCGGCAGACGTTGATGCGTTTGCGGCCGATTATGCGACATCCCGCGATGCTGCACTGTCTCAGTGGATTGATCGGTTGATGGAATTGGAAGCATGGGGTGAACATCGCGGTCGATTCTGGCTGGACGCGGCTCGTTATGCTGACACACATGGAATGCACTTCGACAATTACCGCGAAATGTGGCTGTACCGGGACTGGGTTATCCGGTCCTTCAATCGGAATCAGCCATTCGATCAGTTTACGATCGAACAACTCGCCGGCGACCTGTTGGAAAACCCGTCCATGGATCAGCGCATTGCCACCGGTTTCCAGCGTTGTGCGATGACGACTAACGAAGGCGGCACGATCGATGAAGAGAACCTGGCCGTCTACGCGGCTGACCGGGTGCAGACATTCGGGTGGACGTTTCTTGGCCTGACCACGAACTGCTGTCAGTGTCACGAGCACAAATTTGATCCGCTGTCGATGAAGGACTTTTATTCTCTGGCAGCGTTCTTTCGGAATACCACTCAGCCGGCCAAAGATGGCAACTCGAAGGATGGCCGCGGACCGATTATCCGCGTTCCGCTGGAAGCCGATCGAGCACGATGGGATTCGATCGACGGTGAGATCGCCGCGGCGAAACAGGCTCTCGCCGACCGCCGAACCGCGGCCCAGGAACCATTTCGTGCCTGGCTGGCTGCGATATCCGCCGATTCACTGCGGCAGGCTATTCCTGTGGACGGTCGCATTGTTTCGTTGCCCATCACGGAAGGGCAGGGGAATATGGTTGCGGCCATTGGCGCGTCGGACGAAACGACCGTCGTCGCCAGCGGCGAATTGAGTTGGATCAAGCAGGGAAAAATCGGCCCGGCCATTCAGCTAAAGACGGGCAGCACACTGAACCTTGGATCGCTCGGCAACTTTTCACCCGAGCAACCGTTTTCGCATGCTGAGTGGATTCGAACTTCCAATCCGAAACAGACAGCGGGAATCATCGCTCGCATGGACGAAAGAAACAAACATCGCGGCTGGGACCTGTTTCTCGCAAATGGTCAACTGGCAATGCATCTCGTCGACAGCTGGCCGGACAATGCAATCAAGGTTTCCACGCAGCAACCGGTGATCAAGAAGAACACGTGGCACCACGTCTGCGTTGTCTGGGATGGCAGCGGCAAACCGGAAGGCGTCACAATTTACGTGGATGGAAACAGGCAGGCCACCAGAACAGACACCAATACTCTCACGCCGGACGCCGACACCCACACGGAAACGCCGTTGCGTATTGGTCAGCGCAGCGAAGGGGCAGTCTTTGAAGAGGGATCAGTTCAGGATTTTCACTTTTTTGACCGAGTGCTTACTGTCGATGAAGCAGGGCGACTTCGGAACACCGAGTTGTTTGCCAGGTCACTCGAAAAGGCGGCCGCCCAGCGGACGGATGCGGAACAGGCCAGCCTGCTTGAGTATTACCTCAATCACCACGATGGCGGATTCCCGAAACTTGTCGCCACCGTCGGCCAACTGGAAGCTGAACGCGGGAGGATCGAAGCACGCAGCCCGATCACTCTCGTGCAGGTCGAGCGAACGGACAGTCCGGCGAAAGCCAATATCCTGATGCGAGGCCAATACGATCAGGTCGGTGCAGAAGTCACTGCCGCTCCACCGGAATCGCTTCATCCGTTTGCGGCGGACGCACCGAAGAATCGATTGGGGCTTGCACAGTGGGTCGTCGATCCTGCAAACCCGCTCACGGCTCGCGTGACCGTGAATCGTTTCTGGCAGGAGATCTTCGGACAGGGCATCGTAGTCACACCAGAGGACTTCGGCGTGATGGGGACGCCGCCAACCCATCCGAAACTGCTCGACTGGCTGGCCACGGATTTCGTTGCCAACGGCTGGGACGTGAAGCGTCTATTCAAACAGGTTCTGATGAGCGCCACTTATCGACAGGCTGCCGTCACGACAAAGGACAAACTGACGAAGGACCTTAATAACGCATTGTTTTCACGCGGTCCACGCTTCCGCATGGATGCTGAAATGGTTCGCGACTACGCGCTATCGGTCAGCGGGTTGCGGTCAACAAAGATGTACGGGCCAGGTGTTCGTCCTTACCAGCCCACTGGCATTTGGGACATCGTCGGACTGCCAGGTGGCGATACGCGGAATTACAAACAGGACAGTGGCGACAATCTTTACCGCCGCTCTCTGTACATGTTCTGGAAACGGATGGCGCCTCCGCCAGGTCTGGAGGCATTCAACGCGCCAAGTCGCGAAGTCTGTACGGTACGTCGCGAACGAACCAACACACCGCTGCAGGCACTCGTCACATTGAACGGTCCCCAATATGTCGAGGCGGCTCGAAAACTGGCTGAACTGGCAATCAAGGAAGCGGGGATTGACGACGAGAAAACCATGAACGTTGTTGCACGTCGCGTACTCTGTCGCTCGCTGACCGAGCGGGAATCGCAACTGGCCATGGCCACTCATGTCGAGTTGATGAAGCACTACACAGACAACCCGAAAGACGCCAACGCGTTGTTGACGTTCGGCGAATCACCTGTCGACGCATCCCTCGACCCGCCCCAACTGGCCGCATGGACGATGACCTGCAACCAAATGATGAATCTGGACGAAGCGTTGAATAAATAGCCGGTTGGACATTCAGCCAGCACCCTTTGTCTTCGCTGAGGGTGGATGATGGATTCGTATCACAAAAAGGCAACAACATGAACATCTTCAATGAATCGCGACTTCTCCAGACACGACGCAACTTTCTCTCCAGCGGAAGACACCTGCTGGGCGGAGCAGCATTAGCTTCCCTGGCGGCCCCAACGTCAGTGCTGGCGTCCAATTCTGGCGCTGTGCAGCCCCATTTTACTCCCAAAGCAAAGCGAGTGATCTACCTGCACATGGTTGGCGGCCCTGCACAAATGGATCTGTTCGATTACAAACCGGCTATGCAGGACTGGTTCGATAAAGATCTGCCTGAGTCAGTTCGTAACGGCCAGCGACTGACCACGATGACCAGTGGGCAGTCGCGGTTTCCGATCGCTCCGTCGAAGTTTAAGTTCAGTGCCGCCGGCGACTGCGGCCTGATGATGAATACCGAGCTGCTGCCAAATCTCGCAAAGAAAGCGGATAAAATCTGCTGGATGCGAAGTCTGTACACCGAGGCGATCAATCACGAACCCGCCATCACGGCGATGCAAACCGGCAATCAGATCACCGGGCGCCCCTGCCTGGGGGCGTGGGCGTCGTACGGTCTCGGCTCGATGAACGAGAACCTGCCTGCATTCGTCGTGCTGGTGGCTATCCCCCGTAACCGCGAGCAGGAACAGGCAATTTCGTCACGCTTGTGGAGTGCCGGTTATCTTCCCGGTCAGCATTCGGGTGTTTCGTTTCGCAGCAGCACTGACCCCATTCTATTTATCAACAATCCACCTGGAGTCCCCGATTCGATCCGTCGCCGCACGATCGACGGACTCAATTCACTGAACCGAATCAATTACGAAACCGTGGGCGATCCGGAAACGCAGACGCGGATTAAGCAGTACGAGATGGCATTCCGGATGCAGGCGAGCGTTCCGGAGTTGACTGACATCAGTTCTGAAACACAGAGCACGTTTGACCTGTACGGTGAAGATGTAAAGAAGCCTGGATCGTTCGCCAATACGGCCCTGATGGCTCGCCGTTTGTCCGAACGCGGCGTTCGCTTTGTGCAGGTCTACCACAACAACTGGGACCATCATTCCAATGTCGGCGGTCGCATGCCTGACCAGTGTCGAGACGTTGACCGTCCCTGCTACGCCCTGTTAGAAGATCTGGAGCAACGCGGCATGCTGGAAGACACGCTGGTTATCTGGGGCGGTGAATTCGGTCGCACGATTTATTCACAGGGTGGACTGAGCAAAGAAAACTACGGACGCGATCATCACCCACGCTGCTTCAGCATGTGGATGGCCGGCGGCGGCACAAAAGGCGGAGCGATCTACGGCGAAACAGACGACTTCTCTTACAACATCGTCAAAGATCCGCTGCACATCCGCGACTTCCACGCAACGGCTCTGCACCTTCTCGGCTTCGATCACCAACGCCTCACGTTCAAGCATCAAGGCCTGGACCAACGCCTCACCGGTGTCTTACCGGCAAAGGTGATTGATGAACTGTTAGCGTAGTGCATTGTCAAAGCCAAAAAGTGCGATTGCATCATGCGCTGGAGAAAAGGGGGCAGGTCCGCAGCGTTCGACTGGTCTTATTTTCCCTGTCCCGGTGTTGCGCGGTCGCCAGGGGAAGCACCTTCTGAGCCAGGCTGACATGGCCTGGCTCACTCTGGATGTCTCCATTGCGGCCGCTTTCTTTCTTAAAGCCAGTGATGTGGCTGTTAACGTTGGACT
Organism: Fuerstiella sp.; assembly: GCA_024230215.1. Classification (GTDB taxonomy): domain Bacteria; phylum Planctomycetota; class Planctomycetia; order Planctomycetales; family Planctomycetaceae; genus Fuerstiella. Next base: position 89,249 of record JAAERP010000192.1, on the reverse strand, counting down.
ATTGGTATAGCATCCGGTGCGACGCCGAGTTCTTAATATTTGATCGCCGAGTACAATTCGAAAACGTATCAGGAGCTACTCTTGGAATCTCAATTTCCTTCAGAAATGTCGCAGCGTATTGAACGCACGGGTGTCATTTCTGTGCTGATCATCGACGACGCTGCTCACGCTGTTCCGCTGGCCAGAGCATTACTGGCGGGTGGCGTCGACGCCATGGAATTGACGCTGCGAACAGACGCTGCGATTGATTCACTGAAACAGATTCGCGAGCACGTCCCGGAAATGCTGGCTGGCATCGGTACTGTCCTGACTATTGACCAGGTGGATCAGGTCGTCGAAGCCGGAGCGCACTTTGCCGTTTCTCCGGGGCTGAATCCTGACGTGGTCGAACGGGCTCAGGAATTGAATCTGCCGTTTGCGCCCGGTGTCATGACACCGTCCGAAATTGAGGTCGCTCTGGAACTTGACTGCCGTGAACTGAAGTTCTTTCCGGCAGAACCAAGTGGCGGTCAGAAAATGCTGGACAGTATCCGAGCTCCCTATGCCCACCTTGGGATTCGATTCATACCACTGGGCGGAGTTAACGCGGGTAACATGGAATCATGGCTCCGCAATCCGGGCGTCCTGGCGGTCGGCGGTTCCTGGCTGACGCCGAAAAACGTGATCAACGCCAAAGACTGGGACGAGGTAACGCGACTTGCCACCCAGGCGCGAGCAATCGTCGATCGAGTGCGAGGATCGTAACGGAGTAATTCATGCAGGTTACAATCACCGCTGTCGGCCCGGACAACAAGGGTCTGGCCGATCCGATCATTCACTATGTTTCCGGTGCTGGTGCGAACATCTACGAAATACAGATGTACGACCGCGACACCGAACATCTGTTTGCGATGCTGATGCGAATCGACTGGCCCGAAGACATCACGTCTGTGGCAAAACTCCGCAGTCATCTGCAGGAAATCGGTTCGGGGCGGGGGCTGGAAGTTCGTGTGTGGGCTCGCGACGAACATCAGCGACTGCCGCGACTGGCAATCTGTACAACCTATCGGACCGAACCGCCGCTGGCCATTTTGCGAGCGATCCGCGACGGACGCCTGAAAGCTGAAGCGGCCGTTATGATTGGTAATCGCAACGCGTGTCGCAGCGTGGCTGAACAGTTCGATGTTCCCTGGCACAACATCGGCGATAATTCCGGCAACGTCGATTATTCACAAGTACAGGCGTTGATTGACGAGAACGAAATTGACTACGTGATTCTGGCCAGGTACATGCGAGTTCTTCCGGCGGACATTTGCTGGAAGTTTGCTGGCGGACGCATCATCAATCTACATCACGGCCTGCTGCCATCATTCCCCGGATTTCGTCCCTACGAGGATGCTCACCAGCATCACATGCTGTGCTACGGAGCGACGGTCCACTTTATCGTGCCGGAACTGGACGCCGGCAATCAGATCATCCACCAGGGATCGTTTAACGTACAGCCCGGAACGCCGCTGTCGGATATCAAGCGACAGGGCGAAAGTGATCACGAACCGAACTGCCTGCTGGAAGGTGTTCGACGGGTTGTCGACCGTGAAGTGGAACTGCATTTCCACCGCATCACGCGAGTTCAGCAGTAGACCACGGCGAGCTACGGCGTTTCACGCAGACCTGGGGCCGCGAAGAACGCTTCTTTTCCAGCAGTTTCGCTACTCCCAACGGGCCAGTACCGTTCACGACAGGAAGTAGACTGCTCTGACGCTATGCAAAAACGGCCTCTATGATTCGACCGTAAATGTCCGTCGGCCGAAAATCTCGCCCGGCATAACGATACGTTAACTGCTCGTGGTCCAGGCCAAGAGCGTGCAGGATGGTCGCGTGCAGGTCGTGCATGTGTACCTTGCCTTCAACAGCTTCATGACCGATTTCGTCTGTTGCTCCGTAGCTGAATCCCTTTTTCACTCCGCCCCCGGCCAGAAATACGGTAAACCCGCGAGGATTATGATCGCGTCCATTGTTGCTTTGTGAAAACGGTGTGCGTCCGAACTCGCCCCCCCACCACACCAGCGTATCCTCCAACAGGCCTCGCTGTTTCAGATCGGCCAGCAGTCCGGCCACTGGTTTGTCCGTCGCAGTGGCATGATCCATGTGCTTTGGCATATTGCTGTGCTGGTCCCAGCGAGGATTTGGCGATTCATCCGCGTAGTTAATCTGAACGAATCGCACGCCGGATTCCGACAGTCGCCGAGCCATCAGACACTGCCGCCCGAACGCATCCGTTTCGGTCGTACCAATGCCGTACATCTGCTGAGTCGCTTCGGTTTCCCGCGAAAGATCCAGAATCGCCGGTGCGTCGGTCTGCATGCGCCAGGCAAGTTCGTAGCTCTTGATGACGGCTTCCAGTCGACTGTCATTGTCGGATCGTCGATCTAACTGAGCCTTATTGAGCCGTTGCATCAACGTGAATCGCGATTCAGCGTCTTCAGGACTTAACTGCGGATTCCGAATGTGATCAATCGTCATCTGATCGATGGAACGACTGGCGCGACCGATTGCTGTGCCCTGATATATCGACGGCAGAAAGGCATTCGAGTAGTTCCGCGGACCACCTTTTGTGTCTGAAGGCTGCAGCTGAACAAACCCGGGCAGATTCTGATTTTCGGTCCCCAGACCATACATCAACCAGGAACCGAACGACGGTCGTACCTGATTTGTCGCGCCAGTGTGCATGAACAGTGTCGACGGACCGTGAGCAACACCTTCCGTATGCATGCCTTTCAGAAAGCACAGATCATCAACATGTTCTGCAATCTTCGGAAACAGTTCGCTGACGTGCTGTCCGCAGGCGCCGTACTGGCGAAACTTCCACAGCGGCTTCATCAGAGCACGCTGACTTACTTTCCCGAACGTACCGAAACGAACTCCGGTAAAGTCAATGGACTTGCCATCGCTGTTGATCAGTTGCGGCTTGTGATCAAAGCTATCGACATGGCTGGGACCACCCTGCATAAAGATGAAGATAACACGTTTTGCCCGCGCAGGCAGCATCGGCTGCTTTGCTGTAAGGGAATGAGTTGCCGCCGGCGCGGCGCCGGCGTGCTGCTCTGCCAGCATGCTGCCCAGCGCCAGCGAACCGAACCCGCACGCGGAATTCTGTAACCAACTGCGTCGATTGTGCGTGAACATGTTTTTCCCATTAATCAATGTAGCGAAAATCGACAGACGCAAACAGGGCCTGAAAAACAGCAGCCCATGCATCGATCGAGTTCACTCCCTCTTCAGTCAGGTAACTCTGCAGCGGTTCCAGCTCGGCAATTGTCGGTGAGCGTCCCAGAGCACGCAGAAACACATCATTAATCATAGCGTCGACTGCCGCAGCATCGACAGATTGTGTTGCGAGAAAATGCTCCGCTGCCGCTTTCGACTGCTCCAGCATGAACGGACTGTTCAACAGGAATAGTCCCTGAGCGGGCAACGTACTGCTGGTCCGCTGACCCGTCACCAGATTGGGATTGGCAATGTCAAAGACTTCGAACATCTCCAGCATGCAGTTTCGAAAAAACGGTACGTAAACGCTGCGGATATTCCGGCTGAACTGGTCGTGGTCGTAGGCGTTGTCGTACTGAGTGATCTTTTCGATCGTGCGACCGCCCACCTGATTCAGGTCCAGCTGACCACTGACCTGCAGCGTCGAGTCACGCAGCGATTCGACATCAAGTCGACGACGAAAGCCTCGGCTCAACAGTTCGTTGTCCGGATCTGCTCCCGGCGCATCGGCTGACGGCGACGACGACAGCCGAAAAACTCGCGAGACAACAATTCGCCGAATCAGCTTCTTGACCGACCATCCGTCGTCTTCGACAAATGTCGCTGCCAGGTAATCAAGCAGTTCCGGATGCGTTGGCGGACGTCCCGTCTTTCCAAAATTGTCAGGCGTGCGGACCAATCCTTCGCCGATCAGATGCAGCCAGACCCGATTGACAAAGACACGCGCCGTTAGCGGGTTGGCCGGCGACGCAACCCAATTCGCCATTTCCAGTCTACCGCTTTGATCCTGCGGCAGATTGAATGGCAGCGTGTCTCCGTTCTCATCCACCGGGCTGGCCGCGGACACGAATCCGCGCGGCACAACCGGACCAAGGTTTCGAATGCCGCCTCGCAAATGAATGTGCCAGTCACCAGGTTCCTTCTGATCACGAACACCCATGGCCCTGGGCACGCTCGGTTCAGACTTCTTATGAGTCTTCAGTTCGGCCTCCAGAGATGTCAGCCGTTTTGACAATTCCTGCTGTTGCCGGAGTTCGTCCGGCGACAAAACAACATCAGCAACCGCATCCGGCAGGAACTGTATCGCGTCAACGATCACCACACCGGTCCCCGACTCATCTGCGTCGATGGTGACAATCGCCTTCGAATCCGCAACGAATGGAAATGTTCCCAGATCGGCAAACACACCGTCAGAGGGTGTCTTGCGTTGGTCAATTTCGACAGTTATCGAGCCTTCAGCATGGGTGATCGTGATCGGAAGTCGGCTGCAGCGTGATGTCTGATAGTTATGAGACATTCGTACGCGATACCTGCCGGACTCAGGCAGGGCCGCCTCAAAACGCACACGTCGACCGGTCTTCAGAAATTTGTCGTGTCGGTAGCCTGCTCCAACAAAAGGTGCCAGAGACGTCGAATGAACCCACTCCCCTTCAAACGTTGCCTGAGAATCATCAACGATAATGCCGGGCAGCGAGGCAGCGTCGATACGAGGGACGACGCCCGGCCTCTGCCCCTTCACTTTTTTCTTCAGTTCTGCGATCTCGGCCAGCAACGACTCTTCCTGTGCAAGCCAGGTGACCCGTTCCTTTCGCTCAGAGTTCATCTTCAGGCTGGTTGTCACATACATGCTGACGTTTCCCGGCAGTAGTGTTTCAGTACTGCGAAGAACTCCCGCCATCGCGTAGTAGTCGGTGGTCGGGATCGGGTCAAACTTGTGGTCATGACACCGAGCACATCCCAGCGTCATACCCAGAAATGTCCGGCCGATCGTGTCGACCTGTTCATCGACGACTTCCATCCGCAACAGTTCCTTGTCCTGCTGTTCGTAGTTGGTCGGCCCCAGTGTCAGGTAGCCGACTCCGGTTACCTGATCGTCGTGCTGGCGATCGCTGTCATATGGCAACAGATCGCCCGCGATGTGTTCTTTGACCAGCTGATCGAAAGGCTTGTCATCGTTAAACGACTGAATCACGTAATCGCGAAAACGCCAGGCGTCAGGAAACATCAGACTGCGCCCGCCTCCACTGGATTCTGCAAATCGGACGACATCCAGCCAGTGACGTCCCCAGCGTTCACCGAATCGAGGCGACGCCAGCAGTTCGTCGACGGCCGCATCAATCGCCTTGTCCGGATTCACCGACCATTCAGCGGCAAATGTGGCGATCTGATCTGGTGTCGGTGGCAGCCCAACGAGTCCATACTGGATGCGACGGATGACCTGCTGTGCAGTGGCGTCAGCAACGGGCGACAACTCGGCTGCCTTTTGTTTAGCAACCACAAAACGATCGATATCCGTCTTCGTCCAGGCGTCGGGCGTTTCTGGCACATCGGGCCGGCGGACCCGACGGAAGCTCCAGAACCTGCGGCCTTCCTTCAGATCAATCGCAGACCGCTTCATCGTCTTGCCACCGCTGCGCGGGTCGACAGCACCATCGCGAATCCACTTTTCAAAGTCGGCGATAATGGTGTCCGGCAGTTTGCGGTCCGGCGGCATCTCGTAAGAATCGTGCATCAGCGCAGATAGCAGCAGGCTCTCTTCCGGAACACCCGGGACGACGGCCGCTCCTGATTCGCCACCGTCCAGCGCCGCTGCCTTCGAATCCAGCAGCAGACCACCGCGCACATTCTTCGCGTCAGCGGCGTGACACTTGTAGCAGTGCTGGACCAGAACGGGACGAATCTTAGCCTCGAAGAATTCCAGCTTTGCTGCGTCATCAGCCTCCGCCCGCGACAGCACAATCACAGAAAGCAGAAGACATGCTCTGAAAACCGAAAGCTTCATGGAACGAGATGCCATTGAGGCGGGTGGAGATTCCTGCGTGCGGACTCTCCATGATACCGACTCAATGGTGGCACCGAAAATAGGTCCTCGAAAAATCGCAGATTCGAGGGCCACTGTGATCGGAATCTACAGGATCCGCGGCTCCGGGCTGCACCGTGGACGGGTACGTCCGACAAATGGAGGGCCTGTAGGGGAGCGTTTCTTCCGAATCCAACGGCGAGCAGACAGCCAACACATGAAGAACATGAAGAGAAACTCAGACAGGATCGACACCAGGACAGAATCCTGCAAGGAAAACGGCCGGTGAGCGACAGACGCCAGGTCCTGCTCACACGTCGGGGCAGCCTGCTGAGGATCGGCACGCCCCGCCTCGGCCAACATCAATCCGAGATCGTTCCCTTGCGTTTACCCCAGAACGGGCGGACGGTCCACCATTCGTCGAGCGTCTGCGACCTGCCCACGGTGCATGACTGGATGCAGTGACAGGACCAGAAGACAGGCGCCGATCGTACCAAAGAAATCTTCTTTGCCGGGTGGCGGATTCTTACTCGGATTGTCCAGATCCGCGTCCGTCAGTGAGTCGATGAACGCTAGTGTGTTTTTCCGGACTTCGTCAGCCTTTGCTCGCACGTCGGCCCATGTTGGATAATCTGCAGCGTCTGTTGTGGGTTCACTGCTGGATCCAAAGGTTGTTTTCCAATCGATCAGTGGGTTTTCGTGCCCCTTAATCATGTGCTCGACAATATTGGACTCCGAGTACGCCAGATGCCCGAGAACCCACATGGGATGGTTTCCGCCATTTGATGTCGGCTGCTGAAAGGCAGCATCTTCCATATCGTCGATCAGCCCCATTGTGGGCATGTGACTGGTCGTGATGCTACGTCGTATAAAGTCGAGCGTGGTCATTTTTGCCTTCTTGCAAATGAGGTGAATCCGAAACAACAAACGAAGCTTAGCCGTGTTGCCACCCGACAGATCGAACAGTCGCTTCCTTACAGGATATCTGACGAATTCTACTACGATTGTTCGTTCGGCCGATCCAGCCGCAGCAGCATCCAGGACAACGCGGCCAGCAGGTACATCGACGCAAACAGAATCAGTACCGCGTTCCAGCTGTTGTCTGCCGACAACTTCAGCAATGTGGGGCTGCTGTTAATCCAGCGGCGGAACGCAGGCACCAGCCATGGCAGCAGGCCGGCACCAAAGTTGCCGATCATATTCATCGTGCTGAACACCGGTGCTACGTGGGCACCGCCCCAGTCTATCGCGGTCGCGTACGCGCAGGGCCCGGCGACTCCCGCGCAAAAAGCGCCGGCTCCGATGATCACGGTGGCCATCCCTGCGTCTTCCACAAAAAACGCCGCACACACAAGCGAAGTACAGGACAGCAGACTGATGGCCGCAAAGCCCGATCTGGCCACGTTCAGTTTTCCTGTTGCACGAAAAAGCCAGTCCGATACGGCTCCGCCAATCAAAGCGGCCGCCACCGTCGCGATCAGCGGCACGGCCAGCAACCATCCGGACTCAGCTGTCGAAACACCTCGTGTTTCCTGCAGATACGTGGCAAACCAGCTGGTAAAAAAAGCGTATCCGGCCGATCGAAAAAACTGCTGACTGCAAATAAGCCACGTCGCCGGAGTCGAAAACAGCTCGCCCCAGGGAACCGCCGTAGAATCCGCAGCAGCAGGTGTATCCTGATGCGACGGCGCAGCATACGGAGTATTCGTTTTGTCTATGTCTGCGGCGGCACTACTGACCGACGAAGCTTCAGGCGACGGCGACAATTCGGCGTTTGCATCAGGCTGACCACGAATCCACTGCTCTTCTTCTTCGCTGACGTCCGGATGTGTTTCAGGAGTTTCCCTGAACCAGCGATAGAAGCCGACCGCCCACAACACTCCAGGAACGGCAAACGCAACGAAGATCCAACGCCAGCTGATGATCCCCAGCAACTGCCCGGTAATCGCCACACTGACCGCCGCTCCCACGGACATCGCGGCACCCAGGAACCCGCTGGCGCGGGCGCGCTCAACCTGCGGATACCACCGCGAAATACACAACGCGGAACACGGAAACAAGCCCGCTTGAGCAATGCCGCCAAGCACGCGACCGATCAGCAACGTGACAGTCCCACTGGCACAGCACATCAGGATCGTCGCAGCGGACCATACGGTTGCCAGTCCCGGCAGAGTTTGCCGTGAGCCGAAACGCTGGCCCAACCAGCCACCTGGAATCTGAGTCAACGCGTACGACCAGAAGAACGCGGGGCCCAGAATGAACCCCATCGCATCTTCCGAGATTCCCAGATCAGTGCGAATCGATTTCTCTGCCACCGAAATGCTGACTCGGCAGGCATAAGCAAGGGCTGCGGCGATGGCCAGCCAAAGCGACAGGCGGAAGCGTACGCGCGTTGCCGTCATAAATCGTCCATCGTTCGGATGCGGTGCAATCTGATGAAGCCCGTGCGTCAAACCATTGGAACGGACATTCGAAGTCAGGAACCGGCTGCCGCGGTTCGCTGAACCGATCTCAATGGCGACCTGCTCCTGCCCTGGAGAATCTGAATCAGACAGTGTCACCGAAAACCATCGCCACGTCTAATGAGACACCTGCAATATGGAGCCGTCAGACAATTGCGCCGCTTGGGGGCGCAAAAAAAACGGCGGCCATAAGCCGCCGTTTGATTCTATTAACCTGGTTGGATTCGGCAGCCCTCAGAAGAGTGTGTGCCGGCCGCAAGCCTCAAATCGCGTCGTCTGAATCGGCTTCCGGTCGACGTCGTTCGCCACCGCCTTCACCTCGACCACCTTCACCGCGGCCTCGACCACGATCTCCACCACCTTCACCGCGGCCGCGGTCTCCACCACCAAAACCGCCGCGTCCTCCGCCACGCTGCAGAGCACGCATGTCAAATTCAAATGTTTCGCCTTTCATGGTGGCCAGGATGGAATTCTGCTCGTCAGTCACGACGGCCAGAGCATTCTTTTCTACTTCTTTTCGAGACGCGGCCATCATTTCGCCGATTTTCGAGAAGTCCGGACGTTCTCCACCACCACCCGATCGCAAGCCTTCGAACATCTTTCTACGGGCCTCTGAGGCGTCTTCTTCTACCTTGTCAAGCTTCGCGATCTGTTCGTCCGTAACACTCAGTTTGTCACGCATATCAGGACTCTTCAAGACAGCGATCAGTCCGAATCGGACTCGAATCTGAAATGCGATCTGATCGAGCCGTTTGACTTGTTCCGGCTCCAACAGCGTGCTCAGCATCTGATCGGTCTTCTTATTAAGTGCGTCCCTTTTCTCATTGAGCTCATCTCTTTCTTTTTCCATCTTGTCACGCAGCGCTTGCCGTTCTTCGTCTGTGGCGTTTTCAAACTGGCTGCGATCAAACTGGCTGCGATCAGAACGCGCATCATCACGTTCCTGTCGATAGGCTTCCAGAGCCGCCGCGATCGTCGTTTGTTGAACTTCGTCGATGTCCAGTTCGTCCTTCACATCTTCCACACCCAGCAGCTGTGCTTTGCTGACTGATGGCGCCCCCCCACCTGGGCCACGTTGCTGGCCAAAACCTCCGCGACCGCCTTGAGGGCCGCCGCGCTGTGGACCGCCACGGCCGCCTTGTTGGCCACCTTGTTGGCCACCTTGTTGGCCACCACGTTGTCGTCCACCGCCACCCTGCGGCGGCTGAGCTTCTGCGACCGCGGAAAGAAACATTGCCGTCATGCAGGCAACAGCAGAAAACTTAAGGAAACGTGCGGTCCTCATGAGTGACTCCTGAAATGGATCGGAAAGGTGCTGGGTTTTGTTAGAAGACGTTCAATCGCTGCAGTGGGCGAACACCGCATCCTCACCGGAGTGCTGCCGAAAAACAACTTTCGCGGCAATTTCCGGTTTAATCCGAAGGCTGCCCGCCGGAAATTGGCGCCTCGACACGATGTGTTGGCACCGGCCGACCGGGCTTGAAGCTCTGGGTTCGCCGAAACACGACGCTGCCTCCGACAGCGGCCCCCGCGGCTGTAACCTCTTCCGTGACCAGCTTTTCCAACAATTCCGGATCGCAGGCGACCCGGGCATTGACGATCACGTCCACAGCCTTCACGCGACAATTGGAGGCCAGCGACAGTTCCGCCGCGTTCTCACTGCTAATCAGATTCGCGACTCCGAAAAACCCTTCCCACAGCCCGATCGTCTTCAGGTGCGCTGCCTCCGCAGCTTCTTCAGCCAACGACTTCTTCAAGCGGGCAACGATGTCCAGCAACAGCTGGTCCAGGTCAAATTCCGTCTCAGAAACAACCTGAACACTGCTGTTCAGCCAGCCCAGTTCCGCTTCACCCTCGGCATAGGTGTCGTAGTCGATGTCCAGAATGCGACGTCCGAAATCTCCATCCTGAGCCAGCCATTCCACCAGCGCATCGAATCCCTGTCCCGTCTTTGCCGAAATCTTCAGGACTGGCCGATCCGGGATTTGCCGGTGAATCAATGATTCAAGTTCCTCACTCTGCGTATCCGTCAATTCGTCAGCCCGATTGACCAGCACGAGATCTGCTTCTTCAATCTGTTTTTTCAGGATATACGCTGCCTTGGGCGAGAATCCCGTGCCCGCTTCATTCCGCAAGACTCGACGACCGTGCGATGGTTTCAGAATCACGGCGTACGGAGCGATCACGAAATCCGCGTCAAATAGTTTCTTGATCGGCTGAATCACAGTGGCGACCAGGTCAGTGCAACTGCCCACAGGTTCGGCCAGAATAATGTCGGGGCGTTTCTGTTGGCTGATCTGCTGAACGGTCGACATGAGCTCATCAAAATTACAGCAAAAGCACGCACCGGCGACTTCCCCGACATCGAAACCCAGTGAGCGCAGCATGTTCGTGTCGACAAGGTCGTCCGCCTGATCGTTGGTCACAATGCCAACGTTCAGTCCCTGATCCATGTACGACTTCGCCAGGCGAGCCAGCGTTGTCGTCTTGCCGGCGCCAAGAAATCCGCCGATCATGATATATCGAATCTGGTGCATGTTCTGCAATTAATCCTGCTCTAGTGCATTGTCACAGCCAAAAAGTGGGGTTGAATCATTCGCCGGAAAAGGGGGTCAGGTACCAAAAATGCGAAGCAGCCTTCGGGACGTTCCGGTTTTTGGTACCTGACCCCGTTTTCCTCGCCAACGCTAAAACCAGGTTCTGACAAAGCTCTAATCTTTCGCCACGATCTCAACGCCACACAAAATTGCACGTCCACGGACGGGATGCAGGTCAATCCTGACGTCGGAGTCCGCTTCAATATTGGTGACCTCACGGACCATCGCCCGATTGCGTCCACCGGATTCCTTCGCGATATCAAGTTGCTCGATGACCGTCTTGCCCTGCACGGCGACGCTGAAGACTCGCTCGCCGACAGCAACCGGATCGGGCTCACTGAAGTGCAGACGGACAGTATACCGCTTCGATGCTGCATCACTTTTGCCCAGACCAATTGTTACGGACGTCAGGCCCTCGACACCGGAACCGGCAACCCAGGCTTTCCCTTCACCGCTGACCAATGAGGAATGCTGACGGAATTTTCGGATTTGATCTCCTTTCAGATCCACGGCAACGTTTGGTGAAGATCCGCCCACGCTGGGGGCATCGAACCACATCGTGCCGTTGTCGGCCATGCGGTCACCGGGGGCGGCCAGATTGATTCCAACACGACGAATCCGGTCCTGCTGTGGGTCCAGTGATAATGCGCTGTAGCTCCAGACCTCAGATTCCGGAAGGTGCACCAGCGACAGTGAGGTGAACAGCGAGTAGCCACACACACAGCCGTGGGCAAAGTTTGGAGCGTTCAGGACACCGTTGGCCGGAATCAGGCTGTTGCGGCAGCCGGAACGGAACCCATTCAGACGCGACGTTTCTCCCGTTTCAATATCGCAGAATCCAGCCGAAGCGGCTCGAAACGTCATCAGGTGCGGGCTGGCGATTGCATAGTTGCAGTGGTGTCCGGCCTTCGTGAATTGCCAGTCAACTTCTTCATCGGTTAGTGGATGGACGCGAGGTACGGGGTCGCCGGTTTCAAGATTCCATGACAGGCCGGGACCGCGCTGATCAAGCACTCGGTCGTTCCAGATAATGACTCGGTCCCAGTAACTTTCCGGATGCCCCTTGAAGCCCCGTCCTTCCGCATACTGCTTCCACAACAGCTTTCCCGATTTGCCGCGAAAGGCCATGACATGTTTCTTGTTGGTTAACAGCAGCACGTCATGTTCAGCGGAATACGAAACCCACGTGCCGATGATGTCGGTGTACTCTTTCCACACTTCTTCGCCCGTCTGCAGATCGATGGCTTTGAGGTGACGGATGTCGGAAGCCTTCGGAATCAGTCCTCGACGTTTCCAGTCCTGGTAGAAATTCTCGAGCGCACCGTCGAAACAGAAGATTTTATCCGCACCGACGGAAATCACAGGAAAGCTGGCTTCCGCTTCGTGAGACCAGATGCGTTTGCCGTCGTGGCGGTTCATTGCCACTATTTCGACGGGGGCTCTTTGTCCGGCCAGCAGTTTACGAGCATCAGGGAGCTTCTCTTTATCAGCATCAAGCGTGCGAAAGACCACGGCAATCAGCAAGTCATCCTTCACTCGAATGCGGCCCCAGTCATCGGCCGGGTCGGGCAACTTGAATTCTGCCAGCTGTTTTCCGGTGACCGGATCGAGCCGCAGGCAGCTTTTCTCATGGACAATGTAGATTGAATCATCGACGACCAGGAAATGAAATCCCGACAGATGTTTTTCAAAGTCGTTGCCTCGGCGGCCCGCTCGATAATCGTCGTCGTCCTTCAACGGTATCTGCCACAGAATTCGTCCTGTATACACATCGACGGCCGTCATTTTTCCGGGCCCCTGAATGAACATTCGCCCTCCAATGACGGCCATGCTGGGCCCCCAGAAGTGGCGGTTGTAGAACAGGCTGCCATCGGACGCCGGTCCACCGAACCACAGAACTCCCAGCGGTGCCTTCACCAGCTGGTCGTGTGACATCAGCGTATTGGATTCGTCGCCGTACTCGTGAGTCCAGTCTGCCGATCCCGGCAGCGCCCCCCTGCGTACGAGCAGCGAAAGGTCGCCCGACCGTTCGACTTCCGCCTTTGCAAGTTTCGCATCAGCGACAAGCTTCACAAACGAAGCATGTCGGCTGTCATCGCCTGGCAGATACGCAGTGCCGCCGTAAGGCCGTAGACAGGCAAACAGGGTATGCAGCGATTCCGGCTTGTCCGTGAATCCATAACGCTGTGGTTCTTCGGACACGACCATTGACGCCATGTACGGTGGAAGATTGAATTTCGCCGGATCACCTGCGTGTACTACGATTCGAGTTCCGTACAGACCTGCAGCATCGTACTGCTGTCGCAATTCCTGCACGCGTGTTCGATCAGGATCGATCACGATGATTCTTAGATCCGACTGACGCACGAGTTCGCTGATCAGGCCGCCGGAACCGATTCCCATGGCCACACAGTAGCTGTCTCCGTGACTGGCCTGTTTCAACAGCTCCGCAGCACGTTCCGACCAATCCACTGATTCTTCGATTGTTTGCTGACTTTCCGTTCTTCGGCGTGGATCAACCGACGCCGCACCAAAACAGTGCATGCGACCTTCCGCCGTCACGACGACCAGATGTCCGTTCGCAACGACCATAGACGCCGGTGTTCCACTGACTTCCGTTTTCCATGAGACACGGGCAGCCGTATCACCGGCAGGCAGGTCGATCGCGAATACTGTTTTTCCCTGGTGACCGTACAGACGCCTGCCGGCTTTAACATCAACCAGCAGCGGATGGGCTGCCAGCCATGCTTCGTCGTTTGCCTTCGGAATATCGAGAATCTGATCGTTCGTCAGGGCCCATGCCTGGGTCAGTACGGAGACCTTTGTTTTTTTGCCGCGGCGATCGGTGCGCTCGATCTCCTTTGGCTTTGTCAGATCGTAGGCCACCACCTTTCCGTTTTCGCCGGCGTAGATCATGTCGTCCCCAAGAACGGGCGTGCGGAGACTCATGGCAAGCTGTCGCTTGCCCTTCGTGTCAAAGGTCACCGTTCCGTGAAACAGCCATTGCCCGGTGGTCGCAACGTGATAGTTGGTGACAGCGCTGGTCGAATACTGGAATGTTTCGAATCCACCGGTCTTGCGATTTCGGGAACCCACGACAGACCTGCCCTGCGGGATCAACACTCGGGAATCATTGGCAGCAAGATATCCCTGGGGAGTTATGTCGTTCAGAGTGACAATGTCATGTCGGGGCGAATCCGTTGCCGGTTTGGAATCGACAAGTTCGCCAGTGGCCGCATCGACGGCACATAGAAATGTTCCTTCGAACGGCCAGACTCCCGCGGTGAAGTGAATCTGATTATCCACAAGCACCGGGCCACCTCGGACTGGCCACACCGAAATCAGTCGTTCGTTGCCAATCACGTGTCGCCCGTTCGGAGCGGCGCGAAAACGCCAGACAAGGTCTCCGCTGTCAGCAGCGAGGCAGTACAGGGATCCGTCGTCCGCAGCAAAATAAACCTTCCCACCGAAGATCAGCGGTGCAAATCTCACCGGGCCATCAGCAAAATATCGCCAACGCTCCTCGCCTGTCACAAGGTCAACCGCTGTGACCGAGTCGTTGCGGGACGACCCGTAATACAGCGTCGTGCCAGCGATCACCGGCTCATAAGTCGCATCGAAATGCAATCGTGGATCTTCCGGCCAGGCGGGCTTCAGGCCCGGTAGTTCAAGTGTCCATTGCAGATGCAACTGATCCGCCAGCTGCTCGGTAGTGGTCGCACTCCGTTGTGCATCAGACCGCCATGTCGGCCAGTCCGCAGCGTTGACGAGCGGCGTTGATGCCGTGTGCAACGCCATGATCAACAGACCGAATCTGATCGCAATGTCTCGATTCATGATAACCTTCTCTGCGCGGTTCAAAGAAATCCCAAAGGGGCGTCAGCTTGTCGTTGTGGGCGTCAGCCCGCAGAATCAGGGCTAATTCATACCACAGCCACGACACGGGTGACAGCAACTGCGGCGGCGACAAGAGGGTCGGGGATCTTTTTCGGATGAACGGCGTTCCTGCTCAAACACACTGCAGCCAAAAAAGACTCCCGACCCTTTGTGTTTATAATCGTGCCCTGTGAGCCAGGAAAACGGAACGACAGGATTAACAGATGAATACGATTCGCGTGGGAATTGTCGGGGTGGGAGCAAACACACGGCTGCGGCATGTACCGGGTCTGCGCGCGTGCGACGACGTTGAGATCGTGAGCGTCTGCAACCGTCGGCCGGAATCGACCAGACAGGCGGCCGACGAGTACGGGATCCCCAGGACGTTTAACAAATGGCAGGATCTCGTCGCCGATGAAAATATCGATGCCGTGGTGATCGGAACGTGGCCGTACCTGCACTGCGAAGTTACGGTCGCCGCGCTTCGGGCGGGCAAGCATGTTCTTGTGGAAGCCCGCATGGCACGAAACGCCGCCGAAGCACATCTTATGCTTGATGCAAGCCGGCAGCGTGACAGCCTCGTCGCACAGATCGTCCCCAGCCCATTCGGTCTGCGGGTGCATCAGACGGTTAAGGAGCTGCTGGACGATGGGTACGTGGGCCAGTTGCGCGAAGTCGTTGTCCTGGGCTGCCATGCCGGGCACGCGGATCCTGCGACTCCGCTGCATTGGCGTCAATCCGCAGAGCTAAGTGGTTTGAACATGCTGGCCATGGGTATTCTGCACGAAACGTTGATCCGCTGGGTGCCGGATCCGGTGCGTGTGCTTGCGCAAACACAGACCTTCACTCCGCAGCGACCCAGCCCCGATACGGGTGAACCGGGGGACGTCGGCACGCCGGACAGTGTGCACATTTTGACCGAACTACCCGGTGGAGCCCGCGGGATCTATCACCTGAGCGGTGTCACTCATCACGCACCGCCCATGCAGATTCGTCTCTTCGGCAGTGAAGGCACGTTGCTGTACCTGTGCGATCCGGATGATCGTTTGCTGGGTGCTCGCAAAGGCGAAGGCGAGCTGGCGGAAATTCTGATTCCAGCAGAAAAGCAGGGCGGCTGGCGTGTCGAAGCAGACTTCATCAACGCCATTCGTGGCGACAAGTCCGTCCAGTTCACAGACTTTGCGACAGGCGTGCGGTACATGGAATTCACCGACGCTGTTGCACGGAGCGCGGCGGGCGGACGGGCGATTGCGTTGCCTCTGGAAGGATGAACAAATCAACGTCAGAAAACGTAGGTCGTATCGAGTAACGCGAGTTTCGGCCTACTGCTTCTTGTTATTCTTCTTCGGCTTGCGTGCGCCGCCGTTCGACTTCGCTGCGCTCTTCCACAACACGATGTCCTGCACGTCGTTTTTGGCCTGTGCCCCTTTGGTGCTGCGACCACGCAACACATCAGACTTAAGCTGACTGACCAGTCGGGCCACAACTTCCGGCTTCACCTCGTACAGATTTGTGGTCTCCGACGGATCGGCCTCCAGATCGTAGAGTTGTCCCTCGGGACTGCCCTTCGGCGCTTGGTCTTCCTTTGGTGAGGACCAGCCACCGGAAGCTTTGGCCAGACAGAGTTTCCATTTCCCCTGCCGATAGGCGAAGTGGCCGCTGATCGAATGGTGAATCACCCCGGCACGAGTCGATTCGATCGGTTTTCCCTCCAACGCACGTAAGAAACTGACGCTGTCCTCGCAACCCATTCCATCCACCTGGCCTCCGGTCAATTCCTCAACACTGGCAAACAGGTCCACCAGGCAAATCAGTTGCTCGCTGGTCGAACCAGGTCTGATGTGACCAGGCCAGCGGGCAATGAATGGTATGCGGTGTCCGCCGTCCCAAATGTCCGCCTTCGACCCCCTCAGGTGAGCGCTGACCTTGTGCCCGCCGGCGGCCAGCTTGTCGATGCCTGCCGCTTTCGAACAACCATTATCGCTGGTGAAGATCACCAGCGTGTTGTCCGTCATGCCATGTCGCTGCAGAGCACTCGAAATCGCACCAACTACCGCGTCGGTTTCCATCACGAAATCGCCGTAAGCGCCCAGCGGACTTTTTCCCTGCCAGGCGGCCGACGGGACGATCGGTGTGTGGGGGGAACCCAGCGGGACGTATAGAAAGAACGGCATACCGTCCCCGGCCCGTCGGTCGATGTATTCCACCGATTTACGTGTCAGCCGCGGCAACATGTTGATTGTCGGATCGTGAGCGATCACCTCGTCGTTTTCGATCACCGCTTCCATGTTCCGTGCGTGATGAAACCCGTGGTAATAATCGAAACCACGGTGAACGGGTCCATCCGGAATCTTTGCACCCACCGGCGGCGTCTTGTGCTGTTTCTGCTTGTAAGCTTCGCCGGTGTCTGGATCGAGGTACTGAAAATCCAGATGCCACTTGCCCACAATCCCGGTGTGATATCCCTGCTGCTTCATGAATGAAGCGACAGTCGGCCGGTCACTGGCAATCAGACTGGGAGCAAATCCAGTAACGACGCCCTTCTGCAGACGAGTTCGCCAACTGTAGCGGCCCGTCATGATTCCATAACGGGTAGGTGTGCAGACCGACGATCCGGAATGGGCATCGGTGAAGATCATCCCTTCGCGAGCCAGTTGATCTGCACAGGGAGTGGCAATCTTACTGGTTTCCGGAGCCAGACAACGGATGTCCCCATAGCCCAGGTCATCACACATGACGAAGACGACGTTTGGCTGCGGCGTATTCGGTTCCGCGGCAATGGCGGAAACCGAAAACATCCAGGCGGACAAAGAAAAAACGATGACGTTGTTCATACCAGGGTGACTCTTACGGCAGGAATTAAGACAGCTGTTGGCAAGCAAGGTACCGACGACCGTAGTCTGGAACCACTGTCCCAGGTACATTGAGCGG
This sequence comes from Fuerstiella sp., assembly GCA_024230215.1. Classification (GTDB taxonomy): domain Bacteria; phylum Planctomycetota; class Planctomycetia; order Planctomycetales; family Planctomycetaceae; genus Fuerstiella. Next base: position 71,337 of record JAAERP010000192.1, on the reverse strand, counting down.
GATATTGACGCTATCTCGCCAGAACGCATTTCTGATTCGTGCCGTGTTACGATTGCGCGGCGTTGACGTGTGAACACGAGTGTTTCATCACGGCGACACGCCGGTGTGGCGAAACACATCAGGAAGGATCAACACGGCGCCCGCTGGCCCCGCTGAGGCAATGACTGCTGTCGGTAACGATTCGGAACGCCCCGTGATCGCCGTTACCGACGATCCGAGTCGATCAGTTTACGCACCTTCCGAAACACGGCATTCAGCATCGGCTCGGTCAATCGTCCGGTGAATGTGTTCTGCTGGCTGGGGTGATAGCTGCCAACCAGTGTGATTTCTTCAGTCAGTTGTGCGAACGCTCCGTGCCCAAACTTTGGTTTCCTGTCGGGCAACAGATCCTTCGGGCTGTTGCTGCGGAAGTGATTCCAAACGGTATTCCACGCAATTCCGCCGAGTGCCAGCAGGACTCGAACGGGCAGTTGAGTCAAAGCGGCGTCGAACCATGCAGCACAGTTCGCAAGTTCCCTGGCAGTTGGTTTGTTTCCGGGAGGTGCACAGTGGCAGGCATTTGTGATCGCACAATTGACCAGTTGCAATCCGTCGCCAACTGAAGTTGCCTTCTTTTGATTCGCGAAGCCCCCCTTATGCAGAGCACGATACAACCAGTCGCCGCTACGGTCGCCAGTGAACATTCGTCCGGTACGATTGGCACCGTGAGCACCGGGCGCCAGGCCCACAATCAACAACTGCGCATTCGCGTCGCCGAAGTTAGGAACAGGTCTGCCCCAATAGGTTTCCTCCCGGTAAGCCGCTCGTTTCTCTGATGCGACGGTGCGACAATGTTCAATAAGTCTGGGGCATTGTTCGCAGCCGATGATTTCTCTGTTGAGTGTGTCCCAGCGGCGCTCGCGTGCGGACGTTCTATTCTTCTTCACGGTTGCTCGATCCCTCATCAGGCATTGGCAGAACCGGAAGCGGCCAGCATCGTTTCGATAGCCACACGTCCGGTATCACCGACCTGGATGCCAAGTTCGGCGGCTTTCGCAGTGACACCCACGATTCTTGCGTCGAACAGGTCTTCCGGTTCGACCAGCGGATTTTCCGGCGTGCCTTTGGCAATCGCAATTGCCTGCCCGAATTCTCCTGCCGTCTTCAGGTCATAAATGCCGCAGCCGACAATACCACAGGCGGTCAGCACCGAGCAATACTGGCCTCCCAGCCATCGCTGACTGGTCCCAATGGCCGAACCGTTTTCGAACTGTAGTTGCCGCTGATTGGAAGACGGTAGCGATTCAGTCATCTGAAAACCCTGCTGCATTGAGGAAAGATTGCTTGTGTCGACCGCCCGCCGACGACGTCCTGATTGCCGAGTGTAGTTGGCAACCGCAACAGATCAATGCAGAATGGGTCTTCCTTCGCTGGACTCAGGTACCGATTACCTCACAATGAGTGACAACCTTTCCGCGTATCTTCGAACTCCGGAGCCGGCCTGATATGACTCAGCAGACATCATCCCGTCGTCAGTTTCTGTCCACTGCTGCAACCGGGGCCGCACTGATCACGGCAGCCCCCATGGCGTTCACGGCCAGCCGCACCAGTGAAGAAGTGATCACTGGCGAAGGAGAACACAAGTTCCGAGTACGCCACGACTGGCCAATGCTGCCGGATAAATACAACTGGCAGACGACTCATAATGTCGCCGTGGACAAGGCCGGGAACCTGTACGTCATCCACGAAGGTCGGGCCGATCAGAAAGATCATCCATCCATCTTCGTCTTTGATCCGGAACGAAAGTTCATTCGAGCGTTCGGTGCTCAGTTTCAGGGAGGCGGACATGGCATTGAAGTACGTCAGGAAGGCAGCGAAGAATTCCTGTACGTTGCCGCCTATCAGCAGGTCAAGTGCTTTGCGAAGATGACATTAACTGGTGAGATCGTCTGGTTTCGAAAAGCGCCGATGGAATCCGGCGTGTACGCTCCAGGCGAAGATACCAGTACGTCGAAGACATGGACGCGTCAGGGGTTCCTGCCGACGAATTTTGCCTTTCTGGATGACGGGGGATTTTTGCTGGCAGACGGTTACGGGTCGTTTCATATTCATCGCTTCGACAAAGACGTGAACTGGGTCAGCAGTTTTGGGGGTGCTGGTGACGGAAAGGGCAAATTCAAGACGTCGCATGGTTTGTGGGTCGACAAACGTCCGGGTCGTGAACCATCCATCGTGGTCACTGACCGAGCCCACAACACTCTGCAGATCTTCAACATGGATGGTGAATATCAGGAGACCCTGGAAGGCTTTGGCCTGCCCGCCAATGTTGACACCTGGCAGAACCTGATGCTGGTTCCCGAGCTAAAAGCACGTGTGACACTGCTGAACGAAAAGAACGAAGTAGTCGCACACCTGGGCACAGCGATTGACCGATTGAACAAAGTCAAGAACCTTCGTGGTCAGCCGCAGGAATGGAAAGACGGCCAGTTCGTCCACCCTCATGACGCCTGCTTCGCGGCCAACGGAGACATCTACGTCGCAGAATGGGTCGGCACCGGACGAGTCACAAAACTGGAACGCGTCTGACGGCAGGCGACATTGCTCTCTCGTTCCCAAACTCCCGTTTGGGAACGCATATTCGCGCAGCTCTGCTTCGCCGCGTACCATTAATCATCGGCCGTTTCTGCGTAGGTTCACTGCGCTATTTCGCAGTGCCAGTGCTGTCTTTGTCAAACCGCGAAAGAGGAGGACCATCGCCGCGGCCCTGCGCCCATGCTTCCAGCGATTTCAGCGTTCTCTGACCGTGCAGGAAATACAGATCATCCAGCGAGTGCAGGTGACCGTCGAAGGCCGCCTGCGCCGAAGATTGCCAACCGTTCGGTTTCACAGCAATAACATTCAGACTTTGCAGCCTGTCGATCATGGAAAAGGCGATCTTCTGATTACTGGTGAACGACGGGTGAATGTGATCGATAAGCACAGAATCGCCGACGACGTTGCGTCGATCCGTTTGCTGCAGCAATTGGTGAATGTCGAGTAACGGAACCGCGTTGTCCTCTGCCACACTGACCATCATGTCGTGCAAACCAGACGTCATTCTCAACGGACAAATATCTTCGTCCCTGGCGCGCTGGAATGCCGCAACGGCATCATCAATTCTACCGTCCAGCATGCAAGCCTGTCCCAGTTGATACCATGAAAACGCAAACCGGTCGTCCACCGCGGTGATCTGCTTAAGCAGGGCGATCGCTGCCTGCCTGTCCGTTGTCTGCAGTTGACCGGCCGTCCTTAAATCAATCGCGATCTGTCTTCGCGTATCATCGTCAGTTTGTGCAGAGAATTCAGACTTGAACGGCGGACAGTTCTGCAGGTTTGATGGAGGGCACATGAACAACAGCGGGACGCCTGCGTTTCCGGACATATCGATCGCGCGCTGCAGGTTGTGACCAAATGACTCGACGACCTGATCCGCATGAAGTGCGGCCCGCGAATATGCCTCCAATCCGCCCTGATGATCCAGCAACGCGTCGACTTCTTCTGCAAGAACGGAATCGCCACTGCGTCGACTGGACCGTGCATCAGATGCAGCCGCGCCTCCCATCGCATTCTGCAGCAGGCGAAAGCTGTTCCATCCGTGAAGTTGACGATATGTTTCCGACACGATCGGCGCGGCAGAAATCACTTCGGCATAGGTGATGCATTCCAGGAACTCGTTGTGCCCCGTGCAGACGATATACAGATCTGGTTGGTAGTTGAGACATTCCTGCATGATCGGCAGCAGTCGATAGCTGGCATACGAGACTCCGCCGCAGTTGATGACTTCGCAGCGTTTCGAGGGAGCGGCATGTTTCAGGCCGATTTCCAGAAACGTGCCGAATGCTGTTGGCACGGAATACGGTCGGCCCTGAACCGTTGACCCACCAAAGACAAAGATGCGATACTCATTCGACGGTTTCTGAACCGCAAACGAATCTTCCGCAAAAAAACTGCGGCGATCCTCGGCGACGCGATAGTGTTGACCACTGTCGTCCATTCTGAACAGAGGACGAATAGCGGCGAATTCGGCAAACGCATCATTCGTCGGCTGATCAGCTCCCCAGCCGCCGATCCTGCACGTCATTTCAAGCAGTGGCAATACAGCAAACCCCAGCAACACGGCCGCGCAGCGAAACAGCAGCTTGCGATTTTTCGGCATACGAACTTCCGACGAACAGAATGACTGGCATAGCGCTGCTGGACAGAATAAAACAGGGGCTCTGTGACTGCAAAGCGGAACCGGTAGAATTACGCTCTGAGCTGTAATGTCGCCCAACAAATAGAGTCATGGTGATTCGTCTCACCCGGATGCATTGAACGTCCGCCAACACTGCAGACTCTTCTTGCCGCTCAATCCTCCCGGAATCAACTATGCCAAATCGCACCCACTGCCTTCTGTCGCTTCTGCTGCTGAGTGTCGGGCCTCAGGCTGTTGCTGAAAACTGGCCCGGTTGGCGAGGCCCACGTGGCGACGGAACGTCAATAGAAACCAATGTCCCGACATCATGGAACGGAGAAACCGGCCAGAACATCGCGTGGAAAGTGGCAGTTCCCGGAGTCGGGCACGCGTCGCCGGTCGTCTGGCAGAACCGTATCTTCCTGGTCAGCTGTCTTGAAGAGGAACAGAAGCGAGTTCTGATTTGTCTTGATCGCACCTCGGGCAGGACTCTCTGGCAGAAGACAGTGGTCGAATCGATTCTTGAGACAAAACATCGACTCAACAGCCACGCTTCCGGAACGCCCGCAACGGACGGCAGGACGATTTACGTGACATTTCTTGTGGCGGACGGACACGAAGTCCCGGCGCCTAATGTCGGCAAGGCCCGCCCTGTTACACCGGGCGAAATGGTGGTTGCCGCTTATGATTTTAATGGCAACAGGTTGTGGGAAGTTAAGCCCGGTCAGTTCACCAGTGTACACGGATTCTGCAGTGCGCCCGTGATTTACAGGAATCTGCTGATTGTCAATGGTGATCACGACGGAGATTCATACGTCGTCGGCCTGGACCGATCCACCGGAAAGACCGTTTGGAAGGCGGCCCGAGAACACAAAACCCGCAGCTACTGCACGCCCATTATCCGAGACGTGGCCGGCAAGACTCAGATGGTCATGACAGGCAGCAAACGAATTGTCAGTTTTGACCCACTCACCGGCAAGCAGTATTGGCGGGTCGAAGGTCCAACAGAGCAATTCGTTTCGTCTATGGTTTTCGATGGCCGTAGGTTCTACATGACCGCCGGATTTCCGACTCACCACGTGATGGGCATCAAGCCGGATGGTTCCGGCGATGTGACGGACACGCACGTTGCGTGGCACAGCACTCAGGCAAAGTGTTACGTGCCGTCACCTGTGCTGGTGGGCAGACATCTGTTTGTGGCTGACGATCGCGGTACGGCGAACTGTTTCGACACCGAAAACGGAGAACGCCTGTGGCAGGACCGACTTGGCAACCACTTCAGCGCTTCGCTGGTCACAGCGAACGGTCTGGTCTACTTTACAGCCGACGATGGAACGACCAGCCTTGTGCGACCAGGCCCGAAAATGGATGTTGTGCACGAAAACTCCCTGGGCGAATTCACGTTCGCCTCACCCGCGGTTTCCGACGGACAACTGTTTATCCGAGGCGAAGAACATCTGTTCGCCATCGGTCAGCCAACTTCAGTCGCGGCCAACTGACCCTGCCGGCCTCTGCTCCACATTCTCCAAAAGCATATTTCGCCGCTTTTCACCGAAGTGCGGGCAGCCTGCCTGCGACGAATTCAGGAAACAGGGCGTTGTTGAATTCGCCTTATCGGTCGCTCTTCAAAATGTTGGCATAGATTTGACGCGCCGCACGGAATTCGGCCAGCGCCTCGTCGGTCAGGATGCCCGTGTTGCGCTCGATTTCTTCATCCATGCGCTGCACAAAGAACTTCACGCGTTGTTTGCGAGGTCGCAGTGGCTGACCATCAACGTCCATGAAAACCGGATTCGTATGGGCGAAAGACACCTTGTCATCCGGCAGATCTTCGAAGCACCGCACAGCAACCCAGCCTGAACCGGACAGGATTGCTGACGTTTCGAGACTTGTTCGGTAGGTGCCGGCAGACGTCTTTTCCGACTGAGCATCAACGGTGGTGGCAATCTGTCCGTTGCGAATGATCTGGATCGACTTCAGCGGGCTAAGGCTTTCCACTGTGCCGGAAATCTCAATCGTATTTTCACCTTGTGATCGCTGCCACGATGACCCGGGAAGCTGTCCATTGAACCGAATGTCCAGCAACGGCCCCTGAGTCACAAAGCTGTGACCGGCGTTCAGATTCGTGATCCAGTTCTGGTACGTAAAGCGGTCGGCACAGTGAACGTAGACTCGACCGTGGCCGAGCGGAACCGGGTGAACACCTGACGCTGTGCCTCCGGTGACGCGCATGCGGAAGCCGCAATTCAACAGCGTGTAGTAAGTCTGCAAACCAAATTCCGTCCAGCCGATTTCTGTGAAGCCCCCCTCGTTCCGTTCAATTTCCGGCCAGTCTGTCGGAGCATTCTCCAGAGTCCACTGCGGGAACCCGAACGTCGTCCTCCAGTGATGGTTGTTGCTCAGTTCAAACAGATCAACACCCATGGTCGGGACAATCATCATTGACCAGTTCCATGAATGTTTGTCGAGATCCAGAATCGCTCCCTGACGACGGGCTTCTTCTGCGATTGGCAGTGTGGGCGGTGCCGGAAGATTCAACGGAGTCTTATGGTTCAGCACGAAGACGGCCCCCTGAGTGTGCCGCTTCTTATTGACTGAGAATATTTCGTACTCTGTGTTCACTGGATATATCACATGAGTATCGTCCAGGTAATCCGGCTTTGCTTTCAGAACGGGCCCACTGGCAGAAGGGACCTCGGTGCTGTCGCGCACCCAGTAATTCAGCGGTAACGCAACGTTCAAATCCTCGGCCAGAACAGCGTTCGGAAGTTCCTGCATCGCCCGATGAACGTGAGTGTCCCCGGAGTACCAGCCCCGTTCGACCATGTTGGCGAACCGTTTGATTCTTAAATCAACCGCGACGCGTTCCGGCCCCGTTACCTCAATTTCTGTTTCCGCCGGCACGAACTCCTTCCCGTGTTCGACCCGCAGGCGATAGCGTCCGGGCTTCAGCTGCAGCTGAAATGGATCGGCAGACAACGTCGTATGCTTCTCAACGCTGGGCGAGTTTCCTCGCTGTTTTCGGTATTCGACGGCGGAGCCCGCCACAGCCGTCGAAGTCGCGTAGTGCCATTCGCCGTCGTCCAGACTTTGAACGTACAGTCGACACGGCAACACATCGCCAGTGTCCGCGTCCCGGACTTTTCCGGTGACGTTGCCGGTCACATGATGCAGAGGATGTTTGCGCCAGCCGGTGGCTTCAATGCGAGCCAGCTCCGCATTGATGTCTGTGCCCTCATAAAACGAAAACCAGCCACGCAGCCATTTGGTTTCTCCGGGCTCACAGTTCGGAAACTTCGGGTCGGAATGCAGACACGGACAACGTGCATTGCCCCATGGTCGATGCACAGGATCCCAGCCGCTGATCATCCAGCGACTGCCATCGGGAGACCTAACGACGGCATAGCCGTTCACGAACGTCTTGTTGTCATTGCTCTGCTGTTCGAAACCCATTGCGTCCTTCAGCATGACGCAGTTTTGTACTCGCAGGTCCGACAGCGGCTTGTCCGTTCCGTTGGTTAGCCACATCTTCATGCGCACGTGGTCTTTCATTGGAATGACCTTGGTGCCAAAGACAATGCCGTTCGGAAGTTTGCGTTCCAGTACAAAGTTACCATCCGGCAGCACTGCCCACTCCTGCTGAGCAAGATCAACTCCCTGTTTTGTCCAGATGGTGTCGACGTGCGTGTGCGCGAGATAGGTCAGGCCAAGATTCGACCAGATCGCTTCCGGCACATCCATAACCGCATAGCTTTTGTCGTCCCACGGACAAAATACGCTGAGCTTCGTTTCCCGCTGCGGCTCAATCGCGCCTTCAAGAAATCCGATACGCGGGTGACGGCCCCCTGGATACGGCAGCACGAGCACTTTGTCGTCCGGACGCTTTGGACGAGTGCTGTCGCTGATCTTGAATTGCTGCAGCTTTGCCGCGACTTCGGCCGCGGCCAGTCCGGTCACCTGCTGCATCTCTTCGCTCGTGTACCGATGGTGCCAGTACATGTTCTGCAGCCAGGTCTTCAGGTCTTTGTCGTTGGCAGAGGGACGAGTCTGTCCGTCCCATGCAAAAAGACTGGTGGCGTAGAGCAGAGCACAACAGGCGACCATTGCGCGAGATCGGTACTTTTTCTGTGTCATGAGGCTGGCCATATCAGAGTAGGAAGTGGAAGCCCTCCATTCTTCCAGAAGGTGGCCTCGATGTGGAGTGAAACGCACGGCCATCGACGATCACAGCAGTTTGACACTTGACCAGACTTGTCTTCGGCACTGCCCATCTGCTGCCCTGACTGTGTCAGACATTGAAATCAGCGGCACAAGCAGGGGCTGCGTCGACGACATAAATTGACTTTTCGTCGACGCGGCCTGTGCGGGCGGCTATGATGTAACCGGGAGATAAAATCCCTCCGCCCGCATCTCCCTCCCGCCTCCGCATCGTCACCCCGCCATGCCTTTCTCCACAATTCAGGTTGCCGTATATACACAGCGGCACCACTCGTCAGCAATTCAGCAATTCTGTGCGTTCATGGCTCAATGGTGGCAGTATGTGATGCGCTACCAGCTGCTCGCCATCGCCCTGACGAGCTTCTCAGCTGTCGCTGCAAACGCAGATGAACGAGAAGTGTTTTTTGAACGTCACATTCGTCCATTACTGATCGAAAAATGCGTCGCATGCCACGGACCCGATAAGCAGGAAGGCGACCTCCGACTGGATTCTCGCGATCAGATGTTGACCGGCACAGCCGAAGTGGCGGCCCTGGTGAATCGAAAGCAGGTCGCCGACAGTCGACTGCTGCAGGTAATTCTCTATTCCGACGACGACGCACAGATGCCTCCGAAGGCGAAGCTTGACGAACCTGAAATAGAAACAGTCAGAAGGTGGATTCGCGACGGAGCGCACTGGCCGGAGACGATGGACTTCGGAAAAGCGAAAGCCATCGATGCTGAGTCATGGAAAAAGCACTGGGCATTCCAGCCGATCGCGGATCCGACTCCACCTGCCGGCGCGAGTCAGTCGACGCATCCGGTTGACGCATTCATCGAACGACGACTGCGGAACCAGAGTATGAACCCGTCGCCTCAGGCTGACGGCCGGACTCTGGTGCGTCGGATGTCGGTTGCAATCATCGGCCTGCCCCCGGATGCGAAGGACCTTGACGAAGTCGCGGCCCTCGGCGATCCGCGACAGTTGAACGTCTGGCTGGACGACTATGCCGACCGCCTGCTGGCGACGCCGCAGTTTGGCGAACGCTGGGGGCGATACTGGCTGGATGTGGCCCGCTACGCCGACACAAAGGGATACGTATTCACGGCAAGCCGTGAATACAAAGAGGCGTGGCGGTTTCGAGAATGGGTGATCAGGTCGCTGAATTCTGACATGCCATACAATGAGTTCCTGATTCGGCAGTTGGCGGGCGACCGGCTGCCGGACAACCAGGACCCGCAACAGCTGGCAGCGATGGGGTTTCTGACGCTGGGCCGGCGATTTCTGAACAAGACACCGGACATCATCGACGACCGCATCGATGTGGTATCGCGCGGCACGATGGGGCTGACGGTGACGTGTGCTCGCTGCCACGACCACAAATCTGATCCGATTCCGATGGCCGACTACTACAGCCTGTACGGAGTTTTTGATTCGTCACACGAACCGCAGGATGAACCTTCCCCATTGCGGTTGGTGGATCGCGAGCAACCTCGTGAACCCGTCATCTTTATCCGGGGCAGTGCGGGGAATCGTGGTGCTCGAGTGTCCCGGCATTTCCTGACCGCGTTGTCAAAGGGCGAACCAGAGGCATTCACCGATGGCAGCGGTCGTCTGGAGCTTGCGAAGAAGATCGCTAGTCCGGACAACCCGCTGACAGCGAGGGTGGCGGTCAACCGCATCTGGCTGCGGCTGTTCGGAACAGGACTGGTGGACTCACCCAGTGATTTTGGCGTGCGAACACCACCACCTTCACACCCGGAACTTCTTGATCATCTGGCGACGTTTTTCATCAGGAACAACTGGTCGCGGAAGGCCGTCATTCGCCACATTTTAACATCACAAACATGGCGACGCAGTAGTGCTCCGCGACCGGACATCACGGACGCTGATCCGGAAAATCGCCTGATGGCCAGAATGTCGCGGCGACGACTGAACTTTGAAGCATTTCGCGACGCGCTGCTGACGGTCTCCGGAAATCTGGATCAGAATGTGGGCGGAACGTCTTTCGACATCACGAAAATGCCGTTCGCCAGACGCCGCACTGTTTACGCTCGGATTGATCGCCAGAACCTTCCGGGCACTTTTCGCACCTTTGATTTTGCCAACCCGGACAACCACGTGTCACAACGGTTCGAAACCACAGTGCCGCAACAGGCGCTGTTTCAACTGAACAATCCCTTTGTAATCGAGCAGGCGGAATCGATTGCCACGCAATTCACCCGGAACAGCATCAGCCAGCCGGACGCAATAATCAGTGAACTGTTTATCAGAATTCTACAACGCAGACCGACCAAGCACGAAGTCACGACGGCAACGTCATTTCTGACGGCAACCGCAGAATTGATTCCGACGACCAACGGCGGTGTCGGCTGGCACTACGGTTGGGGGGAAATCGACAGTGAAAAAACGAAAATTCTGAGGTATGAGCCAATGCCGGTCTGGCATGAAAACCGATGGGGGGGCAGCGACAAACTGCCCGATCAGAAACTCGGCTGGTGCAGTCTGAATCGTGAGGGCGGGCACACCGGTCGCGACCTGCAACACTGCCCAATCAGACGCTGGATTGCTGACCGCGACTGTTCGATAAGAATCCGCAGTCTTCTTGGACATCCCACGGCTCAGGGCGATGGAGTCCACGGACATGTTCTGTTTCACGATCGATCTCTGGGAACATCTCACGTCCACGACAGAAGTACCGCGTTGTCAACGGAAGAGTTCACGATCAGGGCGGGTGAGCCGATCGACTTCGTTGCAGACTGCGGTGCCAGCGAAAGCCACGATAGTTTCACGTGGAATATCACGATCGAGCAGTCCGTTAACGGTCAACAGGTACGAACGTGGGACTCGAAAGCCGAATTTTCGTCGGAAGCCGCAACCTCTCGGCTCGGTGCTGTCGCACAACTTGCTCAGACGTTGATGCTGGCCAACGAATTTATGTTTGTCGATTGACCATGGATCATAAGGTTTCGCGGGACAACACCAGGAAACACTTCTATGAAAAATTGTTCGGCGCACAGCCGGAATCACTCTCCCATCGCGGTTGGACGCCGCGGCATGCTGGCCCGCTGCGGAATGGGCTTTGGCGGCCTCGCGCTGGGAGCCATGTTGAAATCAGACACAGCGCAGGCCGCAGCAGCCCGCAGCACAAATCCACTGTTGCCAAAGGCGGCCCATTTTCCGGCGAAGGCCAAACGCGTCATTCATCTGTTCATGAACGGCGGACCGTCACATGTCGACACATTCGACCCGAAACCAGCGCTGCAGAAGCATGGTGGCAAGTTGATCCCTGGTGGCAACCTGAAGACCGAGCGCCCTACGGGAGCCGCCTTTCCGTCGCCGTTTCGGTTTCGCAAGCATGGAGAAAGCGGAATCGAAGTCAGCGAACTGTTTCCGAACGTCGCCGAGAGCATCGATGACATCGCCGTGATTCGTTCAATGTACGCCGACATACCCAATCACGAGCCGTCTTTGTTGTTGATGAACTGCGGAGAAGCGAGGCTTGTGAGGCCGAGTTTCGGTTCATGGCTGACTTATGGTCTGGGTGCGGAGAATCAGAACCTGCCGGCGTTCGTGTCCATGTGTCCCGGCGGTTATCCGATTCAGGAGTCCCAGAACTGGCAGTCCGGGTTCCTGCCCGGTGTGTATCAGGGAACGTACGTTGATACCCAACATAGTCAAATCGAAAAGCTGATCGAAAATATTCGCAACGATCGAGTGATACCGCAGCAGCAGTCACTGCAACTGAATCTGTTGAGACAGCTGAATGCGAAGCACCTTTCGCAGCGAACCGGGGATGCTCAGCTGGAATCCCGCATTCAGTCATTCGAACTCGCGTTTCGCATGCAGACAGAAGCGGCTGACGCCTTCGACATTACTCGTGAACCCAAACATATCCGCGACATGTACGGGGACGGAGTAAATGCGCGACAAATCCTGATTGCTCGCCGACTGGTGGAACGCGGTGTTCGCTTTGTTCAGCTGTGGCACGGAGCCGGCCAGCCATGGGACAACCATGACGACATCGAAGTCAATCACCGCCGCCTTGCCAAACAGTGCGACCAGGCGATCGGTGCGCTGCTGAAGGATTTGAAGCAGCGCGGCATGCTGGAAGACACGCTCGTGATCTGTGGCGGGGAATTCGGTCGCACTCCCGTTGTGGAATTGCCGAAGAAGGGCGCCAACGCCGGCAAGATCAATGGTCGTGATCACAATCACTGGGGCTTCACCACCTGGATGGCCGGCGGCGGAGCCCGCGGCGGTTACGCTCACGGCGCGACGGACGAATTCGGATTCAAGGCTGTCGAAAACAAAGTCCACGTTCACGATCTGCACGCGACTGTCCTGAAGCTGCTCGGCTTCGACCACGAGAAATTCACCTACCACTACGCCGGCCGGGATTTCCGCTTCACGGACCTGTACGGCAACGTCATTGATGAACTGATCGCCTGAGGATGAAGCAGGTCGTGGTTGCAACTATGACGAACCCGGTATTCTTAACCGGCACTTGCAAAAGAAGACAACTGCATCGACAATCCGAAAATGTTATATTGAGTGTCGGTTTGAAAATGGCAGCATGGTTCCCACAACGTCGAACGGCACATGGTTGAGTCGTGAACGGTTCACATTGGCAGGCGATATTCAAGCATTGCGTACGAGAACAAGGCCAGACTGCGGCTGCCAATGGGAACTACAGCGTTTCACGCTGATTTGTGGCCCGCAGATTATTCTTCAATAGCTGTTTCGTCACTTCCATAAGACAGTATCGTCTACGGCAATAATTAAATTGATCTAATACTCGCGCAGACGCGATCACACTCACTGGAGTAATCCGGCTAAAATGCAAACGACGCTGACGAAACGGAAAACACGACCGGTCCTTACGCATCCATGGGTTGTGTGCATGATGGTCTTTCTGACCAGCCGCGTGGTACTCGGTCAAACCGGCAAACCGATCACCCTCAACACGAAGGCTGATGGCTATCGCGGCATCTGGTACATGAACCAGCCGTCGAATGACGAGTACGTTTACAAGTACAGCGGCGGGTTGGGAACCTACTGCGCGAAACACAAACCGTTCGCTGTCTATTGTGAGCAGGTTGGCAAAACGTTTTTCTGCTTTGGCGGTACGACACGCGACAGCAACCGCCAGTTGCTGCACATGGTGTCGTACTTCGATCATGCCACGAAGACAGTACCACGCCCGACAATCCTACTCGACAAGAAGACCAGTGACGCCCATGACAACCCGGTGATTTCAGTCGACGGAAAGGGGCACCTTTGGATCTTCTCGACATCCCACGGAACGTCCCGCCCTTCGTACATTCACCGCAGTGTCAGACCATACGACATTGACGAGTTCGAATTGGTCCCCGCCACACGCCTGGACGGCGACCAGAGGAAGCCGATTACCAACTTTTCATATATGCAGGCGTGGCATAAACCCGACCGTGGGTTCGCCGCGTTCTTCACGCGATACGGCTATCCAGCGAAACGCACCATCTGTTTCATGAACAGCCCTGATGGTGAGAACTGGAGCCGTTGGCAGCGTTTGGCGGCGATCGACGATGGGCATTACCAGGTCAGCGGCATCGGCAGGACAAAGGTTGGTTCGATGTTTAACTATCACCCGGCGGGAAAGGGTCTCAATTGGCGTACAAACCTGTACTATGTCGAATCCCCCGACAACGGTGCGACGTGGCAATCGGTCGATGGCCGCAAGCTGTCACTGCCGCTCACCGAGGTTCGCAACGACGGGCTCGTTCGCGATTATGAAGCAACAGGCCTGAACGTCTATCTCAAGGACCTCCGTTTTGACGAAAACGACCATCCGGTGATGTTGTACATCACGAGCAAAGGCTACCAGTCCGGACCGAAGAATGATCCTCGCACGTGGACCATCACACGTTGGGACGGCGAGCGCTGGCTTTCGGCGCCGGTCACGACATCGGACAACAACTACGACATGGGCGAACTTTGGATGTTGGGGGCGGATGACTGGCGAATCACCGGCCCAACCGAAAGCGGACCGCAGCCGTTCAATCCGGGTGGTGAAGTCGCGATGTGGACAAGCCGTGATCGCGGAGCGACATGGACCAGGACACGGCAGATGACGCAGAACAGTGCCATGAACCACACTTATGTCCGCCGTGTGCTGAACGCGAACCCCGACTTCATCGCCCTTTGGGCAGACGGACACGGGCGACAGCCTTCCGAATCCCGGCTCTATTTCTCTGACAGCAAGGGGAGCGTCTTCCAACTTCCGTTTGTGATGAAGTCAGAAACTGCGTCTCCGACTACGGTCAGGTGAGGATGATTAGCTGCGACACGTTCTTCAGAACAAACCTCTAATCATCCCTGACGCATTTCGGCATGGGACAAATCGTACGAGCTGCGCAATCCGGCACATCCCAGGTTCACCCATGAACGCCCGAAAATGGTAGGTGTGCAAATGCGGCCATGGCCGCATTTGCACACTTGCATCCCCTGAACCAGCGATTGTTCCATATAGAGTGAGTTCCGGTGCTGAATTCAAAACTATCACTAGTGATTTGATTGCGTTTCGGGCACTGTTTCCTCATAACGGCGGGAGAGTCCGTGGCCATTGTCCAGGCCGGCCACAGCACATCCCGCCTTAACTCCCGTCCGCGGAAATACCATGATCCCTCCTTCCAATCCGTCCGACAGTTCATGTTCGTCCCGTCGTCAATTCCTCGGCAGGACGGCGGTCGGCGCCGCGGCGTTTGGCTTTCCCACAATCATTCCCAATCATGTGCTCGGCAATGCCAGTGTCGCCTCGGCGAATGAGCGCGTGAATATCGGCTACATCGGCTGTGGTCGCCGCTCCAATCAGTTACGGGGCCTGCCCGCCGACGCCCGGATCGTGGCGCTCGCTGACTGCAATCTTCTCCGCGCCGAAGCCGATGCCGCTCGCTACAAGTGCAAGAGCTTTCAGGATTACCGGAAGATGCTGGAGATGGCGGACCTGGATGCGGTCGTTGTCGCCACGCCCGACCATTGGCACACACTTGCGTCCATTCATGCTTGTATGGCCGGCAAGGACGTCTATGTCGAAAAGCCGATGACTCTAACCATTCGCGAGGGTCGCCAACTTACCAACGCGGCCCGCAAGTACGAACGCATTGTCCAGTGCGGCAGCCAGCAGCGGAGCACCAACGCCAATGTGCTGGCGTGTCGGCTTGTGCGGGAAGGCGCCATCGGCAGGATTCTCCGTGTGGAAGCGGCCAATTTCGAAACCCCCTGGAGTTGCAACCTCCCGTCGCAACCTGTTCCGACGGGGATCGACTGGGACATGTGGCTCGGACAATCGCAGCCGCATCCCTATCACGAAGACATCTATCGCCCCCGTGCCAAGCCCGGTTGGATCTCCTTCCGCCGCTGGTCCGGCGGCGAAATGACAGGTTGGGGGGCGCACGGACTCGATCAGATTCAATGCGCATTGGGCATGGAAAACAGTGGGCCGGTTGAAATATGGACCGAAGGCAAGCCATTCGCCCCGCCCACCTGGACGGAACCCGGCGACCGAGGCATCGGCGATAAGCAGTGCAGTTCGCCCATCGTTATGATGAAGTACGCCAACGGCGTAGAACTGAAATTTTCCGGCGGCGCTCGAGGCGGCGGAACCTTCTATGGCGAAAAGGGAACGATCTGGATCGACCGTGGAAGCTTGAAGGCCGATCCTGCCGATATCGTGCAAACCTACAAGGACGAAATGCGTCAGGACAAGGACCCGACTCAAAAGCACCTCGCCAACTGGATCGATTGCATCAAGTCACGTGAAAGGTCGGTTGCGGACGTCGAAATAGGCCACCGTTCGGCAACACTCTGCCATCTTGGCAACATCGCTCGCTGGGCCGGCGGTAGGCTGACGTGGGATCCCGTCGGCGAACAGTTCAAAGAGAAAGAGGCGAACAGGTTCGTCCAGCGCGAGCAGCGCAAGGGCTACGAGATCCCTGACGTTTAATCACAACCAGTGCCTGGCGCGTTCTCACTCGGAGTGTTGATTTGCGCTTCCCGTTGCTGATTTCCACGCCACTTGACCAGGACCGCGCTGATGGACCCTCTGCACACGGCAGCATCCCACGGGATTGTTCAGCGTGGCGTTAAGAGTTCGCGGCGAACGACGTTGGCGTCTGGATTGGCACTGACCGCCGCGCCGGCACAAACCTCGCCAGGAGTCGCAAAGTGAAGATCGAACGCATCGAAATCTTCCCGCTTCGTTACCCAATGACGGGCTTCTTCAAGTTCTTCACCGGGCCGCACGGCGGAACAGGCCGGGAGGCCGTTATCGTCAAGGTGACGGCGGACGACGGTACGTTCGGCTGGGGGCAGAGCGTTCCTATTGCCAGGTGGAGCTACGAAACACTCGAAGCGGCCACGACCACTCTGGCCGAATATTATCGGCCGGTCCTGCTGGGCCACGATCCCACCGACATCGCAGGCGCCCATCACAAGATGGATTCGGTGGTCGCCCCCGGCTTCAGCACAGGCATGCCGATTACGAGAGCCGGGATTGACATCGCGCTGTGGGACATCGTCGGTAAATTGGCCGACTTGCCGCTCTACAAGCTGTGGGGCCGGAATGTCGCCACGCCGTTGACTTTGAGCTGGACGGTGAACGCCGTGAAACTGGATGACGTGGATGAGTTGATTGAAGAAGGTCGCGGCCGCGGTTATCAGAATTTTAATATCAAAGTCGGTCCCGACGCTGACTACGACGTACAACTTGCCAGCCGAGTAAAACGCCTGGCGCCAAACGGCTTTCTTTGGGCGGACGCCAACTGCGGCTACGCGCCCCAGGACGCCCTCGCTGCCGCTCCCCGCCTGGCCGACGCTGGCGTGGACGTATTGGAGGCTCCGGTCAGGCCGAATCGCATCAGCACGTACCGGATGCTCAAGAAGCAGGCGGCCCTGCCAATCTACATGGACGAGGGAATTGTCTCACCAGTCGAACTGACCGAGTTCATTAAACTCGAGATGCTGGACGGAGTGGCGATGAAACCGGCCCGTTGCGGCGGTCTGACGTCGTGCAAACGACAAATCGAAATCGTCCGCGACGCGGGGTTGGGGTGGCTCGGCAGCGGGCTGACCGACCCGGATATTTCCCTCGCGGCCACATTACACTTATTTGCGGCGTTCGATCAGAAACAGCCCTGCGCCCTGAATGGCCCCCAATTCCTGACCGCAAACGTATTGACCAGGCCGCTGAAGATCGTTGACGGCCAGGCCTATGTGCCGGACGGCCCAGGACTGGGAATTGACGTCGACGAGCAACAAGTGCGAGCCCTCGCGGAACGCACTCGCGAGAGTAGGACTAAGTCCTAAGTCGAAAGTACCTCGTCGAGGCCAGGAGGTGTCAACGTGAACGATTGCCCAATTTTACCGAACATTGCCGCGGACGCTTCCGCGCACTTTCAAACTTAACATTCGACACACTATCCCCCCAGGTCACGTATGAACAATCCAACGAATCACTGGAGCAACCTGTCCTGCCTCGCTATCGTTCTGGTCCTCGGCGTTCACTCGGCACAGGTCGCCCCTGCCGCCGATTCCTTCCAATGGCACGAGGGCGAAGGCACCCGAACGCTCAGGTTCGGGGATGTCGAGTGGTTCACCTACCAATACCTGACCAGAACTTTTAAAAAAGTCCCGCATGACGACACCCGGCGCACGCGCGGCTGCTATATCCACACCCTTCGCGGGTTGGACGGCGAGATCCTGACCCACGACGCGCCCAACGACCATGTCCATCATCACGGCATCTTCTGGGCCTGGCCGCATGTGAAGATCGACGGAGTGGAACACCGCCTCCGGGAACGGCCTGATATCTTTCAGAAGTTTGAGAAGTGGTTGGAACTCGACGCGGACGAAAACAGGGCCACGTTGGCGGTGCAAAACGGTTGGTATCTCGGGGACAGGAAGCTGACGACCAGTATCCCCGATGGCCCCAACCGGAGCGGCGTGGCAATTATGGTCTCGCCAGGCCATCCGGATTATCCTCCTACGTGGCTCACACGCTGCTACGGTGCACTGTGTGTCGGTTGGCCCGGCGTGGAGGAGCAAACGCTTTCGCCTGGCAAACCAGTCACATTGGCCTACCGCTTCCGCATTCACCGTGGAGAGCCAAACGTAAGAGAAATGACCGAGACCTACGAGCACTACTTGAATTCGCTGTCCGAGTAACGACGACGAAGCCTCCATTTCATTGCAGCACAGGGAGACGTTATGAACGCTGAAAACATGTACAACCGCCGCTCCTTCATTCGTGATTCCGGGGCGATGGCTTGCGGCCTCGCCGCTACCGGTGGAGTGCCGGCCGCCGCTATGTTCGCCGCCGAAGGGGATGACGAGCTCAACGTCTATCAGCTTGGCCCGCGCATCTGGATTCGCAAAGGCAAGAACGTCGTTACCTGCTACCGAGCGCATGAAAGCCAGAAGTACCCCTACTTCTACCCACTCACCGGCCCGGCGTCCGGTTTGCCGCTCACGGTGGAAACCAGCCTGCCCTGGCCCCATCACCGGTCACTTTGGTTCGCGTGCGATAGAGTTAACGGCGGCAATTATTGGCAGGCAGGTTACGACCAGGGCCAGATACTGTCCGCGGGCCCCAAGGTAGCGGAGGCAACTGCCGACAAGGTTACCATCACCGACGCCTGCCTGTGGAAACGTCCCGACGCCGAAGCCCCCTGTCGCGATGAACGCGTCTTCACGTTCAGCAAATGCGATAGCGGCTACACGCTGGATGTTGAGATTCGCTGGATCGCCCTGACCGACATGACGATCCCACGGACCAACCACTCGTTGTTCAGCATGCGGTCCGCCACCGACCTGGCGGTCACTGGCGGAGGCAATCTGATGAACACTGCTGGCGCCGCCGGCGAAAAAGCCACTTTCGGCAAGCCCGCCCGCTGGATGGCGTTCCACGGCAAACGCGGTGGCGACGGGCCTGCCGAAGGCATCGCTATTCTGGATCACCCCGAGAACATGAATGGTGATTCACCCTGGTTCACTCGTGACTACGGATTTGCCTCGCCCACGCCAATGTACTTTGGGAAGGAGAGCTTTACGCTCCCCAAAGATGAATCGGTGACTCTCCGTTATCGAGTCGTCCTGTTCACGGGCTCGCCGGAATCAGCTGACCTGAATTCGCTGTGGGACGATTGGACAAATGGCGCGTGACTGTTCGGTGGCGCCAGATCCAGGCCTTCGAAGACGCTTATTCCAGTATCTGTGATTGCTCCTGATCGGGCAACCTGACCGATCAGGATACAACGCTCGGCAAACGCACCGCTTTTGGTGTGAATCGTGCGCAACGATTGTGCGGCAGGCCTGGAAACGGTGTCCGATTGCGATCACCGGCTACGCCGCATCCCGGTGGTCGTTCAACATTCCAACAAGTCGCTCGCGACGTTCGATCTTACCTGCGACCTGGCCAATCTCACGTGCTGGGAGTTCGCTCCGCGCCCAACTTACTCTCGGCCTCGCGTTCGTTTAAGGTGGCCAACACAGCATTGAACGTGAGTGCTCGGCGCTGTATGGTTTGAAATTCAGAATCAATTCCTCGCACAACGTTAACTTCGCCGTTCTGCCACAAGTCCTTACTGATTGACTATTCATGGACTCACCGGACCACAACCTGTCCGCCAAAGGTGCCCTTGTTCGCCATGAGGGGCACACTCCCCGTGAAAGAAGTGCGTGTGGGTGGCGGGATCGACTAATCAGTCGCGAAGATGCTCAGTTTTCGCCAGCTGCGTGGGCACACGCTGTAGATATTGATGGCGCCAAGCCCCACTATCACAAACGATCAACCGAATTGTATTACGTGTTGGATGGCGCGGGGACCGTTATGCTGGACGGCATCGAGCATGACGTGGCCACAGGATCACTGATTCACATACCACCCAATGTCGTCCATAGTACGCGCGGCCGGATGCGTGTTCTCGTTGTCGGAATCCCGGACATCGATGATGACGATTACTATGAGGCATCAGAGGAATAATGACCGTGGAGTTGCAGAGTCAGCAGGGCTTTGACTTTGCGACGAACGGCGAGAAGACGAGGCACGGGATCCACGATAAATAGAAAACTGCTCTAATCCTTTGGCGAGCTTCCCCACCAGTTCTCGTTCGGGACGTAGGTGGAATTGAGGTAGGTGGTGTGGCGAGCTTCGAGGCTGGCCGTGCCGCGCGTCCTGAGCGACTCCCAACGAGCCGTTCGTTTGCTCGGATCGAACTGCGGGTCCTTTGTCGGGAATCTGGCATTTGTGGACTTCAGCCACGTGTCGAGTTTCGTGCGTAGAGCTTTGGCCCGGTCTGGCTCGGCGCCTGCGACATCCTTCTGTTCGACCGGATCCGTGTCGAGGTCGTACAACTCGTCGTGACCATCCTCGTGATAATGGATGAGCTTCCAATTGTCTTCGGTAATGATCGAAGAAGGTTCGCCGCCCTGGTTACCGTAGTGAGGGTAGTGCCAGAACAGGGAGCGGTCTGTGATCGAGTTGCCTTTGAGTAGTGGCACAAGACTCACACCGTCAACATTCTGTTCGGCGGGCGCAGGTACGCCGGCGAGTTCAAGCAGCGTTGGATACCAGTCGACGCCGCTAACCGGCACGGCACTGGTCGAGTTCGCTTTTGTAACACCAGGTACGTTGATGTAGAACGGTTCGCGAATGCCACCTTCCCACTGGCGTCCCTTGCCGCCACGGAACGGAGTGTTGCTGGTCGAATAGGCGTCGCCGGACGACACGCCACCATTATCCGACGTGAAGCAAACGATCGTATTCTCGGCAAGGCCCAGTTCGTCGAGCGTTTCCAGGACAATGCCGACCGCATCATCCATCGACTCGATCATGCCCGCGTAAATCGGGCAATCCTGAACCTGGCGCACTGCCAGGCGTCGATCGAAGATGAACCGCTCGTCGGCCAGTCCGGCATCGGCTGCCTTGTCGCGGTACTTCTTCCACAGCGCTGGCGTTGTCTGAATTGGCCCGTGCACCGAATAAAACGACAGGTTCGCCAGGAACGGTTTGTCCTGATTCTTCTCAATGAACGCCGCGGTCTCGCGTCCCAGCCGGATCGGCAATGACTCGCCCGCGGGACCAGACGAAAGGTTTGGATTTTGCCACGGAGAGAAATACCCACCCCGTGGACTGCCCACGTCCCAGCCCCCTTTGTTGACCTTAAAACCGTGATCGGTTGGCCAGGAACCTTCGCTCCCCAGGTGCCACTTGCCCGCAAAGAAAGTCTCATAGCCTGCGTCGCTAAGGACTTCAGCAAGCGTGACTTCGTCGGCACGCAGATTGTGCTCGTACGCTGGTGGCAGATGGCTGTCGTGTCGTCCGGTGCCGCGCCACGCGTCGCCGGAGCGATCGCCAATCCAGGTCGTGATGCCATGATTTGTCGGATACTTGCCTGTGAGAATGCTCGCGCGCGAAGGACTGCACACCTGACACGTTGCATAACCTCGAGTGAACTTCATTCCACCCGTGGCGATCCGGTCGATATGCGGACTCTCGTAGTAAGTCGAACCTTCGTTACTCAGATCACGCCAGCCGAGATCATCCGCAAGGATGAAGACGATATTGGGCTTTTGTGCCGCGGTTGCAGGATTCGAGAAAACTGCGGAGAGCACAATGAAACAAACGAAAGTCGGTCGGCGAATTGACATGGTGTTTCTCGTGGATGTTTTGATTCACAAAAGAGGAAGTTCCCAGGCAGACGACCGAACCGACGTGAACTATCATGTCCGTTGCTCACATCAAGAGCCCTCAAACGCCTGCCACGATACCCGGCTGATCCACAGATTTCAGTTATTATTGCGCAAAACCGAGCGAACGTATGAAAGAGGCACAGTACGATTCCCGTTTGGGACAGAGCAGACTTACGACATCACCCCTGGTCGATCGGCACTTTACGGTAGTCCTTAATGGAATGAAGGTTATCGATAGCCAACCCGTGAATGGTCCCACCTCAGGAGCCATCCATACTGATCCGACGGCTCCCGGCCCCATCCATTTGCAGGGCGATCATACCTCTGTGCAATACAGGAACATTTACCTGACCCCCTTTTCCGGCGAACGATTCAATCCCACTTTTTGGCTGTGAAAAATCACTGGAGCAAGTTACTTATTGTCGTGAACGATACTGGCTCGCGGGAGTAGCGAAACTGCTGTTGAAGAACGTTCTTCGCGGCCACAAGTCAGTGTGAAATGCTGTAATGAGTACGGGGCCTGCGTCCGAAGAATTCGTTTGAATACAGGGAAAGCATGATGACCAACGATCGGCCGGGAATTGTAATGTGCCGCCCCACTCACTTCGGAGTGCACTACGTCATCAATCCCTGGATGCAGGGACAGATCGGACGCGCTCGCAACGATGTCGCCGGCGAGCAATGGAATCGGCTGTATGAGATCGTGGCCGGCCTGACGAGCGTCGCGGTGATCGAAGGCGCTCCCGCACTCCCGGATATGTGCTTTGTTGCCAATGCCGGCCTGTTGGTTGGCGATCGTTTCATCCCCAGTGTGTTTCGATTCCTCCAGCGACAGTCGGAGTCCCCTCTGTTCTGCGATTGGTTTTCCGACTCAGGCTGCGAAATTGCACCGCTGGGCGGAGACGACACGTTCGAAGGCGAAGGAGATGCGCTGCTGGCAGACAACGAGGCGGATTGCGTCTGGGCTGGTTATGGGACGCGAAGCTCGCTTGAATCGCACCAGTTAATGAGCGAGAGACTCAACGTCGAAGTCGTCTCTCTGCGTCTGATCGATGAGAGATTCTACCACCTGGACACCTGCTTCTTTCCGTTGCCCGGCGGCCGGGTCGTGTATTTTCCGGCGGCGTTCGACGAAGCTTCTCTGGGTGAGATTCACCGCCGCGTGCCGCCCGACAGGCGACTTGAGGTCAGCGAATCTGATGCCCAGCGTTTCGCGTGTAATGCCGTCCGTATCGATAACACCCTGATTACGAACCATGTCTCGAACGAATTGCGTCGTCGCCTGGAGGCCTGGGGCTACGATGTGCGGACGACACCGCTGGACGAATTCATGCTGGCCGGAGGAGCGGCAAAATGTCTATGTCTGATCGGCAGGCAGGATGTCCGCACGCCCGCGGAAGGCCGGATCGAATCTCCGATCCGCCACACGAACATTCAGTTGAAGGGTCATCTGCTGGACAGCGGACTGATGAGTCGACTGTTTGACATCATCACCGTTGGCGGGGGCGGTTTTCGCGTCGATCAGTTTATCGTCGGGCAGCGGAACGATCTGGACTCGACGGCGCGCGTGCGGGTGACGGCTCCCAATGAGGAACGGCTCGAACTTATCCTCAACACTCTGCAACCGCTCGGGGCGGTCGCCGTCACAGAACACACCGACGCACGCATGGAGGTCGTGACACAGAATGGTGTCGCGCCGCAGGCGTTTTATTCGACGACGATTTATCCCACGGAAGTACGAGTGGGTGAACAGTGGATTCGTGCGACAAATCAACGCATGGATGCTGTGGTCGTCATCAACACAGACCAGAACGCCACGTCGGCTCGTTGTTCACTGATTCGCGACCTACAGGAGGGAGACCAGGTTGTCTGCGGTGTCGAAGGTGTGAGGGTCAAACGCCTGCTGAGTGTCGCTGCCAGGGACGAGTTTTCCTTCATGAGTGCCGGCGTTTCAAGCGAGCGGCGAGTTGAAACGGCTGTCGAAGAACTGGCGTGGGAGATGCGCAGAATCCGGGCTCGCAGCGGACGCATCGTATTTGTCGCCGGGCCGGTGGTGATCCATACGGGCGGGGGGCCGCATCTGGCCAGTATCATCAACCATGGATACCTGGATGTACTGCTCACCGGAAATGCTCTGCCAACGCACGACATCGAAATGAATCTATTCGGTACATCTCTGGGTGTGGACCTGGCCCGCGGCGTCGGCGTGCATGGAGGACATCAGCACCACATCAAGGCGATCAATCGAATTCGTTCCGCTGGCAGCATCCGAGCGGCGGTCGAGCAGGGAGTCGTTACTGACGGGGTCATGTACGCATGTGTGAAGAATGACGTCGATTATATCCTGGCCGGTTCGATCCGGGACGATGGTCCTCTGCCCGATACCCTGATGGATCTCTTCGAAGCGCAGGCAGCCTATGCCAAAGCGGTCGACGGGGCCGACATGATCGTCATGCTTGCTTCGATGCTGCATGCCATTGGCACGGGCAATATGACTCGCGCAGGTATACGGCTGGTCTGCGTCGATATTTCTCCGGCCGTCGTCACCAAGCTTGCCGACCGCGGAAGCGTTGAATCAACAGGGATCGTGACGGATGTCGGCTTGTTCCTGAACCTGCTGGCGAGACGACTGACAGAAGATAGTTCGCACTAAGAATGTTGCCCTGTTGGCGGCTTGCGCGACTTTCCCCATTAAGCTTGTCCGGCCAGCTGTTTTCAGCAAGTCGTCGCATCGCTGAAGTTCCCTGCGCAGGCATCCACCCACCGGTTCCTGTTCCGAATACACCACCCGCAAAATAACTGGGCTCACTGCCTGGTGAAGAAAATCGCGGAATTCAGAACAGGACTCAATCCGGATTGATCGATCGTAACGCAGATTACTGCAGCGCGAAACGATTCACCTTCCTGCTGTTGGCATCCGATTCATCGGCAATCCCGAAAAACCTTTCCAGGGCGTTTGTGTAAGCAATCTTTGCGGCTGGCTGTTCAGCTTCAGAAATGAACTGACGTCGATTGTGCCACAGCAGGCGGACGGCTTCGGCGCACCAAAGTGCGCTTTCGCGTGAGGCCCTGATTGGTTGATTGTCAATGATCACGTTGACGGGGTTTGTGTGCAGTTGGGGGAATTGTCGAATGGCAACCCAGCTGCTGCGGTGGATCGGTACGGTGAACTCCAGATCGTGGATCTTTCCGTCCGCTGCCACCGACTTTGATCCAGCGACCCTGCCGTTAACGACGACCTCGACCAGTCGCTGGCCACCTCGCACAAAGCCCGTGTTTCTGGGAGCGTGCAGATTGATCGTGTCCCCCACCATTCTGCGACCTGCTGACGGCAACAGCGTTCCATAGGCCACCGCCTTGGGTTGTTCCGGCGCAAAGGAGACGCTCGTTTTGACGGTAACGGACGTCGAACTGCCCAGGGCGACGTCGGAACGGCCTGGCGACTGGCCGTTGACAGTAAGTTTCACGGCGTGCGCAAAACCGTCTGAAACATAAGACTGTCCGGCAGCGATTCCCTGACACCACGTGGGAAAGTCAACCTGCTGCACGTCTCCCAATTGTACATACACGCGGCCCTGACCAACCCGACGGCTGCTCATGCAGGGGAAGTCGGTTTCTCCGCTCAACTTTAAGGGAAACCCACAATTCATGAGGTGATACCACGTATTCCATTCGGAAATTCTGGCCGTGTCCATTGCGCTGATGAAGTCACACACGCCTTCGCTGGTGCTGACAAAAATTTCCATCGCGCCCCCGCCGTTCATGGACGGCAGTGCGACGTTTGGCAGCGTATCGGCCGCACGATTGGCACTCTTCTGCAGTTCAACCTGCGTCAGTTGACCGTTCGTGTCCTCGTCAGTTCGTGCGAACGCTTCTGCCAGCAATCCGGCTGCTGCTTCGGTTGCAGAAAGGGTGCCATTCGAGTTCGTGTCAAGTTTTGAAAGCTGCCATCTGGCCGCCTGCTGAGGATCGACGTGCAGCGCAGAATGAGGATATCCGGTGATTCCGCCCTGTTCTTTGGCCCATCTCATCACCGGCACTGTCCACTTTGGCCATCCTTTTGTCGCGGTGCCTTCTGAACCCGGGTAGGTCTGATTCTTCAGGTTCAGCAAACAGACGTGCCCCAATGCCGCAGAACCGAAGCCACTGATTTCCAGGTCGTACTTCAGAATATTCAAACGCTCGCTGACCGTGTCGGCGAGCGGTGAAAAATAGTTTCGCTGAAAGTCAAAGCACGGTCCCCATGTCAGCACGCAGCCAACATTCAACCCTTCACCCTTCACCTGAGCGAACATATCCTGCGGAGTCACACCCTGAGTCGGGTTATCGTAGTGCGAACATCCAGCGCCGTGAATGTGATGATCGCCACAGTAGAATCCGAAGTCCATGGGATTGATCCACCGCTCCAGTTTCACTTCCACGGTGTTTTCGCCGCCTTCGATCACCGCGATGTCCTGCCTGATGCGCAGATATTCCGGACCGCGGTTGGAAAGAAGTTCAAACTCCCCTGGAGGCAACAGAACGGCGTCGCCGTCATTGCGATAAATCTGTGGTTGAAAAAAGAAATCGGGGGCCAGTCGTTTGGCCTGGGGCGGATAAACGCGACCGTCCCTGTCGCGGAACTCAAGGCGAGCCGTCGTCGGCCTTCCGTCAAAATCGTTGATCTTCAGCGTCACGGGAATCGCGGGGGCCACGCTGAACAGCACAGGAACTTCGCTGCGAAAACCGAATTCCTGCGTTCCTTCACCGATGTCAAAAATGATGGTGGCTTCGCGCTGACCTGCTTCGCTGCTGTAGATTAAAGCGAGCAGGTATTCGGCCTGCAAACCACTCAGGCGAGACGTCATCGGTGACTGATCGAATATTTCGACCTCCAGAAAGCGGCGATCGCCCTTCACGTTTTCGTTAATCTTCAATTCGGTCTGAGCCTGGCGTTTCAGAATCACTTCACCCGTGCCCGCATACACCGGCCCGGCCTGTGGGCTGCTGATCTGCAGGCGACGTGTCACGGTTGCGTCATTAATCACTTTCACCAGAACCGGCGTAAAACCGGCCTGCTGAATAACGGGGTCTGCAGGCCCGCGACCAACTTTGACTCGCAGTTCCGGATTAATGGACGCGGCGAACAAAACATGCTGATCGAGCAACTGCTGAATGTCATTGCTGCTCTCCGCGTGGATGGCAGTTCGCAATGCTAAGATCGTCTTCTCCGGCAGCGGATGCCCCAGATATTCCAGCGCCTCCAGCAGTCGCGCAGCGTTCGCCGCCAGAGGCTGCCCGTCAACCGATGGACGAGGGACGTCGGCGGGATTCCATCCAGAACTCGCGGCTGTCATACCGACTCCATCTGAGACACCGCACCTTAAAAACACATCCCAGGGATGGGGAAAAGAACTACCACTACAGGCTTTCTCACCAATGCAATCAGACTCATCGTCTCGAAATCTCGCTCGCTCGATTCGTATCGATACAGATCACCATCTTCACGAAATGATGCAGCGGACGGTCGAAAGATTGCAACTGGCGAACGTGACGGTACGGCTGTCCAAAGACACCGTGCTGTTAACCGGTTCGGTCAACAACTGGCACGAAAAACAGTATGCTCAGGAGGCCCTTCGCGCCATCAGCAGCACTCGAAAGATCCGCAACGAAATCCGAGTGAGCAGCACGTAAGGATGACGAACAACGTCGTATTCACGGGCAGTGGCTCCGACAACTTCAATTGCAGATGTCGCCGCCTGGATACAACTTTTTGTATCTTCCGCCCACTGATGCCGCAGTGGTACTTTGATTCGATCGCGGATCACTGATCGAAGCCGCAATACTGCAGCTCTCTGTGATATCCGGGCGAAATGAGCGTGTCATGAGTTGCCTGGCGTGAATCGCCTGAGCCGATGGCAGCATTTTGATGTCGACAACCGTCGTGTGATCTGCAAATGTATCTCATGTCACACACCCTGGGCGGGCACCAGTCATAGTAGAAAGCTGTGTCAGTGGCGACGACATCATTCAGTCTCCTGGACCGATTGCAGAATCAGCAGGATGAGACTGCATGGCAGCAGCTGAATGATATTTATGCGCCGTTGATTCTGGGGTGGTTGTCCCGACAACAGCTGGAGCGATCCGATCGCGACGATGTCGTGCAGGATGTGTTACTGGTCGTCCTGAGGAGGTTGCCGCAGTTTCAACACAATCGGCGGCCCGGAGCGTTCCGAACGTGGCTGCGAGCGATTTCGGTCAACTGCCTGCGAGATCACTGGAGAACCCGGCGACTGCGACCGCTGGTGGGAGGGGACACCAGCTTCCTTGAGGCCCTGAATCAGCTCACCGACGACAACAGCGATCTAAGTCGACAGTGGGATGAAGAGCATGACCTGATCGTCACACGAAAGTTGCTCGATTCGATTCGCGACGACGTTGAGGAGCCTACCTGGCAGGCATTCGAAGGCGTTGCCCTGCAGGAAAAGCCGGCGGCAGAAGTGGCCACTGAACTGCGGATCTCAATCGCGTCGGTATATCAGGCAAAATCCCGCGTTCTGGCACGACTGCGACAAGCCGCCGTGGGGCTGCTGGACTGACATTCCTGGAAATCTGCAGAATTTCGTAATCGGGGTGTCAGATTCTCCGAGCTCGTCCCATATCACATTGTTCAATGTACACAGTAGAGGGATTTCAAGGCCTCATTCACGAATCGTGCGGAGCGGAATATGAACGCCCAGACTGCCGACCATCCAACTGCGGCTCAGCTGTCGGACTTTGTCCTCGGCCGGCTCGCAATGGACACTTCGGATCGGGTGGTACAGCACATTGAATCGTGCCAGTCCTGTTGTGAATCGCTCCAGGGAATTCCCGACGACCACATGGTTCATCTTGCCCGGGCAGCCGTTCAACCTGTCAGGCACGCTGACACGGGCATGACCGGCATAGCTGACACCAACCCGGATGCCGCTGCTAACCAGAGACCCGTCGATGTGATGGCACGACTGTCGGACCATCCGAGGTACCGCATTCTGGAGCCTCTTGGTGCGGGCGGTATGGGTGAGGTGTTTAAGGCAGAGCATCGGCTGATGGACCGTACCGTGGCGGTGAAGGTCATTCGCGGAGAGTTCATGACAAGTCCGACCGCTGTCAGCCGGTTTCGCACGGAAGTCCGCGCCGCTTCCCGGTTATCGCATCCAAACATCGTCACCGTTCACGACGCTGAACAGGCGGGCGACATGCATCTGCTGGTGATGGAGTATGTGGAAGGCATCAGCCTGGACCGGCTGGTCGAGAAACGCGGCCCACTGAGTTCTGCAAAGGCCACCGAAGCTGTTCGTTCAGTCGCACTCGGATTACAGCATGCACACGAGCATCGTCTCGTACACCGAGATATCAAGCCTCAAAACCTGATCACGACACCAGATAATAACGTCAAGATACTGGATTTCGGCCTGGCCAGGTTCATTACGATGACGCCTGAAGAATCTGAACCTCAGGAGTCCGTTGGCATCACCGCAGCCAACCTGGCGCTTGGGACTCCGGACTATATTGCGCCCGAACAGGCCGACAACGCGCGTTCGGCGGACATCCGTGCAGACATCTACAGTCTGGGCTGCACGTTCTACTTTCTGCTGACAGGACGACCGCCGTTTCCCACGGGCAGCCACCTGCAAAAAATCTCATCGCACATGCTGCTGGAACCGACGCCGCTGGCAGAGGCCGACCGTTCGATACCACCAGGCGTCAACGCGATCGTCAGAAAGATGATGGCCAAATCCGTCAGCGACCGTTTCCAAACACCCTCTGAAGTCGTTGCTGCAATCGACGAGTTGGAGATTGCTGAGTCGCCGTCAGTCATCAGCCAATACGACTCGCGGCGACCAAACACCTCCGCGGCACAGCTTCCTGGACGTGTTGTCGTCGGGGTGCTGCTGTTGCTGGCGGTCGTGGCAGGCGGGTACGGCGTGAGCGGGCTCTGGCCCGCAGCAACGGACGAAACAACTGATCCCAATGGCCACGTGGCCGGCCGCCAGGAAGAATCGAAGTTCCCCGATAAAACTGGCCTGACCGGTCTGCCGCGCATCGACGGCATGCAGGTCCTGTTCGTAATGCCGCAGCAGACGTACTATCCGGACTACGTTCCGGTGCGGCGGATCCTGGAAGCACAGGGCGGTGACATCAAGACGGCGTCACCGGGATTGTCCATTACTCCGACTGAAGACGATCCCGGTCAGCCTTTTCAGGCAGACCTGCTGATCAGTGACGTTGACCCCGAAGCGTTCGACGCTGTCGTCTTTGTCGGCGGACAGATGGAAGGTCTGGACGATGAAGCACCGGCGAATGTCCACATCAGACGCATTCTGGCTGTGATGGATGACGATCACCGGGTCGTTGCGGGCATCTGCCTGGGCATGATAGCGCTATCGGATGCTGCATACTTCGAGGGACACAGCATCGCAGCATTGGAACAGATTCAGCATGAATTCACACTAAGACGTGCTACCCCATCGAGAGACGACGTCGTCACATCCGGCAGACTGATCACTGCTGCCGATGCTGATTTCGCTGAGCAGTTCGCCGAGACCATCGTGTGGACACTCGCACGCGTCCCCTGACGCCTTTCCTGAGACGTCACTGCCAACCGCTCCATTGCCGGAGCCTGAATTTCCTCATTCTGTAATCAACACGGAGATGGTGCGCGCCGCCATCACGAGACGAACGGGCCAGTTCTGCGCGCCTGTTCACTTCGCTGTCCATTCACTTTCACGAGAGATTCACATGCTACGTTCATTCCACGCGACCAATATCCTGAACCACCTTGTCCAGAATCGTCGACAGAAGAGACGCCGTTCACGGAACCACGTCGCTTCGCTGGCGCTGGAACACCTTGAAGACCGTCAACTGCTGGCCGCGGCGACGGGCGAGATTCCCGCTGACGCTGACGACACGGTGCGGCGCACGACATGCAGATTGGAACCAACGTCGAAGGCGTCTACGACTGGATGGCGGGCTGGACGTTTACCGACGCCATCAAACATTCCCGGGGCTGGATCTCGCACGAATACAACACTGCGACGGGTGAATTCACCTGGAATGGACAACGACCGGTGGCTCAGGACCAACACGGCTGGGCCACCCAGCTTGACTCATGGACCAACAGTAATGGCGAAGAAATCCAGCAGTGGATCGGGACGCTGATGTTCAACGACGTGGGTGCAGGAAATTACCCGGCGGGAATCTATCGCATGGAGTGGGACGGAGACGGCACGTTTGCCGATGGCGACCTGTCGATCGACTGGGATGTCAACAGCATTGTTGCCGAGGGAACAATGGAGGGCGGCCGCCATTTTGCGGACATCGATGTTAACGCAGCTGGTGCGGGGCTGTATCTACAAATCAGAAATATCAACCCGGACAGACCGTTGGAGAACATCAACTTCTGGATGCCCGATTATGAAGGTCAGAGCTTTGCCGGACAGCGCAACTGGACGCCGGACGCAGACTTCTCACCGTTCCATCCACTGTTCCTGGAGCGTCTTGCTCCGTTCGAAACGCTGCGGTTTACTCAGATGCTGGGAACGCACGAGTATGAAGACGGTGCCGTGCTGGAATGGTCGGACCGCCGTGAACTGACCGACGCCCGTCAGGTACAGGTCGACACCACGGCAAAAGGCATGTCGGTGGAATACGTTGTTGAACTGGCCAACACGCTGCAGACAGACATCTGGGTCAACATGCCGCACACGGCGACCCCCGACTATGTCGAGAAGTTCGCGACGCTGGTGCGTGACACGCTCGACCCGGAACTGAAAATCAACGTCGAGTGGTCGAACGAAATCTGGAACGCACTACCGTGGTTTCCGGCTTACCACTGGATCACGGATCAGCTGAAGGCGATGGGCGACGACGCCCCGGGACGGATTGAATTCGCCGCCAGTCAGATAAGTGAGGACTTCGACATCTGGTCAGGCGTATTTGCCGGACAACAGGATCGCGTCGTTCGGGTCGTCGCAAGTGCTGTCGGGATGCCGGAAATGACGCGGGAACTTCTGACACATCTGGGCGACGACTTTGATGCTGTATCGATTGCAGGCTACTTTGCGCCGGACTACGACGAACGCAACTTCACTGCCCTGACAACGGCTGACGAAGTACTGGACGTGGCGTTCGCTGCGATTCCCACTACGCTGGGTTTTGTTCAGGAGCACCAGGAACTGATCTCTGGCTTCGAATCCACACTCGGCCGCGAGATTCCGCTGGTGTTGTATGAATCGGGACCGCACTTCGACGCCGGAGAGACGAACTTTCAGACTGCCTTTACGGAAGCGTTTGTCAGCCCGAGGATCTATGACGCCGAACGACTGATCATTAACGGAATGCACGATCTGGGCGTGGCCGCGATGTATGACTACCAATACACGCAGGCAGTCAGCGACAACGCCTATGGAAATTTCGGATCGCTGACCGCCCAGGATCAGTCCATTGAAGATGCTCACAAGTACCGTGCATTGATGGAAGGACTGGATGGTTCGGCGATCGACATGGTAAATGTGCGTCCGACGATTTCAGACATGCCCCGCCGGCATGTAGTGGCTGGCGAGTCTTTCACTGTCGACTTCACCATAGGCGACGTGGAAACCGCGGTCAGCGACCTGACAATTATGGTCGACTCGTCGGAATCGCTGCACGTTCCAAACAGCAGCATCGCTGTGTCAGGGTCGGGAACGGATCGTTCGCTGCATATTCAGACAACGGATGGATTATATGGTCTTGCGCTGATCTCGACACTCGTCATTGACGAACACGGTGGCACAGTCGTTGACACGTTCTACCTGGACATCGTACCGCCCGAAGACACACCTCCGCCCCCCCACCTCTGCCGCCCGAGAATCCACCATTGCCACCGGAACAGAACACTCCGCCAACCGCCGTTTCCGCACACTTTACAACGTCGGAAGACGATGAGCTGTGGATCGAGTTGCTCGACCACGGATTCGATGCTGAAACTTCGTGGGACAATCTTACGTTTGCAGTCGACGCCGTGACCGGAGGCACAGCGGAAATTGTCGACATCTATTCCAACGTGGTGTTCATGCCGGATGAAGACTATGCAGGCCCGGCCTCCGTGAGCTGGACAGTTACCGACGACGGCGATCCGGCTCTCAGTACTTCCGGAATGATGAGCATTTCGGTGTTGCCGATCAACGACGAACCGATCGCACTGTACCCGTCTTACCAAACGTCTGAAGATGTGCCGTTTCTGTTCAATCTGTCCGATGCCGTGGTTGATCCTGACCATTCCGTCCAGGACCTGTCGATTACGTTCTTTGACGAATGGCTGGGCACAATCGAAGTCCTGTCGGATGGCCAAACGGCCGAATTCACTCCGACAGACAATCTCTCCGGCACAATCGACATCTGGTTTCAGGCCATCGATCCGGCCGGGGCAGAAACATGGGGCAGCGTAACGGTTGAAATCCTGCCCGTAAACGACGCTCCCACCGCAGCCGACGCGACCTACCAGATGCTCGAGGACGAAGACATCTGGATCTCTATAGACGACCTTGTTGACGATGTGGAAAGCGACCTCACCGATTTGCAGTTTCAGTTTGACGCAATGCACGGTGGCAGCGTCGTGCAAAGTGTGGGGGGCTGGAACCTGATCTTCACTCCGGACCCCAATTTTAACGGCCCCGCGTCATTCGACTTCACAGTCACCGACGACGGAGTACCAGTGCTGAGTGCCTCAGCCCACGTCGACATCGACGTTGTCCCTGTCAACGATGCTCCGACTGCATCAAACGGCTTCGTCACCACACAGGCGTCAACACCGATCACGATCGATCTGCTCGACTACGCCAGTGATGTGGAAACTCCAGGTGAACAACTCATTTTCGAGGTGTTTGGCGGGTGCGACGGCGAAGCGATGTTGCTGTCTGACGGACATTCAATGACCGTCATACCGGATCCAGGTTTCACCGGCGAAATCTCTGTTTGGTACCGCGTGTTCGATCAGCATGGCTGGGAAGAGTGGGGACTGATCCGAGTGTCGGTCGTGGACTGTGTCGCGACAGACACTGCATTCGAAGATTGGGACCTGATGATCCTGTGACTCGGCGAACGGATGCACGTGTCAAATGCACGGTCACTGAACGCCAACCATCACAACAGCGGCCCTGGCATCACATTCAAGTCCAACCAGAAAGTAGAATCTTCGGTGGCAGATAGGCGTGCGGACAGGCGTGACATGTTCAACGCAGGGAATGTCAGGATGGCGATCCGTTCGAGGTCGCCATCCCGGCACCAGTACACTCGGCCGCCAACTATGATTCAGGTCATCCCGTCATCAACGAACAACGCGAAGTCTAGTGAGTCATCGCATAGAACAAAACGTTGATCGCCATCGCATAGGAATGTACAGAGAAACGATCAAAGAACTCCTTCGATTCGCCTTCACGCTCCCAGCCGTCCGCGATATCTGTATTGTGTGTGGCAACGGCCATTAACCGGCCTGGAGTGTCAAACAGCCCCATCAGACGGACGTTGCGTACTCCATCCACACCGCCCGTCGGACCACGGTGGACTTCGGGAGGATCCCAATTCCGCCCGGTCTGTACAAAGAAGATTCGAGCTGGCACCTGAGGACATTGTTTCAATCGATATACCGTTCGTAGAATCGGATGATCGTTGGGGATAGCTTTCCAATTCCAATCTGTCCGCAGACTGCCGATATTGCGTTCCATGTTTTGCCACTCGGCTTCGCCCCAGAAATCATCGACCCACAGGAATCCGCCCGCACTCAGATAGCGTTCCAGCATTACGCGTTCCACAGACGAAAGCTGCATCCAACCCACGTCACTCATAAAGATGAATGGATGGTCGAACAGTTCGGTGTCTGTCAGCTGCAATACAATCGGCCTGGGATTCACGCGTACTGATGTTAGTTCCGTCAGTCTTGGAATCAGGTTCATCTCGGCACGCGGGTAGTCTGTTTCCCAGCGATCCCAGTCGCGACCTTCATGGCGGTACCACGATTCACCGTACCCACCCGTACTGTCGTACTTTATGCGAACAAATGTGAACGCATCCGCGTCCTGGCCAGGATTCGTCACGGTGCGATCCGAGTCCGCCGGCGAGTTATGCCAGCACATGCCCCAACACAACAGAAGGCACGCTGCTAAGACCCCACGGATTTGTCTGGACCTGAACATGAGTGTAATTGTTCCTGCGGGTCCTCAGATCCAAAAACTTCAGGTGACTGATTCATTCGGCGGCGAGATTATCACGGATCGATACTCCCGCCGCAGCACGCACAGCAAACATCGCGGCCAGCGAACCCACGACGGCAACTCCGCCCAGAGTGATCACCAGCGGCTGCCACGGCAGGTCGGCTCCGGTGGATCGAAGATGTGGCAGCATGGCCAGCAAAGCCGAAACGGAACCAAGCAGAATGCCCCACAGCAGCAGGACGCAGTTCTCGTAAAGCACCAGACGTGAAACACGAAATGTAGTAAACCCAACGGCTCTCATTAGCGCAATTTCCTGCTTACGTTCCATCACGTTTCTCATCATCACGGCAGCCAGTCCGAACGTGCCGACCAACAGACCCAATCCCCCCAGCATCTGAAACGTCGACAGATACGTGTTCTGCACGGCCAGAAATCCTGCCAGACGCTCACTGACGGGTTCGGCGTCAAAGCCGTAGTCGTTAAGTGTACTTTCCAGTATCGTGGATGTTGACGACATTGCGTTGCCACCAGGAGCTTCAATCAGGAAATACTTTGCTCCGACAACGTCCGGATCGATATGCTTCAGATTCGCGTCCGTCATGACCAACACTCCCTGAAATACGCTGCCATCCAGCATGCCCACAACTTCCAGGGCGTATTCCGGAGCCGATTCGTCGGGCACCAGAATTGTGCTGCCAATGCCCTTCTTCAGGCTGTACATCAGCGTGTTCATGTCGCCGATCACCGGGATCGTTGGCACAGTGATTCCTGAATTCGGCACGACCGTATCGTCGTGTGCGACCTGCAACAGCTGCCATGGATTCTCACCCGATGTATCAGCGAATCGAAATCCACCGCGGTCAATGAAGTCATCAGAAGCGCCGATCAACGTTGGGATACGAGTCTGATACAGATTGACGCAACTTGCATCGGATCCAGGCTTCATCCCAAACGGAAAGATATTCACTCCGTTCGGCAGCGAGGATTCTTCGGTGGCAACGCCCAGACGTTTGCGTCCATCGTCTGTGTTCAGACTAAACAGCACTGGCTGGGCAGATTCCGCAATCAGCGAAAAGCCACCGTTACCGGAATTGATATCCGGAACCTCTGACAATGGATTCCGTCGTCCTGCTCCGACGGCAACAATAACAAACGTGGCGAAGGCGATCAGTGCCGTCGTCAGTTGGCTCCGCATCGGACTGCGAGCAGCGTTTGCCAGAGCCAGGCCAATCAGATCGCTGGTGCGCGAACTGATCGTTTCCTTCTGACTTCGGCGACGCAAAGATGAGCTGAGCAATGAAAGACCGGCCGTCAGACAGGCAAACCCCGCGACAAAAAAACAAACGATCTGCCATGTCAGTCCGCCGAACGCCTCGCCGCTGGGGACAAGTCCGGCTACCACAGCTGCCGGAACAGCGATCGCCGTGACTGACGAGCCAACTGCGACATATCGGGCAACCTCTGACCACCGCGACTCTCGTGCAGTCCCCGCTTCCGCGGCCTCAGAATTTCCTGCCAGTTGATCACGGATGGAAATGCCACGGAACGATCTTAACGCCTTTCGGATAACCGCCCCCGCCAGAACAACCGACGCCACCGCGGCAATCACCAGTCGCGCTGGTTGAACGTCCAGCAGAAGAAACTGAGTTCCTACGGCACCGACCCACCATGTGGTCAGTCCGTAGATCATGAGTTGTGCAAAGAACACCGCGGCAACAGCTCCAGCTGTTGCTCCCGCGATACAGACAGTCAGTCCTTCAAGCATGAACAGTCGCTGAATCCTTTGTCCGGTCCAGCCAACGGCGTTCAGTAGTCCCAGCTGGCTGACTCGCTGCTGAATCCCTAACCGAAACATGAGTGATGCCAGGATAATCGCTGACAGAATCAAAAAGAAGCTGAAGCCGATAAAAAGCTGAGTGAAGTCATTCGCACCGACGGCGGCTGCCAGACCTTCGGCGCGGACCGGACGAAACATCATCCCCAGTTCGGTTGGCGTCAGCTGACGAGGAATTTCAAATGCCAGCCGATTGGCAATGCTGGTCAACTGCTCTTCGGTGGGTTTTTCGCTCCCCGCCGACGGCGCGATTCGTACTGACGTATAGCTTCCGTAGCGACTGTTCCAAAGTGCTTCGGCCGTCCGCAGAGATACAAACGCCTTCGGAGTCGCTCGGTATCGCGCCCAGTAGTCATGGTCTCGCTCCGTGATGCGCCCCTCATCCATGTCGAACGGCTGATCCCAGTCGCCAAAGGATTCGACATCAGTAATGCCCTCCACCATTGGAGTCAGGTTCCGGTCGACACTTACCGGATCATCTGCGGCAAAGATGCCTTTGACAGTAAATAACTTTTCGATCTCCGGTAGCTCTCCATCACTACCAACTTCGTGCCAGGCTGCGTGGACGATATCGTTCGCGACCACCTGCAAATCGTCCGCCAGCCACGAAGACAGCACAATTTCATCATCGGCAAGATCAATTAAATCATTGCCGTCGTTCAGACGAAACGGCCCCAACGGCGGAACACTGTCAAATGGCAGGCCAGCCACGATCGAGTACATCGAATACCTTGCCTCCGTGTCCGCGCGATCTGCAGCTGAAAGTTCGTTGGCCAGATAGACCAACGCGGGAGCAGTATTCAGGCCGAGATCTTCTGCCGCCGCCATGACTGCGTCCGCCAACGGATCTTCCAGAATCATCCGTTCGCTTTCGGCCGTCAGGTAACCGCGATCGGGAACTGTTTGGATCGTTAACCCCACATCAGCCGGCGTCAGGTGCTGCGACAGCATCTTGTTAAGTTCATCAGACGTCCCCGCCTTGCCATCCACGAGACCTTCCGCAGCCAACGCCAGTACTGTCCGCTCTTCACCTGTGGCATTCACCAATAACGGCTCATGGATGGGGTATCCCGCCAGAATGCAGTTAACCCTGCCCGGTTTCGCCACCGGATTGCGACGGCTTGCTTCGACCGACTGCAGACCAAGGCGTTCCTGCAGAGTCGCCAGTGGTAGAAACGCGTTGTACGGAAGTTGCTGCCCTGGATTCAGATCAAACCGAGACGCACCGACTGTTTCGGGAACCACCGCTGACACCGTCAGGACCATTTCCACGTGCAGGTCGTCTCTCTCACCCAGCAGGCTGTCTCGCGGAATGGAAGCAGGCACTTCTACCCAGACGGAGATTTCGTCACCTCTGTCAACCTTTAGTTCCCTGGCAGTCCGGAACCCCAGCACGACCTCACGATTCTGTGGCGCCCGGATGCCGCCGTTTTCCAGCAAACGCCAGGCTGATTCGTCGACACCAAGTAGTGTCACAGATCCGGCACGACGGAGTCCCTGTCCGCTGATCGTTGCTTCGACGCTGCCCGTTACCAAAATCGCGGGAGCAAGAAGTCGACTTTCGATGATCTGTGCGTCTGGCGAATCCTGCGCATTCGCGACGGTCGGACTCTCAATATCTGCGACAGCCATATCGGCAACGAGCGCCTGTCGAAAAAACCGAGGCGAATTCATCACGTGGGCGATCTGTCCCAGACGTTGCTGCGTCATCCGCCGCAGGCTGAAGCGAACCGAATCACCGACGATCAATGAACCACCGATCACCGCTGTGGAAATCGCGACGGCAACCAGCACGACAACGTTGATGCGTCGATAGTGCCAGATGCCGTTCAAAACGTACGAGAGCATTTATGTTTAACCAGTCCGGAGATAAGACCTGAGTCCTTTGCAGGCAGGTTACAAACCTGCCCCACGAAGACCATCATTTGACCGCGAAACACAGGACATGCCCTAACTGTCGGGTTCGATGATTCTCGGAGCAATTCGGTGGGCAGGCTGTGCCAGAGTCGATTCTATGAATTTCCGGCCAATCACACGGACGCCTAAACCATTTCCACAACACGGCTTACATCCATTCCTGGGAATTTCCCTCCAAAAATGGAATTACCGGATAAACTTCCCGAACCATAATGACGTTTCATCTGTCATATGGTCATTACGGAAGTTTTCAGAAAATGGGCTGATGGTTCGCTCGTCGAATCCAGCCCGTGAAGCATTCACCCCGCTTCATTTTCCAAACGGGTGACTCTTCCTGAGAGTGCAGATGATGAAGAAGCCAGCCTTCTTTATCCTGACCATTGGAAGAGCCAAACTGTTCGGTGGAAGCGAAGGCGTCCGCCGGATTGACACGTCGATTATCGAGTACTTTGTTTCTCAGTGATGGAGCGTTAGCTCCAAATGAACCACTGAGGTGGCTTTTG
Source organism: Fuerstiella sp. (assembly GCA_024230215.1). Lineage (GTDB taxonomy): Bacteria > Planctomycetota > Planctomycetia > Planctomycetales > Planctomycetaceae > Fuerstiella. The sequence continues at coordinate 31,754 of JAAERP010000192.1, read as the reverse complement.
CCAATCAGCGTCGTGGTAGTGAGCGACGCACCATCATGAACCGTACTTGCTCTCACAGAGCGCGGGACGAATTACAGGAAGGCAGAATAATGCTGCTTACAAACACGATTAATACTCTGACCGTCAACACCACAATTGCCAGCGGCAATGTGATTGCGACCGTCGTCGAGTTTCGTGGTTGTCCTGCCTGTCCCGCACATGTCGCAGATCGACCATCCGAGAAACCGGCGGCGAAACGCATAGGCGTTCGTGCTGTCCGGCGCCCGGGCAGACAACTGCATGCGATGTATTCGGACGATCAGCCGTCATGGCAACAGCCGTGGCTTGGATCGTCCTTATCGCAGCAGTCCGTCTCGGGACTCCTACTCGGACTCGCGTTCGGTCGAAGTCTTAGCTGAAGCGAATAACTCAGCTTCCCGTCAGCCGCACACGCGGATTCTCCGGAGCGAATGCTCCCTGACGAAATCTGATTCGCTTCAACAGCAGACCGAGGCTCACTGACCGGACGTTTGTTCCGCGTCACGTTGCCGTTGGTTTCGATGGATTCGACTTTGCCTCCGTTTCCGAGCATTCGCTCGCATCCGCTGGCGGTCGGCACCGCCCTGTGATTTTCTGTTCCCGACGACCGGCCATGCCTTTATTCACGGCAACCGAAAATTCGTTCGGGAGCCATTATACGGTTTTCCTCCTGGTGGCCACGCCACCTTCCAGACATGGAGTCTGATATCATGTCTCTTGACACATTAACAAATACTGTCGTTCGCGCTCAGGCCGGAAACCGAGAGGCTTTCGGTGAACTGGTCATTGAGTTTCACTCGCGCATTTACGGCATCGTCATGCAGCGGCTGCGCAATACGGCAGAAGCTGACGAAGTGACTCAGGAAGTCTTCCTGCGGGCATTTCGTAAGCTGTCGCAGCTGAAGGAACCAAAGGCGTTTGGCGGCTGGCTGTGCCAGATCGCAGCACGTCTGTCGATCAACCGAGCTGTCCGACGTCCTCCGGAAACGGCCTGTGAGCCCGCTTCGTTTGAAGTCCTGCAGGAAGCTCCGGACAGTCCAGCCGCGGAGTTGATGCAACTGGAAGACGCAGAGCAGCTGCGCACCGGCCTTGATCGTCTCGGCGATCTGGACCGGCGCACACTGATGGCCTTCTACTTTGATGGTCAGTCGCTGAAGGAAATGAGCGTTGTGTTTGACAGTCCGATCGGAACGATCAAACGACGTCTGCATACCGCCCGACACCGCCTCCACGACGTACTCGTCAACAGCATGCAGCCTGCCTAACCACCGCCTTCGGCGGTTGACTTGGGGCATGCATGGAGGATTCCGGTGGAAGTAAACCGCGCGGCGAGGGGGTTCCCTTGCCGCGTGTTTTTGCGCGCCGGTGTGGGAGTTTGACGTTGAGCCGAAGACCAGACCCGCGATGACGGCAGTCTCTGCTTCTTCTCGACTGCAAACTCCACGCTCTGAAGGTGAGTATTCATGAGGTCTTGTGTTTTCCATACAAGCTCGCAGCGCAAGCAAGTGTGTCTTTCAAACGCACGAGATCCTCATGGACGCTTGCGCCGCGGGCTTGTATGGCGGCCGGTCGTTCTGGCTTACCGCGAATTGATGGGATCCACATCCACAGCCATTTCCACTCCGTCGGGCAGCGTCAGTTTGTCTTCGACGCGCTGCCAGAGCAGTTTGACCTGTTCATGACTCGGGGCAGCGATCTGCAGGTGAAAGCGGTAGTATCCGCGCAGACGCGTGATTGGGGCCGGAGCAGCCCCCAGAATTCGAGCGTCGGGATCCATCTTCTTTGCGGCGGCACGAAGCTTGTCAGCGACGGTCCGAGCAGTGTCGCAGACCTGCGGTTCGCTCAGACCGCGAAAGATAACTCGCGTGACGGCAGTGAACGGAGGTGCGCCGGTGTCCTTGCGCTGATGCAGTTCGTGCCTGGCAAAGCCAAGATAGTCGTGCTTTGAAGCGTACGTCACCGACGGGTCATCAGGACTGGTCGTCTGTACCAGAACGCGCCCACCTCGCGCGCTGCGGCCGGTGCGACCGGCGACCTGCGCGATCAGCTGAAACGTTCTTTCGGCAGCTCGCATGTCCGGCTGATTCAGCATGCTGTCCGCATCAATCACACCGACAAGTGTCACGTTTGGAAAATCAAGCCCCTTCGCGATCATCTGAGTCCCCAGCAGGATGTCCACGTCACCATGCCGGAATTTTTCCAGCGCTATATCGTGACTGCCGGGCTTGCGCATCGAATCACTGTCCATGCGCAGCACTGAGGCTTTCGGAAATGCGGCTGCCACCTCTTCTTCCAGCTTCTGAGTGCCCGTGCCAAAGTACCGGACCGCGGCGCTTTCACACGTAGGGCATTTTTCAGGAGCAGGAATGCTGTAGTCGCAACTGTGGCAGACGGCTTCCTGGCGATCACGGTGCCACGTCAGTGTAATGTCGCAGTCCGGACATTTTACGCCTGTCCCGCAACTGCGGCACCAGACCGTGGGTGAGTAACCTCGAAGATTCAGAAACAGAATCACCTGGCCCTTGTCTTTCAACGCCCGGTCGATGGACGTCCGCAAAGCTCGACCGATGGAAGCGCCTTTGGATATTTGCGGGTCGTTGCGGGTGTCCACAATAACCACGGGCGGCAACGGCAGATTGTTGACTCGATCGGGCATCGACAACAGTACGTCCTGTCGGCGAGTGGCTCGCAGCCACGATTCCAACGTCGGAGTCGCCGAACCCAGCAGCAGAGGGACTTCTTCCTGGCGACAGCGGTAACGGGCGACTTCACGAGCGTGATACCGCGGCATCGAGTCCTGTTTGAAAGTTGGCTCGTGCTCTTCGTCAATAACAATCAGGCCAAGATTCGGTGTCGGTGCGAAAACAGCACTTCGCGCACCCACGATAACTTCGACAGCTCCACGAGCAATCTGCTGCCACTGCCAGTGTCGTTCCGAGTCGGTCATGTGGCTGTGTAACACGGCGAGCGATTTGAACCGGCTGCGAAACCGCCGAATCGTCTGCGGTGTCAGACTGATTTCCGGCACCAGCACGATCGCCTGCCGACCATAACTGACAACCTCACGAATCGCCCTGATATAAACTTCTGTCTTCCCGCTGCCGGTGGCTCCGTGCAACAGCATTGTGCTGTGTTCACCCGATTGTAGCGCGGCAATGGTGGCGTTCAGAGTCTGCTGTTGCTGTTCGTTGAGAATCAGATCTTCAGTAGGGTCAGATGCTCCCATCAGTTCCCCGGAAACTTCGGAACGAATGCGAAGAGCCGATATGATGCCTTTTTTTCTGAGCGAGTTGATTGGTCCGGGCCCGCAATCGGCCAGTTCGCACAGACGGACGGCCGCAACAGGTTCCGTCGTCTTCCTCAGCACATCGACGACCGCCTGCTGTTTGGCGGGTAACTTCACCGAGACCATCAGCTCATCTGCAGTTTCGGCCAGAACGAATGACTGCACCAGCCGTGTACCGCTCTTGCGCCGAACACCTGCAGGAATCACACTCTCCAGCACTTGCCCCCAGCCGCACAGGTATCGTTCCGCAATCCAGTGCGTCAGCTGCAGCATCAGGTCGTCCAGCAGCGGCTCGTTATCCAGAACCTCTTCGATGGGCTTAAGGCGCCGGACCGCACTCTCGGCCTGCCGAACTTTCACGCAATAGCCAATGACCCGACGATTGCCCCGCCCCAGTGGCGCTTTGACCCGCATTCCCGTTTTTAACAGCTCACGGAATTCGTCCGGAATGCTGTACGTGTACGGTTTTTCCAACGGCAGGTTAAACACGACCTCCGCGACCAGCACATCTTCAGCGGCAGCCTGTTCCCATTCCGGCAGGTCAGCAAAATCGAAGAGTCCCTGTTGATCGGTCACGGAACAGTCGCAGGTAAATGGTCGTTGTGGAAGATTACAGCGTTTCACGCTGACTTGTGGCCGCGAAGAACCCTGTTCAATCGCAGTTTCGGTACTTCCACGAGCCAGTATCGTCCGCGGCAATAAGGAAACTGTTTACGGGAGAATAGTGGGTTTCTTTAACGAAGCCCACCGAGAGTATTGGAAGTTGCGTGGTCGGGGCTGTACGTTGCGTGGCGCGTATCCAGCACAATTCATATAACGGCGAAACATGGCTGGAAGCCCTGGTTCTGACAAAGCACTAGTCACCATGATTGGAAACTGAGTGAACGGTCGAAGGCACAAACAGAAGAGCCCCTGGAAGAAAGCCACACTGGACACCGGCGAAACGCTGATCATCGATCACTTTGACAACGGTCGAATGCTGGCGTGGTACGCTCTGCAGAATTATGACGACACAGGTCGATTTCTGTCAGAGATCCTGAGCCAGGCAGATTCCCGCCATTCACTTTCGTCGCAGGAGCGGGGACTTGCCGTGGACGTGGCGTCCGGGGTCGTGCGTCGTCGCCGTGCTCTGGACACGCTTCTGGAATCACAGATTTCCCGGCCACGATCCAACGTCGAACCGGATCTCTGGCGCCTGCTGCAGCTGGGAACGTGGCAGGTCGTGTACTCACGGACCCCCGAACATGCAGCCGTCGACACCACGGTGGAACTGGCCAAACGTGTAGGCCGTGAACGCTGGTGCAGCTTTGTCAACGGAGTCCTGCGGAACGTTGCACGGCTGTTGTCGACCGACGCCGCCGAAGATTTCGCCGGTGATGCACTGCCAGCAGAGGACGGTTTATATCGCAGGCTGAACCAATCAATTCTGCCGGACCCAATCAACGACCTGCCTGAGTACATCGGCCGAGCGTTTTCATTGCCGCGATCACTGGCACGGCGCTGGTGCGCACGAATGTCGCGTTTTGATCTGACGAAATCCTGCTACCACAGTTTGAAGGTGCCGCAGATTACGCTGCGTGTGAATCGCCTGAGAGCCACTGTTGGCAAGGTACAGGACGCATTGCAGGAACATGGCGTCGATGTTACGCCCGGAGAGAATGACTGGGCACTGAAACTGGAGCATGCGTCGCGACTGACGTCTCTTCCCGGATACGCCGAGGGCTGGTGGTCTGTTCAGGATGATTCCGCGATGCTGCCGGCGGAACTGCTGGCACCTCAGCCTGGTGAAAAACTTCTTGATCTGTGCGCTGCTCCCGGAGGCAAGACAACGCACCTGGCGGAACTCAGCGGAGACACGGCGCAGATCACAGCCTGTGATGTTTCCGAAAGCAGATTGCTGCGCGTGGAGGACAGTATTGAGCGTTTAAAACTGACCAGTGCAACTCCCGTGTTGATTCAGCGTGACGGCACCGATATTCCCGATGCGGATTACGACGCCGTTCTTGTCGACGTTCCCTGTTCAAACACAGGCGTGCTCTCGCGGCGACCGGAAGCTCGCTGGCGGTTCAAGGAAGATGAAGTGAATGAACTGGTCCAGCTACAGACTCGACTACTGCTGACGGCCTTCGACCACGTGAAACCTGGCGGACGCATCGTCTACTCAACATGCAGCATCGAACCGGAAGAAACGGCTCAGCTGGTGGAAAGCATCACCAAACAGGTTCCGGGGTTAACCCTGGTATCGCAACACCTGCAGCTGCCGGGCCAGCCCAGCGACGGAGCATTTCAGGCCTTACTGAAGAAGATTCCATAGCCCCGGTTCTACCGGGCCCGTGTTTTCCTTCGCGGTGTCAGTTGGGGGAATCGGCTCAACATTGGTGAACTGATCAGTCCCCCTGATTCTCAATGCGGTTGATCAGTTCTTCGTACTGATTCATACATTCCTGCAGCTGTTTGGCCAGTTTTCGCGTTTCCTTTCGCTGGGCCTGCGTGGCACTGTGGATTGGCTCCATCCAGGCATTCATCAGCTTGAACTGCTGCTTCAAGACACCAACGACTGTGGGTGGGATCTTATTGACGACCGTGATTTTGTGAGGAAGCGCCTCCTGCGACTGTTCGTCCACCCCGGTGGTCGTGGCTGGACTGTCCGAAGCAAGGGAATCCCCGGGCGTTACGGTGGGTAGAACCGGGCTGGGAGTCTTTTTCTGAGTCTCCACTTCATGGATACGTGTTGGCGGAGCTGAAAAAGACTCCCGGCCCCATTTGACCCCATCCGACAATGACGCATTGATATCAGCCAGACCGGATTTCAGACCGGACAGTTCTTCCGTAATGAGCTGGGCAAGCACTTCGTTTTCAGCAACTCCTGTGTCCTCCACCGGCTCTATCTGTGCTTCGCTTCGTTGATCCGTCAGCTGGCTCACGCCCGCCGTCATCGCTTTGCGAATGGCATCAAGACCGTCGCTGAGGTTGCCAAGCGTGGCAATCACCTGGCCGGTCCTGTCGTCGCTGCTGATGCCTTTGAGTTTGACGTTCTGTCGGAAGGTTCGTTTGATGTCGTCCCATCGTTCAGCTTCCACATTCGTCAATAGACCGGTCAATTCCTTGAATTTCAACAGGTTGGCTTCAGTACCGGACGTCAGCGTCTGAGCATCGTTTTCGTAGTTGGACACGATCAGCGAAGTCAGTTCGTCATCGTTCATGATCGACACAACCTTTTCGGCGATGCGATTCATGTTGCGGTACGAACCCTGCAATTTGAAGGATGGTTCGGTTCGGTAATCGTCGCTTTGAGCAGCCGATCGGATGTATTCCCTGTTGACGGTCAGAATCACATCGCGCACCCGCATCAGCTTCCGCATCGTGCTGACCAATTCACTGATTTCTTCCAGCGAGTAGTTGCCTTCCAGTTCAATACCGTCGCGCGGTTCATCGTTTGCCATTCTGATGATCGCATATACATCCTGCTGACTGCGACTGGCCAGTTTCGCGAGCACGGGGTTCGACGTCAGCGCGTTCTCCAGGTAACTCATTTCGAACGCGTCGCTGGATTCTCCGATAATTTCGCCAAGATTGTAGATGTCGGCACGGTTGGACAGCATGTCCGGAATCTGGAACTTCTCACCACTTTCCGTGTACGGATTACCAGCCATCACCACGGAAACTTTACGGCCGCGAAGGTCGTAAGTCCTGGTCCTGCCTTTGTACACACCTTCAACCTTGCGTTGAGCGTCGCACAGCGAGATAAATTTCTGCAGGAATTCCGGGTTGGTATGCTGAATGTCGTCCAGGTAGATCATGACGTTGTCGCCCATTTCTAGAGCGAGATTCAGCTTTTCCACTTCTTCGCGAGCACCCGCGTTGGTCGCTTCGGACGGATCCAGCGATGTGACGTGATGCCCCAGCGCCGGGCCGTTGATCTTCATAAAAATCAGGCCGAGTCGATTGGCAATATATTCCATCAGTGTGGTCTTGCCGTAACCTGGCGGTGACACCAGCAGCAACAGGCCCATCAGGTCAGTACGTTTGCCTTCACCCGTCACGCCGATCTGCTTGGCAAGGTTGTCGCCGATCAGCGGCAGGTAGACCTCATTCAGCAGTTTGTTGCGGACGAACGACGTAAGAACTCGCGGACGAAATTCGTCCAGTCGCATGGCTTCGCGAGCGTGCTCGACGGCTTCGTGCTTTAACGCAACGTAGTCGTTAAAACGTGGAACAGCGGTGGCATCGAACTCGGTCAGCCGCTGGGTGAAGCGGTTGTAATTCAAGTGATAGCTGCCGCCGTCAATCACGCTGTGACTGCCAACAATTCCGGTTAGCTCAGCGTCTACGGCAGCTTCGATGACACGCTTCTTTCCTGGCCATGTCGGCATCAGGCTTACCGCCACCTCGTCGGCGTAGTCGTCGTGAACCGGGTCGTTTTTCGTGGCCAGGAAGGCCTGCACCCAGTTCTTCAGCAGCACAAAACAGTTCGCTTTGTCTTTACCCACAGCTTCAACGGATTTGTCGAAGGCTTCGGTGAAGCCGTTGGACTTCAGATGCCGGCGAAAATCCTTCGCCAGCCCGACAGCTACGCTGCTGACAGCGAAGGCGGCATCGCCGGACAGTTCGCAGAACAGGTATTCGGCAGCGGTTCTACAAACAGGGTCGGGAGTTTTTTTCGGAGTTTCGTCCTGGTTACCGGGTAAACGACCTTCCGAAAAAGACTCCCCCCCCTCTCGCCCTGTTGCTACCTTTGCCAACAGTTCCTGCAGCTCGGCGACGTATCCCGTCCGTCCGGCCACTTCACGAAATACGGTCGCGATGGCACCAGCCCCCGCCATGCGAGACGCCACTGTCGTCTTCGTCTTCCTGTCTGCGAAGATTTTCCAGCACAACAATGCCAATGCACGACTTTGAGTATCAAATCGCAACAGGCCGATTGTCTGGTGCATGCCGCACAGTGCACGAAGTATGTTGGCAGCGTCCACGTCGTGCACACCCTTGGTGTACGCTTCACCGTAACGAGGCCCCATAAAACGCTGCACGAAGCTGAGGAGTTCCGCTTCCGAAAACTCCAGTAACCGGGCCATGGCAGGAGTCGCTGCTGCATCGTCGCCGTGTGCCGCTGGCTCCGCCAGCGCTGTTTCGCCCTGCACGGGAGCACCGGCACACGAGACAGCCTGCAGAATCTTCCAGGCCAGATACTCCCCACGATAAACGCTGCGATTCTCGGAAACGACTTCCTGATCCCACACGGCGCGAGTTGTCAGCAGGCGTTCATCGTGAATCGGTTCAAAGAAGTTGGTTCCGGTAAGGTGCAGGCACAACTCATCGCTGTGCATCACAGTCGTCAGATCCAGCACCTGAGTATTCACAGAGAACAGGTGTGAACCAAGACGAATGGTATTTTCGCCGTCGACGAACAGTTCCTGTCGGTCTTTCAGCTGGCGAACAGCATCCTCACGGATCGTCTTCAGACGACTCTGGATGTCGTCGACTTTGACGCTGTCGTCGAGCTCCTTCAGGTTCTCGACGATGTCGCGGACCTTTTCGATCATCAGATCCGACGCAAAGTAGCCATTGATATCGTTGACCGTTTCGAAACTCTGAGCCCGCGTCTGAATGCCCTTCAGCACTCGTTCTGCCGCGCTCATTAGTGAGTTCGCTCGCTTGTTGCGAGCTTCCACCAACGCGAGCTTGCGGTTTTCGAAGGCGTTGTAGACTTCTTCGCGTTTGTCCGCCAACTGCAGGATGAACTCATCGAACTCGGCAAAGCGGCCTTCGAGTTCTTCCAGCTGGATCATCATCTTTGTGAGGAACTGTTCACACTTTTCCGGATCGTCACAGATATCCAGGTAGTTGACGACGGCCTGATTCAGCAACTTCATCTGCGAATTGAATTCGGCGATCCCTTCGACTGATGCCAGTTCACGTAGTTTCTTCTTCAGAATCGCGCGAGCCTGATTGACGGTCGCGAAAATCCCGGAAATGTTGTCGATGATCGCAGTGCGTTGAGTCGCGTCTTCGATCTTCAGGTTACTGACGATTTCAATCAGCATTTCCAGCTCGGCTGCACTCCTGGCGATATCCTCTTCCAACGCTCTTGCATCGGTGACTTTCGTCAGATGTTCGATCCCGGCCTGTTCGTCGCGGACCTTCTGTTCGTACGGCTCCAGTGAAGCCGGTCGCAGCAAAAAGGTCACGCATGTGCGCGACAGGCGATCAGTGTGCTCGGCGACGTCCTGTTCCAGATCGGCGATCAAATTGGTATCGACGTAACGCAGATCCCGTAGAGAAATGATGTTGCCGCGAACAGCTCGCAGGTCGCTCAGCGAACTGACAAAATCGTTAATGTGTTCGAAACGACGGTGCTTTACCTGTGCAAGGATTTCCTTTGTGCGATTTACAGTCGCACTGGTTTCAGCAGCAGTGTTCTTTTTGACTCGGACAACTTTGTCAAATTCGTCTACGGCGGCAGAGGCGGCAGCTTTGACTTCACCCAGAGTTTCGGCAAGGTTGAACGTGTCTTCGCGGTTCAGCCAGAAGTGTGAATTCACGATCTCGCCGCTTTGCTTTACCAGATCGCTGTACAAATTCGCGTATGTGTCTTCCTTGTTGATCAGGTTCAGGACTTCATGGCATTCCGCCATGCCTCGAACAATGTCCTTATTGCCGATTTTGTTAAGGAACGAATCGTTCTGCGTGTGTGGAACGTGGTCCTCGCCGACATACGGTGTCTGCCATACCTGAATGGCGTGTCGCTTCTGAGCGTCTCGCTGTGACTTGAAACACAGTAGCTCGCCTGCTTCGAAGAAGGTAAAACCGTTGCAGATCAGTGGTGTGTCGACCTTCTGTTCGATCAGGTTGTAGTGCAACAGCACGTAGGTTCCGGAATCGCGGTTGTAGAAGATGTACAGATAGTCTTCGCCGTTCGGCGCCATGATGGTGCGTTCGAACAGCATGTCGGCCAGTTTGTGTTCAAACGTCTTGTATTCGCCGTCCTGCAGGTAGTAGCCGTTGGGGAAGATCAGGCCGTGATCATCCGGCAGCATGACACACGCATCGCGAATCGAATCCAGTCGCATCGCCCGTTGCAACTTTTCGTTGTACAGGATGTAGCGGAATTCCTTTTCCTGGTATGGCCTCATCTTCAACAGAATGATATTGCCGATGATGGCGTAATAGATTTCGGCATCATCCAGCGTCTGGTCCGCGTCTGCGACGGGTTCTGCGTAGATGCCTTCGCCGCTGGCGGTGTTGTTCTCGATCTTGATGGTCAGATCGCCGCCGACGGTTTCGACGAATACACGATCCTTGATCGAAACGTGTGGGTGACTACCGTAATGATGGTCGTCGCGTGTCGTTCGGATCCACTCAAAGTCATGCTGTGGTGGAAAGCGGAATTCGTGGTCACTGCGATTGTCTACGTATCGCAGTCCTGTATCGTCGCCGGATCCACTGCCTTCAATCAGCCACTTGAAGACCTTAATCTCGCCGACTGACTTACCGACTCGAAAAACCATGAACAGATGCGGGCCTCGCCGAGCGAACTTCGCAAAAACAGCGTTCTTGTAATACCGAAACAGTTCCTTGAAATCACGTTCAAAGCCGGGAGCCCCGGCGGGCGTGGGCGTGGTATCTGCGGAGATTGCCGAGATGGGTTCTGCCGCCGAGAGCGGTGAATTTGCCTCGTTGAAATTGTAGACGGCGAAAACGTCACTGATGTCAGTTTCCGATTTCAGGCCAAAATGCACGTTGTAGCCGAGCAGGACTCGGTTACCGATGGCCACCATATCGCGAGCGATGCAGTTATGCGCGGTGGTAATACGTTCCGTGCTTAACAACGTGGTGTCGATGGAACCGAACACCTGCTTTCGCGCGTCGTTGAGTTGATCCAGCCGCGACCGCAGTTCCTTGCCACCTGTCAGCAGCCGACTACGAATGATTTCGTACGTGCTACTCTCAAGTCCCACCGACGGTGCGGTGTCATCCGGCTGGTTTTCGGTGGTTTCAGGCATGAAGTATTAAGACGGAAACAGTTTGCGATTGTCCTCTCTCCACCGCTGGAGAAAGGGTTAGGTTGAGGGGGCTTGCGTACGACGGCTGGTCACGTGCATGTTCTTCCGTCACAGGCCCCTCATCCGGTCTTCGGCCCCGTTCTCCCCGGAAAGCAGAAGGGGGCCGTTGGAAAGCCGCATGTTCGTTGGCGTCACGACTCTGTTCTGCCCGCAAGCCCTCCGGCCAGAGACGCGATTTTCTGTGTGGCCAGCGACGACCCCGAGACCGTGTCCAGCATGCGGGATAACTCGGACTTTGATTCATCCGTGTCCGCCATCGTCAACATTTTTCCGATCAACGCAGCCACCGAAAGATCCTTCACGTCGTCAAAACTCATATTGAACTGGCTGGCAAACTGAGTCAGTTTATTGCGGAAGTATTCGGGATCACCGTTAAAGAACGTCTGTTTCACGTCGGTCACGGTTTCGCTGTTTTGCACGAAGCGATCAACCGACTTGCCGGCCTTGACCGAATTCACGATCTGATCGAAGAACGTGCTTTCGCCACCGACGATATCGATGCGAGCCGTCTTGAGAGCTTCGCCAACGATGCCCGCCTGAGCTTCCGCGATGTACTGCTGAGTCTGAATCGCAACGATTTCGATTTCCTTTTCCTTGTTCAACTGCAGTTTGAACTCTTCGTGTTCTCGGCCGACGCTGTCGAACAGCTTCATGGCTTCCGCCTTCTCCTGAATGCCGGTTGCTTCGGCACTGAATTTCAGCTGCAGCACCTGAGCCTCGGCGGTGCCGGTCTTTTCAGTAGCGTCAGCTTTGGCATTCATAACATCGGCTTCCGCCAGGCCAATCGCGGCGTGATCGGCAGCTTTGGCTTCGGCCAGCATCTTGGTCGCTTCCGTTTCCTTCTCGGCGGACGCCCGCTTGCCTTCGGCCGCAACGACAACTTCGTCAGCATGCAGTCCAGCAGCTGTCTTCGAAGCTTCCGCCGCTTTGACCTGCTTGACCAACGCTTCCTCGGCTGTCTTTTCCGCCAGCGTGACGGCCACCTGCTTCTGTCGGTCCGCATCCATGAATGCTTCGGTGTTCTTGATTTTTTCCTGTTCCTCCACGACGTCGCGTTCGACAGTAACTCGTTCGCGGATGACTTCCTGAATGTTCTTTTTCTCGACTTCAATCACCTTCTCTTTTTCAATTTCAGCCAACCCAACAACCCTCTGCCGCTCCGTCACTTCCAGTTCGCGGTCACGAGTGACTCGCTCCTGTTCAACGGCATCTGTTTTCTCCTTGTTTCGTTGAGCAACAAGGACCTGTCGTTGTTTATTCTCTTCCTGGACCTGCAATTCCTCTTCCGTGCGAATCCGGGCAGAGTCAGCCTTCAGTCGTTCTTCTTCCTGAATTCTCGCGGCTTCAGCGTGTTCACGAGAAGTAATCGCCGCAATTTCGCGATGCTGTTTTTCGACCGCCTCGACGCGTTGCTTTTCCAGTTCCAGAATCGCTTCCTGAGCTTCCACGTCCTGCTTCTTCAGCGTCTTTTCCTTTTCACGAGTGAAGAAGTTCTCTTTGACTTTTTCGGCCGCCGTTAGTTCCGTGATCTTCTTGATTCCTTCGGCGTCAAGGATGTTCGTCGGACTAAGACGATCCAGCGGTGTCTGTTCCAGATAGTCAATCGCACAGTCGTCCAGTACGTAGCCGTTCAGGTCGGTGCCGATCACTTTCAGAATCTGTTCCTTGAATTGATCTCGTTCCGTATACAGTTGAACAAATTCGAAGTTCTTGCCAACGGTCTTCAGTGCTTCAGAGAACTTTGCTTCGAAAAGCTCTTCCAGCTTGTCCTGCTCTGATGCTCGACGGGGGCCGATGGTTTCGGCAACGGTTTTGATGTCGTTCGTCTGATTGTTAACTCGAATAAAGAAGGTCACTTTAATGTCGGCTCGCATATTGTCCTCACAGATCAGGCCGTCTTCGCCATCGCGTGAGATCAGAATGCGTTTAACGGACAGGTCCATCACGTGTGCTTCCTGAATGAGCGGAATCACGATCATGCCTTTTCCCGTGATCACCGCCAACCCCTTCACCCCGGTCCGAATGATGGCCTCTTCCGGGCCGGGCTTGCGATAGAACTTTGAGAATGCGGTAGCCATTCCCACGAGCATCAGGACGAGAATGACCAGCACCGCGCCGACTACCAGCAGCTGCTGGCTGTCCATTCCCAGAAATGTTTGAGCAAGCATGTGACGCTCCTGTTTCTATATCGAATTCTGTCTTGTTTGGTTTAACTGCGTGGGCAACGCCCCGCGTTCTTCTAACCATCGTGTTTCGCGTGGTCCGTTGAGCACACGGTTAGACGATTTCCTGATGACCTGCCGATCGAGTGAACTCCTTTGCCGATTCCGGAGACCACTCACATTCGTTCTACAACGTACTCATTCGTTTCACTTCGGAAGTACGTGATCAGCACCGTGTCCCCTTTGCTGATGTCCCGTTTGCCGTTGCGAACGTTAAGCCGCAGTGGCGCACCTTCCGTCGCAAACTCCGCCTCTCCAAACGTGTCTGTGACTTCGCTGGTCGTGACAATGCACGTCTGACCAACAAGGTCTTCTGCTTTGTTTGGTTCCACCGGGTCAAAGCGCCCTCGCATTGGCTGTGTGATGATCTTTGTCAGCATCGCGGCCACCCCAAAGTCACGTATGATCGCCAGCGAATCGCTGGTCCACTCAAATGACGGATGGGGCAACGGACTGTTCCACAGTCGCGACACCATCCAGCCCACCAACGCAAAAATGCTGCCCCACACCATCGTCGGCACACTGCCGATGTTCAGGAACTTCAGCGGAATAAATCCAAACTCCAGGATTGATGGGTCGGCGTCGACGTCAATGTCGAGATCCAGATCCACATCGATATCCAGAAAGTCCAGGTCCACCGCTCCGACAATCATCAGCATCCAGTAGACGCAGACACACAACAGCAGCACCGACGCTGGCCATGACGGCCACGAAAAGCAGCTTTCAATGAACTGTTCCACGTGATTCCCTTTGCGACATTGATTTGCGATTATCCAGCTTCGTCCGGGCGGAAACCTCAGTCATAACGTGTATTCGCCCCTGCGGATCACAAAATCTCAGCGAGTAGTGGCGATGAGCCTGAATTAGGCGTTGTTCCGAATGGAAGGATGTGCGTCGATTTCTCCCCGCATCGCTGAATTTTGAAAGACGTTGGAGCCACATAACGGCTTCGGGCGCCATTGTTTTTCGTCGGTTTCTTCGTAACCTATGCGTGTAGCTCACCTTCAACCAATCGATTCCCCACCGCCCCGGAGATTCTTCTTGATGTTCACTTGCCGCCATGCGTTCCTATGCCTGCTCTCAATCGTTGGCATTTTGCACCCAGCCACACACGCAGCCGAAGCACCAGAAGGATTTCGACCGTTATTCAACGGCAAGGATCTGGATGGCTGGCAGGGCAGGCCACACTTTGACCCTCGGAAGCTGGGGGAAATGACCGACGAAGACCGTAATGCGAAGATCAGTGAATGGACGGCAGGCGCGAAACAACACTGGACCGTTGAAAACGGAGAACTGGTCAACGACGGGCATGGCGCGTACCTCGTTACGAATGATGAGTTTGGTGACTACGAATTCCTGATTGATTTCAAGACCGTGCCTCGTGCCGACAGCGGAATCTATTTGAAAGGCACGCCACAGGTTCAGATCTGGGACTACACGGATCCCGGTAAGTTCGGGATCGACTCTGACCTGGGCAGTGGAGGACTGTGGAACAACAGTGCCGGAGCTCCCGGGAAAAATCCTTTCGTGCTGGCTGACAACCCATTTGGCGAATGGAACACTTTTCGAATTCGCCAACTGGGGGCTCGAACAACGGTTTGGTTGAACGGCCAGTTGCTGGTCGACAACGCGATCATGGAAAACTACTGGGATCGCAAGTCACCCTTGTTTGCGAAGGGGCCGATCGAATTGCAGACACACGGAGGTGAGATCCGCTGGAAGAATCTGTTCATCCGTGAGATTTCGCCAGACGAAGCTAATCGCCTGCTGTCAGCTCATCAGCAACAGGCCTTCCAGCAGCTGTTTAACGGCAAAGATCTGACCGGCTGGCAGGGTGCTCTGGAAAACTATGAGGTCGTCGACGGTGCCATTCGGTGCAAAGCCGGCCACGGCGGACAACTGCTGACAGAAAATGAATACGGCAACTTTATTGCCCGTCTCGAGTTCAAGCTGCCGCCTGGTGGAAACAACGGTCTTGCCATTCGATCGCCCGGTGATGGTGACCCTGCATATGCCGCCATGTGTGAACTGCAGGTGCTCGATTCTGAACACGAAAAATACGCGAAGCTTGACGCCCGGCAATATCACGGGTGTGCCTACGGAATGGTTGCCGCGCATCGCGGCTATCTGCGTGAGACCGGGCAGTGGAATTTCCAGCAGGTCACCGTGGATGGCAGCACAATCAGAGTGGAGCTCAATGGCAGCTTGATTCTGGATGCCGACCTGTCGAAAGTGACCGAGTTCATGGCTGAACGGCCTCACCCGGGAAAAGATCGCACCAGCGGTTTCTTTGGATTCGCTGGTCACAATGACCCGGTTGAGTTCCGAAACGTGAGTATTAAAGAGCTGGCTCCGTCACCGAAGAAAAAGGCCGAGTAACTTCGAACCCAGGTCATCCTGGAAGCATCTGTCCTGGAAGCTGCGCTGCCGGTGATTACGAAGGCCCCATGAAAGGGGCCGCAATACAACAGGCGTGAGTGATTTTTTTGCGATCGTGAAAATCACTTGCTGGCGCAGCGTGCTTGTATCAGGAACGGCAGGGTCTCATGAGTGCGCACCAGCAAAGCTGGTGGGTTACGGTCGAGAATATGCGGTTCCAAACCAGGGTTCGGAACCTGGAATCATCCCCCCTCAGATCTGAAACGTCTAATCATGCTCAAAACTGCAGCAATACTGGCGACGTCATTCATCGCGACAATTCCGGCAGGTGTGATCAATCCGGTGAGCGCTGCTGACCGGCCGAATATTCTGTTCATCATGTCGGACGATCACACGGCTCAGGCAGTTGGGGCATTCGCAACACTGCTGAAGACTCTGGATCCGACGCCGACGATTGATACCCTGGCGTCCGAAGGCATTTGCTTTGATAACGCCTTCTGCACCAACGCCATCTGTACTCCTTCCCGGGCCTGTGTGATCACCGGTCAGTATGACCACATCAACGGCGTGTTTGATCTGGGGGGACGAATTGCAGCTGACAAACAAACGCTGCCTATTCAGATGAAGAAGGCAGGGTATCAGACGGCGATTGTCGGCAAATGGCATCTGAAGACCGAGCCCAGCTTTGACTACTACAAGGTGCTGCCCGGCCAGGGAAAATACTTCAACACAGAATTCCGAATTCAGGGCGATCAACCGTGGCCGAAGAATGTCGTGACGCACCAGGGCATGCATTCCTCCGATGCGATTACGGATTCCACGCTGGAATGGTTCAGGAAACATCGTGATCCGGAACAACCATTCTTCCTTTGCCACCAGTTCAAAGCTCCGCACGATTACTTCGAAAGTGCGCCACGCTACGATACGTATCTGGCCGATGTCGATATTCCGGAACCGGCTACGCTGTGGGAAATGCCGGATACCTGGGGATCGATCGCGACGCGAGGTCACAACGATGAACTGGTGCCCCACATCGGCACATCCATCGGCCGACGCAATCCCCGGCGAAGCTATGCAGCCGATCTGCCCGGTAGATTTCCAAAGGAATTCAAGTGGGATCACAAGGACCCGAATCTTTCCGACTACGACATCAAGCGACTGGCGTATCAGGCGTATCTCAAGAAATATCTGCGATGCGTTAAGGGAGTGGACGACAACCTGAAGCGGCTGTTCGACTACCTGAAGACGGAAGGCCTTTACGACAACACCGTCATCATCTACACGGGTGACCAGGGATTCTGGCTGGGCGAAAGAGACTACCAGGACAAACGCTGGGCCTACGATCAGTCTGAACGCATGCCTTTCATCGTCCGCTATCCTCGGACCATTTCACCTGGCATCCGCAGTGATGCGATCGTGGAGAACGTCGACTACCCTGCTCTGATGCTGGACTTCGCCGGGGCTGATATTCCGGCATCCGTGCAGGGACGATCGTTCCGCAGCATCTGTGAAACCGGCAAGGAACCAGACGGGTGGAAGCAGGCGACGTATTACCGATATTGGATGCATATGGCTCACCATGACAATCCAGGCGAGATGGCCATTCGTACGAAGACTCATAAGCTGATCTATTTCTATGGTTGTAACTACAAAGGCGCTGATCAGACGCCGCCAGCCTGGGAACTGTACGACCTGGTAAAAGACCCGCAGGAACTGAACAATGTCTATGACGATTCTGCGTACCGTGATGTTGGCACCAGGCTGAAAGCTCAATTTGCGCAACTTCGCAAAGACATCGGTGACGATGGGTCGCACTATCCGCAGTGCGAAGAAATCGTGCAGGAGTTCTGGGACTATGACGAAGCTAACCGACAACGAGCGGTCGAACTGTCGCACGAGTTTCTGGCACGCCGTGAGGCCAGTCTGGCAAAGCGGAAAAAGTAGCCCGGGCTTCCCAGGCTGATGTGACACCTGAGAGTGACGCATACACCTCCAGCGTGCCACGAAAGATCGTGACAGCTTTACCTCGCAACAGATCTCGATCCCCCACGATACTCATCTCCATTGTATATGCTCGTACCGACATACGACGTACGACGTCGGGATGGGGTGGCCAGCGTGGCATGTCCACACAGGTCCACCTCTGTCAGTGGAGTAAACCAGCGCAGTTCGAATCGGTTTGGCGTCAGCCTTTGAACGAAGGCCGTTCGGCAAGATTCATCTCAGCGGCCACGGACTGCATTCAGTGACTGTTGGGTTCGTCGCCAGGAAACACGACGGCCGCCGGGTTTCCGGTATACGGTCGGTCTGCGAAAGCAACAATTTGAAAGATGGGCAGTGACATGAGACAAGTGGCGAATAAACGGTGGGGCGAGCGGCGGTCGCGATGCACGCAGTTTCCAGAACGACAATGATCTGGCCCCGCCGTTCGCAATGAATGCCTGATTTTGGTGGAATTGTAAGCCTCAGCGTGTTCGCACAGACAATTGTCTCCGTTGACACATCGTCGACAGCGAGCGATTTCCGAGCAGTCCCTGATGGAATCTGCCATGAATACATATTGTCGAACAAGGTTCATCACGTTGCTCGGTGTCCTGCTGCCGTGTTTTTCAACAGGCACATTGCCTGCGGATCAGTCACCCGGTCAGCAAGTTGCGACATCAGCACAACTGCGACTGACTGAGACGAAAGCCGCCATTACAATTACTCAAGGTGGCCAACAGATTCTCGCGTACAACAAGCAGTCGCCGACGCTGCCTGACGGGATTGATCCAGCCTACCGTCGCAGCGGCTTCCTGCATCCGGTGGCGTCGCCAGCCGGTAAAGTCGTCACTGCAACTTTTCCGTTTGATCACCCGCATCAGCACGGAATATTTTCGGCGTGGGTTCGCACAAAATGGGATAGTCGCGACGTCGACTTCTGGAATCTCGCCGGCGGTACCGGGCGAGTTCTCCACGAACGTGTCGTCACTACGTTCAGCGACAACGACGCTACCGGTTTCGAAGTGGATCTGGTGCATCGAGCTGTACAGGAACCGGTGGTCGACATCCTGCGAGAACGCTGGAAGATCTCCGCCTATCCGACCGATGGCGCGTATCACTGTTTCGACCTGGAAACGACGCAGACGGGTCTGACCGCAAAGCCGCTCGTCATCAGCGAATATCACTACGGCGGAATCGCGCTCCGCGGCCCCGTGCGATGGCTGCAGAAGAAGTCCGGGAACGCTGCGGTCGATGGTGACAAAGAACGCGAACCGAGTGACTTTTTGAACGATCACGGTTCGGAACGTCGCAAAGGAAACCACGAACACGCCAGATGGGTTTCGTTGACAGGAACGCTCGACACAGCTCCCGTCAGCATCACCGTCCTGTGTCACGCCGAGAACTTTCGAGCTCCCCAGGCGGCTCGCCTGCATCCAAACAAGCCGTACTTCTGCTTTGCGCCCTGCGCTGACGGAGAATTCGCGATTGATCAGGATCACCCATTCCACGGACGCTACCGCTTTCTGATCACGGACGCCGCACCGAACCCGGAATGGCTGAATCAGCAATGGAACAATTGGTGCATGCCAGGTCACTGACCCAAGATTGCTACCAGGGTTTTTGAACTACTTGTGTTCACACCAGCTTCTGTATCTCCGCAAAGTCATCTTTCAGCGACGCATACAACTGCTGATACACGGGGTATGCCTTGTTGTATGTTTTCTTTGCAGCGGGCTTTGCGGCCGTTTTTGTGACGACGGAGATCGTCGCCTTGCAGGCTTCGACCACGTCCTTGTAGGCCCCGGTGCCTGCGGCCGCCAATAAGGCGACGCCGTACGCTGGTCCCTCTTCGGCATTGATCGTCACGACCGGTTGTCCATAAATGTCGGCCTGCATCTGCCGCCAGTACTGACTTCTGGCTCCGCCGCCGGAAAGTCGAATTTCCTTCACCGGTATGTTCATGCCCTTCGCGATTTCCAGTGAATCGCGCATCGCATAGGTGGCTCCTTCCATCACGGATCGAGCCATGTGCCCTTTGCCATGCCGCAGGCTCAGGCCAACCCAGCTGCCGCGAGCGTTCGGATCGGCATGTGGCGTGCGTTCGCCAGTGAGATACGGCAGAAAGAACAGGCCTTCCGAACCTGCCGGAGCTTCGGCGGCCTGTTGAGTAATCAATTCATACGGATCCACCTTCTTCTTCTTTGCGGCGGCGACTTCTGCCTGACAGAGTTCGTTGCGGAACCATTGCAGGCTGCCACCAGCAGACAACACGCAGCCCATCACGTGCCATTTGCCTCGCACCGCATGGCAGAATGTGTGCAGTCGTCCCTCAGGATCGACCTGAACCTGGTCACTGTGTGCAAATACAACTCCGCTGGTGCCCATCGTTGCCGACACGACGCCTTTGCGAACAATACCGTTGCCGATGGCGCTGGCTGCCTGGTCACCGCCTCCACCAACGACGGGTGTACCAACTTTCAGGCCCATCGCTTTTGCCGCGATCGCTGATAGCCCGCCGGTCACGTCCTCGGATTCGTGCATTCGAGGAAACAGGCTGGCATCAAGGTCCAGTTTTCCCAACAGCCGCTTAGACCACCTGCGTTTCACGACATCCAGCAGCAGAGTTCCGGACGCGTCGCTGACTTCCGTTGCGAATTCTCCGGTCAGACGATACCGCACATAGTCCTTGGGCAGCAGGATCTGAACGGTCTTGTCGAAGTTTTTCTTTTCGTTGTTGCGCAGCCACAGAATTTTGGGAGCCGTAAAGCCGGTCAATGCCGGATTGGCAACCATCTTGATCAGTTTTTTTCGTCCCCCCGCCCGCTTCTCGATCTCGACACATTCCGCGGCCGTGCGCTGATCGTTCCACAGCAGTGCTGGGCGAATGACGCTGCCTGACTTATCAAGAAACACGCTGCCGTGCATCTGTCCGCTCAGGCCGATGCCACCGACACTCGCGGCCTTCAACTTCGCCGCTCGCATGACTTTCTTCACACTCTTGACGGAGGCAGCCCACCAGTCGACGGGATTCTGCTCGGACCAGCCCGGCTTCGGACTGTACAGCGGGTACTCCACGGTCGCGGCTGCAAGGATCGCACCGTCCTCGTTCATCGCCAGAGTTTTGGTGCCACTGGTGCCAATATCGATACCCAGATAAACTGCCATGCGTCTATACTTCAAAACGGAGTGAGTGTTGCTTTTTCGGCAGTCTAAAAGACTCCGCCAAAATAGGAACAGACCTCACACGATTTGTTGGCATCAAGGCGTGTTTGCAGAATCTGTCGTGGTCATACGCAGTGCACGATTTCGTTGAGCGACGGACTTATCGGTGCCGGTTCCACGCGAGTGCCGACGGCATACTGGCGACGGGGGCCGCGGACAGGCAGACCAAAGCCGTCCAGAGAGTCTTCCAGTAGATCGTTGAGGGTGTGGCGACCCACGTTGCGGCACACAGCAGCAGAACAGCGGCTGCGCATACAAAGACCTGATTCCTGGTCAGCAGTCGCCTGACCACAGCGTTGACATAAACGCAGGCAGTGCCGCCACAAGCGACCAGCACAACCAGGCACAGCAGCAAGGCAAATGCGAATCTTTGGCCTGGTTCGCCAAAGAATGAGTAGATCACAAGAAATACTAAACCAATGGTCGGGAGGACAATGATCGCCGCAAAACCAAGCCACCTGCGTCCTGTCAGCACGACGCTTCCCGAGATTCCCGATAAGGTCCACGCCAATAGAAATGAGGCTGCTGGCACCACCAGGACGGTCAACCAGCCCTGTTGTTGTACCAGCCACAGGTCGTGAACCTGTTCTGTGGTCTTCGCGATGCCCGTGACGATTCCACAGAGTACCAACAGACCCAGAGTCGCCACAACAACCATCAACCAGATAACCGTTGTCACCTTCAGCCACGCGCGCAACAGAAGTCGTCCAAGTTGTGCATCTGAAAACGGCAGCGTACTGTGAGTGGACTTTAGTTCGCCAGAGCGGCCTGCCCACATTTCACCGCCCAACATTGCTCCCGCTGCGATGCCGACGTAGCCCGAGGACATTGACAGCAACACCAGAATGCCCTCAATGTTGTTCCGGTTGCCACCGCTACGCCATGCAAACACAGCCAGTAAGGCAAACAGTCCAATGGAGATGTTTGCCAGCCAGCGAACGATGTAGCTGTTCCGAGTCCATTCCATATCGAGAAATGCTGTCGGAGCGTCAGGCAGCGGAGTCAGGGCAAACGCCGCATCGTCGGCAGCCATCATGTACGGGGTTTCTTCCATTCGCGTGACCAGCCGGCTGGCGTCAGTTTCGCCACAGCGAAATTTTTTCAGCCGAAACAGCGTTATGCACCATGTCACCAACAGTGTCGTCGCAATAACTATAAGGTCGGCGTCCGTGAATCGATTCCAGACGGTCATTGCAGCGTCCCAGCCATTGCCATAGAAGTGGTCGGCAAACCACACAACCCACAAGCCGACGCACAGCAGCACGACCGCCAGTCTGCGCCAGAGAAATGTCGTCAGCCACCAACCGCCGGCGATTATCACCGTGGAAAAAGTTCCCAGACAGACCGTTGTCGTCATAATGGGCCATGTCGTACCAAAGACAATTCGATAGCCCCACTGACTGATCACGTTAAGCAGCATGATCAGGCAGGGCGGCACCAGCCAGAAAAATGTCGCCAGCAGCCTTGATGACACGGGGTGCAGTCTGCTGAATTTCGGCATTTCAACGATCGGTGCACCTGCAGCCGCGCCGTAAAAAGACAACGCTATGCCAACGTAGCTGAAGTAGAACGAGAACCTGGCATGTGTCTGGTAATCGGGTGACATCTCGATGAATCCGGTCAGCGCCCATCCCAGCCACGGTCCAATGATCGCCACAAGAACTGCCACGTACGCCAGATGAATGGCGTGAGATGAGAATTCCCACATTAACGCTTTCCAGATTCTCAGCATCTCAGCCTCCCACTCGCGCGACGAAGATTTCATCCAGTGACGGTGTTGCCTGCTCAATGACCTCGCCGTTGTGCTCAGACAGCCAACGCTGAAACTGCTCGTGCTGACCGTTGCAGATAACGCTCCATTCGTTCCCTTCGCCTCGACAACTGACGCTGCCGGGAATGTCGGGCGCGCTCTGAACCATTTCCGGCAGTCGAATCGTCCAGCGTGAATGTTGCGCCAAAACCGCTTCCAGACGATCGCACAGCAACAGCTGACCTCCGTGCAGCATCGCCACGTGGTCGCTGACGCGTTGCACTTCGTCCAGCAGATGTGACGAAAACAGCACGGTCCGTCCTTCGTCAGCGACGGTACGGATGATGGCCGCCAGAATGTCACGACGCACGACCGGGTCCAGTCCGGAGGACGGTTCGTCAAGAAGTAACAGCTCCGGACGATGAGCGATCGCCAACAACAATCCAACTCGCGCCAGTTGACCACGGGACAATGAGCGAATTCGCTGTTTGACATCCAGATCGAACATCGTCACCAGCTCTTTAGCGTATTCGTGGTCCCAGCTCGGATAGAACGCACTGCGGTAGTGCATCAGTTGGTCGATACGCATCCATGTTGGCAGGTCACGATCTTCCGACAGATAGCCGATCTTCCCAAGAACCATCGCCGGTTCCTGCACCGGGGCCAGACCAAAAACACTGATAGAACCAGAGGACGCTCTTAATAATCCCAGCACGTGTTTCAGCAGAGTCGTCTTGCCGGCTCCGTTTTCACCCACCAGGCCGAAAACGGACCCTTTCGGCACTGAAAACGTCACGTCCTGCAGTGCCTGCTTCTTTCCGAACGAGCGACCAAGTGAGTGGATATCGATTACGTTTTCTGTCACTTCTTTTCTCCCTTGCGGAATCGCGAACATCTCTGACGCACCAGTGTGACCACGTTCTCAAGATCAAAATCCAGCTGCACAGATTCCGCCAGCAGTGCGTCAATCCGGTCGTTCAGAATCCGGTTCTTTTCACGCCGTGAAAGCGGCGATCCGGAGTCAGAGACAAACACGCCGGATCCTCGTCGTGAAACCACAACGCCGGAAGATTCCAGCTCGCGGTATGCACGAGCGACTGTGTTGGGATTGATCAACAGCTGTTCTGCCAGCTTGCGAACAGCAGGCAGCTGCTCGCCCTCGTCCAGTCGACCGGAAGAAACCAGCAGCTTGACCTGGCTGACAACCTGCTGATAAATCGGTGTGCCGTCGTCCTGAGAAATTCGAATCTGCATTTCCATGCCCCAAGTAGTGTGTTAACACAATAGTACAATTATACAGAGATGCGTCAACTGCTTTTTTAGAAGTTGAATGATTCATTGTCATTGCGATCAAAATCCGCAATTCCTGCTAATTGAAAAATGAGTAGGTCGAAAGTATGGAGCAGAGTGTTACCACGAAGGTGGTGGGTAGCCCAGGTTGCTTGCAACCTTTGGGTGCCCCAGGCACAGGAATGCTGTGACGGATCGATATTCCGACAATTGATGCGGCAGAACTTTGTTGTTTTCAGCTGGTCCGCACAGCGGACCCTACCTTGGCTATCCTGATTTGTGGGTAACGACAGGTAAAATACACCACTGAATTGTGGTGCAGCCGTCTCGGCTGCCGTTCAATGGTTCATGCAGGCGGGACGCCTGCACCACAAACCGTTCGCATCGTTCGGAAGCAGCAGATCCGACCAGGCCAAGGAGCAAGGCGACGACGCTCCGTAAGAATGAATGCGTTCGTAGCGCAGACCTGGACGTACTCTGAGACTATATTGCAGCAGGCCAATCAGGCGGTGCCGGGCCACGTTACGGATGTACGGCTTTAGAATGGACGAGCTCATGGCACATTGTTTTCTGATCTGCATCTGCTGTCTGCTCGTGGCGGCGACCTCCGCCCCAGCGGACGATGCCCTGGACTCAACCTATTTGCAGAACTGGGCAGAATGGCGAGGTCCATTGCGAACCGGAGTTGCCCCGTTGGCCGATCCTCCGGTCGAATGGAATGAAAAAAGGAACATTCGCTGGAAGGTGAAGCTGCCGGGACTGGGCCACTCGTCGCCAATCGTCTGGCAGGATTCTGTATTCCTGACGACAGCCATACCATACGGCCCACAACTTGATCCTGTCCTCGTCACGGCGCCTGGAGCTCACGACAATCTGGATGTAACTCAAAAACATCGGTTTGTGGTCGTCTGCGTGAACCGCAAGGACGGCACGATTCGCTGGCAGACGGTAATCAACGATGTCTTGCCGCACGAAGGTGGACACGACACGGGCAGTCTGGCGTCGGCATCGCCAATCACGGACGGCAAACGCGTCTATGCGTATTTTGGTTCGCACGGGCTGTATGCTCTGGATTTCGACGGCAAGCTGCTGTGGAAACGCAACCTGGGAAGAATGCAGAGCAAACACGCTCACGGTGAAGGATCGTCTCCGGGATTGCACGACGGGACTCTTGTGATCAACGCGGATCACGAAGAACAGTCATTTATTGAAGCCATCGACGCCACGACTGGAATCACAAAATGGAAACAGAACCGTAATGAAGTCACATCCTGGTCTTCACCGCTGATTGTGGATGACGGTGAGCAGCCGCAGGTTGTGGTTGCGGGGACGGATCGCATTCGTGCCTACGACCTGGAAACTGGCAATGTACTGTGGACATGCGGTGGGCTGTCGTCGAATGTCGTGGCAACCCCGGTCACGGCTGACGGCATTTTGATAGCAGCCAGTAGTTACGACACGCGAGCCATGCTGGCCATCAACATGAGCGGCGCGTCAGGCGACATTACTGGAAGCAGGCACCTGCTGTGGTCAACAACTCAAAGAACGCCGTATGTCCCGTCCATGCTGCTTATCGAAGAACACGTCTACTTTCTGCGACACTACCAGAACATTCTGTCGCGACGACATATCCGTACGGGCACCGAATCTGCCGGACCATTTCGATTGACCGGCGTGCAGGACATCTATGCTTCGCCGGTCTCCGCCAATGGACGCATTTACATCGCAGATCTGTACGGCCGCACGCTGGTGTTCACTTACGGCGATCAGCCAAAACACCTGGCACTGAATTCGCTTGACGACGGTTTCGCTGCAACGCCGGCCGTCGTGGGACAGGAACTGTTTCTGCGAGGTCACGAGTTCCTGTACTGCATCGCTGACACTGAAATCTCTACCGTGCCACCTAAGAATGAGTGAGAACGGGTGTCGTGATGAATGCTGGTGAAGTTGGGCCGTTACGTAGCTTGGGACTATTGTCTCGAGTTGAATCAAATTGCCGGACGGGACGATGGTCCCATCCTACGGTCATATTCAACATTCCGTGACTGCACGCCGCGAGGATCCATGCCGGCAGAGCAGTTGCATCCAGGCCCCGCAAACACTATCAAGCCAATCCGTATGAGTCACGAGGTAGCGATACATCCGCTTTTGGACAGTGCACTGTGTTAAACAAGTTGGAACGAAAATTTGGCCGGTTTGCTGTGCCCAACGTCACTCTGATCCTGATCATTGGTCAGGTGCTGATGTTTGTCGCAGCTCAAAGCCAGCCGGCGATATTCGAGAACATGGTGCTGTTTCCGTCCAAAGTCATGGACGGTGAAATCCATCGACTGCTGACGTTCATGATTATGCCGCCTGACACTCATCTTCTGTGGGCCTTCTTCTTCTGGTACCTGTTCTATCTGATGGGCACGGCTCTGGAGGCCTTCTGGGGCACGTTTCGTTACAACATTTTTCTGCTGATCGGCTACGTTGCCACGGTCGCCACAGGATTTATCACTCCCGATCAGCCCGTGACGAATGGTTTCCTGCAGGTGACGGTCTTTTTGGCGTTCGCCTTCCTGAACCCGGATTTCGAACTGCGGCTGGTTTTGAATTAGGCCCAGCAGCCCAAAGATCTCGCCTTCTCGCAGCGTCCCGAGTGTTTTCTGCTCGCCATCGACTTCTCTGGAGACCTTCACTTCTCCTCGTTCGATCACGCAGAATCTGCGAACCGGCGCCCCCTGACGCATGATCATCGCGCCTCGTTCGAAAGTGCGTCGTCGTTTCTTCAGTTCTGTCGCTTTGTGCTGAGTTCGGATGTATCGCAGAACAATTCGCAGAATCATCCCAAGCCCCGCGCCTACAGCCAGTCCTGTGGTATTTGCAGCAGCATCTGCCATATCAAAGCTGCGTGAGTTGAGTGGTTGCAGGAATTCAATCGCAACGCCCAGTATGGCCAGCAGGATCAGCACAGGAATAAAAAACGCCGGTCGCAATCCCAGCACAAAGATGATTGCCAGAGTGGCGTACCCGCTGAAGTGAAGAATTTTGTCCACTTCGACGGTATGTTCCTGCCCGCCTTCCAAACTCGCAACAATCACGACCACCACTGCGGCGAAGCCGACGAGCAGTGTCAGGGCTCGCATCGGCGCAGGAATGTCATAGACCGTGTTCGAAAGAACACTTGTCAGTCTTCTGGATGAACGAATGGGAAGCTGAGACATGTCAGGGCCTTAGTGCGTGTCGCGCAGACGTGTAGCGGGTCTGGCGAGCAATTTACAGCTGAGTGGTGGCGGAAGTCGCTACACTTCGGTGCAGCGCGTTTTAGAATGACGCAGGAACAGTCAGAACGGGACAGGGCGCCTGCCTGAGTACGTTTTCGCTTGTCGTTCCTCGCAGAATGTCAAGATACCCGTGCGCTCCCTCGGTCACCATGATGATCAGATTGGCAGAGATCTCTTCTGCTGCGTCAAGGATTTCTGTCGCGGGATTTCCCTGACGAACCGTGCGTGTGACATGCCAGGGTCCGTCCGGAATCCGGACCTCCGGAAATTCAGACTCCGGGCCGACGTGCAATAACGTCAAGCGAGACTTTTCATGTCCGAAGGCCTCGATCGCGCGTAGACCACGTTCGATGGCGGCGTCGCTTGTCGGCGTGTGGTCAACGGGAATGAGCACTTCGTCCATGGAAACGTCGCCGGTTTCGAGTGAGACACATCCACGACCATCGCCGGGAACAAACAGTGTCGGGACCGCCAGTTTTCGGGCGGCCTGCTGCCCCTTCGATGGCCGCAACAATGCCGACAATCCACTGCGACCTTCAGTGGCCAGGACCAACAGGTCGACCGGACGTTTGACTTCGTACCCGGCAATCGCACCCGGGATATCACTCTCTTCGGCGATGATCTTTTCAATATCAACACCGATTTTCGCTACGTCAGCTCGACGTGCATCCGAATCCAGCAAACCCCAGTTCTGCAGCGTCTGCCGAACACCGGGAAAGCGATCCCACTCCGATCTCGTATCTTTGCCCACGTGTAGAATGGAAAGCAGGGCTTTGTTTCTGATGGCCACACGTAGCGCATGACCAAAAGCAAGATCAGCATGCGGCGAGAAATCAGTCGGGTGCAGAATGCACTGAGCCGGATTACTATGAAATGTTGGTACTTCTGAATCTGTCATTTTGCTGATCTGTGTCCGTTCAGTTCAAATTGTCAACCACTCTGCTCAACTCTTGTCCCCCCCGTGCCGTGCAAAAGAAAGCAGAATGTAGATGGTGGAAACAGTTGGCTCAGTGATGACGAACCGACAGGATACTGACCGGCGCAACCGGTCTTCCACGGAGAGACGCCACAAGAATACGACCGTTTGTGCCGCCGGGTTGCCGACTGCAGAGATGCATACGATGATAGTGGAACGGAAACGCAGGTGACGGCAACGTCACCCAGCTACACAGCCTGATCGTACACACGTCCATGCCCCCTCCTTCTGAGAATTCAGTATGACTCACAGCAACCACACGTCCCGCCGTTCCTTCCTGAAGTCTTCGACCGCCCTTGCCGCACCCATGATCATTCCGGCAACGGCTCTCGGGAGAGCACCGGGACGAGCTGCCGCCAGTGAACGTCTTTCGATCGGTCTGATTGGAACGGGAAAGATGTGCAGCGGCTATCACATGAATACGCTGCTTGGCTTTGACGATGTGCAGGTCACCGCTGTATGCGATGTGGACACTACCCGACGGGAAATTGCCAGAAAACGAGTCGCGGAAAAGTACGGCGCGAAAACCGACAACGCCGGCTGTGACGCGTACAACCATTTTCGAAAAATCATTGAACGCGACGACATCGATGCGGTGCTGATTGCGGCTCCGGATCACTGGCACGCGATCCCGATCATTGAGGCGTGTCAGGTGGGCAAGGATGTGTACTGCGAAAAGCCACTGACGCTGACAATTCTGGAAGCCAAACGATGTATCGATGCCGTGCGCAAACACGGCCGGGTTCTGCAGACGGGAAGTCAGCAGCGCAGCAGTGTGTTCGGACCGTTTCGCAAAGCTTGCGAGTTTGTCCGCAGCGGGCGCATCGGAACTATTCAGAAGGTAACCGTTGGCGTAGGCGGTCCCAGCAAATGGTGTGACCTGCCGGAAGAAGAAATTGAACCGGGACTGGACTGGAACATGTGGCTGGGCCCTGCGGCACAGCGACCTTACAACTCGGCGCTAAGTGCGCGAGGTGGAATTTCAAAACCGTGGGGACAGTGGCGACAATATCGCGAGTATTCCGGTGGTGGCCAGACGGACATCGGAGCTCACCACTACGACATCGCTCAATGGGCTTTGGGAATGGACGAATCCGGCCCCGTGGAAATCAACCCACCCGAAGACCCTTCCGCTGGAACGGGAGTTCAATACATCTACGAGAACGGAATTGAGATGTTTCACGGTGGTCCCAGCGGCATCACATTTCATGGCACGGACGGAACGTTGCGTATCGACCGTGGTCATCTGAGTTCCGATCCGCCAGACGCCACGAAAGAACCACTCGGTGAGAAGGAAGTCCATCTTTATAACTCGCCGGGGCATCACCGAGACTGGCTGAACGCCATACGAGACCGCAGTCGCCCGGTAGCGGATGTGGAAATCGGTGCTCGCAGTGCCACCGTTTGCCATCTGGGCAATCTGGCCTACTGGCACGGGCGCAGCCTGAAGTGGGATCCAAAGAACTGGAACTTCGGTGACGACAAAGAGGCCAACTCGTGGATGGACTACGAACGTCGTGACCCGTGGCAACTGCCGAAGGTCTGACCACAACGCTGGTCGGTCGGGTCAGCAGGTGTGACGCGCCATGATTACAGGGTTGTTATCGGGAGAGTTTCTATGTTCCGGTATCATGCGCGAGAGACGCACGCCCTTATTTCTTTTTCTGCCTGGCCCGTGATTTCGGGACTGGTTTGATCATTACGATTTCGGCATCGTTTTGCAGGCGTGGACCGGGCGTCGACCGACCGTTGCTGATGATCTTGCTCAGCATGTCCTTCATCTTCGTGACTCGGTCCGGGTGGTCAGCCTGCAGGTTGTTCGTTTCGCCCGGATCGTCCGTCAGGTTGAACAACTGAATCGACGGCATCTTTGACATGTCCAGTCGTCCCGGCCTGGGATCGCTCCATCCGCCGGACCCCGGGCACAGGCAGAGTTTCCAGTCGCCGTCGCGGATCGCAAACTGGCCGCCAATGGATTGCGAAACGATCGACGTTCGCAGAATTCGACGGGCGGGGTTGCTGCCTTCTCCCAACAGGACCGGCAGAAACGACACACTGTCTTCGCCACCGTCTTCAGCAACAGTGGCCCCCACAATCTGTGCCGCGGTTGCCAGCAGGTCAATTTGTCCGACCAGTTGATCCGTACGTGAACCGGCTTTCACCCGGCTGGGCCAGCGAGCCACAAACGGCACACGATGCCCTCCTTCAAAGATGTCGGCCTTGTGACCACGGTAGATGTAATTCTGGTCATGCCCGGCGGCTTCGAGTTCCGGGATTTTCGCGGCGGGTGAACATCCGTTGTCAGTTGTGAATATGACCAATGTGTTTTCCGCAATCCCGTTGTCATCGATGGCCTTGAGAACCTGGCCCACCGTCCAGTCGACCTGCATGGTAAAATCGCCGTACTTGTTGATTCCGCTCTTACCTTCCCATTCATCTGTCGGCACGATCGGCGTGTGCGGTGCGTTCAACGGAAAATAGACAAAGAACGGGTTGTCGGATTTTGCTTTGTCGTTGATGAACTGCACGGTTTCTTTCGTGATCGTGGGCAACACATCCACGGCTTCAAAACCTGCGGCTGCGGGCCCTTTGCGGTGAAACGCCTTTTCCACGGTGGCCGGTTCTGTGGGAGTTCGGTTGCGGACGTAGACGTACGGCGGCATATCCAGCGACGCACTGATTCCGAAGAAGTAATCGAAACCAAGATCGCAGGGGCCGTTCTGGATTTTGCCCGCATAATCGACATCCCATCCTGCCTTGAAACCGCCGGAGAAATCACCGTCATCATTCGCTGTTCCGCCTGTCTTCAGTGGCCAGTCCCAACCGAGATGCCATTTGCCGACGCATGCCGTCGCATAGCCATGTTGCTTCAACAACGACGCGACCGTCAGTCGGCCCGACGAGATCAACGGTTTGGAAAAGCCGCCCAGAACGCCCTTCTGAAGATGAGTCCGCCAGTGGTATCGCCCCGTCAAAACCGAATACCGTGTCGGTGTGCAGACGGACGAAGAAGAATGCCCATCCGAAAAGATCATTCCCTCCTTCGCAATACGGTCAATATTGGGAGTTGGAATCTTTGATTCCGGATTCAATGCAGAAACATCACCAAAACCCTGATCATCCGCCATGATGAAAATGATGTTTGGATTCAATGAAGCAGCAAGGCAGCTTGTGGTCACAGCGCAAGTCAGGACGCAGACGACAGCACGTAAGTTTCGCATGATGAATCTCAGGAAGTATTTCTTCTTGTAAGTCGATGGTCGCACAATTCTAGTGGTTTGTCAGAACCAGGTTTTAGGGTT
>JAAERP010000191.1 GCA_024230215.1 Fuerstiella sp. | reverse complement strand
TGTCACGCGTATTCTTCGGGGGAAGGCTTCTTCAGTCGCTGTCGATTTCGGCAGAATACACAGACTACAAAGCAAAATTCACTGGTAATCTACGTTGATTTCTCGACTCGTGGGCCGTCAACTACGATTTGCGGCACTAGCTCGTTTCAGGACGATTTCTTCGGACTCTTCTGTCAGGTCATCTTCCTTGTACATCTGCTCAAGCTGTTTGAGTTCTTCCATGGCGTTTGCCAGCGACGCCGTGGATGATTTCAAGTTGAATTCCGCGGTCTTCAGCTGCCGCTGGCGATCGACTTTGACAAAATTGTCGTAGTCCTGTTGAGCCTTCCTTTTCCGGCGTTCGGCCGCTTCTCGTTCAAGACGCTGTGTTTCGAGAAACTGTTTGTAACCAAACTCGTCGTCATCCAGAGACAGCTTCGACAGCCTTAGGTCGGTCTCCGCTTGTCTGAGTTCTTTGTCCAGATGCTCTGAATCGAACCAGACAACGTTCTGGCCCTTTTTGACTGTGGTTCCGTGTGGAACAAGTCTGGTGATCACAAACGACTTCAAGTGCTCGGTGTTATATTTGACTTCCGCAGTGGCGATTGCCTCGAAGACACCGCCGATTTTGAGCGTATCGGGCTTCGTGGTTTTTGCTTCGCTGGCGTCCTCACTCGCTTTGGGTGGCTGGGCGGCGCCGATGTGCGGCATCGCGATGATAGACAGACACACCAGTAGGTAGAAGAGGGTGGCTTCATAGGAGGACTCAAATCTTGTTGTGTCTGCCGGACGAGAATCAAGACCGGCGGGTCAGACGACGTGTGCCGAACCGCGATAGAAGTCTTGAATGAGCGTTGTCATCATGCCCCGCAGCGTAACGTAAGTCCAACTCTTTGCACATTTGCACTCAAATCCGCAGCACTTTCCTAGTCACCGGGCCTGAAGGTTTGAGATGACTGCTGGACAGTTTAGGCATCCTCCAGGTACGCTTTTTTCAGCACTTTGTTGACAAGCTCAGCAACAATCCGGCGATGGCCGTTTTGCCTCAACAGCTCTGATGCAGCCATCGTGAAACGGAGAGACTGGAGAGTATCAAAGCGAAACAGCTCGATTGACCCTGATGGCCGTCGAGATGCCTGCGATTAAATCGCAGCTGCAGGACATGCTCCGGGAAGAGGAACTGAGAACGACCGCATCACATCTCGCAATACGTAATGGTGGTCGCATTGGGTGGGACGCTCAAAGGTGAAGGACGGCACCGGAAAACCGGCGAACCCGGGTCCGGCGGCATGACGTTGTTGAAAGGATCCGTCATGTCTTTGACTTTCGAATGCCATGCTCTGTAACCTGTTGTTATCAGACTACTGACAACGGGATGGCGGACCATTAAACATGAAGACGACGTGTCAAGTTTGTTCATTCTTTGGGGACCGATCGTGTCCTTCGAAATCCATAGTCAGCAAGATTACCGATTCTTTTGCCTGGCTTTTTGTGTTTGTGTTGTTCATGGGGGTAACGTTGCCCAACGCGATCGCCGACTCGTCGGAGGTTGGCATTAAGAAGCGAATGCCGTGGACGACCTCCCGGATTAGTGGATCACCAGAACCGCCGCTTCCTTACGTGACCGAACCGGCTTTTCCATCGCTCAAGTTCAATCAGTGCCTGGACATCACG
This sequence comes from Fuerstiella sp., assembly GCA_024230215.1. Lineage (GTDB taxonomy): Bacteria > Planctomycetota > Planctomycetia > Planctomycetales > Planctomycetaceae > Fuerstiella. The sequence goes on along the minus strand of JAAERP010000191.1, from coordinate 8,194 downwards.
ATGGCACCGGGCAGCGATCGCCTGTTTGTCGTGGAACAATCGGGCAAGATTGTTTCCTTCGTCAACAATTCCAATGTCGCGCAAACTGATCTGGTCGTCGACTTTGCCAAAGATCTGCCGGACGCGAAGCAGGTCTATGCGCTGACGTTTCACCCGGACTTTCAGGACAACGGCTACTGCTACGTGTGTTACGTTAATAAGCCCAGCCTGGATGAAGGAACGCATGTGGCGAGATTTCAAATATTGGACACCGATCCCCCACGGATCGACGTGGCAAGCGAAACAACGCTGGTGACATGGTTGTCCGGTGGTCACAACGGTTGTTGTCTGAAGTTTGGTCCGGACGGTTTTCTATACATCTCAACAGGCGACGGAGGTCCGGCGAATCCACCGGACATACACAGGACGGGGCAGGACATCAGCGACCTGCTGTCGTCTATTCTGCGTATCGACGTCGACCACAAAAACGGCGAAAAGAACTACCGTATTCCGACTGACAATCCGTTCGTGGGTACAGACGGTGCCCGCGGCGAAGTGTGGGCCTACGGACTGCGGAACCCATGGAGAATGAGCTTCGATCGAAAGACCGGCGATCTTTGGGTCGGCGATGTCGGCTGGGAACTGTGGGAGATGCTGTATCGGATTGAACGGGGTGGAAACTACGGGTGGGCGGTAATGGAAGGTCGCGCCTCCACGCATCCGGAATGGGCTCGGGGGCCGAGTCCCGTCTTACCGCCGGTTGTTGACCACGAACATTCTGAATCCTCGTCCATTACTGAAGGGGCGACGTACTATGGCGCACGACTGAAGGAGCTCTACGGAACTCACATTTACAGTGACTACGACACAGGCAAGTTCTGGGGCTTCCGGTACGAGAATGGAAAGGTGGTCAACCACCGCGAATTGGCAGACACGACTCACCGGGTCGTCGGCTTTGGGGAACTGCACGACGGCGAGCTGTTGTTGCTGGATCACACGGACGGAACAATTCACCGCCTTGTGGCGAATCCGCGATTAGGAGAATCCAGCACATTCCCACGTACGCTGAGTGAAAGTGGCCTGTTTTCTTCGATGACCGATCTGACGCCGGCTCCCGGAGTCATCGCGTACTCGGTCAACGCAGAACCATGGGCGGACCATGCGGTGGCCGAGCGATATGTGGCCGTGCCGAACGAAGCGTCAATCAAAGCCGATGGCACGGCGTGGACGTTTCCGGAAAACACGGTGCTGGTGAAAACGTTATCGTTGGATATGCAGCAGGGAGACCCGACCACCCGTCGGCGCGTTGAAACACAGATTCTGCATTTCGATGGCATTGAATTGATGCCATACACGTATCAGTGGAATGACGATCAATCTGACGCGACACTTGTTGACGCATCCGGCGCGGAACGGACGTTTGAAATACAGGACTCGGCTGCCCTTCACGGCGTGCGGCGGCAGACGTGGCGATTCTCCGGGCGTGCCGAGTGCCAGCGGTGCCACAACAGATGGTCCGGACCTGCTTTGGCATTCAATACACCGCAGTTGGACCGAGTCCATAACTATGGCGGGACGACGGCTTCCCAACTGGATACGTTCGCGCACATCAGGCTGATTGAAAAACAGGTTGACACCGAGAATAAACCAAAGCTGGCCGATCCGTACGACACGTCCGCCACGCTGGACGATCGAGCTCGTGCGTACCTGCACGCCAACTGCGCCCACTGTCACCGTCTGCACGCGGGGGGCGCCGTGCTGTCGCACATGCACTTTGATTTGGCGCTGGATAAGACAAACATGATCAACACGCGGCCTACGCAGGGCACGTTCGGCATTCACGCCGCTCAGGTCGTCGCTCCCGGCGATCCCTTTCGATCGGTTCTGTTGTATCGCATGGCGAAGCTGGGCAGCGGACGGATGCCCCGAGTTGGATCGGCAGAAGTGGACCGTGCCGGCGTTGAGTTACTCTACAACTGGTTGGAACAGTTGAAGCCGGAACCCGACACGGAAACCGCCGCGGATCTGTCAGTGGCAAAATTGAGGCACGAAGAGCTGACGGCACTGAACCAGCTGAGTGCGACGGAGACAGCGTCCGAACAAATCGAAATTCTTGACGGCCTTCTGTCCTCGACCACCGGGGCCATTCGGCTGCTGCATTCGGTCGACAACGGTGAATTATCCGCATCAGTAATCGCAAGCACCGTTGCCAGGGCGGTCCGACACAGCGATGTCAGTGTTCGCGATCTGTTCGAACGTTTTCTGCCCCCGGAAGATCGAATCAAGCGACTGGGCGGCGTGGTGCATTCGGAACAGATTCTGTCACTGTCGGGCGACGCAGTTCGCGGCAGGCAGGTGTTCTTCAACACCAGCGGCGTGTCCTGTAAGAACTGCCACCGCATCCACAAGGACGGCAAGGAGGTCGGGCCCGACCTGACGACGATTGGAAAGAAACTCACCACGGTCCAATTGCTGGAAAGCATTCTGGAACCGTCCAAACGCATCGACCCGAAATACGTCACGTATCTGGCCGAAACCACGAGCGGCCGTTTGTTCACGGGCCTGCTGCAGGATAGAGACGACAAAGAAGTCGCCCTGAAGGATGCGCAGGATAAAGTGCGACGCATCCCGGTCGCTGATATTGAACAGTTGGTCCCGCAGCGTCAGTCGCTGATGCCGGACCTGCTGGTGCGCGACATGACCGCTCAGCAGGTGGCTGACCTGTTGGCATATATGAGCTCGTTGAAGTGAATTCGCATGATGCACGGCAGGCAACGTGCCTGAGGAGTCAAAATGACCGGAACCGCAGAAATCAGTCGTCGAGCATGGCTGGCGGGTGCTGCGGCGACAACCGCGTGTAGCAGCCTGGCTCGGCAGACGGTCGCCGCCACGCCACAGCCAGTGAAACCGAAGTCTGTTGCGGCCGTGTTGACGGCCTACGAGCACGGGCTGCATGCTGACGTACTGATCGGCAAAATCCTGGAGGGCTGGAAGCAGGATGGCGGGGCGGGGCCGGCTCTTGAACTTGCGGCAATGTACGTGGAGCAGTTCACGGACAGGGACATGGCTCGTTCGATGTCGCAGAAACACGGCGTGCCGATCTTCGAGACAATTGAACAGGCAGTGACCGTGGGTGGCGAACACATACCGGTTGATGGTGTGATCAGCGTCGGTGAGCACGGCAATTATCCGTCAAACAACAAGGGACAAACTCTGTATCCGCGGCGCCGTTTTTTTGAAGCCATCACCGACGCGTTCAGGAAGTACGACAAGGTGGTGCCTGTGTTCAGCGACAAGCACCTGGGACCCGTGTGGTCCGATGCGAAGTGGATGTATGACCGAGCGATCGCCATGAAGGTTCCGTTCATGGCGGGCTCATCGATGACGGTCGGCTATCGGGAACCGCACATCGAAATCCGGCCGGACTGCGAAGTCGAAGCGGCCGTTGGGATCGGGTATTCGGGTCTCGATATTTACGGCAGTCACGCTCTGGAGTTCTTCCAGTGTCACGTCGAACGGCGTCAAGGAGCCGAAGTCGGAGTGAAGTGGGTGCAATGCCTGCACGGCGACGCGATGTGGAAAGTTCTGGACGAAGGCGTTGTCCGGCAGGACATGTTTGACGCTGCGTTGGCTCAGGTTCCTCATGAATCCGGCGATGTGCGCCACAGCAATGAATCCACGTTGTTCCTGTTTCGGTATACCGATGGCTTAATGGGAGCCGTTTTCATGCTGCCGGACTTTGCCCGCGGAACGTCGGTTGCGCTAAAACTGAAAGAAAAGAACGAAATACAGGGCACACGTTTCGATGAACGTACCGAGCCGCGTCACCCCCATTTTGCATGGCTGTTGAAGGGCATCGAGAAAATGATCCACACCGACCGTGCCACTTACCCTGTTGAACGAACATTGCTGACCAGCGGCATTCTGGACCGAGCACTCACATCTCGAGCTACGGGGCAACGGAAATTGCTGACGCCCGAACTTGAAATTCAGTATCACCCCGTCGACTATCCACATGCCCCTGACCCTGACCTGAATTCACGCCCCGACCAGGGCGTGAATTCAGTCCGTCGCTGATTCAGATGCGAGTTTTTTCCTTCGTTTCGCCACCATCGCAGTTCGTAGCTGCCGTGCTCCGCACATGCCGCAGAATCCGGCCGGCCATTACCGGTGAGATCCGCGATGATAACCTGATTCGATCTTCGACCCGTTCTCAACAGGTCGGCGCTCGTCAGATCAAGATCACCGTCCCGATCAATGTCAGCGGCGCAGATTCCGTAGGCATAAGCAAATTACAGCGTGTTACGCTGACTTGTGGCCGCGAAAAACGTTTTCCGGCCTGCTATGGGTGCTTCCCACGAGCCCTAACGACCACATCTTTTCGAAAACTGCTCTAGTCCGCAACCTGGTGTTCGCTGAATCGAATCGCATCGGACGGCTGTTCGTCCGCCCCCATGGCGGCCGTTCAACTTAGGCGCCCGATGACCGAAAATCGAATCAGAAAACGTCGGTGGTTTTTCATGAACGTTTATCTTCAGGTGATTCAGTCAATGAAGGCAGCCATGTATACAGATTGGGAGTACCGTCTCCAATCGCTCGTTTGACGGCGAGTCGAACGAGCCAGTGTTTCGGTCGTTGCAATTGCGTTCGGCATCCCGTTAAACGATTTTTCATGTGGATTTAGCTTCCAATTCAGGTTTTGAAGCTGCAATGTCGCACCAGTGTGTTGTCCGTGGGCTGCCGGCTGGAGCGACTGCAGGAAGACAATTCTCTCTACCGTCGCTACATTGGGTGTGATTTGTCATTCCTGTAATTGCGGAGATAACCGGATGCCTGATGATCGCTCTTCCTTCATACCGCTACAGAATCACGAGACCTCTCGCCGCCGGATGTTGCAATCGCTCGCGGCGCAGGGGGCGGCGGTGTCCCTGTTGCCGTTTTTGAGTCCGTCGACTGTAACCGCCGCGTCCGGGGACTTTGAGCGACTGAACCGTTTTCCGAGAATGGTGCATGAGTTCTTCGTGCGGCAGGTTCGTGAATCCGGTCGTCGGCATTCTCTGCAGCTAAGTCAGCTGAAGACGAAAGCCGATGCGGAAAGCTATGTCCTGTCCGCTCAGGAAAGAATTCACAAGTCGTTCGGTCCGGAGCCTGAACGTACGCCACTTAATCCTCGAATCACCGGCACTGTCGAACGCGACGCCTATCGCATCGAAAATGTGATCTTCGAAAGCCGTCCGGGTTTCCCCGTGACTGCGAATCTATACATACCGAAAGGGCGGACAGGCCCCATGCCGGCAGTAGTCGGTACCTGCGGGCACTCGACAAACGGCAAGGCGGCCGGAGCGTATCAATCGTTCGCACAGGGACTCGCCCGTTTGGGATATGTTTGTCTGGTCTATGATCCCATTGGTCAGGGCGAACGGCTGCAGTACGTCAACGACGACTTGGCGCCGCGAGTCGGTGTTGGCACGCGCGAGCATCTGCATGCGGGCAATCAGCAGTTCCTTGTCGGCGAATTCTTTGGCATGTGGCGAGCCTGGGATGGCATTCGGGCGCTCGACTATCTGTTGACGCGTCCGGAAGTCGATCGACGACACGTTGGAGTCACCGGCAACTCGGGCGGCGGTACGATGACCACGTGGCTGTGTGGTGTCGAACCGCGATGGACGATGGCGGCACCCAGCTGTTTCGTCACAACATTTCGCCGCAACATGGAAAACGAATTGCCTCAGGACACGGAACAATGTCCACCGCTCGTGCTGTCTCTCGATCTGGATCATGCCGACTTTCTGGCCGCCATGGCTCCGAAGCCGATTATCGTGCTGGCGAAAGAAAAGGACTTCTTTGACGTACGAGGATCAGAAGAAACGTACGACCGTCTGCGTCGGCTGTATCGCCTGCTGGGGGCGGAAGAGAACATCGCCTTGTTCGTCGGTCCTACAGGACATGGCTATTCGCAGGAAAATCGTGAAGCGATGTACTCCTGGTTCAACCAGGCCTGCAACAAAGGGGACGATGCCAGCGACAGGCAGCTGGACGGAGTTCTGCGATTGGCTGGCGACCTTCACGTGACTGCTGAACCGGAGATCACCATCGAAGAGGATGAAACTCTGTGGTGCACTCCCAAGGGACAGGTCGCTGCTTTCGACGACGTACGAACAGTGTTTGGTTTCACCCGCGATAAGTCAAAACTCCTGAAGTCGTCTCGAAGAACGCTTCGTGGCGAAAAGCTGCAACTTGCGTTGGCGGAAGTGTTGAAGATACCCGTGCAACAACGCGATGTCCCGGACTATCGCAACTGGCGGTATCTTGGGTCACGCGGCTATCCAACCGAATATGCAATGGCCTATACCGTCGAAACAGAGCCAGGCATGCACGCGATCGTGTATCGCCTGACCAATGAGCGATGGCACTCGCGTCCACCACAGGCGGGCAAGAGAGCCATCTTGTACGTGTCGCATCTTTCCAGCGACGACGAATTGCGCGAAGAACCACTGATTCGCGAAGTGATGCAGGCTGAACCTGGTACGCCGGTTTTCGCATGCGACGTCCGTGGCATCGGTGAATCCCTGCCCGAGACCTGCAACCCGGGATCGTTTCACAGTTCGTACGGCAACGACTATTTCTATGCCATTCATGCCCTAATGCTGGATCGCCCCTACCTTGGGCAGAAAACCTTTGACGTACTGCGAGTACTGGACTGGCTGGCGTCCCTCGGGCACACCGACATTCACATTGTCGGCCTGGGATGGGGAGCACTGTCAGCGACGTTTGCCGCTGTGACGTCCGAATTGGTTACCCAGGTCACGCTCAGGAACGCACTGACTTCCTACGCGGACGTCGCCGAGAGCGAAGATTACAAATGGCCACTGTCGGCTCTGCTGCCAAATGTACTCTCGCGTTTCGATCTTCCGGACTGCTACGCGGAATTGAAAGCGAAGAATCTGAGGCAGCTGGAGCCGTGGGGCGCAGAGCCTCCGGTGTGAAGTCGACAATGTTCTGGCTACCGTCACGCTGAAGCAGTCGCGCAAGACGTCGTCAATAATTGCTGTTGAGAGAAACCAATGATGAGAGAACTGAATCGTCGACAATTGTTTCGCGGCGCCGCGGGGGCGATCCCGCTGTCAGCCTTGCTGGTGCCCCAAGACTCGTTCGCTGCTGATCCGAAGGCGTCCGTTGTGGTGGATACGCATCTTCACTGCTTCGGCGGACCGGACCCAGCCTTTCCCTATCACGCTCGAGCGCCGTATCGCCCAGAGGCCACGGCAACGCCCGAACACTTAATTCAGTGCATGGACAATGCGGGCGTTGACTTTGCCGTTGTCGTTCACCCGGAACCATATCAGGACGACCACACTTATCTGGAGCACTGTCTGACGGTCGGTGGCAGTCGATTGAAAGGGACGTGTCTGTTCTTCTCAGATCGTCCCGGGTCCGTTGAACGAATGGCGCCGCTTGTTCTTCGCAACCCGGGCCAGATTGTGGCAGCGCGTATCCACGCCTATGCGCCCAGACGATTGCCTCCATTCGGAACAAAGGAGCTGCGCCATCTGTGGACAACAGCAACCGATCTGGGTCTGGCCGTTCAGCTGCATTTCGAACCCCGTTACGCAGCAGGCTTTGAATCGCTGATCAGGGAGTTCCCCGAAACAAAGGTTGTCATTGACCATCTGGGCCGGCCCATGCAGGGGACGACCAGGGAACATGATGTCGTCGTTCGCTGGTCACGTTTTCGCAACACCGTGATGAAGGTGTCCGCCCTTCCCGATCAGAACCGCTATCCGCATCGTGACTTAGAACCGGTCATGCGGCAGTTGACGGACGCGTTTGGAGCCGACCGCATGATCTATGGAGGCGGCTTCAACTCGCAGGCCACCGGTGAATCCTATCGAAGCTACCGAGAACAGGTTGCCGAAGTGCTTTCACACTTGTCGACTGCTGAACGGTCAAAGGTTCTGGGTGGCACGGCGGCGGAACTGTTCGGATTCGGCGCCAATTAGTATGCGGCCCCGCACTGCAGCAGCGATCACCACACCATATGGCACATTGAGCCTTTTACTGGTTCCTGTAAGCCGGTTCCAGCTCGCCGAAACCGGACGGGTGCGCTCAAGGATTACGGTATTTCAGGCGACGAGCGACTTCCAGTATTGATTCCACTGTTTGCTGTACATATTTGCGCAGAGTCCGACCATTCGGTTGACACGTCTGACTCGCC
>JAAERP010000190.1 GCA_024230215.1 Fuerstiella sp. | reverse complement strand
GCCGTACTCGTGGTTCCCCCGATTTTTCAGGAACCCCCGTTTCGATTCGTCAGCATGGTTGCGAGTGACCATGTTCTCGATCCGTCCGGGCTGCCCGTGTTCCTGACTTCAGCCGCTTCCAGTAGCGACCGCATGTTGAAGACGGTGTTCGAAAAACTGAACGAACTAAACGACCACCATGTGATGAAGCCACGGACAGCGTCATCGCTGACGAAACTAAAGGAAGTTGTGCGGCCCGGCGAAACGCTCTTGCTGTATTGTGGTCTGGAAACGGTGGTCCGCTGTGACGATGATGCCGTGTCCGTTCAATTGCTGGGATCGGGAAACCCATCGGAAATCCCATTCTCAGATCTACTCGAGGCGCTGAAGGGTATCAAGCCGGCGCGAGTTGTCCTGCTGATGGACTTAGTCAGACGTGAGTCCGGGCTGGCTAATGGTCGGTTGGGCGACGATGTTCTGCACCTGATCGAAGTCGCTGTCGAAGAGGCTTCAATCAACGACCTTGTCGTGATCTGTTCGTCGAACTTCGGTGAACGCAGTTGGGAGTATTTCGAGTCATCGGAACCATCAGATGTCGCCAACGTTGTACCGCCAACCGGTGACGGACGGCTCCGAAACAACGATCGGGACTCGGATATCTTCTCCGGTACAGTATTTGGTCATTTTGTTCGGCAGGCATTCATCGACGGACGCACGACCGATGTTGATGAGTTCCACAGATATCTTCGAGAACAGGTTGCGACGTGGGTTGAGACTAATTATGGCGAAAAACAGTCAGTCATGCTGTTTCCCCAGGAGCCTCGAATCCTGGGCGACAGACTGTTGGTCAACGTAGAATGGCCGTCCGCGTCAGACCTGGCAGATTCGGAAGCCGGGGTGGAAACTGCTGCCGGTGACTCTGAGTCTATCGACGCGTCCAAATCGTCTGAACAGATCGCTGAGACGGACACGCCTGATGCCGAAGAGACTCCGACGGCGAAACTCGACAAGCTGCACCTGGTTCGGCGGAGACTTCAGGAAGCCGGAGAAGCAGTTGCCGCCACACCAGCTGAATGGATGGAATTTAATGCAGCACTGCTGGCCGCAGAGATGGCTATTCTTCACGGTGACCTGGCTGCGTATGCGACAATGCATGATCTGGCACAGGAAAATATTGACAGGATTGCCGATCACAAAAACTCGTTGCGGCCGACCGGAACTGAAGCAGATCGTTCTGAGTGGATTCTGGCTTCAGTCGCCAATCCGGAAACAGAAGCTGCGTCAGCCGAGATGTTCGAACTGGCGTTCCAGGACGACGTTAGCGGCGAGAAACTCAGCAGACTACCGCGTGAGTTGCGACGTTCGGGACCGGAGCGCGGGGCCTTTGTTCGTCGGTTTGTGGATCATCTGCGTCAGGTGGCTGGTTCGACACGGCCGGAAGATCAACAGAAGCAGATTGCAGTCTGTGCCCGGTTCATTCAGGAGCTTCCGGAACGAGGCTGGCCGATGCAGGACTGGCCAAACGAGCTGCTGACGATCGCAGAAGTCCTTGTTGCAGATGATGTTGCAGATGATGATGCATGGCAGGCTCAGGCGTTGGAGCCATTGCTGGTTCTCATCGAGCTGCGAAAGCAGGTTTTAGATGCGGCCACCGGAAAGCTCGATAACGGCGCATCAATCCGAAGGCATGTGTGGCACCAGATACGAGACGACGTGCAGCGGCTGTTGACAGGACTTACTGCCGCTGAACGCTGGCTGTCGTTAGGCCCGCCGGGTCTGAAGAAAGCGCAATCGATACTTGACAAGGTGGCCAGCGAATGGGACAGCACCGTCGGACAGATTCACCAGGAACAGCAGCTTGTCGCCATTCGCGACAGGCAGCGAACGGATCTTCCCCTTTTGATTCAGTTTCTCGCTCAACAGCAGGAGGAAGTGCCGCTGCGCAAGGGGGAATTGCAGGATGCGATCGCACTGGCGGAGGCCAGCGAATCCGAAATTCGGAGCCATTTTCCGCATGGCCTGCTGGGTCAGCCGAACATGCATTCCAAAGACATCGATGCGATGTTTGCTCTGACTCGTGACCTGACGGAAAACGAAGACGCAGTGACGCCACACGATCTCGTCCATCAGAAATGTCTGATTGATTATGTCCTGGGGCGCAGGGGCAGGTCTGAACTGCTTTCAGTCTCTGAGCGCCGTCGTCTGTTTGCGGTACCAACGTTTGGGCTGAGTTCTGAAGAGGTGGAAACGTCTCGCGGAATTCGGGTTGGCGCATTAACTGACAAGGGCGGGGGACCACCCGCCGCTGCTGGTCAGCTGAAACGGACCGGCCTTTGGGTCAGTTTCTGGTCGATACGACTGCTGGAAGCGATTTCGGGTGTTCAGCAAAAAGACCTTTGGCAGGAATGGAAACTACTGGTTAAGTCATTCGCCGCTGATGAACTGGATAGACAGAAGCTTGCTCAGGCACGCAGCCAACTGGCGAGCCTGCTGCAAACTGCCTGGCACATACAGCACGTTTCTCTGGCCGACAGTAGCGACCGGACAATTTTTGTTGACAACGAGGACGCACGAAAGATTCTGGCGGCAGATGTTGCTCAGCGGCACGCAGCGAGCGAAAAACACTGGCGGGCGTACGAAGCGATTCATAAAAAACTTGCAGTGACCACCTCGCTGGAAGAAGTAGAAGCAGCCCCGCCTTCACACTCAGAGACGACGTTCAATGATAAGAACGATGCTGAAATCAGTGTGGACACGGAAGGTGCTGATTTTCTTTATGTTTCAACCGGGGCAATTCAGTTACAGCGCGACGGGGTTCTGAATGAGGAGAATGATTGGTATCGCATCGACAGTCCAAGCGCGACGGAACAACTGATTTTTCATTCCCGAGCCGATGTCACAGCACCGGTTGAGGTATATCTGGCATTTACCAACGAACACCATGTGGTGTTTAAAAAACAGAGCGTTTTTCTGCATCCCGATTCTGACAATCAATGGACCGTCGAGTTTCTGGCGGTCAATGAGGAAGAACGAACGAAGCAGGAACTGATCGAAGGCCGTCTGGAGTTGCTGCCGACAACTCGGAATCCGAAGGACGACAAAGATATTCCGCTGTCGTACATTGTTCGACTGGTTCAAATCAGTGGTGTCGCCACCAGGGTGCGTGTGCAGTGCTTCGATTCGAAGGACGTGGCGTTCTGGGAAACGGGCCAGATTCTGGATCTTGATCCACAGACGAAGTCTGTCGAGGTACCACTCAGTCCTGCGGTCGACGCCACGCCGCCGACGATTCCAGACGCACCAGCGAAGGACTTTGACGCCCTACATGGAATTCGATTTGAGATTACTCCCGAGGGACTCAAGGATCCCCGAACGAAGAACATCAACATTCAACCAGTTCTGTTGTCGGCGGAAAGGTTGGTTCGGCGTCCGGAGCCGATATTTGACGGCAGCGGCAAGCTTACGATTCGCATCGTCCGCCAGTCGAGTGATCACTTTGGTGGTTTTCCACCAAAGAAGCTTCCCGCCGAAGTACATTTCAGTCCCGCTCTGGCTGAACAATTAATCCCCGGCAACGTGACAGGAGTACCGAATATCGCTGTCGGTGAGCAAGGAAACGTTTTTACATTCACCTTCAGGAACGACATCGTACAGGCGTTCAGGCGTGACGATTTCGTGCAGGACGGCAACGACCTGGAGTTCAGTGTGTCCGTCGCCGGAATTCCGTACGCCTGGCATTGGCGTTTGAATGAAAATGACGCTCCCGAGCTCCTGCTGAACGACGAACCAACGGTGAGAATCAAACTGCGTCAGACGAACTCCAAGGAGGTGAAACCCGTTGCTGATTCACCCACCTATCTGTTTGGGGAAAACTGGGTTGACGTTCGATTTGACGTTCGCGCACACATCCACGGCGGTCGTTTCGATCACCGCGACCATCAATGGCAACTGGACATTAAGCGGCTGAACGACGGTGTGATCAACAGGTCGCGGCCCATCAGTATTCTGTCCGAGCCCATCAAACTGGGTAGTCACCACGATGAAACGATCAGGGTTGCGTCTGGCATGAACAACGTCTGGCACTTTTCAACACATACGGAACTACATGGTCCAGGCGATTTGCCGATCAGCGAAATTGGCGAAGACGCGGGGCGCTACAAGCTGATTGGACAGTTGAAACGTATCGACAGCGATGAAACTATCGAACATGAAACGCACCTCGTCTTCGACCATACGCCGCCCGTCGTTACGGTTGAGGTTGACCCTGGATCCGCCAATTCTCATTCAGTGTTGAAACCTCTTAAAGGTCGTATCGTCGCTGAGGATCCTGAATCGGGGATCGCGACCATTCGCGCCGGATTCTCTGTGGAGGATTTGGTGGATGTCAAGTCGGGCGGAGAATTCGAGTTCCCTGCAGCAATGCTGCCCAAAATCCCCTCGTCGAAGGAAGACCAGCGAGTGCCGCACAAGTTGTATGCAGAAGTCACCAATCGTGCGGGACTGCCGAATCTGACACCGGTCAGAATCACGTTTCTCCGCAAAGCAAACACCATGGTAAAGGCTTCCGACCCTGTGAAAAACGGAAAGGTGATTTTCACATGGGAATCAGGCAGCGAGCACGTGGTTACATTAGCGGGCAAGGACTTCAAGGAGGTGATGTCCGGAACGGACTCTGTTAAGTTCTCCGAAGTTCCTCCCGGAATTTACACAATTTCGTGGGCAGTGAAGGGACTGGATACTGGAAAAGGCAAGAAGACGGTATCTGTAAAGAGCGGGGCGACGAGAGACGTAACAAAATAGTTGCCCTGACGTCGTTTCACCCTGTTCGATTCTGAGTGTCTGACATTAACAACAGAAGCTGGTTCTTATCACATGAGATCGTTTTTCTATCGAATTCTTGAATGGACACGGTTGCTGTTTGGTGTGATGCCTCGTTCGGGCTTCGGGTCAGCAAAACTGTTTCTGGTTATCCACTACTGTTTCATGGCGTTATTGGCTGTTCTGTTCGCGTATTTCAGTCCCGAAATTCTGGCGCTCGTTGGCTGGAAATCGCAAATGAACGTGCCCCCTGCCGCCGATCGAATCTGGTGCGGAATCGTTTTCGTAATCGTCTACTGCATCATACGTATCGTGCTGCATCTGATGGAGCTGATGGGGATTGAGGATGAGTCAGATTTTCCGGATATCGAAGACGACTGGCACGAAATACTGGAAGCACTGGAACGTGAAAAACTGCCGATTGATGACGTGCCGCTGTTCCTGGTCAATGGCCTGACTCCGCAGCAGGAACAAAGCGCCCTGGAAGCGGCTTCCGGAATTGAATGGCGGGTGATTGCTCCTCCGTTAACGAAGAAATCTTCTGTCCTTCGGGCCTTCGCGAACGACGACGCGATCTACCTGAGCTGTACAGACATCGGAACCACAAACCTGCAGCAGCGAAAGGTCGCCACCGGGTCATCCGGCGGTCACTCGGATGCGGGCGCTGCGATTCCTGCACCTGGAGGCGGAGTCACGGGAACCATGAAAGCCGGTCAGATCGGCGCCGTGCTGGAAAAGGCAAAGTCCGCGACGGGTACGAGCCGGGCAGGTGTGAAGGCGGCTGCCAGTGCACCGTCGCCAGCTGCCACGAGTGGTGGAATTGGCGGCATCTTTGGGACGATTGTTCCCGGTGGACTGAAGCGAGCTATGGAATCGTTTTCTGCTGTACATCACAACGACAACAAAGGCTACGGGAAAAAGCGTCTGACACCGCTTTCTGAAATGGAAAGCATGCTGGGAATCCGTCGGATGGAATTCGTTTGTCATCTGATCAAAGAGGCTCGACGCCCATACTGTCCCATCAACGGACTGCTGCAGGCCGTTCCGTTTTCCTGGGCCGAAGAAATAGACTACGCTCGGACATTGGTTTCCGCGATTCGCGACGACGTTGTTGCAATTCATGAGCAGTTGCACCTGCAGTTTCCGGTGGTCGTTGTCGTGACCGAACTGGATGATGTTTCCGGCATGCGTGAGTTCATTCTGCGCACGGAGCGTATGCAGCCGGGGCTGCGACTGTCGCGTGCCGGAACCAGTTTTGCGTCCGGCGCCGATGTCAGCGATAACAATGCCGCATGGGTGATTGATCGAAGTATGCAATGGTTCCGCGGTTGGGTGTATTCGGCGTTTTCGTATGATCTGGACAATCGAGATAATCAGAAGCTTTTCCATATGCTCTGCGGCATCAATCAACGGCGGGACGCACTTGTGTCGTTGCTCCGCGACAGTCTTTACAAGGTGGTGACGCCGCAACTGCGTCTTCATGGCTGCTACTTTTGCGCAACCGGTCATGCCACCATGGAACAGGGATTCGTGCGAGGTGTGCTTGATAAGCTCACGGATTCCCAGGGTGAAGTTGCATGGACACCAAGAATAACGCAATCGTTGAAACGAGCAACCACCTTCGGCTGGTTGTTGTTTGCAGGTGCAGCCGTTCTGTTCGTCGTTTCGGTATTTCTTGGTCAGAGCCTGAGCGGACTGGATAGATGAGCAATCGCAGTAAGGACAACTGGCGCGGCGGTCGAAAGTCGCAGCGGGAAACGGCGCAGGAAACAGCGGCAACTCCGTCGTGGAAACGTTCCCGGCGCCAGCCCACGGCTGGCCGGAAAAGCCTTCGGAAATCGCGACTGGTGATTCCCGTTCTGTTGCTTACTCTGCTGGTCGCCATTGGTATCTACATTGGCATAAGAAAAACCCCGCTGCATACGCACTTCATTATCCTGACTCTCTTAGGCGATTCCGAACACTTTGACGCGGCTGCGGCGCCGGAATTTAATATACCGGAGAGCGATGAGGTTTTTCCCGTCAGAACAAGTTCGCGGCAGTCAGCGAAGTCGTTTGATGACATTGTTAACAAGCCCGACAAAGACCTTGATGACGCCGACGTTGTTGTGATCTATTTGCAGACGCAAATTGTGGCCGGCGCTGACGGGGACTTCTACTGTCTGACCAAAAACACCTCTCCCGATCTT
>JAAERP010000189.1 GCA_024230215.1 Fuerstiella sp. | reverse complement strand
CAGCAACGCTCACCGCCGAAGAGACTGCAGACTGGCACCTCCTGAGGAAAGCCGTTGCTGAACTGCGGCAGGGCAAATAACCCCTCAAGCAATTACCTACATGCACTTAGGAAATTATTTCGCCAACGTCAGCGAAGCCGAAACGCTTCACCAGCTGTGCTATCCGGATGCGTTATTTTTTCATGACCGAGTTCAGCAGCCTGATCGACTTTCCCTTTGAAGGTGATAATTCCAGACTTCTGAATTGCACTGGAGCGGCCGGCAGGTTGAATCTGACGTGCGCTACATCAACGCTCGGTATCTCGGCTGACAAGGTCTGCCATCCGGAAGACTTTCCGATAGGAATCGAAAGCCGATTTTCGCTTGTGAATGTTCTTTCGTTTCGGTTCCGCCAGTGCAACTGGATAGACTCTTCACCAACGGACTTGAGTGTCATTTCAATCTGTACAGGACCTGTCAGTTGAATCCCGTTGCGGATCAATGCCGGACTCTTCTTACCGTGCGGAACGATATCCATCGAGTCCTTCGTGAGGGTCAACGTGCCACTGCGCACCAACCAAGAGTTGACAGTGCTTGCCGGATCCGTTTTTTTCCCTTGTCGCGGTGTTCGCGCAGAAGTCTTTGCAGGTTTGCCCTCGAGATAGAAGTCATAGTACTCATTCCACACAGTGGACTGTCCTGCTGTCGCCAGTCCCGGCGGCTCCAGCTGTTGTGACCAATTCGTCAGTTGTTGCCGAAGCTGGTCAGCAACTTCCGGAAATTCATCAGCAACGTTGTTCTTCTCTTCCAGGTCCGAGTGCAGGTTGTACAAGTATTCTCTGTCTCCACCTCGCAACAATTTCCAATCACCCTGCCGGATTGCTGACTGCGAAACCCAGCGCCACATCAACGCCTTGTGGGGTGCAGTTT
>JAAERP010000188.1 GCA_024230215.1 Fuerstiella sp. | reverse complement strand
GAGGCACTAGTTCTCAAACTCGATGACGGTCAGTCCGTCCTTTGCGTTTAGCTCATCGACGATGTCAAAGCCAATGTTTGTGTTTGCGACGTTCAATTCCTGAAGGTCGGGCAGGCCTGCGAGCTGTTTAAATCCATCATCGGATAAGTTTGTTCCTGCAAGATTCAACTTCCTGAGTTTCTGCATTTTCAACAGCACCGGCACAGAGGCGTCGGTAATCTGAGTCGCCTTGAGGTCCAGTTCCGCAATGTTGACCAGCTCGCTGAACATAGCAAACGCATCGTCGTTCAGTTTGGTTTCCCAAAATCCCAGATATGTCAGCCCGGTCAGCTTTCCAATGTTTTTCATGCCGTCAGCCGACGCCACGCGACACTCACTGATGTCCAGATAATCTACGTTGGGCAGGTTGCAAATGATCTCAAGTCCGTCGTCATCCAGCGATGTGTCCCGCAATTCAAGCCGCTGCAGGCCTGTCAATTCAGCGATGTGTGTCAGGCCAACTCCCGTAATATCCGCACCTCGAATGCGAAGCCGGTTCAGTTTTTTCAGATTGGCCACCGCTGCCATACCTTCATCCGTGATCTTTGTGTAATCCAACTGGATCGATTCCAGATTTGACATCGCCCCCAGAACCTCCAGCGACGGATCACTGACTGACGTGCAGTAGTTGAAATTGACTGACTTCAGAGAAAGTCCCTTCAGCATCGCGACTCCGGTGTCAGTCACTTTTGACTTCTCAAGTTGAAGATCGGTCAGCGTTGACAGTCCGGAAAAGTGTGTCAGCCCGTCATCGGTGATATTGCTGTTCCGCAGGTCAATCGCACGCACCTTTGGCAGACCGGTGATGGCCGCCAGCCCGGAATCAGTGACGCCCGTCCGTCTCAGCGCCAGGACTTCCAGATTCTGCAGCCCGGAGACATGCTTCAGTGTTGCATCAGTAATGGCCGAATCACTGAGGTCCAGCCTCTTCAGACCGGCGAAGCCAGTCAGTACGTCCATCCCGGCATCACCCATTGCCGGGCCGGAAAGCCGCAGAATCTGCACGCTGTGCAGCCCTGACAGATGTGCAAGCGTTGCTGAAATGTCTTCGTCAGTGTTCTTTGAACATTCCGTCACCACACCGTCGTCGTTCCTGGTGAGGATAAAACCAGCTTCCGTCAGAGCAGCGACGGACGCCTCGTCATCCGGAGTAACAATGGCTTTCGGAGGCGAATTCGGAGTCTGAGTACCGGGGGCAGCAGGTGGCGACGACTCATTCTGACACCCCCAAATCAGACACGTAAGGGTCAGCATCAGAACGGGATTCAATGGACATCGAGAATTCATCGGGAACAAAACTCCGGGCGAAACAAAGGGCGGGCTGAGACGCTTCAGGGTAAGCAGAAACCCTCAAATTGACAACGAATTGGACGTTGGATTGGGTAATCTCGGTCGTTTGATTGCTGTTTTCCCGGACCTTGGTATCGTAGAAGACTGCCAACCTCGAATTTGGCACTTTTCCAGCTCATTTGCTGAATGCGCGCGAGCGCTCACCATATGGTTGAGATCGCGCCCTCACCGTTAACCTTCAAGCCTGCCTGAGGTACCTATTCCATGACAAGAGACACAAGTCGACGAAGTTTTATTGGCCAGTCTGCAGCACTCGGAACCGCATTCTGGGTTGGTGGACAAACATCTCTGAAGGCCAACACATCAGCCCTGCAGTCACTTAGTGCAGCCTGTGTGGGAGTTGGCGGAAAAGGCGGCAGCGATACCAGTCACATCGCTGAACAGGGAGTTTCCATTTCAGGACTCTGCGACGTTGACGGTGGAACGCTGAAAAAGAAGGGCCGCGAGTTCAAGGATGCCAAACAGTTCACGGACTATCGTGAAATGCTGGACAGCCTTGGTGACAAGGTTGACATCGTGACCGTCAGCACGCCGGACCATAACCATGCGGCAGCAGCCATTAAAGCAATGCGTATGGGCAAGCATGTCTACTGCCAAAAGCCGCTGACATGGTCCATTCGGGAAGCTCGCACCATGCAGGAAGTCGCCAAAGAAACGGGCGTCGTCACGCAGATGGGCAATCAGGGGTCTTCCGAAAACGGACTTCGCGAAGCCGTGGAAGTCGTCCGTTCCGGTGCCATCGGCGACGTCAAGGAAGTTCACATCTGGTCCAACCGCCCGGTCTGGCCTCAGGGAATTGGCCGGCCGGAAGGCTCAGACCCGATTCCTGAGGATCTGAACTGGGATGCGTGGATCGGACCAGCTCCGATGCGGCCGTTCAAGAAAGGCGTGTACCACGGTTTCAACTGGCGTGGCTGGGCCGACTTTGGCACCGGAGCACTGGGTGACATGGCATGCCATACCACCAACATGCCGGTCATGGCACTGCAACTTTGGGATCCCGTTGCTGTCACGGCAATCAGGAACCCTGGCATTTTTGAAGGCGAAACCTTCCCGGCCAGTTCCAGCCTGCTGTTCGAATTTCCGGAACGCGACGGTCTGGCACCGTGCAACTTCCATTGGTACGACGGTGGAGACCTGCCGAATGATGCACTCATCAGCCAACTGCCGGAATCGTTTCAGAAACGAATTCAGCAACAGCGGGACGGTGGTCGCAAAACCAGCGGTGCAGTCCTGGTGGGCAGCAAGGGCCTGCTGTTCTCGCCGGATGACTACGGTGCCAAGTACTTTCTGCTGCCGGAGGACAACTTCAAGGACTTTGAAAAGCCCGAGCAGACGTTGCCACGAATTCCGTACAACGGCGGTGGCGATCAACGGCAGAAATGGGAATTTGTGCAGACCTGCAAGGGCGAGTACAAGACAGGCACAACGTCCAACTTTGCCTATGCTGGTCACCTGACCGAAACGATCCTTGTTGGCAACCTTGCCATCCGGTCAAAAGAAGGCAGCCGCATCGAATGGGACGCCAAGAACCTGAAGAGCACGAACATGCCGGAGATCAACAAGTTCGTACATCGCGAATACCGCGACGGATGGTCTATCTGAGACCATGAGCACGCTGACTTGCCGCGATTTAGCTTAGTTGGCAACAGCGTCTCACTACGTCGATTCACACAACACGGAATCGATCGTGTTTAATTCGGCATAAGCTGCCGAGGGCCTTGCGTCTTCGGCAGCTTTCTTTTTGCGCGTGTTGAAAGCAACACTGGGATCAACCTCGCATTCGCCCCAAAGATGTTGTGTACAGCAACTTGCGCGCGACCGGGACCATCGCTACATTCCAAAGTATCCGTACAACCCTCATATTTTAACTCAACCTGCCAGGGGTGTTTTTCCGATCGAACAGAATAACCGATAGCGCCGGTACATCTCGCGCTATCTGCCCCTACGGATCGATCGGAATAACCGATGAACACGACACGGATTTTTGCGTCTTCCTGTTTGGCTCTCAGTTGCTGCGCCCTGATTACCGCTTCGAGCGTGTCAGTGGGCGATCAACCGGGAGTCATACGTATGACTTCACGTGATGAAATCATTGAGCCACCGGCCCCCGTGCCGCTAGCGGGCGAGGATTTGAACGCGGGAGATCAAAATGCGCCCGCCCAGATTCCGATTCCGGAAAACGGCCCTCCGCCGGCGAACAACGGCAACGCAGGCAACACTGCGCCCCGCAACCAGGGTGGGCCAGGCGCCAACTTCACGCCACCAACCAACTTCACTCCTTACCTGGAACAGAGCTTTGGGGCGACAGAATCTCCAGTCCTCGGACGGCGAGTCGTCAACAACCCGTTATTCGGGCCACAGTTGATGTTTGAATCCAACGTCGGTGAGGGTCTGGGCTTCAACGAATCTTATCAACGGCTCAATGCCAGAATTCCGTATCACGTCGTACCTGGCAACTCCGTTCTGATCGGAGACCTGTCAGCGTCTCTCACAAACGACAGGGGAGAAGCCTACAACTTTGGACTGATCTGGCGTAACTATGACGCCACTCGAAACAGAGTCTTCGGCTGGAACGTCTACGGCGACGTCGACGACGGACGCCAGAACAACCGATGGCAACGCTTCGGAGTCGGCATGGAGTCACTCGGAAAGTACATCGACTTCTTTGCCAACGGCTACTTTGTTTCCGGCACGGACAGCGTCCTGCTGAGCAGCAGTCTGGGCACAGACCTGAGTCTGGGTGGCAACAGTGCCTTTCGGACACGCACATCAACATGGGACAACGCGTATTCCGGGGGCGACTTCGAAGTCGGCGGTCCGCTGCCCTTGCTTGGGCGTCGCGGAATCAACGCGTATGCCGGCGGCTACTACCTGGACAACGACCAGGGCTATGAGACTTTCGGGTATTCGGCCCGAGTCCAGGCGTTGATCACAGAATCAGCCACGGTCGACCTGCGATATACGGGCGATGACACATTCGGCGACAATCTGTGGGTCAGCCTGGCTTACACAATTCCAAATTATCGTGAACGCGCCATCATGCAGCCCAAACGGGTTCGTGATCGACTGGCGGATCCGGTGTATCGAAGCAATCGCATTCACACGAACATCGACGTGGTCGATACAGCTGAAGCCATGTTCAACGCGGCCAAAGGCCGGGCATTCAACCTGATCTACGTTGACCCGGACGCGACAAGCACGACAGCTGGGGGAGACGGAGCGGGTACTCTGGAAGATCCGTTCACGTCGCTGATGGTCGCGGCCATGAACAACAACGCGGGAATCGACGTGATCAACGTGAATCCCCGAGACGACGACAGCAACACAAACCTGACCGTTAACGGCGGATTGGCTCTGTTCGACTGTCAGGTACTGCGGTCCACAACAGAAGCGCACACGCTGGACACAATTGCCGGCACCAACTTCATCATTCCGGCAGTTGCCACCGGAACGGGCCTGGGTGCTTCAATCGCCAATCCGACAATGGCCGTGGGCGGCAGCGTCGTTCGACTGTCTAACGAGAACACTGTTCTGGGCATGCGGATTGATGCATCAAACACCGCCATGACGGTCTTCGGAACCGGCATCACCAATCCTCTGCCGTTTACGGACGCCACGATCGTCAGAAACACGTTTACAAACTATGGCCCAACAACGGCCGTCAACCTGATTGACGGTTCGGGAACGATCATTCTGGATGAGAACACAGCAACCGGACTATCGGGAGCATCAATGTCCGGACTGGTACTGACAACAGCCGCCGGTTCCACAACGGAATTGCTGATCCGTAACAACACGGTCAGCGACAACGCCATCGTCGGTATCGGCGTGACAGCCGGTCTGAATTCGACGATTAACGCCGACCATCCCACAGGAATCGGCCCCGGAGGAACGTCGGTACAAACCACCGGCATCATCGGGAACACGGTCACAAATGGCGGTGAAGGCATCGTCGTCGCCGGTCAGGCCGGATCCACGATCAACGCTGTCGTTGAGGACAACACGTCAACCGGCAACACAAACAACGGATTTGTGGGGCGAGCTGATGGCAGCACATTTAATCTGCTCAGTATGGCCAACAATACCTTCAGTTCAAATCTCGAAAACGGTGCACTGATCCACTACGTGAATGGCGGGCTGTTTAGCGCGATCACCGAGGATCTGGACGGCGACGGTGTGATCGATCCGGGTGAAGACCTGAACGGAAATGGCCTGCTGGATCAGGGCATAGTATCAAACACGATGAACAACAATTCAATTGCGGGAATGTGCCTGTTTGGACAGGACACAGCCACCGGGGTATTCGATATTGGGGGCCCTGACGCGTCCCTTGGAAATACTTTCATCGGAAATGCAGCCGCTGGCGTCGCCGTTGACCTGCAGGATTCTGCAACAGCTCAAATTGATGCTTTGTTCAACACGGTTCAAGGCGGAAATGCCACGCCGGGACTGACGATTGTCCTGGACTTCGTCGATCCCGCACAAGGCCCCGTTGTAGATGGAAACGGCCGGACAGTGAATCCGTTCGATGTAACACCATACGGATTCGCAGCAACTGACTTCGACACGGTGACCAATGCCATCGCCCAGACCATTCAGAGCTACTATCGCGGTATCCCCACCGCTGCCCAGGATTCGCGAAGTTCAATCCCCGATGGCATGCAGTTGGATCTTGATTTTGTCATCGGTGACGCAGGCGTCGCACCTTCCAACGGAGCGACAGAGTACTATGCGGTTACACTCGGAGACAGTGCAGCAAATCTTGGTGGGCTGGCAGGCCAGGCCGCCGACATTGGCAACATTCGAAACGCTACGGGACAGGGTCCGGGCCAGGGATTGGGCGGTGTCCCACTGGCATTGGGTGCATCAGCGGCCGGCATTTACACAAACGGGATCAATCAGTTTTCTCCTCTGCTCAGTCCGCCAACCGCATTCATAGGGCCAAGCTTCCCAGAACCGATTATCGTGGAAGCCCCTTCACAGACGCCACAGTTCGCTATCGACGCACTCACATCCGGCAACGTGACATTCACTCGACGGGCGATTGGCCTGATCGCTGCACATGAACTCGGACACTCACTGTCCTTGCGACACATTCAGCAGACGGGTGCGGTTACACCAAGCGGTCTGAACGCAATTATGGGAACGCCGGCGATAGATTCACCAATTCAGTCTCTTCTGGAACCGGCGGAATTCGCGTTCAGTGGTACAAATCCGGGCGAAATTCCGGGTGAAGCGCCGTTCGTGGCCAATTCAATCGACCAGCTGGTGTCTGCTATTGGCGTGCGGGTAGCGGCCGCGGAAACACGAAACGGATTCACGGTCAGCGGAACCGACAATGCTCGCCTGATCGCATCGACATTCAACAACAATACAATCACCGGCGCCTCTGAACACGGCATCAACATCGACATGCAGGACAACGCAGTTGCTGAGGGCGTCACAATACAAAGTAACGCAATCACAAACGGTGCCGGACATGGCATTCGCCTGAATGCTGACGGCCCTGGAGCCTTCATCGACGCTGACACAACAATTGGCGGAACAGGCTCGAATACTTACCGTGGCAACGTATTCCTGCAGGGCAACAACATCTCCACGAATACTGGCGATGGATTCCGGGCGATCGCGGCTAACGGCGGTATCATCCACGGCAACCTGCTCAACAACCAGATCACTAACAACGGTGGGAACGGTGCAACACTGTCCATTGACGGAAGTGGCACGATTGACTTCGGAACACCAGCGCTTAACCGAATCATCTCCGGCAACACAATCACGGGTAACACCGGTTCTGGAATTGAAACTGTCAGCACAGTCACAGCGACCGGAACGGGACTGCTTGACGCGGTCATTCAGAACAACACGATTTCCAACAACACTGCTGGCGGAATTGCCTCACGCATGTTTGGCCCCAACATGTTCGGTGTCACAAACAACGTCATCAACATGACGGTCGGCGGCACAACAGCACAGGCAAATACGATTGACGGCAACGGCAATGTCGGTATCAGCTTCAGCGTTGCCGGCAACGGCAAGGGTAACTTCACCATGTCCAATGCAACCGTCAACAATTCCGTGGATGGACCGGAGGTCCTGACAAACGGCGATGGTATCTTCCTGCAACGAGTCGACTCTTCTCTGCTGACGGCAAACATCACCAACGTGACAGCGACCGGAAACGCAGGCGATGGTCTGGCTGTTGACGTGCAGGGCAATGACAAAAGTGACCCCAATCAGCCGATGTCGGGAACAGTCAATACCGTCACATGGAACAATAACGACTTCAGCCGCAACGGCGGCAACGGTGCTCGCTTTATCACCCGAGGTGACGCTCAGCTGGTTGCTGACGGTGAAAACAACGTCCTCAGCAACAACACTGCTCATGGCATCCTGATCAACTCGTCAGAAACATCCACATTCGGAGATGCCACCGATGGACTGCCACCTGGTCGTCGTGTTCTGCTTAATGGAACGACCGCTTCGAACAACGGTCAGGACGGAATCAACGTCAACGCCATTGAAAATTCGAGAGTTCTGCTGGAAATCACCAGCAATCGCACAGCAGCAACCTCGGTTGGTGCTCACGCATCGCTCAACACGAATGGCGACACCAACATCAGCAACAACGGTGGCGACGGAATCGATATCACAACAACTGGTGGCACATCAGACATCCTGATCACGGCAGGCACCGGCTCGACGACGATCGATGGCAACGGTACCGTCGGCGGTGGCAACGGCATCCGCTGGGACGCCAGTGGCACTGCAGATGGCATTGTTCGTGTTACACGAACGACCATCACCAACAGCCTCGCGGGTGTGTCGGAAGACGCGAACGGCAATGGCGTTCTGGATCCGGGCGAAGACGGCAGTCTGACCGGCATTCAAAACGGAAACATCAACAGCGATATCGACGTCACTGATGGTGAAGGAATTCAATACAACGTCACGGGGCTGGCCACGGCAACTCTGGTTGTCGGCGGAATTGGCGCTGGCAACGTGATTCAGAACAACGCTGATGATGGTATTGAGATAGCCACACAGGGTTCCGGACTGACAACGTCACGCCCCGTCATCAGCATCGTGGAAAACACGATCGGTGGAGAGAACAATGGACTGGAAGCCGGCAACGGTGGCGATGGCATGAGCCTGAATGTTATCGGCGGCATCAACGATGCCTCCACCATTGGAGGGGACCCGCCAAATGTCGATTCAAGCGTTCCTCCGGCTGATACCGATGGGCTTTCGCCCTTTCCTGGTGACCAGGGTGTTCAGGAAAACGGTCCGATTGTGCAGCTGACAGTCAGCGACAACCTGGTGAGCAACAATAATCGCAGAGGTGCAAATCTGCTGATCACCGGAGCTGCGGGCGAACGAGACCGAGAAGGTGCCGTTCTGATTGACCCACTGCGGATCACATTCACGGGTAATAACATCAGTTCGAACGGCGAAGAGGGTATGTTCTTCCAGGGCGACACCAATATGAATCAAAGCCGCCTGACGTATCTGGCCAACTTCCCATTCCCCGACCCACCGTTTAACCCGGCAGATCAGCGGCCTCAGACGTTTGGCTTCTACACACCGACTCAACCGGAATTCCTGAACAGCAACATCGGCACAGTCAACGGAAACACAGCGTTCTCACCCACGGCTCCGGATGGTGCTTTTGGATATCTGAACCTGCGAACTGTGCAGAATACTCAGCTGACGGTCACGGGCAACATCATCCAGAACAACGGCGTGAACACCGTGACCGGCGAAGGACTGGTTCTGCGAGTGGGAACCTCGGCTTACGTTGCAGCCACCGTCAACAACAATATCTTCGGGGGCAATCTTGAAGAAGACCTGCGAACAGAATCATTCCTGTCGTTCGATGGCGATAATGGTAACGGCGTTGGCAATACGTTCCCATCCATTGACAACACGGGTGATGGCACATTCGATGTTATCTATTGGGACGACACGGCTCAGCTGGACATGACATTCCAGAACAACAGTGGTAATCAGATTCTACTGAGCTCCAACGGGGCCACCTACACCGACAGCGACCTGCTGAAGTCGGCCGCGCTGGGAGCAGTTGGGGTCACTGACCGTGATGCGGGCTTCTTCCAGGTCGACAACGGTCCCAACCTGGATAACCCGAACAACACGTTCATCAACTTTGGTGCGACTCAGGACATTGATGGAGCCTTCATTAACGGCGGGTTCAATCTGCGAGCCATCGCCGATCCGGCCTTCCCGAACATCGGCTTCGCTCCATTCCTGCCATAACCAACGTCTGACTGCGTGACCGCCCCCCACTGACGCAGCGTCGGTGGGGCAACGTCGCCCTGCTGAAACGCTTTCACCTGAGAAACCGAACCACCGTCTCTGTCTGCTGTCCACCGCAGTGCGGGCAGGCTGGCAGCCCGCACGACGGCAGACGTGGTTTGGAATCAGGAGATTGACGTCCGCCGCTCGCCTAATCACCACGCGAGCCGCGCTTGCGTCCCCACCGTTTCGCCCTTCTGGACAGCGATAGCACCGGGAACATTGTTGTTTCGCGCACGGAGTGCGTACGTCGTTGGGGACGCGCCAGTGCGTTAGAGCAATTTACTTATTGTCGTGAACGATACTGGCTCGTGGGAGTAACGAAACTGCTATTGAAAAACGTTCTTCACGGCCACATATCAGCGTGAAACGCTGTAGTTGGACAGCGTCACTTACTTCTTCATATTAACCCAAAGCGTAAGCGAGGAGACAACTTGCGTCGACCGCCTCGCTTACGCTTTGGGTTACGAAAAACACTGAACAAACGAAACAAGTGGTGCTGACGAATCAAAACGCCTCCACTTCAGGAACTGCCTCGTCGTCGACAACGTCCGCATGGCTTGCCGGCAGGACAGGAACAGACGGGTTTCCGGACCCGGCAGCGAATTCGGTATCGGGCACGGGCAGTCGCAACGGAACGTCGTCAGAAGAAACTTCCGGCACCTTCGAAACCGCGGTCATCGGTGTAGCCATAGCTGAAGAACCGGGCAGACCCGTTGTGCCCAATGGTGCAGGCATCAACGGATTAAAACCCGTCATTGCGATCGGGTTGCCGGGCTGTGGGGTTGCCGTCGGCGGGCCATAGGGACCGGACAGCGGAGGTTGTTGAGCCATCATCTGCGGCTGATACGCGACATGTGGAGGAGGCATCAGGGGACCACCAGCAAACGGCATTGCCGGATTCGGTCGACCAAAAGCCAGCTGCTGTCGTGGCAGAGTTTGAGGGTGGACACCACGAGCCATCGCTGTTCGGCTCATGGGGTGAGTTGGGCCAGCTGCTTCGGCAGCCGATGCCAAACGTGAATGAACCTCGGGCTGATTCCAGTTGGCACGCAGCGATTTCTGATACATCGAAATCGCCTGAGGCGCCTGCCCGGAGTCCTGATAATACTGACCCAGGTGCGCCAGTGCTGTGGGATGATTAGGATTCACCTGCAAAGCTGCCTGCAATGAGTGTGCGGCTGCGTCGTCATGGCCCATTTCACGTTGCAGCCAGGCCAGCTCAACATGTGGTTCTGCCGTGTATGGCTGAGTCGCCGCCCAGGTATTCATCAATCGCAGGGACTCCTCGCCTCGTCCCTGAGCCAGCATCAGTTCGGACAACCCGTGGTAGGACGGCTGATGTGAAGGCGAAGCGGTGAGAGCCTGCCGATAAAGTTGCTCCGCGGCCTGGTTGTCTCCCATCTTCATTCGCGTCTTGGCGAGATTCGCCATGTAGTCCGGATTCGTCGGACGACTCGCCAGCGCAGTCTGGAATTCGCGAGCGGCCATCGAATAGTTGCCCTGATCGTAATACGCGTGACCGGACGCGTTCATGACATAACCGTTCATGGAGTAGCAGCCTGACAATGCAGTCAGTCCGATGCACAGCGTGACGGTCATGGCTGTACGGGGCGAAAACAGCGTGCTTGCTGTGCCGACCTGTCCTGTTTTCTGCAGGCGATCGACGCGTTCAGAGGCCCGCACAGACAACGGTTGGTTGCGCATATGATGTGCCTTTCCTGAGAGACGGAGTTGGCAATGAAGAGTGAGGCGGGAAAGATTCGCTGCCCGCAGATGCAGACAATCAGCTCACAGATGAGAAATGGAGTGAGACGGATCTTTAGCGAATGTTGAGAAAGGAATCGGATTGAGAGGGCTGGCAGAATACGGCTGGGCGGAATCTGCTGCAACATGGATATGAGCGCAATTAGTGCCAGCCGACCAACAAAAAAACAGGCATCGGCAGATGCTGCCGATGCCTGAAATCGTTTTCGATCGATGAGAAGACGCGGCCCGTGTCGAAAACAGATGCATTCAAAACGAATGTCCGCCGAAGCATCGCCTGCTCTCCAAACACCTCGGCGTCGACAACTCGTCAATTGTCAACTCCGCCAGCCGCCATCGCCCGCCGGGGCTTCCCGGCCTTCCCGGTCTATTCGTCCGCCACGTTTACGTAGACTTTCAGTGCGTCTTTGTCTTCAACCAGCAGTCGCATCATTTCCGCGTAACCGTCAAGACCGTCGACGGGGTTCGTCAGGATCTTTTCAAGTACACCAGGATACGTCACTTCGCCGAGTGCAAGGTCCGAAATCCCTGATTCAAAATGGCGGAAATTCGCGTTCACAGAACCCACCAGCAATTTGTTGCCAAGCACCCAGTTCAGGTTCACGCTGTCGCTGGGAACGTCAACTTTACGTTGTCCCCCGGTGATGCTGGTCCAGACAATACAGCCGTTGTGGCCAAGTACTTCCATGCATTCGAAGGCGATAGCGCTGCTGCCCGTGGCTTCGATAATTAAATCCGGCTTGCCACATTCCGCGGCCAGGTCCTGCAGCGACTTTTCTGCCGTG
The DNA here is from genome assembly GCA_024230215.1 of Fuerstiella sp. Classification (GTDB taxonomy): domain Bacteria; phylum Planctomycetota; class Planctomycetia; order Planctomycetales; family Planctomycetaceae; genus Fuerstiella. Next base: position 17,920 of record JAAERP010000188.1, on the reverse strand, counting down.
CTGACATATGTGGAACCCAGACCTTCAGCGATTTCTGATTTCAGATTCGGCTTCGCTCCGCGAGCGATCGTAAACACCTCCATGCCCCGAAGTCGCAGAATCAACGTTGACAGCAAACCGATTTGCCCCGACCCTGTCACCCATGCGCGTTTTGGCTCCCAGACCTGCAGACGCTGCTGAGCCAGAAAGGCCTGTTCGACGGCTTTGGCCGCACAGCTCATGGGTTCCGCCAGCACGTGCAGGTGCTTCAAACCGACGGGCATTCGCACGATGAATTCTTCGTCGTCAACAAAGTATTCGGTCAGATAACCATGTCGCAGATTGATACCGCGTTCGTAGTATTCCTCTTCACTGGTGATGTCGGAACGGCCAATCGTGTCAAAAATGGATCCCCCGGGGCGACGAACAGTACACGTCACATAGTCACCAGGCTGCACCTTTTTGACGGCTGAGCCAACCTCTTCCACAATGCCGAAACACTCATGGCCAATCACCAGGAAGTCATACCCTTCCGGTGCATTACCATACAAAGCGTCGTTGATTTCGCGGTCTGTGGCGTCCACACCCACTTTCAGCACACGAACAAGGACTCCGCGATCATCAGGAATATCACTGACGGAAGGCTTATCAAGTTCTGCAATGTGTACGCTGTTGGGCGTACCGGGACGGACGGCAATGGCTTTCATGTTCGAAGTGCTTACTTTGAAAAGTGCTTTTTAACGCTCTGTTAGACCTGGCGAGACTGAAGGAAGTCGTTCGTACCACCAGCGTCGGTAGTCTAAAGTCGAGAATTGAGTGATTCCACTCGGAGCGGGCAGTCTCATGGGGAACCGAGGGATTCCGCAGTGTTTTTCCCGCCAGCCTCATTCCTCGGAATCACGCGTCGCTGTGGCACAAAGGCTCGATGCCTGAGAAGTGCTGCAAATCCAGACAACTGAGGATGACCGCAGAAAAGATCGTTCGACTGCTCGGGAACTTCCTTCTGGTCACTGCAGGGATGATCGCAAAACGGTGAGTTGTTTTTCCGAGGGACTCGCACATACTGTCACAGCACTTTCCTGAAAAAGACCTCGGCATGAACGAAGCAGCACGACAGGCTCTCAGCCAAACCAACTTCGGAACGATCGACGCCGTCATCGTGGTCGTTTATCTGCTGTTTTCATTAGGCATCGGCCTTGCAGTCAAACGCTACGCAGGGTCCATGGAAAACTACATCGGCGCCGGACGAAAGGTTGGCACGTGGCTGGGCGTGGCCACAATGACGGGCACGGAACTGGGCCTTGTCACTGTCATGTACTCCGCCCAAAAAGGCTTTACCGGCGGATTTGCGGCGTTCCACGTCGGCCTGATTGCCGGCGTCGGCACTCTGTTTGTCGGTATGACAGGCTTCATTGTCGGCCCGCTGCGGCGCATGGAAGTTCTGACGATCCCTGAGTTCTACGAAAAGCGTTTCAACAAGAACATTCGAGTGCTTGGCGGCGTGCTGCTGGTTCTGGCAGGTGTGTTGAACATGGGACTGTTTCTGAAAACCGGATCGATGTTCATCGTCGGCGTGACCGGCATGGCCAGCGAAGGTGAAGCCTTGAAATGGGTAATGGTCGGTCTGCTCTCACTCGTCCTGATCTACACCACGCTCGGCGGCATGATCTCCGTGATTCTGACGGATTACGTTCAGTTCGTCGTCCTGTCCATCGGACTTTTGTCGGCCACAGGAATGGCCATCTGGCAGCTGGGCTGGTCCACAATCTTTGACGGAGTGCAGACACAACTTGGTGATGCCGGATTCGACCCGACTCTGGAAGGCTCCGGGTTTGGCTGGTCGTACATTTTCTGGATGGTTGTCACGACAGGATTTGTCGGCAGCGCCGTGTGGCCGACGGCCGTCGCACGAGCTCTGGCGATGGAAAGTGAGCAGGCTGTCCGGCGACAGTATTGCTGGTCGTCATTGTCGTTCGCCGCGCGATTTATCATTCCGTATTTCTGGGGCATCTGTGCCCTGGTGTTCATTACATCCACACCCGCCGGAGCTGACCTGAAGGAGTTGTTCCTGCCGACGAACGGCAGTAAACCACCACTGGAGAATCTCTACGCGATGCCGGTCTTCATCGGCCGCCTGCTGCCAGGCGTCTTCCTTGGCATCGTGACGGCCGGCATGATTGCAGCATTCATGTCGACACATGATTCGTATTTTTTGACGTGGAGCTCCGTGATTACTCAGGACATTGTCGCGCCACTGCGAAAGACGCCCTTCCCCACGGCCTCACGAGTGCGATTGACACGAATTCTGATCGTGCTGATGGGCGGCTATGTGCTGTACTGGAGCCTGTTCTACAAAGGTCGAGAAGACATCTGGGACTACATGGCCGTGACCGGGGGAATCTATTTCACGGGCGCCTTTGTCGTGCTGATGATGGGCGTCTACTGGAAGGGCACCAGCAGTTTCGGAGCGTTGCTGGGTCTGCTGTCCGGCCTGCTGATGCTGCTGGCTCTGGAACCAATCCAAATTGCCGTCGGCCTGAAACATCAACTCGCATCAGGCGAATGGGTTGAAACACTGACCAGTCCTCAAATCGGGCTGATTACTGTCGCAGTTGCCATTTGCCTGACCGTCGCCGGTTCCCTGTTGCGGCCGGACAACGTCGGCGCGGGTGGCGAAGGACGTGAAGACAACGCAGGTGACACGACAGCCTGAAGACCGAGAATAGTGAAAACGCAACCACAACAAAAAGCATCAAAATGAACTGGCAACTGATCTGGCAAGTCGTTTTCGTGGGCCTGCTGTTCGGCTTCGCGGCGATGTCCGTCCTTGTCATCATCAATGGGGCTAAGGACGTTCGTAGACTGCTGTCGGGATTGGAGGATGCCCGTACAAACGCAGACGCCACTGGCAGCGACGAAATGCCAACTCAGTAACACGCGTCCTGGTTGACGAGAGGGTCGGGAGTCTTTTTCGGGCAGTAACCATTCGAAGTCAAAGGCCGTTGATCCGAAAAAGACTCCCGACCCTTTTCCCGTTCCCCCAGGGAACTTACAGCATCTGTCTACTGACCAATTAGCCTACTGGCCGCTTTGTAGGCCTGGTGTCCGGTTGAATTGCCCGGAAGCACGTCTGCCTCCTGAGCAGGAAGTTGCTGGCGGTGGGTCTTGATGACCTCTGCCAGCTCCTTGCCTGCGGCCACGTTAGTCCACTCGTGGGGATCCTTACGGTGATCGTAGAGCTCCTCCGAACCGTCCAGATAACGGATGTACCGGAAGTCTTCGGAACGAACTGCATAATTTCCCTTGCCGAAGGATGACAGAGCGACGTGCGGCCATTGGGCCTGTGGGTCCTTCATCAGGGGCACCAACGAATGACCTTCCTGACGGTCGTCCGCCGGCAGGCCAGCCAGTTCGAGTAGCGTTGGGAAGATGTCGAGCAGTTGCGTCGGTTTGTCTGTTCGTTGTCCCTTCTCATACCCGGGCGCGACGGCAACTAATGGCACGTGTGTCCCGTTTTCCCAGATCGTCCGTTTCGCCCAACGCTGCTTTTCGCCCAGGTGGAAGCCGTGATCGGCGAAGAGAACGACGATCGTGTTGTCTCGGTAGGGCGAAGCATCCAGAGCATCCAGGACAAGACCCAGACAGTGATCCGCGAAGGCGATGGAAGCAAGGTACGCCTGCACGGCGTGCTCCCACTGCCCGGCTGATTCGACCCACGCGTGCTCCGGTGAAACGTGCTTCTCGTTTGTAAGCGCGATGGCGTAAGCGCTGAGGTCGTCGCGATCGTCATCTCTAACAAGCGGCAGCATCACCTGATCGCGGGGAAAGCGGTCGAACCATTTCTTCGGTGCGTACATGGGCACGTGCGGTCGATAGAATCCCACGCCCATAAAAAACGGAGCGTTGGAATCCTCGGGAGGTCTCTTCAGCTGCTCGACGGCCCACTTTGCAATCTTGTAGTCGGGCATGTCCTCGTCACGTTCCGGGTAGGCGCCCCAGTCCCACAGTGGATGACCGTGCGGTTGCGAGATCTTCTTCTTCGGCCGTGGCCCAAATCCGCCCATGTTGCCTCCGTATTCCTGGAAGAAACGCTTGTCTCCGGTGTGGAAGATCTTGCCGGCGGCAAGCGTGCGATAGCCGTTTTTGGCGAAGCGTTCGGGAAGAGTATCCAGATTCTGAAGAGCGGGAGCCTGCTTGAGGTCCGGGCTGAGAAAGTAGACGCCGGATGAGTGAGGATGCCGGCCGGTCAGAAGGCTGGCCCGCGAGGGGTTGCAGACGGGAGACTGGCAGTGCGCGTTGGAAAAGAGTGTGCCCCGCTCCGCCAGACGATCGATGTTGGGTGTCTTTGCCTGGGGATGGCCACTCAGGCAGCCGGTCCAGTCATTGAGATCGTCGATGGACACCAACAGAATATTATGACGCTCTTCCCCAAGAGCGGAAGCGGCCAATAGAAGCAGCATGACGGCTGGAAAATTGCTCTTCATTATGAGTCTTTCGTGTGAGTGGTTACCGCCATCTCCGCCTGTACCTGATCCGACGTGAGCACCTGATCCCGGATTTTCACACCGTCGATCATGCCGTCCATGAACTCGATTCCTGACGAGTGTCCGCTGTGCATTCTGTTTGCCAGTGGCGTAGATGATCAGTTTGTCGGAAAGGCCCTCCGAAAACTAATCGATGTCATGAAAATTCTGATCATCGGCTCAGGTTCAGCTGCGGTCCGCGCCGGTCGGCAAAGAGAACGGTTTGATAATCTTCGTGACGTCGGTCGAAGGGTTGAGCTGCGGCAGGAATCGGGGGCCACGTTGGCAACAAGACAGGCCTGCAGTGATTGCAGAGCCGGTCTGCATCACTGATGGCCAGGCCAACTGCCTGGTGGAAGGACGTCGTTACTCGCTGAACGAGTGTGCCACCGCTATGGTTCCACAAGGAAGGGTCCACTACTTCGTAAATGACTCTTCCTGGACAATGGACATAATCCGGGTCTATGCCGGAGCGGGTCGTAGTCGCTGATGTTATGCGTAATACAGAATACTCCGGCTACGTCGGCGTCGAGTACGTGTGGATCGACCGGGAACATTGCAATGAGGTCGACAACCTATCGGAAACCATTCTGTTCCGTGATTTTCTGAGAACGAAGTTGGGCACGCACGACGTGTCGCATCGCCAGCACAATTCCGGCCCGTCCGGCTGCAAGGCTCATCGAACATGTACACATTTCGAATAGTATTGCTACTGCCTATAGTAGCCATCACCAATCTGCTCAGGCCACCGGCCATCGCTCAGGCGACAGCGCCCGGCGGGCTGACAGCGACAGATCTGCGCTGCGATCACCTTGTCGACCCTCTGGGCATCGACGATCTTCAGCCACGACTCAGTTGGAAGCTTGCGGCTACAGACAGCGAGAAACGAGGGCAAAGCCAATCGGCCTACCACGTCATCGTTGCCAGCGAACGTTCTCTGCTGCAGCAGGATCGCCCGGACCTTTGGGATTCAGAACGCGTTACATCGGACAGGTCTCACCTTGTTGCTTATGCAGGCAAACCGCTCGATTCACGAATGAAATGCTGGTGGAAAGTTCGTGTCTGGGACGAGCATGGAAATCCTTCGGAATGGAGTGGTCCCTCACACTGGTCAATGGGCCTGCTGACGCCAACCGCATGGAAAAATGCAAAGTGGATTGGACTCGACCAGGCCGACGATCCGGGCATTGAAATCACCGACATCAAAGCAGCCAGCTGGCTGTGGTATCCGGAAGGCAACGCGACTTTCGACGCGCCTGTCGAGACTCGCTATTTTCGGCGCGACATCGTCGTACCAAACGACCGCAGAATCACTCGTGCGCTCGCGCTTTGTGCCGGCGACGATTCGGTGGCCATGTATGTTAACGGAGCACTGGTTGGAATCGGAAACGGACACCCGAACCTGGTCGGTGCCGACCTGACGGGAAACATCAAACCCGGAATCAATCACCTGGCCACCACCATCACGAACGGCAATGCCGATGTGCCGAACAATCCAGGCGGGTGGATCGGTGCAGTGCGAATCGAATTTGATTCCGGCCCGCCGCTGGTCATCCGTTCTGACAACAACTGGAAATGCGCGAAGTCCGCAACGGACGGCTGGCAGACAGCGGAATTCACGGGCTCTGACTGGGTAGCCGCCATGGAACTCGGCAAGGCCGGAATCAGCCCCTGGGGCATTCCGTGGAACGACCGCTGGCATTCGGAACATCGCCGTCTGCCGGGCCGTTACCTGCGACATCAGTTTCAATCACCGGCAGACAAAACGGTGCGCCAAGCGACAGCCTACGTCTGCGGTCTGGGCTTCTTCGATCTGCACGTCAACGGACGACTGATCGGTGACCAGCTGATGAGTCCGGCGCTCACCGGGTATGACATGCGAGCGTTGTACGTCACGTTTGATATTACGGAAGCACTGCATGCCGGCGTGAACGTGGTGGGCGCTGTTCTGAGCAACGGACGCTTCTTCGCACCTCGGTCACAGAACCCAATGCCGATGCATTCATACGGCACGCCACGGGTGATCGGACAGATTCATGTGGAATATACGGACGGATCAGAACAAACAATCGTTACAGATGAAGAATGGCAGCTAACAACGGACGGCCCGCTGCGTGCCAGCAACGAATTCGATGGAGAAGAATACGACGCGCGCCTGGAGATGCCCGGCTGGGACACCGCCGACTTCGACGATTCTGACTGGCAACCCGCGCAGGTGCTCGAATCACCGGGCGGACAGCTTGAAGCTCAGATGGTCGAACCGATTCGCGTGACTGAAGTGCTCAGTCCGGTGCAGATTGTGCAACCGAAGCCAGGGATCTGGATGGTCGACTTTGGACAGGCGTTTTACGGAGTCGTGCGGTTAAAGGTCTCGGGACCTGCCGGGCATCGGGTCAGCATGCGGACAAGCTTCAACGTGCTGCCCGACGGAACGCTGAACTACATCAATGACCGCAGTGCAAGGAACACCGATGTGTACACCTTAAATGGCCAGGGTATTGAAGTCTGGCATCCGCGATTTCGAGGTAACGCAACGCGATGGGTTCAGATCGAGGGCTTCCCGGGCACACCAACGAAAAGCAATTTCACCGGGCTTGTCACTCATACAGACCATGCCCCGGTTGGTGAATTCGCATGTTCGAATGACCTGATCAACCGCGTCTATCTGAACGCACGCTGGGGAACACGGCTGCAGAATCGCAGCGTGCCGATGGAGCCGGATCGAGACGAGCGGATGCCGTGGTCCGGACACCCGGCCAGGACATCTGAGAGCGAAGGCTGGGCCTTCAACGTCGCTCGGTTTTACGAACATTTTCTGCATAACTACCGGATGCATCAGGGTACCGACGGCAGCCTGCAGGAAATCCTGCCGCCCTATTGGAAGTTCAACGGAAAGGACATTATCTGGCCCAGCGTGGTCACCGTCATTCCCGACTGGTACTACAACTTCTACGGTGACGACCGTCCGCTGCGTGACAACTATGACATGATGAAAGCATTCGTGCTGTATCATGAGAAAACAAATCTGAAGCCCGATAGCACGATGGATCACTGCACGTACGGCGACTGGGTCGATACGGCGTCCATCGGTGCGAACAGCCGCAACCACGGAGCGACGTCGCGACCGCTGCTGGGCACGGCGTATCTGTACAACAACTGCCGCATTGTTGAACGAGCGGCTCGGATCATCGGTAACGCCGCTGACGAAAAGTATTTTCACGCACTGGCCGAACGAATTCGTGTTGGCTTCAATCGGCGATTCTTCGACCCCGACACCGGCACCTACGAGAGTGCCACACAATGTTCGAGCGTAATGCCGCTGGCGTTTGGCCTGGTGCCGGAATCACAACGGCATCGCGTTATTGATCACCTGACCCGCGACATCATGGTGACACACAAAGGGCACACATCGGTCGGACTGATCGGTACACAGTGGCAGATGCAGGTGCTGACCGACATTGGGCATCCGGAAGTCGCGTATAAGATCGCCACACGAACGGAGCGCCCCAGCTGGGGGTATATGATCAGCAAAGGAGCGACCACATCATGGGAACGCTGGGATACGGATACGCAGGACGGCGGTATGAACGGCGAAAGCCAGAAGATACTGTCGGGAAATCTCGAGGCCTGGTGTTATCAGACACTCGCCGGGATCAACTACGACCCAACACACCCCGGCTTCAAGCACATCATCCTGCGACCTCATCCGATGGATGACCTGACGTGGGTCCGCGCCTCACACATCAGCGTATATGGAAAGATTGAAAGCGACTGGAAGATCAGCGACGGAGAGTTTCGCTGGCGAGTCGTCGTGCCGCCCAACACGACAGCCACAGCACATGTCCCCACAAGCGCACCGAATCAGGTACGAGAGTCCGGCAAACTGATTTCAGAAACTTCAGACGTCCACCTGCTGGAATTGAAGACGGTTGCAGCGGTCGTCAAACTCAAGCCCGGAATCTATGAGTTCACGGCGGCTCTCGATCAATAATCTACATCAGAGGACTGAGTCCCTCCAGATGAATCAACCTGAGTCCATCACCGAACGAGTCGGCAAACTTTACGAATTCGAACGTGAACCGTTCTTGCAGCCGCCACCGGAGCACAGACGGCCGCACCAGTCACTGAGGATGGCTGCCCGGTTTCACCGGACCTACCTGTGTCACACCTGGTCGAGCGGCTCTGTGGCGTCACCAAATTTGTCGCGATGCACACCCATCTTGTCCATCATGCTGAGGAACAGTCGAGACATCTGACGATCGGGTTTTTCCAGGTAATCCAGATTCTGGCCGCCCTTGATACGACCGCCGCCACCACCCAGCATCACAACCGGTAGTTTTGTCGCATCGTGGTGTCCGTTCAGCATGCTGGAACACAACATCAGCATGGAATTGTCCAGTAGCGTCCGGTCGCCTTCCTGAATATCGCGCATCCGCCCGGCGATATAAGCCATCTGTTCAAGGAAGAACTGATTCACCTTCAGCCAGTCATCCGTATCGTTATGTGACAGCAGATGATGGATCATGTAGTCCACGTTCAGATGTGGAAATCGCAGCGTACCGTGATCGTTGTTCAGCTTCAGCGTGCAGACTCGAGTCGTATCCGTCTGAAACGCCAGCACCAGAATGTCGGACATCAATCGCATGTGTTCAACGATGTCCTGTGGGTAGCCGTCTTTCGGCCGAGGCATGTTGGGTTCTGTCAAGGTCGGTCGCCAGCCCTGCAGTTCACCGCGATCACCGGCACGCCTGATTCGTTGTTCGACCTCGCGAACAGAATTCAGATACTCGTCCAGCTTTTGCTGATCCAGCTGACTGATGCCACGCCGAAAATCCTTCGCGTCTGCCAGGACCGCATCCAGCACACTTTTATCGCCGCGTTCCGCGCTGTCCTTGAACAGCTGATCAAAAGCCAGTGCCGGATAGACTTCCAGCGGTGTGGGCGTCGTCGGACTGCTCCACGAAATATGAGAGCTGTACAGCATCGAGTAGTTTTTGTGGACCGACGGATTGGCTTTCTCACAGCCCAGCACAAGGCTTGGGAGTTTCGTCTGCCGACCTAGCTGCTGCGCGACGATCTGATCCACGCTGGTGCCACTGCGAATCGTCCCACCAGCGCTCAGAGGCGCGCCGGACAGCAGGTTACCTGTCTGTGAACTGTGGATATTACCCTTCAACGCTTCTGCGTTGTACAGCCCTTTGATGAAGACCATCTGATCTCGAAAGTCATTCAGCGGATGCAGGACTTTTCCGAGCTCCATGTCCGGCCCATCACCCTTCGCCCACCATTCCTGGTTGTAATAGCCACAGCCTGAAAACAGGATAGCCATGCGCGTGGGTGCCTGGCTGCCGTCCTGCTTTCCGCTCGCTTCGTCGCCCCAGACCGGCGTGGACTCCAACCACGGCAAAGCCACGGTAACACCGAGTCCACGCAACATCGTTCGACGTGAAAAATCGTGTGTGGTCATGTCAGTCCTCGTTCCTGCGCCCGCGGATCTCGCGAAACTGCTTGCTGAGTACAACGGATTCTACCGCAACGTGAAATCGGAAGTCACTGGTATTCAGTTCTTTCAACATATCGTCGATCAACGGCTCATCAGACAACTGCACTTCGCGTCCCAACGCAAAACCCAGCAACTTGCGGCAGAAATTCCGAAGAATATCGTGGCGACGCTCGTTGGCCAGATAGTCACGCAGACCGTCGATTCCCTCAATTGTCAGCCCTTCGAACAGCGTTGTCTTTGTGTCAGCCTCAGCGGTCCGTACACGACCGACGGCATCGTATTGTTCCAGAGCGAATCCATAGGGATCGATTCGAGCATGGCACTTGGCACAGGCCGGGTCGGAAGAATGCTGTTCAATCAGCTGTCGCGCTGTCAGGCCGGTCGGTACGGTCTCGGGTAACAGGGGAACACCCACCGGAGGTCGGGGAAGTGGTTCACCCAGCAGCGTTTCCGAAACCCAGTTACCACGCAGAATCGGACTGGTACGTGAAGCTCCCGATTGACTGGCAAGAAACGTCGCCATAGCAAGAATACCACCACGCTGTCGACTGCGCATGCCCCCAACACGCTGCCATTCCGCTCCACTCACGCCGTCAATACCGTAGTGCTTTGCCAGGGGCTCATTCAAGAACGTGTGATCGGCGTTGAGCAGGCCCAGGACGGATCCATTGTTGCGAAACATGTCCTCAAAAAAACGAACCGTCTCTTCATACATGTCGCCACGAAGCGCGGCGAATTCGGGGTACAGTTTTTCGTTCTTGTCGTCATTCCGGTCAAAATCACGAAGATGCAGCCACTGGCACGCGAAGTGGACGGCCATCCGCCGAGTTTTTGCATCACTCAGCATGCGGCGGGTCTGACGCAGAAGCTCATGATGCTCAGAGGGCCGGGAGTCTTTTTCGGATTGTGTACCATTGTCACCACGGCTGATGTTGCCCGAAAAAGAGTCCCGACCCTTTCCGTCCACATCCGTCAATCGACCATCTTCAGCGGCCGTGCGAAGTTCAACGTCCGGCATGGACGACCACAGAAAATAACTTAGGCGGTTCGCCAGTTCGAGATTCGTAGCGGGGGCCGCTGCGGTTCCTGATGCAGGTGTTTCCAGGCGATAAAGAAATGCTGGTGACGTCAGGCCCCGCGCAATAACAAGCCGAACCGCTTCCTCGTGCACCATCTCGGCATCCCGCAACTGTCGATACAGGTCCCGCAGGCTTTGCAACTCGGCATTTGTGAGCGGACGGCGCCAGGCACGACCGACAAACTTCAATGCTGATTCCAGGTGAATCGGCTCGGTCTCGACGACACGTTTGCGGAACGCTTCTGCTCGAGCCAGCACCAGTGGTCTCATCTTGTCCCACGGACCGACAAGATCCTGACGATCCTGAGTCGAAAACTCCCGAATCTGTTCCAGCGACACAACCATTTTCAGAGGTTCCTCGCTGACGTAATAGAGTTCATCCCACAGCCGATCAAGTTCCGCCGCTTGTGCCTCGTCCAGCATCAGACGCTTGAACAGGTCATCTTCACGGTAAAAGAGCATCGCGGTCACGACTTCGTCGACGGGGACGATGCGTGTGTAACACACGGCGATCGGAAACAGCTGGCGAAATTCTGACAGAGCGGCCTCCAGTCGTTTACGCGCCTCGCTGCCTTCAGCACAGATCAATGTGGTACCCGACAAACCCTGCTCCGGCGGAGCAGTTGTGCCAACATGCAACTGAGTGGTTCCTTCACGACCGTGTCCGACATCATGCATCCCGGCCACGACCAGCTCTCGGCCGGCCGCAATTTCAGCAGGGATCCGAAATTCGATGGTGGCCGGAGCCTGAACAACAAGATGATTCGGATCGGTCGCATGTCCGAGCGGGTGAGTGCCGAAACGCGGATCCGGATCAACTGCCTTCATCAATTCACCATCAAGTGGCACAGCGAATTGCTGCAACTGTCGGAACAGGACTCCATCCGGTGAGTTCTTCTGATCATCGGCTGGCGGCGTTCCGGACGCCAGTGCTGCAACCTGCTGAGCAAGTGCGTTACGTCTATTGAGATCCGATTCCGTCATCCATCGGGCCAGCAGTGACCCGGCAGGCACGACCGTTTTCCTGGACTCTTTCGTTTCCCGGCCTGACATAGCCCCGTGATAGAAGTGCCAGATGTTCTTGTTGCCATACTGGTCAGCGTGAGGATTGCCGGCCCCGATGTCATCGGTATTGTCCTTCCCCGCGTCCCAGACTCGTTTTTCGCCCGCGGTTTCCGTGACGGTCAGATCGATGGCCGTTAGGTCGCAGCTATGACTCGCGTCCCGTGGCCCAATGATCAGAGAGATCAGTTCTCCCTTCCCGACAGCCACCGACGTTGGCGGCATCGTTGCCGTTCCGGCAACAGGAATCTCTCCCTTCATCAGTGTCGACATTGACTGCGCCGTTGAGTGTTGCACAAACCACTCGACGCCGTTGCCACATTCCGGGTGGGCGTCCGACAATGAAGCTTCGACCTGCACGACACCGTCAATCGGGCTGCGCCAGCCGATCGCCACAAATTCGGTAGGCGTCGGATGAACCACCAGGCCGTGCGGCCGAGAGATGCCAGGAATTCGAACCTGCTGATCCGATGAATTCGCCATCAATGAGGGCAGCCCGCCTTTGTGCCAGCCGTTGACGAATTCGTAGTTTGACGCTTTGAAACTTCTCTCCGTAAATCGCCCCTGAACTTCAACGGCACCGCCAATCGCAAGGTAGTTCAGCCACGCCCGCAACAACTCAGGTTTAACCGCATGATTCCCGGCAATCTGAACAACGTCGGCATCTTCGGTCAGATCCGCTGCCGCCGAAAGATACTTTGCGGTACCGGCCAGTGCTTCACTTCGCAGTTGCTGAACGCGGTCGAAGGTACCGCGAGCATCGCGCAGGTTGATCGTTGGTTGCCCCGCTGCTTCCAACCGCATGTCGCGCCACAACACGAAATCGTGTTCGCGGCCGTCGCCTGCATCACCCGCCGACAGATACACAACGACGTCTTCACCATCAACAGCAGGCGGTAGTTTATGGCGGAATTCCTGCCGCTCCATCACGGGCGCAATAGGTTCCATCCACGATTGCGGTGCGCCCTCTCGACCCAGATGACCGACAACATTAAACTTCCACAACAGCGGCTGCCAGTGTGCAATCTCCTGCACCAGTTGAGCGATGCCGTCTTCTTTCGTGTTCTGCCAGCGATTGCGAAGTTGCTGCAGCAGGAATGAATCGGCATGTTCTGCGTCGTTCAGAGTTTTCCACAGTCTTCCCAGATAAACCGGACTGAGCCCCTTTTCGTGGGCAACGTCAGCCACTGTTTTTACTCCGGCACGAATGGCATTCCGTTCCGTTACAGTAGCCGCAATATAGTCGCCGACCGGCAGCACTCCGCCCTGATTCGTTTCAAACTTAATCCCCTGCAGGTTAACAGACGTGCCGTTGCTGCCCGTCGTGTAGCGTCCATAGAACTCACGTATTCGGGCTATCAGATCATCTGTGTTGTCGCGGCGTGACTTGAATGACGTGAATCGAACTCCGTCCGGGAACAACGCGGCATGCTGAGAAATCTCTTTGGCCGCATCCAGGTATTTCCGCACCAGCGACGGCGACATCACCAGACCGCTGCCGACATTTGTAAAACCTTCGCCAGCTGCTCCGTCAATCGGAAACTCGTCCGTGGGATCCAGTGACGACACTCCGGTCAGATCACGAATCGTGTAGGTGTATTCGGCATTGCTCAGCCGTCTAAGCACAACTGAACCGGGATCACCGGCCTGAGCCTCTGCTTCTGTTGCCAAGAGATCGCGCACCCACTTGCGCAGCTGTGAGACTTCTGCTTCAGTGGGCTGTCTGGAATCCTTCGGCGGCATTTGCTGCGTATCGAACATGTCGCGGACTTTCAGCCACGCCTGTACATCCCTGCGAGCATCAGGCAGTGTCCTGATGGCGCCCAAATCGATATCAGCTTCTGTAACACTGTCCGCATGGCACTCAAAACAATAGCGTTCCAGCAGCGGCCGAACTGCAGTCTGAAAGTGGGCATCGGCGACGGCGGACTTTGATTCGTCGGCCAGTGCCGCGCCGCCCATGCAACACGAAACTGTCAGCAACAAACGCATCACACTCCTGAGCTGGCCGATTCTCATTCCGTTTTCCTCACACTGCTGTGAAACTGCGGGAAAAACACCTGCAGCAGATCGCCGAAGGTCACTCAACAACAACACTTGCTGCTACCGAAGAAAGAAACGCAAAGATGTCGATACCGTCTGCTTGATCGCCGCTCGTCGGAGTTCTACAGCGTATTGCGCTGGCTCGTGGCCGCGAAAGACGTACTCCAGCCTGAGAAAACAGCATACCCAGGAGCCAGAACGGTTCACGAGAAGATGTAGACTGCTGTAGATTATCAGACAATCAGATCTTATCAGGATCCTGCGGAATGCGAAGCAATGGATGATCAGGGTCGTAAATCATGCTTCGCGGACAGGCAGAAAACGACCTCCTTTTTCCCAATGAACAGTACCAGGACCAGATGGATTTCATTGCCATAGATATCGGCACATCGTTCACGAAGGGCAGCGTCGTCGACGTCAACTCGATGGTGATCCGAAACGTTTCTCGCCGTGCTGGCGGTGCAAAGCTGGCGTCAGAAGACCCGTTCGTTTACGAACTGGATCTCGACAATGTGCTGCAAGGTGTCACCGAACTGATCGACCAGTTGTTGTCATCAACCACGGATTGCCGTGGCATTCTGATGTGCGGGCAGATGGGAGGTCTTGTTCTGTGTGACCGCAACGGAAGAGCCCGCTCAAACTACATTTCGTGGCTCGATCGCCGCGCAACAAACACACATCCATCCGGCAAAGTCACGTACTTCGATAGACTTACTGAAGAGGTGGGTGACCGGTCTCGCACCGTGCTCGGCAACGAGTTTCGTCCGGGACTGCCGCTGTCCTTTCTGCACTATCTGCGAGAAAACGGACAGCTGGACAATCTGCCGGGCACCATACCGGTGACGTTACCTGACTATGTCGCAGCGGCGTTATGCAACACTCGTCCGGTGATGGAGTGGACCAGCACCGCCGGAACCCTGGACATTGTGTCTCGCCAATTTCCGTATGACCTGCTGCGGGAGCTGCGGCTGGACCACCTGGACTGGCCTGACATCGTGGACTTTCGACACGTCGTTGGTGAATACGAAGTTGCCGGACGGTCACTGCCTGTTTATGCCCCGACCGGTGACCACCAGTGTTCGCTGGCCGGAACGCTTCTGGCACAGGGTGAACTGTCAATTAACGTCTCAACCGGTTCGCAGGTGTCGATGCTGACCAGCAGCACAGACGTGGGCGATTTCCAGGTTCGGCCCTACTTTGATGGTCTGCTGTTGAAGACAATTACAAACATTCCGGCCGGGCGAGCTCTCACGGCCATCATGAAGCTGCTGACCGAAATCCCCGGCCGCAGCAAAGAAGACATGGCACAGTCGTGGGACTATTTCTTCCAGCAGGCACAACAAACCACGACAACGGATGCCGGAGTGAATCTGGCCTTCTTCCCCGGCGCGGTCGAAGGCCCGGGGTCCTTCACGAATCTGCGGGAAGACAACCTGAGGGTCGGCCACATCGCCCGAGCATGCCTTGAGCAGATGGCTGATTACTATGAACAGCTGGCCGCACGACTGACGCCTGCACAGGACTGGTCCAGACTCGTGTTTTCCGGAGGCATCGCCCAGCAATCGTCATTACTACGAGACCTTGTATCCGATGAACTGAATTCAGAATATCGAACGGCCACCAGTTCGGAGGACGCACTGTACGGCATGATGATCCTGGGACGCGTCATCGCAGGACTCAGCGATTCCGTGGTACCCGCGTCTGGGTGACGTTGGCCTCACGCCGAGATGCACGGTGAGTCGCCGCGTCCGTGCGGCAGACGCCTTCCGATTCACTTCCAACCGCCGGTGTGTCACAATGTTTCGGGTGCAATGTCAGCGCTGTAATGTGTGCCACTGGCTCTGCCAGTGCCTTGAGGCTCACAGGAACACTGGCAGAGCCAGTGGCACACAAGCCTGTTTCAACAACTGACATGAGCCCGCTCAATGACCTGGTTAGATCCCATCACTCTCAGCAGTTCCCGCGTCTGCCTGGAACTACTCGACCAACGACATCATGATGATCTGGTTGAGGCCACAAATGACGGTGAATTGTGGAAGCTGTGGTATACGTCCGCTCCCGGGCCCAATGATGTCGCTGCAGAAATCGAGCGGCGACTTGAACTGTACAGACAGCAATCCATGTTGCCATTTGCGATCATCGAACAGGCTTCAGGCAAAGCCGTCGGCATGACAACGTTCATGAATGCAAATGCCGCCAACCGGCGGGTTGAAATCGGGTCAACGTGGCTTCGTAAATCCGTCCAGCGAACGGGCACCAACACTCGCTGCAAACTGCTGATGCTAACCCACGCGTTTGAGACAATGGACTGCATTGCAGTCGAATTCTGCACCCATTTTTTCAACCGACAAAGCCGGTCGGGCATCGAACGCCTGGGAGCAAAGCTCGACGGCATTCTGCGCAGTCACCAGATTCTGGCCGACGGCACACTGCGGGACACATGCGTCTATTCCATCATCGCCAGCGAATGGCCGGCCGTGAAAGCACATCTGACGTTTCAGGCGGCGCAGCCACATCGAATATAATCACCAGCAAAGCTGGTGCTACAGCGTTTCACGCTGACTTGTGGCCGCGAAAGACGCTTTGCCAGCAGTTTGGTTGCTCCCACGAGCCAGTATCATCCACAACAATATAAGTAGACTGCTCTAACCGGTCGAAAACAGGAAATGTTGATCAGCTCGTTTGCTACGGCTCGTCAATCACGGGATTGGTCAGCTGTCCGATACCTTCGATATCGATCGTCACCGAATCGCCGTCCTTCAGGTAAACCGGTGGCTTGCGAGCCAGTCCGACTCCGTGTGGTGTTCCCGTCAGGATGACGGTTCCCGGCATCAGAGTCGTACTGCCGCTGAGAAATTCAATCAGCGTGGGCACATCAAATATCATGTCGTCGGTGTTCCAGTCCTGCATGACTTCCCCGTTCAGAACCGTCTTGATCTTCAACGCATTGGGGTTCGGAATTTCGTCTGCGGTCACCAGGCAGGGCCCCAGTGGACAGAATGTGTCGAAGTTCTTGCCTTTGCACCACTGGCTGCCGCCATACTTGATCTGCCAGTCACGAGCACTCACATCGTGTCCACATGTGTAGCCGAGAACATAATTCAGAGCATCCGCCTTCGAGACGTTCTTGCATTCTTTTCCGATCACGACGGCCAGCTCACACTCGTAGTCAACCTCTTCGCTCTTCAGGTGTGTCGGAACTTCAATAGGGTCGCCGGGATGCTGCAGAGTTGTTGGCGACTTTATGAACAGGATGGGCCATTTCGGTTTCGGCAATCCGCCTTCTTCCGCATGAAACAGATAGTTCAGACCGATGCACAGGATCGTTGGCGGATCGACCGGGGCCAGGAGTTTCTGAACATCGGCGACTTTGTCGGTGACTTTATGATCGCCAAAGATACAGCCGTCTATTTCCAGCGAGGATCCATTGTCCTGCTGAGCGGCATATCGAATATTGTCTGCTGAATCGTTGTATCGAATGATTTTCATGATGGGTCTACCGGTGAAGATTGGTCAGAATGACTGTATCGCGGGTCCGCAGCGTATCAGCAACAGCGCAAATAACCAGCGTTGTCGCAATGGTGGCGCAACTGGGGTGCGCTCAAGGATTACGGTATTTCAGGCGACGAGCGACTTCCAGTATTGATTCCACTGTTTGCTGTACATATTTGCGCAGAGTCCGACCATTCGGTTGACACGTCTGACTCGCCACCTTGCTCCTGTTTGCTTGAG
>JAAERP010000187.1 GCA_024230215.1 Fuerstiella sp. | reverse complement strand
GCTGCGTCGTACAACGCCTGAATAAGGCTGGTCGGGTCGTTCGCTGTCACTGTCCAGGTTGAACCTGAAGCTGACGCTCCTGCAACGATTGCGTCGGCTGCAACGTCGTCAGACTTGTCTAGGTATTCGTTAGCGAGGTCTTGCAGAATGATTTGCAACGCTGCCGGTGAAGTGAAGTCAATATCTTGAACGCTTAGGGTGACCTGTCCGGCAAGCGTCGATTTCGACACGACGTTACTGGCAATCACTGGGGTTTGTGCTGCGACTGCTGCAAGCTCACTTGACTGTGCGTCAATGCTGGTGTGAGTTGTCCAGGTTGGCCTAATGAAGGTTTTGCTGTTACCGCCGTCAGGCATGGCACGTGCACCAACAGCGTTAACGACTGGTCGCACATAGTTGAAATCTGCAAAGACCGGAGCCACAATAGGCTCTGGCAACAGTCCTGGGGTGTCGGTAGTAATTACGTCACCGGCTGCTGCTTGCATGGCGGTCTGCTTGCTGCGTGCAGCTTCAACAAACGCTGTGTTTACCTTTTCAAAGGTTTCGCCACCGACATGGTAGGCAGCGAGGTATTCGCTGGCTGATGGCATGTCGAAATGCCGTTTTGGTTGTGCGTATACGATTGGTGCGGTTGGCACGGTTTCGGCTGCTGCTTCGACCGCTGCGTTTTCTTCTGTCATTGTTTCTGTTTCCTCTTCGGGTTGGTTTGTTTCGGGTTCGTCGGGTTCTGCTGCGGTTGCAGCGATCTCTGTAATGCGGGCAGCCTGGAATGCTGGTTCGGCCACGATGCTGAGTTCTTTCCAGCGTGCAGCTTTAACAACGGTGGTGCTGCCGTCTTGCTCTACGTCAACGGGTTCAATACCGATTGACACACTGTCGTATGCGCCCATCTTTAACAGTTCGACGATGTCGTTGCCTTCGGTGGTGCGTGCAATCTCAGCTGTGAACAGCATGCCTTCGTCGGTTTCTTCACGTGCAGTGACCATGCCGACAATGCGTGTGCTGTCGTGCTCTGCAAGTAGGCGGGGGGCTGCACCGTCAACAGGCAGTGCGCCTGGCAT
>JAAERP010000186.1 GCA_024230215.1 Fuerstiella sp. | reverse complement strand
TCAAGGCGACAGACGCAGCCGCTGGGCGGACTGCTCTCGGGCTTGAAAACGCGCTGACCGATTCGTATACCGGGCAGATCGAGACGGCAGCAGACAAGACCTACACGACTGATCCAGGTGTCGTAGTGGGCAGGACCATCACCTCGTTCTACGCTCGAAGCGGTGCGGGAACTTGCACGGCGACACTAAAAAACGACACCGCCACAGTGGGCGTGATCTCCGTCACGACCAGCAGCACGACGGCGCTGCTTGGTAACACGAGCGTGTCTGCCGACGACCCGATCACGCTGGTGATCTCGTCGAATTCATCGGCGACCGATGTGGTGTTTAGCGTGGAGTTCACGCAATGAGCCCGCGCTGGCTTTTCTTTCCTGCTCCAGTTTCTGCTGGTTCCGACTGGTCGGACTACATGAGCGCAAACAGCGGTATCGGATACTGGATTGTTCCAGACGGAAACGCATCGACTGGGCCTATCAGTGGACCTACCGGCGGCGATTCTTCTACAAATTGGACGCAAATAAGATTCGCAGGAAAAGCCGAGGGAACGACAGCGGGTGGCGTGACGATTTCCGGCGTTAATGGGCAGTGGAAAAGAGGGCCGCAAGGCGGACACAACCAGTACTCAAACGCATACAACTATCTTGCAATTGGATGGGCGACGGCTGGGCTGACCTCGCAATACGGACAAGCAAATACTGCCGGTTGGATTGTCGCAGGGCGTGAGGCTACGGCAGGGGGGTTGCAAACAGGTCGACAGACATTCATCCCGATCGAAGGGACGAATGGAATGACTCAAACGACCTACGCAGGCGGAAGCCCAACCTGGAACACTAGCGGCTACGGAGATCACATCGTTTTTTTCTTTAACAATTACACTTCCGGTGACGTTCAGAACTGGACGACTTGGGACGGAACAACAACACCATGAACACCATTCACCAATTCGCATCTATCACTAAAAACCTCAGCGGAACAAGCGCGAGTCTGAATGATCTCGCGCATAACTACAAGGAATTGGCACCGCGTACGGCACTCGACGAGGCGCACATCGATCTGCTGATCACGCAGGCCCAGGGCATGATCCAGGCCGCCGAGGCGCTCAAGGCGATCGCGTACGACCCGACGCCGGAAGAGCCGATTGAACCTTGACCCCCCCCTCCCCTTCTGGATGCAGACGTGAACGATTTCATCATGGTCGTCGCCCAAT
>JAAERP010000185.1 GCA_024230215.1 Fuerstiella sp. | reverse complement strand
TCTGACTCTTTCGGTGGCATTGCAGAAAACGCATCGTCGTTACGAGTGACTGCCAGGTAGACTGAACTACGATCAGGATGCATTGGAATAACGCCTGCTTCTTCGCTATCACCACCCCTGGCAACCGTCTGTAATGAACGAAGATCAAGACCACCTTCTCTCGCCTCCACATCGTCACCGTGACAGGCAAGACATTTCTCACGCAGAAGCGGTACGATGCGTCGCACGAATAACTGCTCAGACGTTTCGTTTCTTTCGGTGAAAGCCATGCCTGCCGATAATGGCAACGAAGATTTGGTCGCTGACAGTTCAGTGATATAGCACGCATCACGTGTTGTTACACAAACCATACGCGATGGTGCGGGCGCGAATGCAATCGACGTCGGCTTGTTGGGCGTTTTGATGAGAGCAAGCGTCTCGGCAGACGGACTCAAGATGACAACACCGCCTTTTGTACAGCACCAGAGCCGGCCGAGTGGATCAAAAGCGATTCCGTCGTTTCCCATCCCGGTGAACGTGGCAAAGACTTCTCGCTGACCTAGCGATTTGTCACTTTTGACTGGCCATCGATAAAGGTTGTTGCTTGCGCTGTCAGTCACGAACAACCACTTTCCGTCTGGCGAAAACGCGATCCCGTTGGGTAGCGTTAGGCCAGTAACGACCTTGCGAAGAGAACGATCTTTGGGATCGAATCGAAAAACAAACTGACCGTCGAGTTCCTGCTGTTCTTTGGGTCGCGATTTAAAGAGGTAGTTCGGGTCCGTGAACCAGATGCTGCCATCTGCATGGACAACACAATCGTTGGGACGATTGAGGCGTTTGCCATCGAATCGATCCGCCAGAATTGTGACTCGCTTTCCGTCCGCATCCCAGCGAGCGAGCTGTCGCGTCGTTTGCTCGACAACGTAGTAACCGCCTTTGCCGTCTGGCCTGAATGATGTCGCTTCTGGAGAGTCATCTCGCCAGACCGTCAGTCCATTCGCTTCAGTCCAGCGGTACGCCAGCCGATCATGGTGGGCAGCATACATCAGCGTCAACTTGTCATTTCGAATCTCCCATTGCGCTCCTTCGCAGCCAGCGTGTCCGCAGCTAAGCTGTTGCCATTGCGCCTTTTCACCGAACGGAGATTCCCCGCTAATAACTTCGATCGGCAATCTGTTACTGCTGGAAATAGGTGACTGTGCAAGCAGACTTTTCGTGCCAAGGACAAGGGAAAGCGTGAGAGCCAGTACGGTCGACGGAGTGATACCCCACGTGTCATCGTTCCAGGTGAAATATGAATTCGTATTCATGGCCGGCCCTCCTCGTAGATCGTCAGAATCTCATCCGGAGTGAGTGCGGTCGAATAGATAGCGAATTCATCGATCCGACCATTTAAGGAACGAATGTCCTTGGCCCAGATTGGGTCCGTCCAGTTACCAAGATCAGCTCGCCCAATTCGTAGTTCTGGAATTGCTCGGTCCATATTACGACCACCACTGAACCCAACAGAATGGCCGTTTATGTAGTGAATGACACTCGGCTGTTTTGCACAATCTACCGTTGTTGCCAGAAGGAACCAATTGCCGCTTTGGCTCGCATTCCAGAATTCATCTGAAAAAAACCTACGGTTCTCAGCTTGAATCTGTTCATTCGTTGCGACTTCCAGACCGACTGGAGCCGGCGGAACACCAACAGGGCTTGTCGAAAAATGCAACGCTCCTCGAACCGACAGTTGCCAGTGAATTTCACCAGGATCGTAATGGTCGGTTAGAAACAGTGAATTCAGGCCTCTGTCCAAGGCATCGATGCGAACCCATGCGTAAAGCGTCATCGCATCGAATTCGCCCGGGATGTTGAACCGCACGCGGTCACCTTCGCCACGGAAATCAAGAGCCGGCTTTCCGGACCATCGACCATCGGACACACGAGCACCAACAATGCCGCCATCTAGTTCGCTGCCTTTTCCGACGGCCGCCCGATTCGGCAACCGACGTGACGTATCATCTAATCCTTCAAAGTCGTAGTAAGCGACTAGACGTGAGTCACTGCGTCGCTTGGTAGCAACCGACTTCCATTGGGCGTAGCGCGACTTGCCGAGTCCATTCGACCTTTCGATGATCGCTGAAATATCAGGGAATGTCCCGAGGTTGTCAGATGAAGACTTCGACGCATTTCCTCTCGCGAGGTGTGCAGTGTCACCTTCAAGAAGAGAAAGCTCTTCGCCCCCGCGATCAATTGCACGAACTTCACCGTCGAACACAATGACACTCGACTTGCCATTGTTACGCGCAACAATTCCGAAGCTCGTGCCAAGATCTTCGAGCTGCACATCTGCTGTTTGAATTTTAAAACCACGAGCCGCAGGCGGGACATCTGCTCGCACACGACCTCGATGGAGTACAGCCAGCTTTTTGTTTCTTAATTCAATCTCGGCCGGCCCGGACAGCGTAATGGAAGCGCCGCTAAAGAAGTCGACCTGAGCCAGTCCTTCCACCAGAGTCAGCGTGCCGGGCTCAAGTGCGGTGCCTCTGCCAATTCGTTTGCCACGACTTGTTTTCCACACGGCATCCGCTTCGGCGGATATTACTGCGATACTACGCACAGGCTTTGACGGAGGTGAATCCGTCGTGTCAGCAACCTGATTGCCAACCGGCCTGTCAGGCCCAACCAGCATCCATGCCGGTATCATCAGAACCAGAACAGCGGCAGCAATGACCATCGCCTGAGCAACCCGTGGCATGCGAGACCAGTTTGATACCTGCGACATTCGTTCATCCGCAGGTTCGTCTACCGCACCGTCGGATTCCCGCAGTTCTGCGTCAAGCCGGGCCAGCTCCACGTATCGCGAACGCGCGGCGGCATCTGACTCCAGCAATTGCTGCAACTCAGCGAATTCGCTGTCCGAGATGCATCCGTCGAGGTGGGCCAGCGTAAGTTCGTTCAGATGATGATTATCCATACAAACAGACTCCCGGTCGCCGGGAGATTGCCCGCAGAAATATCATAATCTTTGAAATTTCTGCCGTTACATTGCATCCAGACGCTGTTGAACACACTGGCGGAGCTTCTCACGTATCCGATTGAGCGTCTTATAAAACGCAGTCGCAGATTGACCGACATCGTCGGCCACTTCACGAATCGTCCGATCACCGGCGTATGCTGCTTGGATCAGGCGCCCTGACCTC
>JAAERP010000184.1 GCA_024230215.1 Fuerstiella sp. | reverse complement strand
CCAGCTTTCCAGACCTGATGGCCCTGAGATTGCATCACTGCAACTATGTGCTCGACCGATGACCACTGACTGTTGAAGTCGTCAACCGTCTCGGTTCCGTTGCTGTAGCTCAGATCGCTTACAGAGGCCAGAGACGGCTCCTGTGACGTTGTAATTGTTGGTTCAGCAACTGAGGCAGGCTCAAAGTCCGAGAGGTTATACGCCCTGTCTGACTGCCACTCGATAGACACGGAATTGCCGTTATCTCTAGTGGTCCCAGTTGGACGCATCAGTCGATACAGAGTCTGACCTGCATCGAGGACGATGTAGTTTCCTTTGTCGTCAGGAGTGCACGGCTTCTTTGCCAAGAGTGTTCGCACGCGATCAGCAAGGCCATCAAGTCTCGCTTGTGCATCTTCTACGGTCTGTGACGCCGAGAAGGTGACAGGAGAGTCGAGCAACCAGTAGGCGTGAAAGCCGCCGTCCTTTCCTTTGCTGTTCACGATGATCGAAGGCGGATCGTCCATGCCAGTCAAGACGTCGAACGCATCGTCTCGGCTCACGTGACCCGGCTTGCTGCAGTCAACATCGAGTGGCAGGCAAACGATTGTTGTCGCTGTGCTCTTCCCGCCTTGCTTGTTGCCGATGACAGTGTCGTCCATCAAGCAGACTCGAAAGTATTGACTGTTGTTGCCCTCTGCCAATGCCTGAATGTCATCGACCTGAGACGGCGAGAACTGTCCTGCGACACGATTAGCTTCGTCACAAAGAACGATGTTGCCGCTGCTGTCTGGTAGCCCGCTGAAAAGTAGCTCCAGTAATTCGTGCTGGCTCTGCCCAGCTTTGTTTGAAACGTGCATTTGCAGATGCACTCCCGTAATGCGTTGAACAATCTGAATTTGAAAAAAAACAGGACATGGCAAACGGATGTTCGGGACGTTTGCCCAGAGCTGGTGATCAAGCCAGATTCTGTGCCCTGCGGTTGACCTGCATGATTT
>JAAERP010000183.1 GCA_024230215.1 Fuerstiella sp. | reverse complement strand
GAGGACGGAATCGTCAAGCGTAAACAATGATGATCGTGAGGGGCAATTGCAGGGTCATTCCGGTGTCACGCTATTTGCTGGAATTCGCAGGTCACGCGGTATCCGTTTTTGCAGGCAGTTTTCAGGGCCGGTCTCGTTAGCTGTCGTTACTGTCGGGCTGGGCATGTCGGCAAAAGAGTTGCACGTTGCGTCGGTTGCGCAAGACGAAACGAGTTGGCTGCGGCGGGAGCGTAAGCAGCACTTGCTCGTTGATGTGCCGGGTTTATCCGATCGCTTGACGCGGTTGGAAAAGCTGGCAACCGCGAACCCAAATAATTCGTTGATCTGGAAAGCGGTTGGTGAATTCAGGATTGCTGAACAACAACATTTGGGGGCTGAGCGAATGTTTGGGCTGCAGCCAGCCACCGTCGATTCCCATGCGAGTTGGTTGGCGATGAAAACAGTGAGACACGCTGCTTATGGTGCTGACGGACCTGCTTCGTTTTCCGATTGTTTATTGCCCACGCAGAACGCAGAAGAGTATCGAAAGGCGAGAAAAGATTTCATCAGGACGCTGCTGCTGAATCCGTTGGACCCGGCGGTCCGCATTTCGTTGTTGG
>JAAERP010000182.1 GCA_024230215.1 Fuerstiella sp. | reverse complement strand
TGTCACAGGCAAAAGTCAGGGTGGAAGCATTCCCCGGAAAAGGGGGTCAGGTACCAAGAATGCAAAGCACCCTTTGGGCCGTTCCGGTTTTTGGTACCTGACCCCGTTTTCCTCGCCAACCCTAAAACCTGGCTGTGACAAAGCACTACTCTACAGACTATCTGTCGCAAATGAGGTTCGGTTGGCGTTCAATTATGCTGAAGGAGCCATCATTACCTTCACAACTGGCATGAACTATTGAGCAGACGCCGATAAAGACTGGTTTACAGCAGTGCCGTGTGGTGGGGCTTCGGCGTATGTCCACAGTTCTCCCTCTTTCTTCGCCGCTTTTCGCTTTGCACGGCCACTTCGTGGCAGAAAGGAGGTCCTGCACCACACAACGTCGGTCAGTGTCCCAGCTGCCTGTCCTGGATGCAGTTCACCTATTTTTGTGAACGATACTGGCTCGTGGGAGTAACGAAACTGCTATTCAAAAGCGTTCTTCACGGCCACAAGTCAGCGTGAAACGCTGTGAGCCCTTCAAACGCACGGATTTGCCGCCGAGTCTCAGATTCTCGACACTGCCAATCGTGTCTTTTCGCTGACAGTCAGCCCCGTATTCAAATTGCGTCGATCCACCGCCGAAATTCTGCCCCTTCAAATTCAGACGCAGACTCCGGCTGCCAGGCATCAAGCAGAACGGTTGATTCTAACTGCTCGTCAGAACCGACATTTGGAAACAGAAATCTTTCCGGCGAGTCGGGCGACGGTGATAGACTGTTTAATTGGGGCGTTGGAATGAAACGGGCGTCGTTACTTTTCGGCACACCCGCCACCACGGGCTGCAGCACCTGAGAACTCACGGCAACCGATTGGGTCGCGGCCCCACCGCCAAGGGCATTGACATTGGCACGAATCTCTGCGGCCGACAGCGAACTACTACCCTTGGACTGACCAATCTGCGCATCCGTCCCTGACAGCATCACCAGGTGAATCAGAAAGGAATCGTTGGCGTCGAAGTCCTGATCGCCATCGACGTCCCCCGTCGAACCAAGTTGGTTGCAGGCTTCTCGAATCTCTGCAGCGGACAACGGACTACTGCCCTTTGACTGATCGATCTGAGCATCCGTCCCGGACAGTTTCATCAGGTGAATCAGAAAGGAATCGTTGGCGTCGAAGTCTTCATCACCGTCAATGTTGCCGGGATTCCGGGCAATGCCGTCAATGTCCGATGTTGTAACAGTGACGGTCTGATCCGGCGACTCGTCAAAGGCGTTATGGCTACTGGCGGCATCCACCGAGACAACGATGTTGGTGGTCTGGTCACCGTCGACCACGCCGTCGATGATTTCGGTGACCGTCACCGTCTGGGCGATGTCCCAATTTGTTGAGGTGAAAACCAACGTTGCCGGAGTGACGGACGCTTCGCTCGAATCGGCGCTCGACACATTAAGCACCACATCGTCCAGCGGCGGACCGTCCAGCACAACAGCGAAGGTGTCTGTTGAACCGGATTCAGTAACGACCGTGTTGCCGTCCGTTTCCGTGACAGTAAAGCTCGCGTCAACGACGGTTGTTTCCGCGTCGAAGGTGGTCGCTGCCTCCTCTGTGTGACCGACACCGTCGATGGCAACGCTGTAGAACTGATACTTATGCCCCGTGACACCGTCGTATCGGGCGGTGGAATCGGGCGTGGCTGCAAGCCAGAGCTGAAACGGGGCGTCGTTGTCGGCAACGTAGATGTTCCACGCGGTCACTCCGGAGCCATCGCCGTCATCGCCCGTCCATTCCACCAGGATCTGATTGCCCGCAGTCAGTGATGCCAGCGGCAACACGTTGCTGTCTGGCGTATCGGCGTCGATCGTATTGAGCGCTTCTTTGGCCGGGTCGGTGCCCTGGCTTGGGTCATGAGGATCGATTTGATTCGTGGCGATCACTTCGCCTCGGTCAAATACGATTATCGCGATGTTTCGAATCTCGGTTCCTGTGACAAGATCTGCCTTTGCATCGATGATATAGCTGAAGTAACCCTGGCCACGTCCTGTTTCGTCTTCCGGCGGTAGAAAGCCCGTTAACACATCCGGCGGGAGGCTGGTTGCGGGATCAATCGACTGGAAGGCGACGTCGATCAGCCCCGTCTCAGAATGGAAATTCAATTCAACATCGACCTCAAAGTCCATGTCGTTGGCGTTCAGATCGACTGTGGTGCGGAAGTACTGGCTGCCGGCGGGAACTGGAATTACAGTATCGCCAAAGCCAATCGAGGTGAATTCCAGCGTCGCCCAGTCGAGATCCGTGCTGAGTTGGTCGGTGATGTCGACTCGCTGGGCAGGTGCGGTGGCTTTAGCATCGTTCTCAAAATCGACCCGATAGGCAAACAGGCTATCCGGCTGGACGTACCCCGCGTCACCAAATCCGCCCGGGCCTATCTTCTGATTGGGATCATTGGAGGCGACCGTGCCGCTTGATCCATTGCTGATAGGCGATTTCTTGAGATCCGGCGCAAAACAACCATTCCTACATGGGTCTATCTGAAAAGGATCGAACGGAGCCTCAAGCATCTCAAGCACGTCTGGTGCGAAGACAAGAGGTGGCCATTGTGTGGCTGCCGCCGACGGTGGTTCGTCGCCCCAGGGGGCAAAGTCAGGATTTTCCCAACAGGCTGGCACATCAAGAATGTCTTGGGAGATGTAGCATCCAATATATGCAGCGGTCTCACCATTTTTCAAGTCGTCGTCGCTCAAGGGAATCAATCCACTTGCGTCGATTAAAGATGTGGAATTGTTTCCAACATATCCATACAGATTAACTTGCCCGCCCTTCAGCCCGATCGGGTCCTCACTCACAAACCGTCCCGAATCGGTGTCGTAAAACCTCGCTCGCATGAATTCCAGGCCGTTGTCTTCGTGCATCACGCCCCACTGACCGACGAACTGAAACGGGTTGTCGATCGCTTCGATTGAACTGAGGTCTCCGCCAAAGGGCAGCGTTGAATATTGGTTGACGTATTGTCCGGTGACGTCGGACAGTCCAACGGTCGAACCGATGGCGTCATAGTCGTAGAAGTATTGCTGTCCCGCTGTATCGATGCTGTTGACCAGACCCAACCCATGAGTGTAGCGGTGGTTCGGCGTTCCCGCATCGTCGTATTCGGCCACGACGTTGCCCAGTCCAAAGGGATCGATCAGGTACTCGGTTCGCTCACCATTGTGCTTAGAGGCAATGCGGTTGCCGAAGGCATCGTACTCGTAGACCCAGGTACCGTCGGTGGATGTCACGCCGACCAACCGGTTCCGTGCGTCGTAGGTAAACGTTGTGGCTTTGCCGTCGTCGGTGGTACGGGCCAAGTTTCCGTCTGCGTCATAAGCGTAGACGGCCGTTCCGACCGTGTCATACTGATTCATTTCATTCGGCGCGTAGTCGGTGGCGACTCCGTTTTCGAGTGTATGAATGCGGTTGCCGACTGCGTCGTAGACGTAGGCGAGATCCTGGTCGGGAATGGCTGCCGGGTCGTTCGAGTCGAAGACGGCATGTGTCAACTGATCGATGGCGTCGTACTCGTAGGTCCACACGCCTTCAATCGTGTCGCTGGCGGCGCGTCGGCCCAGTAGGTCATAGGTGTAGTCGAACCGTGAATTGACCGATCCGTCGGAAGCATAATTCACCAAATGCGACAACTGCGCGTCATCGTACTGGTAGGTGGTGTAGGTTCCGTTTCCGGCATCCTGCCGTTCAAGTCGTCCGGCCGCATCGAACGCGTAGGAGACGATCGTCGCGCCGGTCCCATCTTCAAGTCGTTCAAGCTGTCCTCGGGCATCGAAAAAGTAGTTAACGGTGTTGCCGTCGGCATCGACCATTTGCGTACGTCGCCCGGCCGAATCGTAGGCATACTGCAGGACTCTGCCGGTGGGGTACGTAATTTCTGTCAGTGAACTTTCGCTCTGCGGCGAATTGTATTGCAGTGAGGTCGTGCCGCTGGAGTCGGTCACCGCAACCAGATTGCCATTCCCCGGATCGTATTCGAATTGCTCAGTGGAGCCATCGGGATATGTCGTCAATGTGACGCGTCCCGAAGAATCATACACGAAGGCGATCGGATCATTCCTGCGGTTCGTGGCCAGGGTCAGGTTGCCCAACGCATCATGAGAATACGTCTGGCTGGTGTTGTCGGCGCGGACGATCGAGACGACGTTTCCGAACTCATCGTGGTTGAAGTTCATGCTGTTCTTGTTCGCATCCTCCAGACGGCTCAATCGATTGGGTTCCGTCGTGTACGCGAAGCGTGTTATGTTTCCGAGCGGATCCGTGGACAGGATAAGGTTGCCCGCGTTGTCGTATTTCAGCAGGGATGTCTGCCCCGTGGCATCGGTGGTGGCTATCGGGGTTCCATTGTCGTCGTAGGTGACCTGAACGAAATTCCCAAAGTCGTCTCGTTGGGCGGCCAACTGGCCTCGATGGTCATAGAAGAATTCGGTTTTGAATCCTGTCGGATCGGTGGCGATAACCTTTCCGGTGGAGTTGTAGGAGAAAGTGACCGCGTCGATGAGTTCGCCAGTCGTGGAATCTCGTTCAGACGCGATGCCTGTCAGTCGGTCGCGTTCATCGTAGGAGAAGTGCTCATTGACTTCCCCGGCACGTTCGATCGAGATCAGAGGCCCATCCAAAGCGTAGACGTATTTCGTCTTATGGCCGTCAGAGTCGACCACCGCGACCAGACGGTGCACAAATGTCACCGGCGAATGGCCGTGGACGTATTGGAAAAGCTCTTCCTGAAGCTGATACAACGTTTCGCGGCCGTGCGAATCGGTGACACGTTCGATAAAACCTCCGGTGTCGTACGCGATGTGCAGAAACTGGCCCGATGAATGTGTCAGGCTCGTGAGAAGGTCCTCGGTGTAGTCGGCGGTAATTCGGTTCCCGTTCGTGTCTTCGACGGAGGTCAGCTTGCCATCGTTCTGGAATCGGGTCCGAAGGCCATTGAACTCGCGCAGTACAAAACCACCGTCAACCTCCACCAAACTGGCTAGGTCACCGGCGGCCGATAAATAGCCACCACGAATATCCGGTTGGAATCGCCGTTGGGCAACGCCCGGACCGTTGATCACAACCGTTCCGTCATCCTCGACGGTGAGGGAACTGTCCCAATTGTGTGTCCAGCCGTGCCCCAGCGAATCTTCTTTGTATTTGCCTCCTTTGTATTTGCCGAAAAGAGACAGGTCATAGCTTCGGGAAAAGGTCAGCGGAAGTCCTGGTGCGGGCACATAAGCGTCTGTGACTGTACCGAGCTCGGAAATCGGGTTGAGGCCATTGGCTTGCTGGACCTCGAAACCCCATAGACTGCCTGCGTCAACAATGTTCAAGCCGAGCTCAGCAAGGTACGAGGCGTTCTCGGCCAGCGTTGCGGCATAGTCGCCGGAATTCAGGACACGCAGGCTCTTATCTACTTCAATTTCCCGTCGGCCGACCGAAACTAAGACCTTCAAAATTTCTTCTCGTCCGCCGAATTGATGCCACAAGTTGGCGGAGACCCGAGCTCGTGATATAGCCCCAATATTGTCGGATAAGGAATCGTCGAGCTGCGAATCAATATAGTTCAGCCGGAGGGAGAAGTCCTTGGTGGGTTCATTGTTCCACAACGTAAATGCATCATTGCCGGTGGTCACCAGGCCCAGTTCGAAAGTGACCGACGATCCCATCCGCGGTTCCAGCTGTCCAGCGTAGTAGACCGGCACTCGCAAAGATTCGCCAGGATTCAGTATTCCCGGCGCCACTCCACTGCCGAGGAATTGCAGCGTGTCACTAAATCCGTCGGGCTGACCGTAAGTATAGAATCCTCGAACGACTTTCGACTTATCGAGCGTCAGGATGGATGGGGGAGAACTTGTCAGGACCAACACCGGGGCCGGCATCGCAACCGTGCCTGTATTGGAATACTCGATATAGAGCGTGGCCAGAGAGTGGAACCCGACAAAAGCGGGAAGCACAAGGTTCGTCTCAAGTCGTGCCTCGCCGCCGTCAATCATCTCGAAGGCATCGATCATGAGTATTGGATCGGTGCCCGGATTAGTCGTTCTTACCGAGTAAACACCCGGAGGAACTGTTCCGGCGGCAAAGGTGGCAGTGATCCGATTGGAAGTGGCAATCTCACCGGGCGTGCCTGCGTAAACGGTCCCATCGCCGGCGATCAGTTCGACGATGCTGTTGTTGCTAAAGCCAATGCCCGTGAGCGTCATCACGACGTCCTCGCTGTCGCCGTGAAAGTCGGGCGCTACATCCCTTATGACAAAGTCGTTGTTGGTGACCACTAACGAGTAGTCACTCGGTTCGGTCACAGCCTCGTTGTAGACCAGAATGTGCCAGTCTCCCGCGGGCACCAGCGGCGCCAGGATCTCCTGATCCGCGGAGGCCATTGTGCCAAAACGATAGTCGTAGTCGGACCGCGTCGGCGGAGAGCCCAGCTTGACGTACAGTTCGTTGCGGTTGGCGTCCGAGGTGTCGTCCAAAGATACGATTCGATTACTTTTGTCGGGCATAGCCACGTGGAAAAGCTGTGCCTGTCCGCTGTTGACAAAAGTCCCCATATGGGCGGAGCCCAACGTCAATTCGGTCAGCGAAGTCTCTTCAATGCTGAAGGCATAGCTGCCTCCGCGGAAGCCCGTGGAATAGGCCTCCAGTACATAAGTGCCCGAATACGGAAGCGTGACCAGCGAGGAGTCCGCGCCAAGACCATCGAAACCAATCCAGCCATTTGGTCCCGTCAAACCGAATCGAATCTCCGGGTTCGATGTGTTGATCCAATCGAATTGGATCTGTTGGTTCTCCAGGGCGGAAAACGTCCAGAGGTCGACGCTGTACGCCGTCTCGATCTGGCCAATATTCCGGTCACCGAAAACCATAGGATGATCGTCCACCGTGGCATCCCAAACACTCAGGGAATAGTTTCCGGTGCTGCCAGGTTGCGACGACACCTCAAGCCGATGAGTGCCGGCGGTCGGAAGCTGAATTCCGAGCAGCGACGCGGCATCTCCCTTAGCGGCGTTGCTTCCGGTAGCAACCAGACTGTTTTCCGCATCGAAGAGCCGGACTTCGGCATAGTTCAGGTTCGGTTGTAGGGGTTGCGGCTGACTGCCGATGCCCGTGTCCACCAACACCGTCACGCTTTGCCCGGCCCTGGCCAGAAACGTCCACTCGTCTGTTTGCGCGGTTGTCTCAATGTTGCCGGACATGATCCTATTGAGCGGAACAGGGCCACCGTCAGGAAGAACCTGGACGGATCCTCCAACGACCGTTCCGTCAAGCTGGGCCGCACGCACATAGACGTTGTGGCCGTTAAGGTCCAGCGTCGTTCCCGCGGCCATGATGAGTTCGTTCGCGTACAAGGCCTCGGTATCGGCCCCCGTCGCGTTGTCTGCGGCGTCGACCAGCTGGACGTAGGAACTGTCTGCCAGGACGAGCCTGCCGTAAGCATAATTGTCGAAATATCCCGCGGGCACCGAGCCCAGGTCCTGTGCCATGACTTCCAGCAGGTCGGGCGAAGTGGAACTTCCTGCTCCGTTCAATCGCGTTGTTCCCTGCGGAGAAAACAGATCAACGTTCTGCGTGCTTCCCAGCAAGTCACCGTCGATCACGATCGTCCCTCGGTGGTGGCTTGCAAAATGGTGGTCGCCGTCGAACGTGATTGAACCGTTCAAATCAAGAGTCCCCGCCGGCACCTGGACAGTGCCCGTGCTGTTAAACGCGACACCGACGACTTTGGTCGTCGTTCCGTCGCCGGACTTGGTGAACGTGCCGACGTTGTTGAAGGCATGGGCACCGACGGTGTAATTACGGAGATCCCCCGCACCAGTGACGTTGAACTGCCCGGTCGACAGATTATCAAAGTTACCGGTTTCGCCCGAAATCGGTCCAAAATAGAACGCCGACGCTGAGTAGTCGATCGTACCGGCGTTCTGCAGAGTTCGGCCCAGATACTTGTTCCAGCCACCGGAAATTGTCCCCCTGCCGCCTGAGGCGAGCACCGTTTTCCCTGCGCCGATCATTGTGCCACCCGACCAACTCAGCGTGTCAGCCACCGTGACATCACCATCGACGTCCAGCACACCGCGGACCATCTCAAGGGCCGCAACGGAGAAACCCGTGTTAAACGTGACTTCGGCACCGTAAATCTCGATGCGTTTGGCCGCATAGCCACCATTCACTGTCGTCGTGCCGAGCGTGAATTGGACCGTGGCGGCACTCACGATGTCGGAAGCTGCGTCAAGGTTGTAGGTACCGCCGAAGCCAAGAGTAGTCGTGGCATTGGCATCGAAACGGCCGCTGGACGTGCCGCCACCGGACAACTGCAACGACCCACTCTGCACATTCGCCGTGCCGGTGTTGTTAAACGGAACGCCGATGAATTTCGTGGTTGTTCCGTCGCCGGTTTTTGTGAAGGTACCGGCGTTGTTAAATGTGCCGCCGTAGGTGGTGCCAAGGCCCCCATCGCCGGTGACGCTGAACTGAGCTGTCGCAAGATTGTCGATGACTCCTGTCGAGCCCTCCTCCGGCCCCAAAATCAACGTGGTTCCCGAGTAGTCAATGGTCCCGGCGTTCTGAAGTGTTCGCCCAAGATACTTGTTCCCGCCCCCGGAAATTGTCCCACTGCTGCCCGATGCCAGCACTGTCCTGCCAGCACCCAGCATATATCCCGACGACCAATTCAGCGTGTCCGTTACCGTAACGTCGCCATCGCCGGTCAGCGTGCCGCGGGTGATCACCAGCTCAGCAACAGTCGAATGTTCTGCCACTGAGAAGGTGGCCCGCTGATCTGGATGGGTGAGTCGCTTGTAACACTTCTGACGGAAACGTTTCCGCTGGCGACGATTCCTCGGAAATCGGCGCCAATTTTCACGCCGTCCGAAGCTCCAGGTAACGCGTCACCAACCCAGTTTTCCGGCTGATGCCAACTGGTACCGGCACCGTCAGCTCCGCCATCCCACGACAACATGGTCAGCAATGTTCGTTGCTCCAACAGCTCCATCGCAGGCCGCATGCGATACTTTTTACGTAGACCACGTCGTCGGCAGGTTGATGTGTGCCGCGAAATGATTCGTTTCAGAAAATTGAGTGAAGTTGTCATTGTGTATTGTCTGGTAACGGTTTTGCGAGTTTTTGACGCTGCGTTGTTAATTGTGTCTGGTCCCGGAGGGACCGTGGTTACGTGCCACCATTATTGTCCGCCGTGAAACGGCGACAGCATTGGTCGTGTTGCGATTGCTGTGGCCGTTTCACGGCTGTGTGTTTGTGTCGTGGATATTCCATGGGCTGACGCCTATGGCTAAGTGCTTATGCCGCTTCGCGGCAGGGAAACGCA
>JAAERP010000181.1 GCA_024230215.1 Fuerstiella sp. | reverse complement strand
CTGGGATGTCAGTGATATCAGGTTCATCGGGTGGTGTAGATACCCGTGGTCGAATTGATTCGCCCACGTATCATATAATTGGATCCAATTGTCCAGTTTAGGAGTGCGATTGTGATTGTCAATGACAGGGCATTCGCAATTCACTCTGCGTCCGTCTGATGGGTCATTCTCCTGGAGCCAGGACGCCCAATTCGTACTGCCAAAGTACTGCCAAAGTAGAAACTCGATCGAAGGAACTGCAGCTTAGCAACCAGTCAAATTGAAATGTGACTGAACTGGCACGGCGCCCACAAGCGCCGCTGGCCGCTGGGGTCCAGGTGACCCAAACTCAGCCGGAGAATCATGAGCAGAACGCTTGCGGAAGGTGGATGCGTATGTCTCAGCGATTACAGACTGGTCGCTGGCCACATCCCATCGTTCGTGGACGATTGAGAGACTCTCTTTCGGTGCGCAGGGACGCCCTTCCCTGCATCCCATTCGGGCGTCGTCGCAACTACTCAGCAGCGGCCAGATAACGCCGTTGCCGTACGCACATACGTAACTATTCAGATATAGGTTCAGTATTGCGAGCATTCCGGACGGAAGGCACGAGAGGATGCCACTTTCTGGCGCCCGCGGGTTGGCTTCCATGACAGCCTTGCCGTAAACTAGACCCAGTTAATACAGTATAGGTTGCGGAGGGTCCGCGTTATTGCAACGTGTCGGTGCTTGCGACTTGTTATGTCTGCGACATGTTATTTCGGCGGCCAACGCCAATCCAGGTTCTGTGGGTTGGCGGAGGCATTTCCAGTTTGCGAAGTGGAGTGCGAGAAAGTCCCGTCGTCATGAACGAATCAATTCCTGAGAAGAGCCGTCGTCTGTCCGAGCGGGCCTGGCGCGGTTTCGCAGCAGTGGCGTTCCTATTGCTCCTTGGCGCAGACGGCACCGAGCCAGCGCGGGCGGCCGAGAAGGCGGATGTTCAGGGGGCCACTGCGAGCGAGGCGAAAATGTTGTCCCTGCTTGACGCCCCGCTGTTGTTTGTGAAGCGGCACTCTTACCAGGGCATTCACATCTACGACGCCTTCTACAAGTGGCCTCCCGGCGGTGGTGGGATCTATGTTCTGGAGAACCCCTCGGCACCGCGGTCTCAGTGGTCGATTCGGCCCGTTATTGATGCGACGACGCCGGGGACCCTCGGCAACGGAGTCTATACGCATCCTGAGATATCCTGGGACGGCAAGCGGCTTCTGTTCTGCTACAAGAACGAACCCGAGGGTTGCACGAAGATCTACGAGATCGGTATTGATGGCAAAGGACTGCGGATGGTCTCGGATCCTTCAGGGCTCGTATCGCACAACAAGGGTCGAGCGAAAGGCATGCACGACCTCGCACCGTCATATCTTCCGAACGGACGCATTGTCTTTCTTTCGACGCGTCCGGCGGGACTGGTACCGTGCAACAACACGGGCGTCGCGATTCTGCACGTCATGGAAGCCGATGGAAGCGATATTCATGCGATCTCGGTCAACTCTGAAAACGAATTCGATCCATCGGTCCTGCCTGATGGCCGTGTTCTGTTTGGGAGATGGGAGTATGTCGACAAGAACGCGCTGACGATGCAGGCTCTGTGGTCAACCCATCCGGACGGATCAGAGGAGACCGCAGTCTTCGCCAACAACATGGTCCTGCCCGAGGCAATACTGGATGCCCGAGCGGTACCAGACTCCGGCTTGATCGCTGTGACTCTGGCCAAGCACAACGCGCCGCCACGCGGCTCAATCGCGTTCATCGATCCGAAGAAGGGCAAGAATGGTCAGGCGGCTTTGTTCAATTTCGAGCACCACGACCAGCCGGATTTCGATCGCGGAAACTCCTGCGAGCCGTACCCCCTGGATCGCGATACGGTCATTTTCAGTGGACGATCGAAGGGTGAACGCAATGCGATCGAGATGATGGATCGTGACGGAAACCGCATGGTACTGCTCTCGGAACCCGATATCTGCCTTCACTCGCCCATGCTGGTCAAGGCCCGACCACTGCCGCGCGTGATTCCGGAATTCGTCGATCGCAGCAAGAAGACCGGCGCCTTTCTTGTGATGGATGTTTACGAAGGGCTTGAGGGGATCGAACGGGGCGAAGCAAAGTGGTTGCGAGTGGTCGAAGAAACGTCTCGCATCAGTGCCAGTCCAGGCACGAAGAATCCATTCAACCAGACATTTCTGGTGAGTGCGTCACTCTCTTTTTCAACGAAGATCTTCCACGGTCTCACGCCCGTCAACGAAGACGGCTCGGTCTACTTCAACGCTCCCTCCGGGCGGGCTCTTTACTTCCAGGTGTTGGACAATGACAAACGCCTGATTCAGAGCATGCGAACCTTCATTCAGGCTGCTCCCGGGACAACACGTTCCTGCATCGGGTGCCATGAGAGGAAGTCAAACGTATCCACTCCCACCTATGCGATGCCCAAGGTCCCTGACGGAGGACCCAGGGACCTGGTGGCCGAGTCGTGGGGAACCGGCTACATGGATTATCCTTCGATGATACAGCCCATCTGGGACGAGCATTGTGTCTCCTGTCATGGCGGTGAAAAGGGTTTCGCGGCGCGGTTGGATCTTTCTGGCGGATGGACCAAGCACTTCAACATCAGCTATGAGAACCTTGTCGACCGGAGAGAATCGCAGTTGACGGCGCACTGGATCGCCGGCATCGACACGATGAATGGAACGGCATACTGGTCCGCGCCTCTGAAACCGCCGCGCAGCCACGGCTCCGGCGTCGCACCGTTGGCTGACGTCATCATGAGCGGGCACGAGGGTATGATCGAGGGCCTCGACGAAAAAGAGCGAGACCTCATCATGGCCTGGATCGACAGCAACGGACTCTACTCCGGCACATGGCACTACACCGAGCACGGGTATGGTCTGCCGGATTGGGATGGCTTGCGAGCTGAGTTGGCGTCGACAATGGCCGGGGCGGGCTGCGCCGAATGTCATGACAAAACCGTGGGCAGCGATTGGTTCAATCTGCAGTCGCCGGAGTTGAGCCGAATACTCAGGGCACCGATGAAAGCGGGGGGTGACGGACCGGGCCTGGCCATCTGCCGAAATCACTCGATGGACCCCAGGCGTCAGCGGACTCGGCTACTGGTCCAGGGGTACGCGCATGCCGTCAAGCCTCTCTCCGAATTTGCTCCAAGTCCCATGCCACCGATCAAAGAAGGAGGCCAGCCGCATGTGAGCTTCGCGTCCACAGACAATCCTCACTACAAGGCGATGCTCGCCATCATTCGTCGAGGCCGGAAACTCGTTCTGGCAACTCCTCGGATCGACATGCCTGGCGCTGAGCCAATCGTTGGGGAATGCCGCATGTTCATTCCGCCCGAGTTGCCCACGCAGACACCCCAGATGAGAGCGTCGCTGGACGAATATGGCCGAGTTCATCTGCAATGGAATCATTCGGCCGACACGATCGGGCTCAGCATGGCAATCCACCGCAGCGCGAAGAAAGACTTCACACCGAACACCGACACACTCTTAACCAACACGCTTCTGTCTGACTATGTGGACGACAGCGCGCCGGTGGGTGAGCAACACTATGCTCTGATTCTGAAGTCGCTGCAACAAAGCAGCCGGCCGATTCGCGTTTCGTTGATCGTTCCCAGGCCTGCAATGCCGCCCCCGCCAGGGAACCTTTCGGCGATCGCAGTCCCGGGACGCGTTGAACTGCAATGGAGCGACGACAGCCCGATCAGTCTGCGGTACCACGTCTATCGAGGGACGCCGGGAGCCGATCAGTTTGAACGGCTGACGAGTGAACCAACGGCGGCGCTGCAATACCGGGATGATTCGGCAAAATTGGGCATCGAGTACACCTATGCGGTGCGAGCCGTGAGCCGCCGTGGCATCCAGAGTTCTCTTTCAGGGACGGCTCAGGCGGGGGCGCTACCGGAAATCACAGAGGCACTGTTCGTCGCCGCGTTCACGAATGATGCGGACGCCGACCTGCATTCTGGCAACGTCGTTCACGGGACGCTGCATGCCAGATCGCGTATCGCAACACAATCACTCGATCTGTCAGAAGGCGGACACACCACCTTCGCACACCAGCAGACGTTTGATCTGGATCACTCTCTGTCGGTCGAGTGTTGGGTGAACCTGAACGCGGACGGTCAGATGCCTGTTGTTGTCAGCTGTGGCCGTTGGAATGACGCGGGATGGTTTCTTCAGCGAATCGGTTCTGGATGGCGCTGGCATGTTGGCGGCATCAATTGCGACGGTGGTCACCCGGCCGTTGGACGCTGGACCCATATGCTGGGAACGTTCGACGGGCAGACCACCCGGCTTTACCAGGACGGTACGCTCGTAGCAGAAAAATCGGGCGACGCCTCTCGTCGAAAATGGCCCGGCCCATTAACGATCGGACAATACAGTAATCCTGGCTCGCAGTATCAGGTTCATGGAAAAATCGCGAACCTTCGCATCTTCAACTGCACCGTCTCGGCCGAAGACGCTGCCGCCTCATTCCAGTCAGGATTGGCCGGCCCTTGATCTAACGCTCAGTTGAAAAACGGATTCCCTGGTAACCAGATGGGTAAGCGAGGGACCGCTCTATTCCGGCTCGTGGACTCAGTTGTGTTTGTGGAGACCGGTCTCCCATCTGCCAAGAAAAAGGGAACGATGAATTGAAGATCACTGCAATTGAGACCATCCGACTGGATGAATTCCCGAACATGCTGTGGGTGCATGTCCACACCGATCAGGGTTCGATCGGCCTGGGCGAGACTTTCTACGGGCCCGCTTCTGCGGAAGGGCATATTCACGGAATCATCGCTCCCTATCTGTTGGGCGAAGATCCGCGTCTACTGGAAAAGCACACGCACAACATGACGGGCTATGTTGGCTTCAACGGTTCGAGTGCCGAGCAGAGGGGCCGTTCTGCTGTTGACATCGCGCTGTGGGATCTGTGGGGACAATCCACTGGCCAGCCGATACATCAGATGCTTGGCGGTGCGGTTCGGGACGACATTCGTATCTACAATACCTGCGCAGGTTACGAGTATGTGCGTTCTGCTCCCGTCCAGGGCACTGAGAGCTTTAGCCTGAAACGTCTGCAAAAAGAGAAGCCCTATGAGGATCTCGACGCGTTTCTCAACAGGGCGGATGAGCTGGCGCTGAGCCTGTTGGAAATGGGTATCACCGGGATGAAGATCTGGCCTTTCGATTTCGCTGCAGAGGAATCCAAAGGAACCTATATCTCCGCTCACGACCTGACGAAGGCGCTGGAACCTTTCGCGAAGATCCGCGACGCTGTCGGCGACAGGATGGATATCATGTGCGAACTGCATGCGTTCTGGAACCTCCCGATGGCCAAAAAGATCTGTTCTGCGTTGGCGGAATTCAATCCGTTATGGATCGAGGATCCTGTTTTCATGGACCAGATTGAGAGCTTGCAGGAAGTTCAGGCATCGACAAACATTCCGATCGCCACTGGTGAGACCTTAGGCGGAAAGGCCCAATACAAGGATCTCCTCCAACGCCAGGGGGCAGGAATGGTGATCATGGACATCGCCTGGTGCGGTGGCATTACCGAAGCACGCAAGGTGGCGGCGATGGCCGATGCGTGGCATATCAGCGCGGCGTTCCATGATTGTACCGGCCCCGTCACGTTGGCCGCATCAACTCATCTCGCCTTACACACTCAGAACTGCTTCGTCCAGGAAATGGTACGGGCGTTTTACTACGACTGGTATGACGATCTGGTCACCGCGCTGCCACCAATAAAGAACGGCCGGATCAGCGCCCCTGCTGGCCCGGGACTGGGCATGGCCCTGAACCCCGACCGACTTAAGGCCACCGACGTGCACATCCGACGTTCCGAAAACTCGTGACACCGGAGCGTCATGAAGTGAACATCGGTTGGAAACAGCGAAATGTAATCAAGAGACTCTGACCTGCCCCCCTTTTCCGCAACGCCGTGAAGGACTTTGAGTAGGAGAAAGATTGGTCTTCCAGAGACAGGCGTAATATGAAAAGCACCGCGTTCCCCGTGTAACAAACAGGGAAACCAAAGGTCAGATCCGAACCTCGGCAGCGATCGGCAGGGTGATCCGAAAACGCG
>JAAERP010000180.1 GCA_024230215.1 Fuerstiella sp. | reverse complement strand
GGTACCGCCGCAACCTTCCAACAGAAACTCCCGGAACGATGATCAATCTCACAACCAGAATCCAAACCGGCGCAACGCCGATCGAATCACGCTGCGCATATCTTCCCGCCAAGCGATCGCTCGCGGTACACTTGATTAAGGACTAGTGCTTTGTCACAGGCAAAAGTCAGGGTGGAAGCATTCCCCGGAAAAGGGGGTCTGGTACCAAAAATGCAAAGCACCCTTCGGGCCGTTCCGGTTTTTGGTACCTGACCCCGTTTTCCTCGCCAACCCAAAAACCTGGCTGTGACAAAGCACTAGAGCAGTTCGCTTATTCTCGTAAATCGTTCTGGCTGGTGGACTGGCCGATATCTCACGCCGGAACGCGTCCGTCACGGCCACAAGTCAGTGTAATACGTTGTAAAGTAGGACGGAAAACCTCGCATTTCGAGTCGCCACGCGTTCTTATTTGCAACTTAGTTGCAAAAGCAGGCAGGTCTTGAAATACTCCGGCAATGACAACAGGCTGTTTGGAGTTCACGCAATGATCAAAGGCAGGCAACAGCTGACATTGGAAGCCGCAAGATCCGTATTGCGAGGTGTGGGCATGCGTTGTACGGCGGCGCGGATTGCCGTCATTCAGTGCCTGAATGCTGCGGAATCACCAATGACGCCTGTTGGCGTGGTCGACGCCCTTGGCGAATACGGTTTTGACAAGTCCACGATTTATCGTTCGCTTACTGAACTCAACGGAGCTGGCATTGTCGTTCGTCTGGATTTGGGTGACGGCGTACGAAGATTTGAACTGCTGCCACTGGAAAGCGACGGATCATCGGAGCATCCGCACTTCATGTGCATTGATTGCGGTAAAGTGGTGTGTATGTCCGGGTTTGACGTGGAGCTGAAGGGCCGTTCCAAAAAGGCTCGTGCACCGGGGATTATGTCCGAGGTACTCGTTCGCGGGCACTGTCACGATTGTGCAACATGATCTGGGGGGGGATCACCTGTTGGGCCGGCGGCGTTTCGCGCTGTAGAAGATGCAGACGGTCGCAGCGACATCCGTCCGGTAAGCAACATGCTTCGCATTCCGCCTACTGCAATACATTGCAGTGATCGTCAAAACGTGGGATAACGTTCTGGGTTACAATTGCCGCAAGGAGAGAGAATCTATGAAAGTGCGGATCACGTATTGTGTCATGTGAAACTACACACCCCAGGCCACCAGTTTGGCGGCCGCGATCAGGCAGGCAAAGCAGGTCGACGTTGACCTTGTGGAGAGCAAGGGCGGCGTTTTTGACGTTGAGCTGAACGGTCAACTGATTTACAGCAAACACGAAACGCTCAGGTTTCCCACGCATGAAGAGATTCTGGAGCAGCTGAACGCTTAAGGCGGGATGCGTGCAGAACGGCAGTGCGGTTTTTGTGGCGTCCTGTCGCCCTGCTCTGCCTCAGGAATTCAACTGGTCACTGATATTTGGCAAATGCTACGGGGCGAAAGAGCGTAGATAGGTCCACAGCGGTGGAGGTATGCGCATTGGCGGCTGTCCTCCTTGAACATAAATCCTTTCAAATTATAGGTTTGCGGCACAGCGTGACCGCATATGTTTGTACTGATGAGTCAGAATCCACCTGTATTGCCAGCCAAAGGGGGACCACCATTTTGGCTGTGGGGCATTTTGTTGGTTGCCACGGTTACAGTTGTCCTGGCGTTAGTCGTTAGTGCGGTACCCGACGATCCTGCCGAGCTGTACCAGGACGCGC
Source organism: Fuerstiella sp. (assembly GCA_024230215.1). GTDB lineage: Bacteria > Planctomycetota > Planctomycetia > Planctomycetales > Planctomycetaceae > Fuerstiella. The sequence continues at coordinate 4,192 of JAAERP010000180.1, read as the reverse complement.
TGCAGCAATTGAGTGGCGGAAACAAAGAAGATTTCACGCGGTCATTCAACCAACTGAAGCAGTATCCCGATTACTCGGACCACATAATTCTGCTTGAAGGGATGAAGGCAGCGGCAGAAATACGAGACCCGAAAGCCATTGAGCTCTTCGAACAGGCTCAGAAGAACGCGACGCTCAAACCGCTGGCGTTGCAGAAAGCCGGCGAATCATTGACTCGAATGGGTCAATTCCGTGAAGCGATCGACCGATACGAAGAAGCCATCGAAACTGCTCCGGAGACCGCGCATCATTCTCGTTTACTGCTGGCGCAGCTCTATCAAGCCGTTGGTGCATTAACCCTGGCGGAAACAACACTGAACCAGGTGATCGAAGGGGACGAAACACACGACAGAACATACCTCGGAGCTCTTCGCATGAGAGCGCAGGTGAGGAACGACCTGTTACGGTTTGAAGAGGCCGTTGTCGATTTTTCTGAAACTCTTGCCACACCGGGAGATGTCGCGGCGGCCAGACCCGACGTTATCACCAGTTACGCAAAGTGTTTGCTGAAAGCAGGAGACACCGAAAGGACCGCCGCGCTGGTGGAGCAGCACCTGTACCTTATCGATGACAATTCGCTTAAGGCGCAACTGCTATTTCAAGCAGGGGACGTGGAGGGTGCCCGAGAATTGATCGAATCCCAGCCTGATGAAAGCGGCAACTCGCCGGAATCATCGAAACTTCTGATGCAAATCGCCTTGAGTGATGGAGATCCGAAAGCTGCTGAAGGAGCTCTGCTGGAAGCCCTGCAATACGCTCCGCGGAATGCTGAGATCTTTCAGATTGCCGTGTCCGTCTACAGGGAAACCGGCGATCCTGAGAACGTCGACGTGGCCGAGCAGAACGTGCGTCAGCTGGAGGATCTTAAGAATCAACTTCTTGACGCAATGGCCGCCGTCGGTGACAACATTGATGACGTGGATGGGCGGTTTCGAGTTGCAGAAAAAATGGCAGAGCTCGGACTCTACAATGAAGCTCAGAAGTGGTTTCTCAAAGGTGGTGCCATTGACCCGGAGCGGGGGCCGGACGCTGACAGGCTGATGACAGAACACCTCCGGTTGCCTGCCCCGCTTGTCAGCTTCAGGAACGTGTCACTGCCAAAAAAAGAAGTAAGCACTGACACCGACGAAACGAAGACTGAACCGCCGCCTGCGGCAACTCCAGAGGACACTCCAAAGCCTGACCAAACGCAGAGCGATGCGGAACAGGAGGTCACTCTGCCTGAATCGAAAGCAGAAGACGGTAGTCAGTCGCCCTGATTCACAAAAAGCAGCTCAGCGGTGTGCGGCGACACTGACGGGTGAGAGCAGGTGAACCATATTGACAACCAACGAGTGCGGGCTGGTGGTTTCCAGGCATCAGCCCACATCGGCTGGTGGGTGGTTCCGCTTCAGAATCTGATGCAAAGGATTCAGCCCGGCCACTTTTTCCCAGTAGGCAAGCAGGTCTGGTATCACCGATCGGGTGTCTAAGGTACCGATGGGGCGTCGGTCAATTGAACGTACGCGAAGAAGTCCGGACGGTGTTGAAGACAGGAATGCTTCTTCCATCGCAGAAACTTCATCGGCAGAAATATCACGGTGCTCGAAACGGAGTCCGCAGTCTGCCGCAGCTTCTTCGACAATCCGTCGACTCATACTGTTCAACACCTGACTTCGTGGCGTCACGATCATTCCTCCAATGACGGCAAAGAAACACGCGGTACTTGTTTCCGTGATCAGTCCGGACGAGTCGAGCAACAATGCTCGACTGCCGGATTCCACAGCATCGGCTTCGTTGTCAGCCAGCCACCAATGCAGTCGGTTTCGTGTCTTGTGATTAACCGGCTGACTGCTGTCAGAAATCTGCCGCCGTCTTGGTATCGTTAAACGGACACCGTCTTCAGCGGCGGAACGCCACAGCTCCAGGGGAAGGCGAAACGTATGCACGACGGTCGTCCCTCCGGGCAGATTTTCGGTGCCCAGGTAGGTGCGGTTGGCTCCGGCCGTGACAAACGCAACGATGCCAAGGTCGTCCTGCGGATCAATCAGTGCGACATTTTCCTGCACGAGGCGATCGGCAGCCGCAGCTAGGTCAGGAACGGAAAAAGGCGTCTTAAACCCAAGTTCAGCACACGAGGCTTCCAGGCGCTGCAGGTGCTGCAGCAGTCGAAATGGCTGATGGAGAAACGTCCGCGCCATTTCCGTGACACTGGCTCCGGAGACAACTCCGAGATCCCATACCGGCAGCGCGAGCTGTGAAAACGGCGTCTCGCGACCGTTTTTCCATGCCAGTGGCTCATGCATCCTGAGTGTTTCCTGCCGGAAGACAATCGACCTGGACCCCGAGGCCCGAATCTGAAAGATGGTAGTTGACCAGGCCTCGACCGAGGCGACTGTTTTGCGATATCGTATCAGTAGTCTGCGTCAGCATTATTTCCGGAGCTTGCTATGAGATTGCCTTCATTCTGTCTTATGTGCTGCTTGGCAGCCACCGGCCTGGTGTCCGCAACGCCTGTCGTTGCCCTGGACGAACAGGACAAGGAGCGAGAACGATATGAACTCATGCAGTTGTTTGCGGAAACGTTTCAGCAGATTGAGTCCAATTATGTACGAGACGTGGATCGACGAGAGCTGATGGAATCCGCCATTCAGGGGATGCTACGCCATCTGGATCAGTACTCAAGCTATATTCCGCCACCGGACGTACGTCGATTCACTCAGATGGTCGAACAGGAGTTTGGCGGAATCGGCATTACCGTCAACTCACCAAGCCCCGGCCGACTGATTGTGGTCAGTCCGCTTCCCGGCACGCCGGCGTACCGAGCCGGAATCCGAGCCGGCGACCTTATTGTTGAAGTGGAAGGCAAGTCGACGGAGGGATTGTCACTGACCGACGCCGTCAAGAAACTACAGGGACCGGTTGGTCGCCCGGTCGTCATCAAGATTGTACATCCCGGTGAAGGTTCCGAGCCCGAGGAAGTACGACTTGTTCGGCAACTGATCAAAGCACCGACCGTCCTTGGCGATCGTTACAGCGACAAGGACGAGTGGGAATTCATGTACGATGACGAACAGAAGATTGGCTACATTCGGCTTTCCCACTTCAGCCGATTTACAGCCCAGGAGGTGAAGGCGGCCCTGGACAACGTCTTCAAACGCAACGTCCGCGGCCTGGTGATTGACCTGCGTTACAATCCCGGTGGATTACTGGAAGCCGCCATTGAAATCGCCGACATGTTTCTTGAAGACGGCAACATCGTCAGTGTTCGTGGTCGCAACGTTCCGGAGCGGTCATGGGACGCCAGGAAACGTGATACGTATTCGAACATCCCGCTGGCTGTGCTCGTCAACGCATACAGCGCGTCGGCCAGTGAGGTACTCAGTGCCTGCCTGCAGGACAACAAGCGGGCGGTGACTATCGGTGAGCGAACCTGGGGCAAAGGCAGTGTGCAGAACATCATCCGCATGGAGGAAGGTGAGAGTGCCCTGAAACTGACCACCGCAAGTTACCACCGGCCCAGCGGTGTGAACATCCATCGCTTTCCTGATATGGACGTCGACGACGAATGGGGCGTGACTCCGGACGAGGGATTCCTGATCAAGTACGACCGCAAACAACACAGAGCATGTCAGCTCCATCGCAGAGCAAAAGAAGTGTTGCACCCGGCAGACGAAGACCCGGCAGATGAAGACGCTGCAGAAAAAGAGGAGACGTTCAACGATACGCAGCTGATCGCGGCAATCGACTATCTTGCCAACCAGCCGAAAGAGCCGAAAGAGCCGAAAGAGCCGAAAGAGCCGAAAGAGCCGAAAGAGCCGGAAGAGCCGGAAGAGCCGGAAGAGCCGGAAAAAAATGAGTAGACGTCAGCGAGTCGACGTGCCGAGTTCGCGTTCCATCAATCGAATCAACTCGGCCAGACTGCTTGTAAACGGCGGTGAGAAAGTGTGGCGCTTGGCGGTCGGAAAGTGCAGCGCTCTGGTTTTAGGAATCTCTCGTTGGAGCGTGGCTGGCAGCTCACGACGAGGGTTTGTGAGGGGTGCTCAGGGCTCTGTTTTATTACTTCGTCGTTGTCGCGGTTGTGCTTGACCGTGACGTTCGTTTTCGTCGCTTTGCGTCCTGAAGTCGATAACTTTCGCCCGACGCTTCGAGGATGTGACAACGGTGCGTCAGC
>JAAERP010000179.1 GCA_024230215.1 Fuerstiella sp. | reverse complement strand
GGTACCGCCGCAACCTTCCAACAGAAACTCCCGGAACGATGATCAATCTCACAACCAGAATCCAAACCGGCGCAACGCCGATCGAATCACGCTGCGCATATCTTCCCGCCAAGCGATCGCTCGCGGTACACTTGATTAAGGGCTAGGAGGCTGTCCGGATACGTCGGTTCTTGTGAGCGGTACGGCGTTAGCCGCCGGTTGTTGGCAGTGTTTTCACCCGCGGCTAGCGCCTTGCGGCTCACTGTTTCAGGTAACCGGACAGGCTGCTGGATCGCTACAGCGGCTCACGCTGACTGGTGGCCGCGAAGAGCGTTCTTCAGTAGCAGCTTCCCGCCAGTTGCCTCTGCTCCGGCGCGTGGCAGCCAGGCGAGGAAGTCGAGCGAGCTGTATTTTCCAGACGCTACTGCGCAGCCCGGAGTATCTCTTCCACGTCCTGCCGCGATACCTCACGGGGATTAACTCGGAGGATCCTCCAGGCAAAAAGCGTTTTCTCTGCAACCGTAGGGATCTGGTCGGCGTTCATCCCCAGTTCGCGAAGCTGCCGGGGGATGCCGATGCTACTGGCCAGCTGTTGCACGGTCGTGATCGCATGTTCCGCCATTTCCTCCTCGGTCATACCGCTCACATCACAGCCCAGGAGCTGTGCAATTCGCGCTGTCTGCGACTGACGCGCAGAGAGATTGAACCGCATCACGTGTGGCAGCAGCAGGCCGTTGCCTGCGCCGTGCGATGAGTGTGTCACGCCACCGACTGCTGCTTGCATCGCGTGAAGACTCGCTTCAGCCCAAGCTTCGCTGCGATCTGGCCGAGTTGCGCTGCTGCGTGCGAGCCAAACACAAGTTGGCCTGCCGAATGAAATGTCCAGACGTCACTCAATAATTCATCTCCAATGTTCGAAGAAATACGTCGCCGGTGCTGTACATCCTTCGTTCAACGGTCTTTAGGCGCGTTGCGAGTACGGATCAGCGCTTCGATCTGTCGAGCTTCCTCAGCAGCCCAGTGTTTGCGTTTGTCAGCGTAACGCTGATACGTTTTGATGTGTTCCTCGGACATGCTCTCGGTGTAAGTACCTGCAAACGGCACGCCCAGGTCGATCCAGCAGGAGATTAAGTCCATTTCTTTGTCGGTGAGTTTGACCCCCTCATGTCCCTCGGCAAGCATCTTCGTCAGCTTGCTGTTGGCGGACCCGGAATCGTAGGGGGCGAGTATCGGAGGGGCGGATTGCGGACTCACCCAGCTGGCAACGTCAGGACTGGCCAACGCGAGGTACGCATCACTCCAGCTCTTGAGGCTTCTTTTGTCGAGCGTACCGATACCTTCCAGGCTGATCGTGCTGGTCTTATCAGCGACGGCCTTTCTATCGTGGCACTCGACGCAGTGCCGGTCAAGGATTGGCTGGACAAGCCGCGGAAAGCTGAATCCATGTGGCTTGTCGTACAGCGGCTCCAACGATTGCGGGCCTGCCTTCATCGCTTGAGTCAGTGAGGCGCTTGCCGGAGGCGTTCTGCTCTTGTCCGCATGGCAACCGACGCACGAAAATGTTTCGCCCGGTTGCAGAGTCGACCAGGATCGCATCGTCTGGACGACCTGATTACGATCGTCGAGGGCCTGGAAATAGACGGGCGTGCGGGCGGGGACGGTGAACGCCGTCGAGCCATCCTCGTAGACTGTCGCCGAGCCGAGCACCTTCTTTACGTCCCACGCACCGTTGACCGAGATGGGAGTGCTGACCAAAGCGCCACCCGCTGGGCCGCGGTTGCCGTTGCTACCGACTCCCGCAGCACGAAACTCGAGCGCTACGACTCGCAGTCGTTTAACCGTTCCTCGCTCGATGCCGTGAAGCCCGGGACCTTGATAGACGTCATGCACAACATAGGTGCCCGTGTGCTCGCGATAGTCGACCTGGCTGGTATGCACAGGCGGCACTGGGCGAGAGATCAACGGGACCGATTGGTTGCAGGATATGTTTGGATCAGCGGCAAGCAACTCGCGTTGACCGTCGATCATCATGTAGTAGATCCCGAAAGGTTCTTCCGCGCGGTCGCGTCCCTTTTTGCTCCCTTTACTGGTGTAGGTGACAAGGAACTCCGTCTCGCTCAATGCGTAGGGATACTGAAACTGCTCACCTTGATAGCCGTACTTGTCAATCTTGACAGCTTCGGTGTAGCGGACCGGAGCGATCAGCTGCACGCCGCTGGCTTCCTGCCGGCCCTGGCCCGGATCGATAATCGCCAGCTTGCCCTTCTGGTACGTGTGATGCCCAGACAGAACACACACGATCCTGTTCGACCCGGGAATTCCGCGAGCGTGCAGAATCGATGTGGGAAACCAGGAGTTGTTACCGTAGAACTCTTTCTGGCCGGTTCCGTCCGCGTTCATTTGAAACAACGGTTGCGGAAAGAGCTGACCGCGATCGTTGTAGTCCCACCGCGTGTAGATTACGCGTCCGTCGGGCAGCACAGTTGGGTAGTTGGTATGGACCTGATCAAAGCTGATCCGCCGCAGGTAGTTGCCGTCCCCATCGCACGTATACAAGTTGCTCACATCAGCCCACCAGCAGTCAACGATCTGTTGACATCGGCTGGAATTAAACAGGATGTCGCCGCTGGGCAGATAAGTCGCCTCGTAATCGGCCACGCCCTGCCCCGATGTTAACTGCCGAATCTTCTCGTCCGCGATCGACATCTCATACAGGTGATAGTCATCTTCGTCCATCGACTCACGTCTCGCGAACAGGATCCGCTGGCCATCGTACGACACGGCCGGATCGCGAATCAGACCGAGCGGTTCATCCAACAGGGTTCTCACGTGGCCGTAGATGCCATCCATCTCAATCAGGCACAGCTTGCCGCTTGATGGGAACGGATTGTTGTCGTTGTAGGGCGAGTCGGAGACATCTTCGGTGTAAGCATAATGCTGGCCGCCGATATCGTGGTGTTTCGTAAAGACGACTCGACGGAGCTTGTCCAAATGAGGCGCAAGTCGGATACCTCGCCGAGCCTCGCAGGCGTCCAGATACAGATCCATCCAGCGGCTGTCTGATTCCACAGCCTTTTCGGCGATCAACTTGTTGTTGCGCGCGGCGAGTTGAGCGTCGCTCGCGCCGAGTTGCCCGATCGCGACTTTCGCGAGACTTTGAAAACCACTCGTCGAAGCTCCACCACTGTCCTGCAAAACCCAGTCCCATTGGGTCATCAGTTTCTGTCCGGCGCTCGGGTCAGCTTCGTGCACCTGGTCCAGGATTGCTTTGGCATCGTTCTGCGATTGGAACTTCGCCAGCCGAGCGCCCAACTGCTTCAACCGGTCGATCGCCGCGGTATCGCCGTCGTCGGCAAGTTCACGCACGGAGTCGATGTTGCTGGCCAGTTCATCCAGACTCGCGAGCGCCTGCTTCGCCTCTGCATTCGAGCCGCCAGACGCCTGGAGTTGTGCGAACAGGGCCAGGCGAGTGCGAGGATAATTGAAGTTCAAATCGGCGTAGCGTTTCGTGCTCTGCTTTGACCCCGCGTTGAGTCGGGGTGATTGGCCGTTGATCTTCCACTCAAGAATCCCTCCCGACGCGTCGGGTTGATGCTGGACTTCAAGTCGCAACGCCGTGGTGACGACCGGCTCGAACTTCACTTCGTTGAACTCATCGGGAAGCACGTCGTAGCTGGTCGGCTCACGTACCGGTCGCCATTCGTAGCCACTCTGATAGAGCAACCTCCAGCTCCTGGGCACACGGCAACCACCGCCAGGGCGATCATCGAACCAGTAGACTTGAGCGCTGGCAACTTTCGCGGGTGCGTCGAACTCATACTGAACCCACTCGGTCGAACCTTTGTGGCTCCAGAACGTGAAACGCGGAATCCTGCGGTCGTCAGAAGACGATGGCTTACTGCCATCGCAAAGTGCGGGCAAAGGATCACCTTTGTGTCCGTCGTTCCTGTGAGCGTAAGACGCGGACGGCACTACCGTGATGGCCTTCTGCGCTGCTTTGACCAGTGCCCCCTGCCACAGGATCACAGCCCCGATCAGCAATAGCTTGTGGATTCGATCGCGCGACACTTGAAGTTTTCGTATGCCAGGCATCAACATGTTCCTCTCCTCAACTATGAGTGCGACTCGGCGACAACGCAATAGTCAACATTCACGGTACCTAATTGGACAAGTAATCCTCGATCAACTGCATGTTCTCCGGTGGCGTTTCGTACGGCAGGCAGCCTGTTCCCATCAGACAGTTTGGGTGATCGGACGTGATGGTGAGGATGCGGTCAATCTCGCGATAGATGGTCGACGGGTCGTCACTGGTCACAACGACAGGATCCATATTGACTCGAATCTTCACGTGAGGATGAGATCGACCGGCGCGGCGGATGAATTCTTCCTGGTCTGTCTCGACGTTGCAGACGACAAAGCCTGTGCCAGTCGCCAGGATGTCGTCAAGGACGAGCAACGTGTCCCCGCCCATGATGCATGGGACCGGATGGTTCACATACGATTCGGCGATCGACATGATGCGTTTGAGTGCGGGTAACTCGATGCGGTGGAAATAATCGGGCGAGAGCATCGGTGGAGACGCCGCCGACTCGAAAAACGCCACGTCCAGGCCAGCATCGACGACCGCTCGACAGAAGACCGCCTGGTTCTCCGACAACTGCATCAGCAGCTTAGCTACGTCATCGGGCCGGAACGCGACGTCTTCGCACAGCCCGCCAATACCACGCAGGTTGAACGCGATCGAAAACGGTCCGCTCACGGGGATGCGGACATCTGCCTCGGGCAATTCACTCGCCAATCGTTTGCCGACATCTATCATCATTGCGATCCGACCATCGGTCCCGGGGTCGTACGGCGGCAGCTCCAATACTTCATCGAGCGTCGCACACAGGACGTCATGGATCGCTGGAATCCCATTTCCGGAAGGCTCGCGCACCGTCGCGCCGTACGCTTCGGCTTCCAGATTGTAGATGTCGATCCCGACAACAACCGGTGTATGCCGATAGAGCAAGAACGCTTCTCGATGACCGGCAAACGCAAGCTCCGGGTCGCGAGACACATCCCACGGCGATCGATCGACTAACCTGGCCGCATGCTCGTACACGGCTGGAGTGAAAGGAATCTTCATCGTCATGTTGTGGCCGGCAGTAAATCTGGTTCAGCGAGTAGTTCAGTCAGGACGCGGGGCGCGCCGACTCCAGTGAGTCCAAACTCCAGCCCCCGGAACCCGGCCGTGAGTCGTTGGGAATCAATTCCAAACGGATGATAAATGGTGGCATGCACATCATCTAAGCTGACTGGATTCTCGAGTGCGTTGTTTCCAAAGTTGTCCGTCGTTCCGTACGCAACGCCTCCGCTGCGCAGAATTATACACTCGATCGAAGGCACAGCGCTCAGGCAGGACAACCTGATCCCGCTGCCCTTTGATGATATCTGTAAGACGCTAAAGCTCTGGCGCCGCACGCTGACAGCGTTTTCCACCATAGGCCACAGCGATTGCCTGTGCAACTCACCACGTAAGCGGAAGCGTGTCGCTTACTGCTTACTTATTGGAGGGCAGCCGGAGTCAGGGACGGAGCTCGGGGCACCGGCTCGCGACGTCCCCGGCAACTCAGTTATGATTTCGGACGAGGAGAAACCTGTGGGCGAGTTTGGGAGAGCGGAGATTCCGCCGAATCCCGAGGGAGACGTTTCGCTTTCAGCCGATGGGAAGTGGTTCGTGGATGACTACAGGAAGGACAAGAAAGGACTACTTCGTCATCATTCGTCTGTCGGACGGCGCGCACTATCGCACACCTCGCATTGACAAGGGAGAGTACACCGGTAATCTGCGAGTGCACCCGGCTCCAGGATGGGATCGCTCGAGCGACGCGATTCTGGTTCCTGGCGTGGTTAAAGACGAAGTACGCTAAGTGTTTCTGATCCGAATGCAGGATCCGGGCTGATTCACAGCCCGAATCGCTGTTGCCGTGTCGCGTTTCCGAAATTCAAACATTCATTCGAGAAGCCTCATGTCCCGTTCAATCTTCCACCGGGTGGTGATTCGTTTCGCGCTCATCGGCGCGTGCTGTTCCAGTTCAGACTTTTCTGGCCTAGTTGGCGGAGAGGTCCAGTTCGAGAGACACCGGGTTGGGACGTTTCGCAGCGAAACGTGCGGAGTCGGGGATTTTAACAACGATGGAAAGACTGATATCGTAGCGGGGCCTTACCTCTACCTTGCCCCCGACTGGAAGCCTCGAAAGATCCGTGAGCTGGAAGGGGAGGTCGACGAGGAGGGCCGCGGCTACTATTGGGACTTCATGAATGCTCCGCTCGATGTTGACGGCGACGGTCTTCTGGATGTCATCTCCTGTTCATGGCACGGCAAGAAGTCGGAGTGGTATCGCAACATCGGAGATGCGACCGGTCTCTGGCCTTGCACGATTGTCGAAGAGAATGGTCATTTCGAGCACGGCGAACTGTGGGATGTTGATGGCGATGGCAAAGCTCTGGAGGTTGTCCCGTCGGTAACCGGTACGATCTGGTACGAGCTTGCGAAGACCGGCAGCAGCAAACAACAGTTGATCAAACATGTAATCTCAGAGAAGACACTCGCATGGGGATGCGGCGTTGGCGATGTCAATGGGGACGGTCGCCCCGACATGCTCCGCCCGGACGCCTGGTTCGAAGCCCCGGCCGACCCCAGGAAGGGGACATGGAAGGAACATCCTCTGGCCATCGGCCATATTGAGGAAGGAAAGAGCGACCACACGCCACAGATCTTTACTCAGGATATCAACGGCGATGGCTTGAACGATATCGTCACGAGCTCCGCACACAAACTTGGCATCTTCTGGTATCAGCAGATTTCGTCTGGATCGACGATCACCTGGAAGCAGCACATCATTGATGCCACCTGGACTCAAGCTCACAGCCTCGCAATGGCGGATCTTGATGGTGACGGAGACAACGATCTGATCACCGGGAAACGCTTCTTCGCACACGATGGACGTGATCCGGATGGCAACGGAACACTCGGTCTGTATTGGTATGAATTCAAACAGGATCAGGCGCAACGCGACTTGTCACGCGTTTGGGAGAGGCACGTCATTTCCTTCGACGAGGGCATTGGCTCGGGCATGAATATTCCCATCGTCGACCTCGACCACGACGGCGACCTGGATTTCGTCGTGACCGGGAAATGGGGCGGCCCCGTCTGGTTTGAGAACAAGACCAGGTAACATCTGCCTTGCGGCCGCTGGCCATCATGTCGAGCGACATTCACATGGTGCCTATTGGGGCGGCCGATTTCTTTGAGGCGGACGCTGGGGAGCTTCGTCCTCGGAGAGATAGCCGTCGCGGTTACGGTCTTCCCGATCGAAGGCTCCGGGTGGGCCGTCGAATTCTCTTCGGGACACTTTCCCGTCGCCGTCGCGGTCCAGCCGACCGACGAATGACGGAAGAGCGCCGCTTCGGGAATTCCGTTGCCCCGATCCGGCCCGTCCTGGGGGTTGCCTGGATGATTGCGACTCCGGTCTCGGCCCGCTTTCGCGAATCTCCGCCTTGCCGCCGCGCACCGGACGGACCATGTTGTATATCGCGATCACATCGCCCTGAGGTCCACGGCCGCGCGGAAACCGGGAGGGATCGCCGGCTTTGGGATCGCTGCGTTGCGAACCGGCGCCGTGAACATCCAACAGGTTTTCTCGCCCTCGAAAATCGCGCATCCATCCCTGCGACCGGCCGAAAGCGAGATAGACGGCCGAGTCTCCCGCACCGAGCCTCTTGTGTGTCGTGCCGGTCCAGTAGAACGCGAAGTTAGCCTTGCCCAGCGCATCGCGGATCGGTGTTGCACTGAAGAGCGGGTTGATTGCAGCAGATCGAGTGGTGTCAGGCGACCGCGTGTAGTCGACGATGCTCTGTAACTCCTTGGCATTGGGCAATCGCCAATCGGAATGCCCGGCGTATTCGAGATCCTCAGCCCACCGCAGCGCCTGTTCCCAGTTCAGCTTTCCGTCGCGCCTTTCGCCGGCCTTGAGGTGACCGCTGTCGAGTTTCGCCCAGGTGAGTCCGGTCGCTCGGTCTGCGATGGTGCCGTCGCCGTTATCCCGGAAGTCGTTCCTGCCGTACTGCGTGTTACCGCGAACGTAGAACACGTAGTAGCCCTTCGATGGTCCGCCTGGACGGGTGGAACCGGCCGGGTATCCCTTGATCCGTCCGTCGGCGAAGTTGACGCCGAACATCGTTTCATTGCCGTGCATCGTCGTGCTGACGTACTTCGTTGCGGTCGCGAACTGCGAATCGATAATTCGTTCACCTTTGCCTGGATCGCCGTACACGAAGCGGAAATACCTGGTGTTGATAAAGGGATTCAGGTTAGACGTGCCGCTGTTTCGCGGGTCGACATCTTCGCCACTGAACAGCATTAGCGAGTACAACTCCTTGATGCCTGGCAAACGCCAGTCGTTGTATCCGCCAACTCTGCAAGCCGACGCGCCGGCCAGCGCTTCCCTTAAGGTCTTTTTCGCGCCGGGATCCTGTTGCCACATCAGCTCAGTAACGAGGTCAGTGACGGTGCCGTCGCCATTATCTCGGTACGCTGCCTGGTGTCCCTGGTAGTGAGCATCCTGACCAAAAAATGCCGTACCGGCTCTCGGATACGTAATCTCACGCCGGCTGTCGAAACAACGCACCTGGCCGGTGTCGACAATCGAATAGCCTTCCGCCAGGCAGGACGAATCCAGGCACGCGATAGTCAACGCAAGGTGGCACGTTGAGATGAATGTCCCTCGCAAACCCATTTCAATTCTCTCCATTCAATGTGTTTACAGTGCTGCTGGCTGGATGAGAGAGGCAACGAACGCCAAGTCTCATGCGAATAGTGGTTTAACGTCGCCGACACCCTTTCATAAGTGCTTTTCTTCCCACTTTCCGGGTTGTAGGTCAATATGGCCGCGCGTCTCTAAAGTATTCGCGCAGTGTCGTCAGTAATTGCAGTTATCCGGGGGCTTTCCCGCGTGTCGCGTGACAAACGGAAGCACGTCCAATTAGCAGTTCGCCTATTGTCGTGGACGGATACTGGCTTGGGGCAGTAATGAAACTGCTGTGGGAAAGCGTTCTTCGCGGCCACGAGTCAGCGTGAAACTCTGTAGGGCGGCCCCGTTTTGGGCTCACGAAATTTATTGCTGACTCCGTAACCCAGGGCGTTGCCCTTGGCTATCATAGAATCGCCCCGCTGGGGCTGGAAACACCCTGGAACGGAACACCAATCACATGAACAGAGTCCTATTCGTTATCGCCTTACTGCCAGGCATCGCGACAATCGCGAGTGCGCAGGATACGCCGCAGCAACAATGGCATAAAGCCCAGGCCGACTACAACTACACAGCTATCGCCCGAGCCTACGCCGACTACATGATCGAGCACGGACGCGACGTGTACGGCACGGTTCACTCGCCGTTGTTCGTAACCGCGATGGACCGCCAGACGGGGAAGCTGATTACTCCACCCTTTCCGCACGTGAAGCGGAAGCCCTTTATGCCTGGTTGGGAACGGGATCGTGAGTGCCGAGGATCGGATCGCAATTATGGCCACGCCGACCCGTTGGATCAGTTGACGCTGCTGAAGATATTGCACCGGCTGACCGAGACGACGGGCGACAAGCGTTACGCCGATGAAGCGAATATGACCGCCGCATGGTGGATGGCCAACGCGCAGTCACCGATCGGGCTCTATCCCTGGGGTACGCATACTCGCTGGGATGTCACCAGGGACGGCGGCAGTGGGCAATTTGAATTCAACCATGTGTGGCCCTACTGGAAGCTCAATCCGGAAGCGCTGCAGAAGTACGCGATGGGGCTGTGGGACCACTACGTCGCCGACAAGAAGACTGGCAACTTCAATCGACACGCGCATTCGCACCGACATGATCCGGGCGACGGGATGGAATTCCCCTGGCCTGGCTCGGCGATGATCGCCACCTGGACCGAGGCGTACCTGGCCAACCCCGATCCGGAGTACGTGCGGGCGATCGACACGATCCTCAATCGCTGGGAGAGCCTGCGCGATGCCAACGGACATTTGGCATCTTGTAGCAGCTATGGTGAGTGGGCGTGGTACCTGGGCTACGTGCAGGCGGCGAACCGTCTGGACGACTGGGCGGATCGGATTGGGGCGAAGCAACCAGTGTTGGCTGAGGAGATGCGAGATTATGGGCGCAGGAACGACGCAGCGTATCTCAAGGTGTCCGACGGTCTGCTGGACATCAAACGCGTGGGGCCCGTCAAGAGCTACCTTCGCGCAACGGGCGGGTTCAATCCGGAACGACTGGACATCATCGGCGGGCCGTGGCAGGACCGCAAGGACTACGCTCTCTTCGCGGTGATGCTGCACGAGCGAATGAAACGGAATGACTCGGCGGCGTTGCAGGAGCGATACCGCCGGGCCGTGCTGGACACCGCCGAGGTGTACATGAGCATCAACCCGGAGGTGCAGTGGGCGGTCTGGGGCGAGAATATGTCGGGCGCGATTCGGCTGATGCTGGCGGCTCACGAGCTAACAGGCAACTCGGCGTATCTGCATCGGGCCGATCAATTCGGCCGCCTGGCAGTTGATCTGTTCCTGGATGACGCTTCGCCGCTGCCGAAGATTACGAGCCACGACAACTTTTACGAGATCGAGTCGGTCACCACGCCGTCGACGGATGTGTGGATGCTGGCGGTACTTGACCTTCGCGATCGGCTGGCGAACGTCGATGAGGCAGAGCGGCAGACGGTGCGTATCGCGACGACCGGAGGCATCTGGGATTGCACAAAACTCGGGACGTCGGCCGCGAGCGTGGCGCTGACCTACGGTGAGGGTGGTGGGCGGACGCTGTTCCTGTCCCGTCGCGAGACGGGATTCACATCGACAAACGGTTTGTCGATCGACGGGCTCGAACTGATCGCCTCGGACCACGTCAACAAACGCCCGACGCTCGAAGAGGCCAGGCCACTTAACGGGGTGTACCGAAGGCGATTCTCGGGAAAGCACCGTGAACCGAGCACCGCGACGTACGGCGGATTCAAAGACGTGCTGGACCGCGCGAACCTGCTGCTGGTCAACCACGGCAGGAACGCGGCGAACGTGACTGTAACCGTAACTTACCACGACAGTTGGGACGACCGGGAAACAAGAGATCAGACCGTAACCATCAAACCCGGCAAGCAGATGTTGGTCGCCGTCGCATCGCCCAGGAAACGCTTCATCCGCCGGTTGGATTTTATAACCGACACGCCTGGTGCCGTGAAACTTTCTCAATTCGCCTTCGCGATGACCCCGCGCAGCAAGTTGAATCCACTAACACCCGAGGCCGCTCCGGCGGATCTCTCAGCCTTCGACAGGGTCAAGGCAACGCAGGTCAAAGATGGTTTGGTCCTGGACCTGGTCGGAGATGCACTTAGGAAGATTAAGGAGAGCGCGGGAGCATCACGGCAACCGAAGTTGGTAGTGGAGAATGAGCTGCCTGTGCTCCGCTTCGACGGCAAGGATGATTTTCTCAGCATCCCGGATAACGATACGCTGGATCTTCACGCATGGACGGTCATTTCTCTGGTTCGGCCGACCGGGGGCCCGGGCGTGGTGATCAGCAAAATCGACGGCAAGAACTTCATGATGAACTACCGGCTGCAGATCGACAAAGATGGCAAGGTAGGGGCGGTTGTCCGTGGAACCAACGCTCGGCAGCAGGTCAACCGTCAGGCGCGTGCGAACGTCTTGAATCGCTTTGCGGTGGTTGCGGCACGCTTTGATCCGAAAACGAAGGGTGTTGATAAAGTTACGATCAGTGTGGATGGCGTTCCTGCATCCTACAGTTATCAGAATGCTGAGGGTCCATTGAGTGCAATCACACACAGCGCACCTTTGTTGATCGGGTGTCAGCCGGGCAGGGAACCCCGCCATTTCAAGGGCGATATCGGAGGCATCCTCCTCTACAACCGTGCCTTGAGCGACGAGGAACTCAATAGCACCGCCAAGTGGTTGGTCGAGCAGAGACCAGCTGGCAAGACTGCAGGAACGAACAAGGCAACAAAGACAAGCACGGCAGTTCCGACCAGGGAAGCTATCGTCTTTCTCATTACCGGCCAATCCAACGCCGGTGGCGTGGCGGCGTTTTCGCCCGAGACGAATGAGAAGTCGGGCATGGCGAAGAAACATCCGACGATCCCAGGCTCCACCGCCAAAGAAGTGGGGGTTCCGACAATCATGGATGCATAACCGCGTGGAACGAAAAACATGAAGGCAAGGCTTGCAAAATCAAACACAACAAAGTCATCTATCAGTCCTGAGGATTCCCCTGCGGAGCTGAAGAAGGGAAACGATTCATGTTCACTCGACGACAGTTTCTGGAAGATTCGGTCCTGCAACCACTGGCGCGCTCTGGCCGCGATTTGGGCCATGCAGGCGGGCAAAGATGTTTATGACGCGGCCGACGACATGCTCACGCGCGAGTACCGCCAGCCGTTCGTCGTGCCGACGGAGAGCGAAGTTTGACCCATGCAAAAAGCAATCAACATGAGAACGGGAAGCGTCTTTCTCTGCATCTTCGCCACCACCTCTCTGGCGTCGGCAGGCGAAACGATTTTTACCACCGGACCGCAACAGCATGAGGGAATAAGCTACTACTGGCTGGCTGAGTGGAAGCTGGAGGTGACGCTGCCGCCGGACGTGGCCGCCGATGACCGGTTCGAGATGCTCTTCGGTTCGAAAGGACCGGACAAACGCACGCTGTTTTATGAGTACAACGATCGTTCCGGTTCATTGGCCGAGGTGCGAAAGCATCCTTTCCAGTGGATTCCGATTCCCCTGGGCAAGCTGGAAGCGGGCAGGAAGGTCGTACTTTTCGGCAAGGGATGCAAACAAGTCGGATTTCTTGCCGGCGTGCGTGTCACCGGGCGGTCATCCGCGCAGCTCAAGGTGAAACCGATCCGGGTCGCCGGAACTTTGTCCGACTCGAAGTCGTCGCTCGATCGATATCGAGCTGACTGGTCGGACCTGTTCGGATTCGAGATGAATGACCAGATGCGAAGCCTCTGGAATCCGTCGCCGCAGCAGCCGGATTGGCAACGGGCAGAGCGTTCTTCACGCTATGCGGGCATCGCGCTGGACAAAGTCCAGCGTTGGCTCCGCGAAGAGTGCCTTCCCTGTATCGATCCGAAAACCAAACTCTACATCTCCTCCTCCATTGGAAGCGCTCGGTACCGCGAGGCACTCTGGAACTATGACGATGCCGCGGCCGATACCTACCCCTTCCTCTTCTGGGCGGCTTACTACACCGATTACGAAAAGATCAATGGTCCCATCCTGGAGGTCCTGGAGGCGGAACAGCGAATATGCAATCACCTGGACAGGATCCCCACCGCCGTGAATCACAAGACGCTGGAGAAAGTGGTCAAGTCGAAGGACACCACTATCTTCGCCGCCTCGGAATATGTGAAAGACGGGCTGATGCCGATTGTGGAGGTGGCTGGAAAAGAGAATCCCTGGTTCCAACGTATGCGCGACATCGAAGACGACATCTGGAAACATGCGGACATCGACACGCCTTATGGAAAGATTCCTACAAAGAACCTCGAGGCCAACGGCGAACAGATTCAGGTTCTGGCCCGACTCTACTGCATGACCGGCGATAAGAAGTATCTCGACTGGGCCCACCGGCTGGCTGATTATTATCTACTGCCGGGCAAGTTCGTGCCCGGGAAACTCAGCGACCATGGCTGCGAAATTATCGGCGGGCTGGGGCTGCTGTTTGCCATTGATGCGAAGGCGGCTCCCGAAAAGTGTCGGCAGTACCGGCCGCATCTGGAATACATGTTCGATGAAATCCTCAAACGGGGCACCAACTCCGACGGCATCATTATCGGTTCGCTCCAACCGACTCCGGGACCGCACGATGATGCCCATACCGGCGACGGATGGGGATACGATTTCGTCGGATTTCTCGACTACGATCTGGCCCTGCAAAGTAAACGATACTCCGAAGCCATCCGCCGCCCGCTGACGAACCTGCTCAAGCCGCGTTACGAACGGTTTAACTGGGATCACGGCTCTCGCGACAACGTGGCAGACTCGGTCGAGGGCGGTTTGTACCTGTTGCGGCTGTTTCCGACGCCTGCAGGGTTCGTCTGGGCCGACCGCGAAATCGCCACACTCCTGGTCGATCACACCGATCCGGACCGGCTCTGGGACGTGCATAAACTAGAGGCCAACACGGTCCGAACCGTACTGATCCACACGATGCTGCATACCCGCAACACCATCGCCCGCCCCTGGCAGCAGGGTCTGCAATTGGGTGCCTCGCCGCAGGGCGACGGGATTTGCATCTTCATGAAATCCGACAAGCCGTACGAAGGTCGGATTCAGTTCGACATTCCCAGGCATCGCCTCTGGATGGGCTTCGAGCAGGACTGGCCGCGTATGAACGCCGTGCCCGAGTGGTTCACCGTCGAGCCGGACGACGAACATCGATACGCAGTCGAAAATGTCGATGCGTCTTCCATCCAGGATTACACAGGAGAATCGCTCGCGGCCGGCCTGCACGTGAAACTCGAAGCAAACAAACCGCTCCGATTGATCGTCCGGCCCTTGACGCCGTGAACAGTAGTCCAGTCCGAAGAAGAACAAATGACGCGATTACCACTGAAAACGTCGCTGATTGTGCTGATCATCTGCACGTGGGCCGTTTATCCCGCTGCGTTGTGCGCCGCCGAACCGATGGAAGTCGATCTCGCGCAGAACCTGCACTGGCAGGACCACCACTTCGCAATGACCAACTGGTTCTATAAATACAAGTGGAGCGAGCCAGACACGCAAATCGATACCCTTGCCAGGTGCGGCTATGGCGGAGCAATGCTCTCGCTCAAGGACGATCCGAAACGATGGGATATGTTGCCTGCCTATCTCGAAGCACTGAAGAATAACAACATGCGTTTGACCGCGATTCACGCCCGCTTCTATATCGAAGACGGCACCTACCCGCAGGTGATCAAGGACAACCTGCCACTGCTGAAGGATTCGAAGGTCGTTTTCATTCCGTCAGTCGGTAGTCGCAGGAAGATGGACCGCTACGATCCAAAGGCCGTGGAAATGGCGGTGAAAATTCTACGAGAAATGTCAGACGATGCGAAGGAGTACGGCTTGGGGGGCATTGCCCCGTACATGCACATCGGCAACTGGATCGAGACGATCGACGACAACGTGCGGATTGCCAAAGCAGTCGATCGGCCCAACGTCGGCGTGATGTTCCACCTGCACCACTGGCAGGCGGTCGGCAATCGCAAGCAGGACAAGCTTCGCGTCGATCTGATTAATGCAAAGCCATACCTGATGATCGTCGTCATCCAGGACATGCGTTCCTTTGAATTAGCGATCGTTCCATATAGAGTGAGCTCTTCTGCCGAAATCAAAATCACTGTCAGTTGCAGGATTGATAGACATGCGACGAGCCCTGCTGCTTCTGTTAATCACCGTGTTGGCTGCTGGTGTTTGGCATCCCACGGACGTGAGGTCTGACGATGAGACCAAATTCAAACAGATCTTCGATGGGAAGACGCTCGATGGCTGGAAAGGTGAAGCCGGACAGTGGCGCGTTGAAGAAGGAGCCATCGTCGGTGAGATTCCCGCTGGCCAGCGACTCGATCACAACACGTGGCTGGTCTGGGAAGGTGGCGCGCTGAAGGACTTCGAATTGCGACTGGAGTTTCGACTCGCGGGACTGCCTGCCGCTAACTCGGGGATTCAGTTTCGTTGCCAGGCTAGTGACGCTAAGCATGTGTCGGGATATCAGGCCGACCTGGATATGGGAGCGAAATGGCTCGGTCGGATCTACGACGAACACGGCCGAGCGTTACTCGTTGAGCGAGGGACTCGAGTCCTGATCGAAGAGGACGGCGAACGGGCGGTTGAATCCTTTGCCAGCGCGAGTCGATACGCCGCGCTCTTCAGACAGAACGATTGGAACGACTATCGCATTCGTGCGTGCGACGAACACGTTACGGTCGACGTCAACGGGACTCTGTTCAGCGAACTGGTGGACAAGCAGACGGGAGAGAAGGATCTGTCAGGGCAGCTGGCCTTTCAGCTGCACGCTGGTCCCGAAACGAGGATCGAGTTCCGCAACATCCGGCTCCGCGAGCTTAAGCCGGCCGAGCATCGGGTCAAGTTTAAGCCAGCCCCCGTCAAGGCCGAAAAGAAGGAAGCTGGCGTCCCTCCAACGGGAGACGATGGCAAGGCACTCAACCTGGGGTTTGAGGATGGAACTCTGAAGGACTGGACGGCCTCGGGAACCGCGTTCGAAGGCCAACCCGTCGACAAAGACGGCATCGCCTCTCGCTGGCCGGGTCAGACCAGCCAGAAAGCAGGGCAGTACTTCATCGGTGGGTACGAGACGACGGGCAATGATGCCCTCGTCGGTCAACTGCTGTCGGCTCCTTTCGCGGTGACACATCCTTTTGCCAGCTTCCTGGTTGGTGGCGGTTCAACCGGCTCGACACGAGTCGACTTGATCCAAGCCGATGCGCCAGACAAGGTGATCTACACAGTGAATGGCGCGAACCGCGAGGAAATGCAGCGTGCGGTTGTCGATCTGGGAGCTTATGCTGGCAGGAAGGTTCAGGTTCGGTTGGTCGACGAGAGTTCGGGCGGATGGGGACACCTGAATTTCGACGACTTTCGTTTTCATGCCACTAAGCCAGCTCACTTTGCTCGAACATCCTCGTCACCGCTGGACGCCAATCCCATCCTGAGCCAACTTGTACGAAACCCGGCAGCGACGACAGCCGGAAGTGCGGCGGCTGAGACGGTCAGGAGGATGCATCTGCCGGTCGGATTCACCGCAGAGGTCATCGCTGCCGAGCCTCAGCTGTTTCAACCTATCGCTTTCACCTTCGACGCGCGTGGTCGGATCTGGGTTGTAGAAGGTCTCAGCTACCCACAGAAGCGTCCCGACGGTGAAGGCAAAGATCGCATTCTGATCTTTTCGGACGAAGACGGTGACGGTCAATTCGAGAGTCGTAAGGTTTTTGCCGACGGCCTGAATCTGGTCAGCGGGCTGGAGGTCGGACATGGTGGCGTGTGGGTTGGCGCCGCGCCAGAGTTGCTGTTCATTCCGGACAGGGATCAGGACGACCAGCCCGATTCGGAACCGCAGGTTCTGCTGAACGGATTCGGCTTTCAGGACACACACGAGACGCTGAACAGCCTGGTCTGGGGACCAGACGGCTGGCTCTACGGCAACCAGGGCGTCTTCAACTTTTCGCGCATTGGTAAGCCCGAATCGACCGACGATCGTGTCGAGCTACGTGCGGGCATTTGGCGATATCATCCCGTCCGCCACGAGTTTGAAGTCTTTGCCCACGGTGGCAGCAACCAGTGGGGACTGGACTTCAACGAGTATGGTCAGTTGTTCATGACACACTGCCGCAGCCGCTGGGGGCGGGGCCCGACGACGCATGTCATCCAGGGTGCACACTATTGGAACCAATCCAATCGTAACCATGCCGACTTTGTGTCTCCGGTCGCGCCCGCTGGTTATCCCTTCCTGCGCAACTTTATGCTGGCCTCGGCTCGTTACGGGCATGGCGAGGGCGGAGCTGGCAAGCCCGGAAGCCGCGCCGTTTACGGTGGACACTCGCATGTGGGAACGATGATCTATCTGGGTGACAACTGGCCCGACGAATACCGCGACCATCTGTTCACGCACAACCTGCATGGTCACCAAATCAACCATCAGGTCAATCGTCGCGTAGGTTCCGGCTTTAACACGCTTCACGCAGGCAACGACGTATTCTTCTGTGAAGATGTTCAGCACGTGGGAGTTGACCTCAAGTACGGACCCGACGGCGCTGTCTATACGATCGACTGGTACGATGAACGGCTGTGCCATAATCCGAATGTGGAGCAGTGGGATCGAACCAATGGTCGGATCTACCGCATCGCCTATGCCGAATCGTTTGCTCCCGTTCAAGTGGACCTCGCCCGACTGGACGATCACGCGCTGGCAAAACAGCTGTTGCACAGGAACGACTGGCACGTACGAACGGCGTTGCGGCTGCTTTCTGAACGCGCGGCGGAACGAAAGATTTCGCCTGCCGTTCGCGGCGAGTTGTTTGCGTTGGCGCAAGACCATGCTGACGCGTCGCGCCGGTTGCGAGGCCTCTGGGCGCTGCATGCAGTTGGCGGGCTCGACGATCTGTCTGCCCTGAAGCTGCTGCAGGACGCCAACGAATTCGTGCGAGCCTGGACGATTCAGCTGGTGACAGACGACCGTCAGGTTGGCGAGCCGCTTCAGGCGAGATTCGTTGACCTGGCACGTAACGACTCTTCCGCCGTCGTGCGATTGTATCTGGCATCCGCCATGGGCCGCGTCGTGACTGAAACAGCGTGGCAGATTGGCGAGGCATTGAGCCAACGCGGTGAAGATTCTGAGGACCGGAACATACCGAAGATGATCTGGTACGGCGTGGCTCCATTGGTCTCGCACGACATCGATCGAGCGTTCCGGCTGGCTGGAAAGTCGCAAATCCCCGTGCTGCCCCACTTTGTAAGATGGTACGTCGCCAAAGGAAGAGGCGATGGGTTGAATCAAATCATTCAGATGGTTGGTAACTCCGAAGGCAAACAGCGAAGGGACCTTCTGGAAGAAACCTCTCTGGCTTTGGCAGGGCAGCACGGCGTTGAGATGCCTAAGGATTGGCCAAAGATCGCAGACAGGCTGTACCAGGACACCGAGCCTCGCACCCGGCGGCTCGCCGAGAGCTTAGGCGCTGTCTTTGGAGACCAGTCGCTTTATCCCCGAAAGCGTCACATTTTGGCCGACCGCAAGGCGAGTCTGGACGAACGCCGACATGCATATCGAATCCTCTCGCAAGCCGCCGACCCCACAGCCCTGCCCCTGTTCCTGACGTTACTGGACGACCGCACGTTTCGATCCCAGACGCTGCTGGTGCTGGCCCGCTACGATGAGCCCGAGGTCGGTGCGGCGCTGGTCGATCGGTTTGCAGCGTTCACGGCGAACGATCGGACAGCCGCGCTCAATACACTGACCAGCCGAGAATCGTGGGCACATCTGCTGTTGGACGCCGTTGCTGACGGCCGGATCGAGAAGCTCCACCTGTCAGCGTACTACGTCCGTCAGTTGTCAAACCTGAACAGTAAGACAATCGCCGCGAAGCTGAACAGGCAGTGGGGCAAAGTGGAGAGCTCCTCTGCAGAGAAGCTCTCGCAGATTGCCAGGCTGGATAAGTCCTATACCGAGGCACCTCTCTGGGCTTACAGCACGGCGATGGGTAAAGAACACTTTAAGACGTTGTGTTCGTCCTGCCACCGAGTTGACAACGTCGGCACGGACGTTGGTCCTAAGATCGTGGGTTCAGGTCCCAAAGGCAGCCGTTACTTTGTCGAAAACGTCGTCGACCCCAACGCCGTGATCGGTGCCGACTTTCAGACGTCAATCGTCGTCACGTCCGATGGTCGAGTTGTTTCGGGACTTGTCGAACAGTCAACGGACACGGCTGTCACCCTGCTCACGCCGACGAACCCACCCAGGAAGATTGTCATCCCGCGATCAGAGATCGACACAATGAAGAAGACCAGTCTATCTCTCATGCCAGAGCGGATGCTCGAATCATTGAACGATCGGCAGGTCATCGAGTTGCTCAAATATCTCAACACGATTTGATGCAGACCGATGACTGAAATCAGAGACAGAATTCAGAATTCAGAATTCAGTAACAAGAGACCTTAACAACCATGTTGGTGCAACGTGAGCAGGCCGACGACGCTGTTTGGTTTATGTCTACTGTCTTGCAGCCATCAAAGTGGTGCTGTTCAATACGCACATAAGGCTGAATGAGGCTGAAGGATCGAATCCTGCCTCTGGAACAGCTTTCTAGTTGTCGTAGACGGGGCTGGCTCGTGGGAAGAACGAAACTGCTATCAAAAAGCGTTCTTCGCGGCCACAAGTCTGCGTGAACCGCTTTAAGAAGACCGAGCACTGCTCATCCGGGAAGAAGACAAATGAGAACATGCTGCCTGTCCCTGTCCTTCCTGCTGACAACCCTGGCTGCGACCAGCTTCGCCGACTCGATCTGGATCGAAGGAGAAGCTGCACAGACGAAGCAGGTCTCGCGTCACGGGTGGTACGACGGCGTGAAGAAGGATGTACTGTCAGGCAACGAGTGGCTGTCGCACTTCGATGCCAACAGGGAAGGGCTGGCGGCCTACGAATTCGAGGCAGCGACGGCGGGCGACTACAAGTTCTGGGTTCGCGCCAATCATGTGAAGTCATCGCTCGCTTATCGATTGAACGGTGGTCCCTGGCAAAAGATCGCGATGGATCAGAAGCTACGCGGTGCTATGAACATCGCTCGTGACAACAAACCCGACTTGCGATTCATCGCGTGGGTAAGCGCGGGTGTGGTGAACCTTGAGGCAGGCAGACAACGTCTCGAATTTCGCATGGATTCCGGTCCGCAGAATCACGGTGCCATCGATTGTTTCTGTTTGACGACAGATCGCTGGGTTCCATCGGGAACGCTGAAACCTTCCTCAAAGTCGCGGGTTGCGGGGCCGAGCGACTGGTTCCCCGTTGTCCTGGATGAAGATCCGTTGGCACCCGAGTCTGTAATCGATATCGGGTATCTTATCGAAGCACCTGCCGGCCAACATGGCTTCCTAAAAGCGGATGCCGATCGACTGCGGTTCGAAAAGGCAAGGCAGCCCAGTAAGTTCTGGGCGATTAATGCTTCGCCCGGTGACTTCACACCGGAACAGATGCAACGAGCCGCGCGTTGGTATCGCAAGCATGGCATTAATCTGGTTCGACAGCACACCGTGATCAATGCTGTAGGGCTGCTCGATCGCGATGGCAAGTTCGATTCACAACGATTGGACCACTACGATCGCTGGTTCGCAGCGTTGAAAGAACAAGGTATCTACACCACGTGGTCGGTCATCTACCCCCATCACGGCCCGTTCCTGCAGAAACACGATGGCTATGACCCCGATCTGTTTGCCGAGCTGGATCAGTCTGACAAACAACACGACGGCAATCGTCAGGCGATCGTCGTCAACGACTTCATCAACCTGGATCGTGACCTCCAGGACATCGCCCTGCGTTACTTCGAACGACTGCTGAATCACGAGAATCCATATACAGGCTTGCGGTATAAGGACGATCCTGCATTAGCAGTGCTTGAGTTTCAAAATGAGAGCAACCTGTTCTTTCATACGCTTAACAGCCTGCGTGGCGGCGAGCGGCCGCTGTTCGCCCGCAAGATGCGTCGTGCCTTCTTTGGTTTTGTCAAGGCAAAGTACCAAACTGAAGCCGCCACCGCTCGGGCGTGGAACAATCGATGGGATCGCGATGATAAATGGGATGCGGGCGAACTTGGCTTGATGGGTGCCTTCCACTGGGGTAGCGACGGGCCGTTGCATGAGTTCCGCGGACAGAAGAGGCGTGCGGGCGACTACATCGAGTTCCTCACGAAGCTGCAACGAGACTACTACACACGTCGCGAACGCGAAGTGCGTCGGATCGGCTTCCAGGCTGTTACAGTAACAACGGCGTGGAAGTCCGGAGGTCCAGCCGCCAGCATGGCGAACCTGGTCGCAGACGATGCCGGCGGCATGATCGATCGACACAATTATTTTGGTGGAGGTGCCGGCGGGCATGTCATAACAGAAGGTGATGTTGTCACGAAGACACATCTGGCCGAGCCAGGTCGGGGGCTGCTGAGTCTTGGGCTGTTCCAGGTCGGCAACAAGCCGTTTGGAGTCAGTGAGTGGAGCATGTTGCCACCGTCGCCCTACAAAGCTGAGGCGGCACCACTTTACGCGTTCTATGGAATGGGATTGCAGGGCTGGGACGCGGTCTATCATTTCAACTGCAATGCCCCCGACATGGGCGATGGTTGGCCATCGTTGCGGAAATACGTGACGGAGACACCGCACTATCTTGGCCAGTTCCCTGCCCTGGCCTTTGCGGTCTACAACGGGCATATCAAAGAAGGTGACGTTGTCGCCTCGCGTGAATTGGGGAAGTCCGATGTCTTCGCGGGTAGAGATGTCCTCGGACAATCTCTTTCCGGCGGCAGTTGGGACGCGAAGGAGCTGACCGGTCGTCTGACGACATCGCCAGCGACCCTGGCGATCGGTCGAGTCACAATCGGCTTCCGCAGGGAATCACGAACAACGACGTCCGATCTGACTCCGTTTCACGATGAAGCCGCGAAGTCGTTGCGATCAACCACGAACGAACTGCTCTGGCGATACGGTGACCGGTGCGTCGAAGTCCGCTCCGACAGGACTCAGGCGGTGATTGGGTTTACGGGCGGTGAACGCGTGGACCTGCCAGGTGTCAAGGCAAAGATCAGGACACCGTTCGTCTCGCTCATCTTCACGCCTCTGGATAACGAGCCACTTGTCGACTCGCGGCAGATTCTGATTACGGCAATGGCTCGTGATAAGCAAACCGGCACCCAGTTCAATGCGGACTGGTCGAAACTGCTCACCGTTGGCGGCCCACCGCTCCTGCTGGAGCCAGTCGAAGCAACGCTGTTCCTCTCCGGTTCCGCGCCCACGAGCGTCAAGCCGTTAGATGGATATGGGATCCCCACGGGTGAAAGCGTATCGATCGCGTCCGACGGCAGCTTTGCGATCGATGGCCGGTATCAGACTTACTACTACGAAGTTAAACGCTGACGTAGCGTGTGCGAGTCGGGAGTCCCGCACACAACTGGTCTCCCGACAGTCGCACTTCACCGACCGCGGGTCTCCATTTCATTTCGGATGCACCATGCCCGAAGGCTACCGCTTCACGGGGTAACGGCTTCAAGCCGAGCTGGAAACTACTCAGCCATGCGTTTCGGGAAATGCGCCGGTTGCGGCCCCCTTATCTTAGCTTCAGTCAGTCGACGGGACCGGGGCGAATGATGAGTGGTGCGGTCTGGACTTTGGGACGAATCGAGAGCCAGTCAACTCCCTGGAACACGGGATCCGGGATCTGGCGAACTTCCTCATCACCGCGGTAGGGACACATCGTATCGATCCAGGCAATCAACTTACGAAGGCTGATCGGATCGACCTGAACGCCATAGTGGTCGCCGCTGGACGCGAGGTCGATGAGCCTGCTCTGATACGACAGGGCCGTCATCGGCTCGGGAGTCTGATAGGCCTTGGGGTCACGCTGGTCGTAGCCTTCAACCATCAGGGTGTTGGCGATTCCCCAGCCAGGAATCGGCTTCTCCGGGGCCTCATAAGGCTTACCCCACGTCGGCCGACCGGTCAGAGTCACATAGGGTTCGTTAAACATCCTGAAGCCGGGACGGAAGGTCAAATCCAGCACGTCCCGGGCATCTCCGTCGCCCTGATGACACTCGCCACAGTAGCGGTCCAGTGTTGGCTGAACGTATCGCACAAAGCTGACCGTGTCTTCGCCCCAGGGCGGCGCAGTAATTTGGCTCGGTTGCCGAGACAGCGCTAGTGAGGACGCGTCATACCCGGGAGCACGGCTGTGAGACTCGTGACACCCAACGCAACCTCGATGTTCACCTGGCATGACGCCCGTGAAGCTCCTCATCGTCTGCAACGCGCGGTACCGCTCATCGAGCAACTGGAAGTGCAGCGCCCTGCCGGACGGCGCATAAAAGGAAACGGAGCCATCCTCTTCGATCGGCACGGTACCCAGCACCCGTTTGACTCCGTCCGATTGCACCATGGATACAACCGGCCCAGTCGAGATGTAAGGTCGTTTGTGCCAGTAGGTGTAAGTCTTCGGGTCAATGGCCAGAACACGCAGGAACCGGGCCATTCCCGCGAGCTTCTCGGGAGTCCCTTCGTAAATATTGTTGCTGAAGATGACTCCCGGCGGCGGATTCAACTTGTCGTCCTGCGTTGGCCAATCCACGCGATCCGCTATCACGTCAGGCCTGCGGCGAGGCCTGACCGGCAAGGCGTGAAACACGTTGTTTGTTCCTTCGTGAATCAATTCACGATTCCCATCAATATCCATCAGGTAAAGCACGAACTTCCCTGCGCGGTTCGCCGACACAAGAAAATCCTGTTCACTCAGCGGATACGGTGAGTAGTACGCGGAGTATTGACCACTGGAGTGATAGCGTGAAGATTCGATTGGATCGACGGGCCCATTGCCGGACTCGGGCCAGGCCACGTCGGCGGTTACTTTCGTCAGACCGCCCGGGAAGTTGAGTCCCTTTTCAGGATCGATGATGCCGACCGAGCCGCTGAACCAATTGTGATGAGCGCTACCGGTAAACATCACACGATGACCGCCAGGAATGCTTCTGGCGTCCTTGAGCAGATCGGGCCACACGCTTTGGTTGCCCCAGAATGTGGCGACCTGCGTGCCGTCCGGATGAACGCTCCACAGACTCTGGGCGCGCCAAAGAGGCTTGTCTGTGTACTCCCAACGCGTATAGATCACTCGGCCGTCGTCCATCACTGAAGGCAGATAGTCCGGTTCGTTGTTGCGAGAAATCAGGTAGATGTTCCTGCCATCGGTGTCGCTGCGAGCGAGCACATAGGCGTTCGTCGGCGGCATGCAACGGACGTAAGTGTGGCCACGTGACGTCGAGAACAAAATGTGATCTCCATCCGGAAGATAGATGGGATCGAGATCGTCGTACGGCCCGTCGGTCAATTGAACCAAACCAGTTCCATCGATATTGATCTCGTAGATATGGAAGGACTTCTCGTTGTGCGGCTTGAAGCAGAACAGAACCTTGCTTGCGTCATAGGAAAGATCAGGACGCCAGAAGGAACCGTGCAGCGGCAGGTTGGGCATCAGCTTCTTCAATGACCCAGCCGGCGAGAGTCCATCAAGAACGAGCAGTCGGGCACCAGGCACTGCCATGAACCCCAGGCGGTGACGGGTCTCGTGGGGCCATTCTGATCCCTGTGGAAACGGCATGTCCACGAACAGAACCGAGGTGAAATCAACAACCGGATTCCTGAACGTGATGGCTCGTTTGACCTTGCGCACTTCGAAATAGAGCTCGGGACTCGCGACCAGCAACTCGGCCACCTGTTCTTCGAGCTGCCTGAGCTTCGCGAGTTGGTCCGCGAAATCGATTCGCTGATCGGAAGCAGTCAGGATTCTGTTGGCGAGCTCGCGCGTCCATCGAATTTCGTCCCTGATCCTCGCCGGTGACGGGTCCTGGCCTGCCTGATGGAGCCAGTCGCGGCGCAATGTGTCCTGGGCTTCCGAGGCCGATAGATTTCGCGTCGCCGGCGTCTGCGGTTTGACATACGGAGCCACCGCTTCAGAAACCGAAGGGCGTAACTGAATGTGGCGGCCGGCTACGAGCAGGATCTCAATCCACTCCTGCGAGAAGCGAAGCGAATCGCCCTGTTCCCTGAGTTGTTCGAATCGCTTCTGCAGCCCGTCGACATATTCCCAATCCCGAAGCTGTGCCGGTGTTTGCGACGCGAGTTGTCGTTTTGTGAGCGGTTTGTACTCAACCAGCAATTCGATCAGCTGTTCAGCCTTTTGGATGCTGATGTCGGCGTCGGCAAGCAGATACTCCGCTGGACTTGTGCCGTTCCATTTGAGAAAACTCTCGTAGTCTTCCGGGAAGCTGGATTTCAGCCGAATGAGCACGGCGCTGACAAGGTCACGATCCAGTTGCACGCTTTGCTCGTCACACCTTCGAAGCGTGCCAGCAAGCGTCTCTGCGAAAGAGTCACCTGGTGTGTACAACGTGCGAAGTCGACCGTCGGTCTGCTTCAGATAGCTTGCAAGGGAATCATTCCCACTACGATAGAGCTGGGCGATCTGCTTTCCTGTGAGAGCTTGGGAGTAGATTCTCAAGTCGTCGATCCCCCCCTGGAAGAACTCACTGTTTCCGCCACTGGAACCGATGAAGGCGGGAACCGACGCCTGTGTGGCAATCCTGCCAGCACGTTGCAAAACGCCAATCTCCTTGCCATCCAGATAGACCCGCATCGCCTGGCCGTCGAATGTCGCAGCACAGTGATGCCACATTCCGTCCAGCACCAGCGCCGGAGCGATCCGCGCATCGCATTCGACATAGCCACCAATGTTCAATCCCAGCGACAGAATCGATCCGTCCCCTTGGAAGGAAAACAAAATCCGCTCGCTACACTCCTGGCGGAAGATCTCGCGGTACCCCTTCAGATCCGTCGGGCGAGTCCATGCCGAAAACGTGATTGATGGGATCTCGCCGGCCGCGGGGACAAACTTAACGGGCAACTTGTTTTGACCAGCAAGGTCCAGAGCGTTCCCATGCACCCCTCGGGTTCTCGCAATCCCGCCAGGCACTGTAACGTCCGCGGCTTTGTTCCCGGAGGAATCACGAATGATCGTCGATGCACTTTGTTCATCGAACGACCAATGAGCTATTGGTTCCTCGGCAGCGGGTTTTTCTGCAGAACAGGCAGGGAGGCCGGTGCCGGCGATCAGCATGCACCAGGCCACGCCGAAGCCGGCAAGGAGAAGATGTGATTGGCTGATTTGTAACCGTAAGTTCGTCTGTGCCATGACATTCTCACATATCAGGAAGTGTCGGTTGCTG
The DNA here is from genome assembly GCA_024230215.1 of Fuerstiella sp. Lineage (GTDB taxonomy): Bacteria > Planctomycetota > Planctomycetia > Planctomycetales > Planctomycetaceae > Fuerstiella. The sequence goes on along the minus strand of JAAERP010000179.1, from coordinate 5,931 downwards.
ACGGGGACGAGTACGCGTTAAAGTATAGCGTGTTTAGACAGTATTATCAGCTGCAATCGCTTGTGCGGCGAATCAGCTTAACGAGCAGCGTTGCTTCTTCGCTGTAAGCGTCACACCGCTGAAGGACTCATTGATGCCCAATCCCAATCCGACTCGTCGTCAGGTTCTCACGACAACCGCAGCTGCTGTTGGTGGCGCGATGGTTCCGTATTGGTTGACCGGCTCGGATGCTCAAGCTGCTCAGGTAGCGGCAAAGAACGACCGTCCGCGAATCGGCGCCATTGGAATTGGCGGGCGCGGTTCGGCAGTACTTGGACTCGCTGCGAAGTTTGGGGATGTGGTCGCCGTCTGTGACGTCGATCGCAATCATGCCGAGCGAGCTCGGCAAAGGCATGGCGGCAAAGCAACGATATTTGACGACTATCGAAAACTGCTGGATCGCAACGACATCGACGTCATCGTCAACGCGACGCCCGACCATTGGCACACGGCGGTTAATGTCGCGGCGTGCAGAGCGGGCAAGGACATCTACACAGAGAAGCCACTGACGCTCACGATCGACGAAGGAAAGATCCTGAGCAAGGTGGTTGAGGAAACGAAACGTGTCGTGCAGGTTGGCACTCAGCAGCGAAGCGAGCGGGCATTTCAAAACGCCGTGGAGTTGGTGCGTAACGGTCGTGTCGGCAAGCTCAAGCAGGTTTGGATAGCTTTGCCGTACTACACGACAAAAGCAGCGCCCTTCGCGTCCGAGCCGGTTCCATCGCATTTGAATTGGGATCTGTACCAGGGACAGGCGCCCCAGCACGAATACTGTCGTCAGCGGACGCACTCAAACTTCCGTTGGTGGTATGAGTATGCTGGTGGCATCATCACCGACTGGGGCAACCACCATATGGACATTGCTCACTGGGGCGCAGATTGTGAATTAACCGGTCCAGTCTCGATTGAAGCACGCGGCATGTTCCCCAACCACGGAGCTCCCGACAGTTTCAATACGCCGGACCGTTTTTTCTCGCGCATGCTCTACCCCAACGGCGTCGAGATGCTCTACTTTTCCTCGGTCAATGACCGGCAGCGCTATGGCGGCGTCGCGAATGAGCACGTGGAGATGACACCGGAGAAGATCGCAACGTTGTTCGGCGACAATTGCCCCGACGAAATCAAATCATTCGATCGCAACGGCATTATGTTCATTGGCGATCAGGGTCGAATCTTCGTCAACCGCGGTGGTGTGTATGGAAAACCTGTTGACGAGTTGAAGGACAATCCGCTACCGGACGACGCCTGGCGAGTCCCGCCGAGCAACGATCACATGGGCAACTTCTTCGAATGCGTTAAGACTCGGCATGAACCTGTCTCGCCAGTGCGCATCCAACACCGCACGATCTCCGCGTGTCACTTGACGAATATCTCAATAAGGCTGAATCGAAAGCTGGCCTGGGACCCAGAGACCCAGCAAATGGTCGGCGACGATGATGCCAACTCCTGGCAGAAGCGAGAGCAACGCACGCCGCATCAAATCCACGCATAGAATCTGGTTCAACAGACAGCAGAAATTGATCCCGCGACATAGAAAGATGGAAGGCCATCGCCGAACACAAAAAGGCGGTCCGGAGTTCTCGATGTAATGCGTTGTGCTGAATAGGGCGATTTCATGAAACGAAGTGTCACTTCATCTACCTCGACTCACCTTCTGCTGGCAATCTGCCTTTCCGTCTTCGTCATGCATGAAGGAACAGCCGCTGGCGCGGAAGCGGGTGAACAGGCTGGACAGACGCCAATCGTGCGGCTGTTGCGTTCGCTAAGCGGAGAGGCAAAGATGTCGGCCGAGCCGCATTGGATTTGGGCGAATCAGGCAACTGACGAACAAACGTGCTGGTTTCGTCGAGACATTTTCCTGGAAGAAGGCTCGCTTGGGAAGACAACCCTCGCAACATTGTATTTTGTGGGCGACGATGCGGCCAGGGTGTTCATCAACGGCAGGTCCGTTACGTTGCGACGGTCCAGTTCGAAACCCTGGTCGTTCCTGGTTGCGTCGACGGAGTCACTCCTGAAGTCAGGAACGAACTCGATTGCGATCTCCTGTCGTAACAGCGTCGGACAGGGCGGTGTAATCGCTCTTTTGGAAGTGAACAACACGAACGGTTCACAGACCTGGGTCACTGACGACCAATGGAAACTCTCGCAGGAGCTGCCGGCTGGCTGGCCCCGTTGTAAGACCGACGGTCTGGCATGGCAAGCGGCACACGTGCTTGGACCGGCAGGCATCCGCCCATGGGGTAATATCGCCGGTTATCCGATCCAGCGAATCCCGATACCTGCAGCCGACCTCGAACCGGTCCAACAGATCGAGTTTGATTGGTTGCTGCAGGATCGTCGTGCACTGTCGCCGCGAGGCGCCACCGGTGTTCGCACTCGCTTGCGAACTCTTGCCCTGGATCACCACAAACGCGCCGCGCAGCTGATGCAGGCGATTGCAGCCGAGCCGAAACAGATCGACTTATCTGCAGAGCGAATTCGTTGGCAGACATTGAAGAAGGAGTTGACGCCGACGTCTCGCGATCAACAGTCTGAGGCACTTTCGCTCACGCTGGGTCTCTACCTGTCAGTTCGCCATCTCAAACGGGACATCCTCTTGAAACACCCTCTGCTCGATTTTGAGGAAATTCTGTTTGCCAAAGGGCTCTATCCCCGCAGCCTGCATGAACAATCGCATCGTTTGAGCACGACTGCCGTAGCAGGTGGCGGGCTGTTCGTTTTATCAGGACTCTCTCCAGGCGGTAAGCTTCGCGAATTGACTGGCGACCTGCCCGGCGGAAGTTACTGGCGTCCCGATCTTTCGTTTGACGGGCGGCGCTTACTGTTTTGTTATAAGCCGCAAGCGACGGCCTCCTTTCAACTTCACGAAATGAATATCGATGGCAGCAACATCGTCAAGCTGACCGATAGTCCGTTTGACGATCTTGATCCGATTTATTTGCCCAGCGGTAAGATTCTATTCACCTCGACGCGAGGGCAAACTTACGTGCGTTGCAATCCCGAAAGTCGTTCGTTTGTGCTGTGTACCGCCGAAGCTGACGGTTCCCAGGTACGAATCATCTCGCACAATTCCGAACCTGACTGGACGCCTGCGCTCATGGACGATGGGCGTGTGCTCTTTACACGTTGGGAATACACCGATCGTGCCTTGTGGCGGTTGCAGAAACTCTGGACCGTCCGACCCGATGGTGCCTACGTCGACCTGTACTGGGGCAATCATAGCGAGAAACCCGACGCGTTGGTCGAAGCTCGACAAATCCCCGGCACCCGTCGTGTGGTGTTTAGCGGCGTGGGACATCATCACTTTTTTCAGGGGGCGTTGGGAATACTCGATCCATCGAAGGGACTCGACTACCCCCACGGCTTAACGCATTTAACTCCCGAAGTCTCCTGGCCGGAAGTTGAAGAGGACCGCGACACCGGGGCTTACAAATCTCCCTATCCACTCAGCGATCATCTGTTTCTCGTGTCGTACGGCCACAACAGTACGTCTTATCGGCCGGGAGGCGCTGATTTCGGGATCTACGTTCTGGATGATCAGGGCAACAAGGAACTTGTCTATCGCGATCCCGCGTTCAACTCCTGGTACGCATTGCCAGTGCGAGCTCGCAGTCGACCACCGGTGCTGACCAATGTAAATGCCATAGCGAGCGATTTGCGAACCGAACAGGAGCCAGCGACCGGAACCTTCGTCAATCCCGATGTTTACCATGGCTTGAATGGGGTGCCACGTGGGCAGGTGAAGCACATGCGAGTGATCGAGCTCGACTACAAGACTTATTCGGGAAATCGCGAGTACCTGTTTCAAAACCCGCCGATTTCATCCCACTTTGTCGAATCTGTAAAACGTATTCGCGGAACAGTTCCGGTCGAAAAAGATGGTTCGGTGAGCGTGCATGTTCCGGCGGGGCGGGCTTTGTATTTTCAACTGCTGGACGAGAACTACCGAGCAATACAGACGATGCGTTCCTTTGTGGGATTACAAAAAGGCGAGGTGCGCGGATGTACCGGCTGTCACAGCCTTGGGCACAACGCGGCTCCGATCACGCGAGGGTCGCCGTTGGCGATGGGCAGGCCCGCCCGGAGTTTGACTCCGCCGCCATGGGGCGACCAGACCGTGGGTTACACGCGATTTGTGCAACCTGTGCTGGATCGTCACTGCGTGAGTTGTCACCAGCCGGGCAAGGAAGCGAACTCCAAATTGGATCTGACCTATCGCAAGACACGCTTCTTTGCCGAGCCTTACCTGACACTGATTGACCGACAGATCGCAGGTGTTTATCCGTCCGAGCCTGCCTACTGGAAAACACGCGCGCGTGACGTTTACGACGGTGCTGAACCGGGCGAACATCTCTCACCCCAAAGTCTGCTCGTTGAATACGCCTCTTCGGGAAAACACTACGGCGTCAAAGTCGATGCCGACAGTCTGCGACGCCTTGTTGCCTGGGTCGACATGAACGGCCCATTTCTTGGCCGCGAAGAAGTACTCAAGCGTTACCCCAACGCACCCTTGAGTAAGCGGTAACGATCGATGTGTGTGTGTGTGTGTGGAGAAAGCTCACGGAGTAGATAGCTTTGTGTTCACGGACCGCCCACGTTGCAATATCCCCTAAAGCAGATATATTAAGTTGTGTTTCAATTTTGTTGTGCCAGTCTGATCTTCGTGTCCTGCGATTTCATGATTGCTCCGCGTCCCTCACGCCAACGCTCGCACCGAGCGAGAGGGGAAGGTTTAATCGACTTCAGACTGCAGTAATCCTCAGGTACGCAGCCGTGAAGGAGACGCGAGATGATCGAGTTGGGAATGCACACTGACAATTGGCGTGTGCTTAGCGGCAACCTGCAGAATGCCGTGGAATCGGCGATCAGGCACGGGCTGTCGCATATCGAATTCGGAGTGATTCACGGGCAGTATTTTATCCACGGATTGGGCTACGACCCCTCGGTCTCGCTGCAATCGAATCCGCGGGCGCTCAAGCGTTATCTTGACGAACACGGTTTGAAAGTCTCCCAGATCGACGGCGCGTTTCCCATGATGGGGCCGGAGGGATCGACATTCGGAGTGCAATACGTTCAACAGGCCATCCGGTTTGCCTCGGAGATTGGCTGCCCCATCGTCGACACAACGGACGGGGCAACAAAGCCCGCTGGCTACTCTGACGAAGAAATCTTCCGGATCACTTGCGAGAACTACAAGCAATGCCTCGCCTGGGCCGAGGACTACGATGTCGTTATCAATGTCGAAACGCATGGGCCCTATACAAACGATGCTGAATTCCTTGAGAGGTTGTTTCAGCATTTTGATTCGGAGCATTTGCGGTTGAACTTCGACACAGGCAACTCGTTCATCTCTGGCAACGATCCTGTGGAGTACCTGCAGCGCTTTCGCAAGTATCTCTCGCACGCTCACATCAAAGACGTCAGTCAGGAACTGAAGGCCGCAGTCCTTGGTGAGGAGACGGGGATTGCCTGCAGCGAAGTGCCCATCGGCGGTGGCGTCAACGCCGAGAACATCAGGCGTTGTGTCGAGTTTCTGAAGGAATCCGACTGGAGTGGCGTGTTGTCGGTGGAATGCTACGGATCCGACGAGAATATAAGTCAGAGCATCGAGTTTCTTCGTGATCTGTTGGCGTGAAATCGAACATCCTGATATGCGCGCCTATGTGATGACGTAGTTGCGGCTTCCGTGATGATTTCCACTGTACTGACTTCCGAAGCACCGGGTGGCGAGGCGAAATCGATCGAGGTTCTGCCGCTCATCAGCATCGATTATCTGAGGCAGGCTGTCAGCGACTGCAGGTTAGTGCTTTGTCACAGCCAGGTTTTAGGGTTGGCGAGGAAAAGGGGGTCAGGTACCAAAAACCGGAACGGCCCGAAGGGTGCTTTGCATTT
>JAAERP010000178.1 GCA_024230215.1 Fuerstiella sp. | reverse complement strand
CTTCAGACACATTCGCATCCGTCACAAAATCGAGTGTCTGCCGACCTGATGCGTTGTCACCAACTGAAATTTCAGACCATTTCCCGGCATGGCCACGAACACCGGCGTAGCCATAGCTGCCACCAGCACTCGTGAGCGAAAAAGACAATCGGTAGCTTGTGGCGGGATCAACTGCTACCTGTTGAAGGAGGGATGCTGTTCCTTCCGCACTTGGTGTAAGCCGTAGTGCGCTGCCATTATCGCCTTGAATAGTCTCAGCGTTTCCACCAGCTGAGCTGATATTACTCCAGCCACTGAGTGCAGATTCAAAGTCACCGTTGGTTAGAAGTGAGTCGCTCGCTATGGGAGGAGGTATTTCAAGTGGTGGTTCAATTGGTGATTCTTGTGGTGGATCTATTGGTGTTTCTTGAGGTGGTTCGGGTTCTGGTGAAACTGGTGTAGCATCAGCCAGAGCAAGTTGAATGTCATCGATGCTGACTGGTGCTGTTTGTTGTCTATATGCCTGTGCGAAAATAGTGACTTCGGATACATCTTCCCTCGTTTCAAATTCAAGCGTGTACCGACCTGCTTTATTTTCACCTGTAGAGAGTTCGGACCATTTTCCGGCATGGCCACGCACACCTGCATAGGCATAGCTATCGCTGCTGCTATTCAAGGTGAAAGAAAGTCGATAGGCAGTTCCCGGAGCAACTGATACTCGCTGTATGATTTCAGCCGTGCCAGTATCAGTGGGAGTGAGGAGGATGCCAGGGTCTCCAACGTTAACGACTTCCACTTGAGCCGTTTCTGTTGCCTGCACAATCCAGCCTGCAAGTCCTTCAGAGAAATCGCCGTTCGAAAGATCGGCTGTCATCAAATAGCGGTTTTCAAGCGACTCGTGAAGAAGATGGACGTGTCTTTGATGAGTCGACAGTCGAGCTTTGCGTGCCATCGTGAGTGCCTCATGGTTCAGAGGTAAAGGGCGAATAAAAGCCTCTTTTTTTTCTACTCTCGATGATCGGGTATTGTTATACGCTGCAGCGGAAACCTGTTTATTTCTAGTAATTATGTCTAAGTCTTTTTGTAAGACGACACATGCCAATATGAGAATCTGGATAACTTTACGTCTCATGATTTGCACATCTGGTTGTTCGCGCGAGTGCCTTTTGAGAAGTCTTCCAGAAGAGACTCCTGGAGTGAGTCGATTCAGACTGCTTACGCAGATGGCGCTGGTATACCGGCAACAGGAGGAATGGTTGGTGCCGGACCAAAAATAGGGTCATGCTTCCAGGCTCTGCCGAGACGGGCAGAGCGGCGAAGAAGATCATCTGTGACGACGAGAACAGCAGGTAGAAGAATAAGCTCAGCGACTGTTGCAGCAGCAATGGCAGCACATGCCAGGCGCCCAAAACCTGCAAGTGACGGTACGCTGCTGACAGTTACGGCTGCAAAGCCAACGCCAAGAACAAGTCCGCCAAGTACAACTGGATTTCCCGTCTCAACTATCGCTCGCCGCATCGCACTGGCGATCGAAACACCTTCTCGACGGTTTCTAGCCAGTGCCGCCATGACGTGAACAGTGTCATCTACTGCGAGGCCAAGACAGACGTTAAATACAATCACAGTCGCAGGGTCGAGCGATCGACCAGTCAGCACAAGAACAGCCGCAATGACAGCCAGTGGAAAGACGTTCGGAATCAGGCTGACGATACCTGCAACTGGTGATCGAAAGGCGAGGGCAAGAATGATGGCAATGACGGCTACTTCCAGAAGCAGGCTGCCGCCGAGATCAGTGATCAGTTGTCGGATGTTACGGGCCGAAATAACAGACATGCCAGAAAGGTCAAACTGCCAGCCGTTGTGTGCTGTAGCCAAGGCATCGAGCTCTGTACGAATGTCGGCGTAGACCGTTTCGAGCTGGCGAGACCCAGCATCACGGACGCGAGCACGAACGATGGCCATTCTCGTGTCTGGATCAACCATTTCGTCGACAGTATCAGCTGAGATCCTGCGACGTACTCGAGGTGGCATCGAATTGGTGACCGACGCGAGTGACAGCGGACGACTTGTTGCCTCGGCGGTGTCCAGAATGGCATGAACCTCATTGAGTGTTTCCAGCAGTTCGTCACTTCGCCAGCTCACGCGCTCTGGCCAGCGAACGACAACATCAATACCCATAACACCACCAAACTCTTCATCAACGGCAATAAGTGCCTGTGAGGAGTCGGCCTGTCTAGGGAGCGAGTCAACAACACGATTGTCTGCATCCACCTGCATGCCGATTGCGGTAAGCACAAGAGTTCCGACAAAACCGATAGCGGCAATCGGACGAGCATGACGAATCGAAAAGGATGTAAGTGTTCCGGCAATGCGGCTGGCCAGTCGCCATGATCGACCGAGTCGAAGCCCTTGGCAGAATTGCGTCGATGCCAGCAGTGGTGTCAGCAGTGTGACGGCTGCAAAACTTGCAAGCGCACCGGCAGCTGCGGCGATACCAAACGTTCGGACCGCCTCAATGCGAGCAGCGGCAAGCGAGGCAAATCCAACGGCAGTGACAATGCTAGTGAGACCACAGGCCGTACCAACTCGTCGGATGGCGTTACTCGATGCAATGAGTTGATGCGTGCCACGGCGGACACTTCGTCGCATGTCCTCGATAAAATGAATGGAGTCACATGTACCAACAACGAGTGCCAGAGACGGTACGACGCTGGTAAGAATGTTAATCGGTGCTCCAAAAAGCCCGAGAATTCCCATGGCCCAGACGGCACCAACAGCTGGCGGAATGCAGGCAACAACCGTTGAACGAAGACTGCGAGCGAGCGTGGCAGACAGAATAAAAGCGAGCGTCAGTCCAAGTGAGTTGAAGATAAGCATGTCATGTCTAAGTGCAAGAGCCGCTTGGTGTCGCAATGCCGGAAGACCCGTGAGTTGCAGGCTGATGTCGTCTGCATCAAAGGCGGAAAGCGTCGATTCAATGGCGTCAACAGCACGTCCAAGGTGTGGAGGTCGGTCAGCGCCCGCGTTCAGGCGAACGATACATAATGCCGTCGAACCATCTGCCGAAAGGAGCTGACCACTGATCAATGGATGTTCATGGGCGCGAGTACGCGCATCAGTGATTGACTGTGGGTCGAGATGACCGGCTGACTTGGGAATGACTGGCAGTATCGCACCAGCAACACCCTGCCGACGAACGTCAAACATTGAGCGAACCTGACTTACGTCAGGAAGCTCCTCGAGATCTTTCACAAGTCCTCTGAGTTGAGAGAGTCCTGGCTCGTGAAAGATGTCACCCTCGGGTCGATTGGCACGAATGATGCAATCACGATCGGGTGCACCGAAGCGATTTCCAATGGCATCGATAAGAGCAAATTCTTCATCAACAAGGGTTGCGTCAGAGGCACGAAACAAACTTGTTGGACGAACGCTACGAAGGAGTGACCGCAGGTCATCGTCAATCCGAATGCGACTGAGTCCGTACCCCGCCAGGCAGGAGATCAATATGACTGCAAGGAGGCTCCATCGACGCCAGTTTCCGGTATTG
>JAAERP010000177.1 GCA_024230215.1 Fuerstiella sp. | reverse complement strand
GTTATCGCGTTTCGGAAGAATTCTATGACCTGAAGAACGATCCCGACTGTCTGCATAATCTCATTGACAGGCCCGATCTTCAGGCATCCATCGAACTGCTGCAGACTCAACTGGTGGCTCACATGACGCGCACCAACGATCCGATGCTGCCCGCGTTTCAGAACCGAAAGGATCGTGCTGCGGTCGACGAGATTCTGCTTAGGACATACGGACCTCCAAAGGGGTCGGCAAAGAAAAAACCAATGAAGAAGGGGAAGAAGAAAAAGCAGAAGTCCGAGTAAACACTGTGCGTGGGCCTCCTGTTGCCCAGCAACTGTGATTGCGAGCCACCAGGGCCACGCGACCTGCGTCCAGCGTGAGTACGTCTGAGGATTGGAGAATCTTATGGGCTCAGAAAGGTGGCAGCAGTCGGCGCAGGCCCCACAACAACACGACGGCCAGAAAGAAACCGTTTCGCACCAACTGAATCAGAAACGATGACTGCACAGGACGTTCCGGAAGACCATTTTCAGTCACACGCACCAGTTGATCGCTGAGTCGGCTGATCCAGCGGGGATTGCAGGGCCAGTCCATGATTCCATTGAGCAGGTCGTCCGTGACCTCCGTTTCACAGCCTGCAATGCCACCGGCGATGGCCGCCGTTGAATCCGTGTCGCCACCGCAAAGAATCAGGGTGCGCAGCGTGTCGCCAAGGTTTCCGCGATGACGAAGCCACGCGTGGATGGCGACCGGTACTGTGTGCAGGGTGTAGCCAGTGGCTCCCGCTGTGCCGCAAAGTTCACGACAGAACTCCTGCGTGGACTGTTCGCTGGCCAGACTGTTTTCGACTTTATCCATCTCGGACAGCAATTGTTCGGCATGTTCGCCCGTCAGACGCTCCCGCAACAGCACGAAGTACGTCGCATGGTCAGCGAATTTGTTTCGGGCCGCCCCCCACGCGGCGATCGCTACAGCGGCGGCCCCATGTTCTGCGACTGGATCGGTGTGGGTGATCCGCGACGACAGATGATTCAGCCGTAGCACAGCGTCAGGATTGTCAACCGCCGCGCCGATAACGGGGGCTCGCATGGAAGGACCATTGCCCGCGGAAAACACTCCACTTCGACCGGGTCCGAAGCCGACGCAGAGTTTCACACATGATCGAAGCGTGGCTCTCCCAATTCCAGCCGGCATTGCCAGAAACCATCGTCGCAATCGTCTGGCCAGTTCTGCCTCAAAGACGCTTTGATCCTCGGCCGACGCGATCAGGCACTGAGCCACAATGCAGGCATGTTCTGTATCATCCGACACCATGCCGCGTCCCGGCAGGAAGCGAAAACGGTCCGGATCTCCAATCAGCTTAAGACCTCGCCCTGGCGTGAGTCCCTCATACGGCAACCCCAGGGCATCACCGACAGCTGTCCCCAGCAACGAGGAATCGATTGGGTGGCGACTGGTCATGAATGCAACCGGGCCATGTCTAAAACGGTCAGGCGAAGCGTGCCACTGGCGTCGCCAGTACCTGTTCGTCAGATATGTCCGGCGATGGCAGCATGGCAGCATGGCAGCGTGGCAGCGTGAGTTCATGCCGCCCGCAGCGTGCCGGAAATGACTAGAACAGTTTACTTTTTGTCGTGAACGATACTGGCTCGTGGGAGTAGCGAAAATGCTATTGAAGAACGCTCCTCGCGGCCACAAGTCAGCGTGAAACGCTGTAATGACCTGCCGACACTCCGGATGTCCGACCAAACGTATCACACTGACAGAGCCGGTCGCACCTCTGCATTGTCTGATTAATACTCGTTTTCTTCCGCGTCACCTTCTTCAATTGCCGTGAACGTGGATTTCACAACCTGGCGGATGGTTTGTTTGTCACGTTCATCGACCAGTTTCGCCAACGCGTCGTCACAGGACATAACACCCAGGTCTCCGTCGATACGGCAGCGAACAGCGACCGCGTCCTGTTCGGCTTCCTTTGGACCGACAACAAGCATGTACGGAACCAGGTCCATCTGAGCTGCACGAATCTTGGCCTGCAACTTGGCACTCTGCAGATCCGTGGTGACGCGGAAACCATTTTGTCGCAGTTTGGCAGCGACGTCTTTGGCATAGTCGTCCGTCTTTTCGCTCAGTGGCAGGACTCGGATCTGCTCAGGGGCCAGCCACAGCGGGAACGCTCCGGCAAAATGTTCAATCAGCACGCCTACAAATCGTTCCATCGACCCAAACGGAGCTCGATGAATCATTACCGGGCGATGAGGCTTGTTGTCGCTGCCCGTGTACTCCAGCTGAAAGCGTTCCGGCAGGTTGTAGTCCAGCTGCACCGTGCCCAGTTGCCATTCACGACCCAGACAATCCTTCACCATGAAGTCTGCTTTTGGTCCATAAAATGCGGCTTCGCCCGGCGTTTCAATGAAATCCTGTCCTTCTTCCGTCAACACCTTGCGCAATGTTTCCTGAGCGTGTTGCCACAATTCATCGCTGCCTACGTACTTGTCCGATCCCGGTTCCTTTGTTGACAATTGAACTCGGTAGTCTTCCAGGCCGACGGCATTCAGAACGTACTTCACCAGACCCAGAGTATCCTTGAACTCCTGTTCCACCTGTTCCGGCGTACAAAATAAGTGAGCGTCGTCCTGAGTCAATCCTCGGACGCGCAGCAGGCCATTCAATTCTCCCGACTGTTCGTGGCGGTAAACCGTGCCGAATTCTGCCAGTCGCACGGGCAGGTCTCGATAACTGCGCGGAATTGCTTTGTACATCTGAGCATGATGCGGGCAATTCATCGGTTTCAGCAGGTAGCGTTCCTGCATCTTTTCCCACTTGCGAAGCACTTCGCGTTTTTCATCGTTGGTGCCGTGGATCGGAAAATCTTCACCACTGAAGCCCAGCACCATCGCCGCATCCAGCAATGTCTTTTCATCGTCGCCGGTCGGAGGCTGCAGATCCTCGTCCTGCGGATCGAGGCAGCGAATCCAGTGATCCACCAACTGACCGGCCGAATGTCCGAACAACGGCGCAAACTGTGAATCGCGGTAGTAGGGAAAGTGGCCGCTTGTTTCGTACATTTCGACTCGACCAATATGCGGCGAATACACCGGTTCATAGCCGCGTCGAGTGAGTTCAGATTTGATGAAATCTTCGAGAGTCGCTCGGATGGTGGCCCCTTTCGGCAGCCACAGGCACAGTCCCTGCCCCACGTCAGGGTTGATCGTGAATAGCTGTAATCGATTTCCAAGAACGCGGTGATCGCGTTTTTTCGCTTCTTCGATCTGTGCCAGGTAAGCCTTCATCTCCTTTTTGTCGAAGAACGCAGTGCCGTAGACTCGCTGCAGCGACCGGTTGGCGACGTTGCCTTTCCAGTGTGCTCCGGCGACGCTGAGAATCCTGAAGGCCTTGATCATACCAGCATGAGGAATATGCGGGCCGCGACACAGATCGACAAATTCGCCCTGACGATAGAAGCTCAGAGACTCATGGTCGACCAAACCGCCTTCGATGTGTTCGACTTTTAGTTCCTGATTCAGATCCCTGCAGAACTGAATAGACTCGTCGCGATTCATCGTGAAGCGTTCGAACGGTTCTGCCTGTTTCGCAATCTTCTTCATCTCCGCTTCGATTTTCGGGAAATCGTCTTCACTGATCGGAGTGGTCAGATCGAAGTCGTAATAGAAGGTGTTGCCTTTGACCGGACCGAAGGCCAGGCCAACGCCCTCGTACAGACGCATGATGGCTCGTGCCATCACGTGCGCACAACTGTGCCGCATGACGGCGGCGGCGGCGGCGTCGCGAGTTGTCAGCAGTTGCAACGGCACCGGACGCAGTTCGGTCAGTTCCACGAGTGGCCGCATGGCATCGACCGTGTCACCGTCAATGACAGCTGCGGCAGTCGCTCGGGCAAGGCCGTCGCTGATGCCGGCCGCGACATCCAGAGCTGTTGCGTTGTCGTCTTTTTCAACAATGGCGCCGTCAGGCAGTTGTACCTCAATCATTGGACTTCGTTTGTTTCTTTGTAGCGGCTGGCGCTCTGCAAACCCCGGTAAAGTCGGCTCAATTGCTGACACACTGTTTGTGGACGCGGTCGGGCTTCCTGTGGTTCACAAAAACATGTCATGCGGGCAAGGCGACCTCAACGAATGGCCCCCTTCTACAGGCAAACGATGCAACCCCCACGACTGCCAAAGGCGGAGTTATAGCTGCGTTTGCGGTTTCTCACAACGGGCAGTCGGACGTCCCGCTGACGGCTCTACAAAAGAGACCCGGTCTTTTGGAAAGACCGGGTCTCTTGAATTTCGCTGGCGTGGCGTCTGCGGTCGTGTCCGTTATCAGCGAACCAGAAGTCCGGATTTGTCCGCTTCATCGGGAACCAGATCATCCAGATCGATGTTGTCCAATGGTGACGGAGCTTTTTCCTGTGGCGCTTGGGGCACCACAACTTCCGGTTCCGATTCTGTCGGCTGAGCCGGCACGCTTTCGGCAGCGACAGGAGGAGCCGCGGCCGCGACAACCTGCAGAGGAATGTCTGCTCGCGTCAGGACCTGCACGTTGTTCAATTCGTCGCATTCCAGTAACTCGTCAAAGCTGTCCGCTGCCACAATCAGCGTGTCGAAGGGGACCTGCTGACCAGGGACACCCATCAACATGCACGTGACCGGCAACTGGACCTGCACCTGAATTTCGCACCCGGCTTCCATTCTGGCAATTGGAATGGTTGTCGTTGGTGAGTGCATGTGAATCCGTCCGAGGATACCAACCACCGATACCCGAAAATTCCCAATCGGTATCTGGCTGTTGTTCTTCATGCTGATCTGAAAGACCGGACCTTTGCCTGGATCGCCGTCACAAATCAGATGTACGCACAGTAGTTCCAGATCGCCGGGTGTCAGTCCGACCGAAAGATGCGGTGCATATACCTGCGGAGTAAAGGATCCGGCGTTGCCGGACGATTGGCGCATGCGGTTGGTCATCAACAGATCGATAACGTGTCCACAATACGACGTCGGAATTCCCAGCACCTGGCTGGTCCTGATGTGACCGATGTTTGACGGTTGCTGTGCCGTGCCGATTGGTGCAGTCGGAGCCAGCGAGGGAAGCACATTGACCTGTTGAGCCTTTGCATGTCCCACACTTACTGCCAGCAATGCAGTAAGTGCAAACAGTTTGACGGTTTGACGACGAATGTTCATGTTCAATTCTCCCTTGAGCCAGAGTGATGGCGATTGTTGAATTTTGGATAACCCGCACAGTTTCACGTATCCAAAAAAAGCCCGGCGACTGCGACTGGCAGACACACCGGGCTCTGTGGGCTTCGGAGTTTGTTCAACGTTGAGGATTGAGAGACTGGCACTGACTGACGTTCAACAAGTGCCCTTTGTTGCCGAAGCTGTTCCTAGTGACAGCCCCAGTAGTAGGTGTAGATCGGAGCCACAACGCAGCGGTAAACGGGTGGTGCGTAACAGATGGTTCTGTAGCTGTACAACGGGCGGCAGTAGTTGTAGCAACCATAGTTGCGGTAACCGCAATAACCTCGGTATCCGCGGTGTCCACGATATCCATATCCAAACCGCCGAAAGCAGGCTTCTATGGCGTCGTTACCATCCTCTGTGCCGGCATCAGCTGACAGCTGATCGACATCAATATCCAGGTCCATTTCCACGATGGACACATCAGCGTCGGCAATGGATGCCACATCGATGTTCAGGTCGTCGTCGGCTTTGACAGCGGAAGCCAACATGGTCAGGGGCACGAGTGCCAGCATTACGTTCTTCAACATTTCCAGGTCTCCAGGTCCGGCGATGGTGAGTAAATGGAGGCAGCCGTTTGCCGGTTGGTTGCTGCTTCCGTGTGTTGTTACTCACCACAGCGAAGACCCTGGAGATCTGTTACAATAAGATCGAATGTTCTTTCCTGCACCGTGTGTTGGACATGTGTTTTTCCAGACGAAGACGAGCGCAGACCTCCAGTGACAGCGTATCCGGAATAGCGATTACGCTGCCCGAAACGGGGGTCGCAATTGGTTGCAGGATATGCGTTCGCGTGGATTCACACGGAATGCCGAATCGCGCCGTCATACGATGCTGAACTAAAGCAGTTCACTTATTGTCGTACACGATACTGGCTCGTGGGAGCAACGAAACTGCGATCAAGAAGCGTTCTTCGCGGCCACAAGTCAGCGTGAAACGCTGTGAGGCAGCACTACCGCTTTGTCACAGGCAACAGTTAGGGTGGAAGCATTCCCCGGAAAAGGGGGTCAGGTACCAAAAATGCAAAGCACCCTTCGGGCCGTTCCGGTTTTTGGTACCTGACCCCGTTTTCC
>JAAERP010000176.1 GCA_024230215.1 Fuerstiella sp. | reverse complement strand
TGATTCTGGCCTGAAGTTTTTCGTCGTGTGGAAATTCTTCCGTCGTCAGGCGATTGAGCTCATTGACAAAGTGAAACTCGTCGGCCTGTTGTTTTGCGGAATGTCCCGGGTGACGTGCGCCGAACGTCAGAGGGTTCTGAGGATCCAGCTTCAGCGGAACTCCGGCGTGTTGAGGGCCCAGATAATAAGAATCGATGGAAGCTCGCGTGTCTGTTCGAGTTGGCCCGCCCAGGACGACAAAACGTGGCAGGTTTTCGTTCAGAGAGCCAAGGCCGTAATGAGCCCACGCTCCGATACTGGGTTGAGTTTCATCCAGACGATGGCGGCCCGTATGGATCTGATTTTCCGCCGCATGGTCGTTGTCAGTCGTCCACATGTTTCGCACAAAGCTGATGTCATCGACGCACTCAGCAAGGTGTGGCCACCAGTCCGTGATGGCAATTCCTGATTCGCCGTGCTGCCGAAATCCGATTTGCATCGGGTATATCTTCGGGTACACGTCGCGAACGTTGATCTCTTCCGCGGCAACACTACGGAATCGCGTTTTGTGGAGTGGTGAATCGACCGGGTTAGGGTACGGAGTGTCCGCGTACGATTTGCCGGCATATTTGTTTAACGCCGGCTTGGGATCGAAGGTTTCCACGTGGCTGTATCCACCGGAAAGAAAAACCCAGATCACAGACTTTGCCCGTGGCGCAAAATGATGCTGCCCGGTCGAAACATCGCCACGAACCGCGCCGTCTGCGGTCAGCATGGCCCCGGCGGCCAGCCCGTAGAAACCCATTCCTGAGTCAGCCATGAAGGTGCGGCGATGCATCATTTCCGTTCCCCTACCGAACAGTCACGAAATCGTTGTGGTTGAACAGGACTCGAACAAGACTTTGCCGAGCAGTTTCAGCGGACGCGCCCTGGTGAATCTGCTGCTGCACGAATCGAATCGAGGCGTCATGTTCACGCTGGTCCGGCATTCGGGAAAGAACACGCTGGAATGCCTGGTTGACAAACGCATCGTTGTCATCGGCCGCTGTTTCTGTAATTCGCACCGCTGTCTTCTGCGCTGACGAATGGATGATTTCGGCGTTGCTGAGAGCCAAAGCCTGCTGCGGCAACACGGTGCTGGTTCTGCGGAAACACTCACCCGGATCAGGAGCATCAAAGATTTCCGCCAGCGCGTTGTTTCCACCGTTTTCCGGGTAGACTTCGTAGTACAGGCTGCGCCGAAACGTGGTCATGGCTTCCGTATTCGGACGGACTTCACCGCCAATTGTCACATCCAGCACACCTGCGACGGCCAGTACGCTGTCACGAACAACTTCTGCTTCCATCCGACCGGAATTCATACGCCATAGGTTCTGATTCTCGCTGTCGACGGCAAGGCTTGCATCGAGTCCGCGATTGGAGGATTTCATCCGGTACGTACGACTGGTGACAATCAGGCGATGAATGTGCTTCATGCTCCAGTTGTTGTCGACCAGTTCGACCGCCAGCCAATCCAGCAACTCCGGGTGAGTCGGCGGCTTTCCGTTTCGTCCAAAGTCAAAGACGCTCTCGACCAGCGGCGCATGAAAATGACGCAGCCAGATGTGGTTGATGGCAACTCGCGGTGTGAGCGGGTTACGCGGATGAGTAATCCATGCCGCCAGCGCACTGCGGCGCCCCGTGCTTTGTTGGGACGTCGTGGGACTGAGCCGTTTGTAATCCGCCGACTGGGGTGTCTTAATATTCTGTTGTGTTACGGACTTCAGATCATCGCGCGCCGCGGCGAGTCTTGTCTCAAGTTCTGCAATGAGCGGCTTTTTCTCCTTTCCTGAATCGGGCAGTGAGCGTTTCATACCAAGCTGGGCTTCCGCATCCAGAATACGCCAGCGAGCGCCCGCCTCACGAGCCGTTAGCTGAGCGGCATACGCCTGCCGGGCAAGCTGTTCAAGGGTATCAGGATCGGCCCTGTTTCGAACGGAATTGTCTGCGTCGATTGTGGCGTGAGTGCTGGCAGCATTCGCCACCGCGGCTTCAAGTCTTGACGTAGCCGTAAGAACATGGCTGCTGGCGGCGGTTAACGCGGCTTTGGCTGCCTGAAGTGTTTCGTGTTGAGTCTGAGCAGACCGACATCCGGCTATGGCGGTTATGGAAGAAGTTGCAGTGCCTGTCGATAGTTGATGCACGGTCCAGCCGTGAACACCGGCAACATCCCTTCCGTCCGCGAATTGTGCCGGTTCAAAGTCCCAGCTCCATGTCTGGTTACCGGCCGTGATTCTCATGTCATCGATCAGCACCTGTGTTCCGGTTCGGCAATCCAACGTGAATGGCTGGTGTGGGTGCCTGGCCGGATTCCAGCCGTTCAATGCAATGTCAGTGGCGGACACCAGCGTCAATCTGGTTTCGCCGGACACCGCGTCAATGTTCAGTGTTGCGACGTCGGTGGTCGGGTGCAGCGAAAGAGAAACGTGCAGCGTTCCCGGTGACTGGTCGAGTGAGTATTGACCGACGACAAATTCCGAGAAACTGTCAGGCCGATAAGCCTTGATCTTTCCTCCGGTGAATCCGATGTACAGTGCTGTCAGGCCTTTGGATGTGTCGCGAGCCAGTTGGAAGTTGAAATGATTGTCCTTGAGGATGCCGACTTTGAATTGAATAGAGGATTCTTCGGGGAGCTCTTTCAGCTGTGGCAACGCATGTTGAACAATGCGTCGGCCGGTCGGTGCGTCTATGAGAAGCGACTGCCGCCCGGCCAACGCCCCCCGCTCGCCAGTTTCAATCGCCGCCAGCAGAGCTGCATTCAACTCCACCTGTGCCGCCTGCACGCGAGCGACTAACGGAGAGGTGTCAGTATGTGCCTTCTGCGCATCCGTGAGAGCCGCTTGTGCAGCTTTGATTTCTGCGGCGTGTTCATCAATCAGGGCCCGTTGAATATTGGTGCGGGAACCCGGATACCAGCCGGCCATCGGCAGATCGATCGACGCAATCTTATCGAACGGGACGTCCAGAAACGTTGGCACTCCCGGAGAGATGCTGCCGCGATCCTTCAGCTTGTTGCGTTCGTCGCCACCCGTGTAGAACCACGTTTTTGCGTCGGGGGTTTCGTCAAAGACGCGGACCATCCCGGTACGAACCACCTTTCGGGAACCGGAGTATTCGTAAGGCTGAAACGGCGGCGGCTCTGGTTCCCCGGCAATGCGATCCTGGCGTATGCCCATGGGCTCGAAGAACGCGCGCATGCGAAAATAGTCGTCGTGAGCAATCGGATCGTACTTATGATCATGACAGTGAGCACAGTTGAACGTCAGTCCCAGAAACGCCTTGCCTGTGAATTCGACGTTGTGCCGCATCCATTCGTTTGGGTTCAGCGAATAATAACTGCGAATCAGATAACCCGTGGCTGCCCAGGCGCTGTCGTCGTCGGCCGCGATTTCATCGGCGGCGAGCATCTCCTGGATCATCCTCGCATAGCTTTTGTCTGCATTAAGCGAGTGCACGATCCAGTCTCGCCATCGCCAGATCTGTGGAGCGCTGTTGCGGACATCGTTCTGCTGACGACGACCATACCAGTCCGAATATCTCCAGACATCCATCCAATGCCGCCCCCATCGTTCGCCATAATGCGGTGATGAAAGCAATTCATCGACGATTCGTTCGTAATGTTCCGGCGTAGGGTCGCCCACAAATCGCCGAAGTTGATCGGGGGTTGGCGGAATGCCAATCAGGTTCAGGGTGACTCGGCGCAGAAGATGTTCGGCAGAGGCATCCGATGCTGGCCGGAGTCCGAGCGACTCATGGCGTTGCTGCACAAACCGATCGATGGCGTTACGGGACCAGCCATCGTTCGTGACGACGGGAATTGCCGGTCGCATGGGTCGGCGAAACGCCCAGTGGTCAGACGGATCGATTTCGGGAGCTTCGTCTCCCGGGGAAACAGCTCCCACTTTCACCCATTCCCGAAAGTGTTGCACCTCGACGGCAGTCAGTGGCTTGCCAACGGGCGGCATCCGGTAATCGTCGTCGTCAGAACACAGACGATCCAGCAGCAGCGACTCGTCGACTGCAGATATGTCGATAACCGGGCCGTTTTCGCTTCCTTTTCTGAGCAGGGCGCCGGTGTCCAGTCGTAGCCCCGCATCCTGTTTCAATGCTCCATGACAGGCGTAGCAACGTTCCTTTAACAGCGGCCGGATGCGAGTCGTGTAATACGATTCGTCAGCGTGACCGGAAGCTGAGGTGAAAACAGCAAGGGCAGACAGAACGGCCAGTATGAAGAGCCATCGGTGCATGCCCCATTTTAGGCCGCACTCCTCTGCATCGTCGAGTCTCTCTTCAGATAAGCCCGCCGGCGACACGCCGTTTGCGTATCCGACAGTCCTTGAAGGTTATGGTCAGACGGACACTCAACGCGGAATGGTCGGCAGCAGAATGTGTGAAGCTCGGTCGGCTTCGTGGTAAATCGTTTGCTTTGCGGACAGCAATTCTGTGTCCGAACCAAACGCAAGGCCCGAGTTGGGGTTCCTGTCAAAGCGGGGGAAGTTGCTGCTGGAGATCTCAACGCGGATACAGTGTCCCGGTTTGAACAGGTTGCTGGTCACCCACAGATCGATTTCAAAGCGATAGGGTTTGCCCGGGACGATCAGGTCCGGCTTTGTACGAGAGTCTCGCCATCGAGCTCGAATAATTCCGTCGCAGAGATTGTAGGCTTTACCGTCAGGATGCACGTCCACCAGTTTCGCGGTGAAATCGGTGTCCTGGGCCGTCGATGCGGCGTACAGGATCATCTTTACCGGGCCCGTAACTTCGATCGCCTCAGTCAATGGAGCGGATGTATAGACCAGAACGTCGTTGCGTTGTTCAACCCTGGTTTGGTCAAATGGTCCGGCAGGCGCTCCGCCCAGGTTATTGCCTCCGGCGGTGGGAGCCGGATTGCCGGGATCGTACGAATATGTGTCGGTTGCTGACGTGCCTGGTTTGGCGTCGTTCAGGAGGCCGTCGCCGGTGATATCGGCGGCGTTGCCATTGCTGTGCAGGTAAAAGGGAGTGTATTGCGTTCGAGCCAGCGGCCATTCGCTTTCGCCGCGCCATCTATTTTCACCCATGACGAAAATCTGAAATGCCGGCCACTCTTCAACGCCGGTATCCTTGTCCAGCAGCCAGTAGTCGAACCATTTCTTCTGCAGCTGTCCAATATTCATAGCGGCCTGCGGGCCGAATTCCAGTTGGCCAACTTTGCTGCGGCCAACTCCGTGCGCCCAGGGACCAATAACGGCGAATTGATTTCGTCGGACCGCGCGGTTGTTCGATTCGCTCCGCACGCGGTTGGTCATCTCCAGCGTGACTTTGGAAAAGATGTCGTACCAGCCGCCGATGTTCAGAACAGGGACAGTAACATCGTCGAACGCCTCGCGGCCGATTCCACGCAGTTTCCAGTAATCGTCGTCGACGGAGTGCCTGACCCAGTCTTCCAGGTAGAACACTTCCTTATCCAATTGGTCATCGAAGCGGTTCAGAGGGAGAAAGCGAAAGGCATCCAGCGATTTGTCCGGCGGCACACGTGCGCCGCCGACCGCCGCGCCCCATCCCATCATCAACGCCAGTTGAAAGGCACCGCCGTCATATGCGTTGTCGTACGCGTTGCAAAAAGGAACGATCGGAACCATGGCTTTCAGATATTGGCTGCCCTGGGGTGCCGCGGCCCACTGCGTCCAGCCGACATAGGACCCGCCGGCCGTGCCGATTTTTCCGTTGCACCACGGTTGCTGTCCAACCCATTCCTGAGTGTCAAAGCCGTCTTCGGCGTCGTAGCGAAACGGGTCCCACAGGCCTTTTGAGTCACCTCGGCCGCGACAGTCCTGAATCACCATCGCGTAGCCCTGGCTGGCATAGGACCTGGCCTGAGGGTTGTTTTCGCCTCCCTTGCCATACGGAGTTCTTGACAGAATGGTTGGGAACGGCCCATCGCCCATTGGCTTGAAGATATTGGCCGCCAATTCTGTTCCGTCGCGCATCGCCATCACGACGTTCGCTTCAAAGACACAGGCGTCCTCCTGAGCAACAACGGGGGTGATCGGCAAGAGGCAGGCAGTTGCCATGACCAGGATCAGACAGTTTCGGAGACGTAAGTACATGAGTTTCATTCTCCAAACGAATGGACTTGTTCGAGACCGTTGCGTGGTGCCTGAACGGCATCAACCTCTACGCGTCACGTGGCGGGATAAGACGAATCGCGTAATCACCTGGTGCGCAATACTAACGCAAAGGGATGGTCAGTCCAGGCAAAGGGGGTTGTCAGCATTGCTGCCCCGAAAGCAGGCTGGTTTTTTTTGCGTCAAGGCACAGATTCGGCTGCACGCACGCGGGTGCCCTATCGGACACGTTCAACCAAAGTTTGATTCCGCCTAAGCGTTCTGTCAGCAGAGGAACGTGAGCAGAGGAACGTGAGCAGAAATTCCGCAGCATGTCAGCTCTGTCTTGTCGATCTACCTGTGTGTCGACGACGTGGAGCAGGCAAGGCAGGCCTCCGTTGAACTCGCAATGGTACCGAAGGCTTAACACATTGGTGAACGTGTAGCGGCGCCGAATGATCCGTTGAGCCACTTAGGGGAACGGATCAAACGTAGAAGACTGACGGCGGCCGAATTGGCGCGGCGGGTCACCGCCTTGTGCGTCGGCGAGAGGGCAAACGACGAAGGCCAATCCGGGAACGCACAATGAACGAATTCATAATGGAGTCCGGAGAGGCCGTCGTTGCCTGGGCCTGTGTGACTAGGCCATGTCCTTCAGTGCCTTGAGTGGCAGCACCTTAACCACGTTTCGGGCTGGCTTCGCTTTGAACATTTGTTCTTCTTTGGTGAAGGGGTTGATTCCCTTGCGCGCTTTTGTCGCAGGTTTACGGACCACTTTCACTTTCATCAGGGACGGGATATTGAAGACACCCGGGCCTCGCTTGCCAATGTTCTTACCGATCAGTGTGCTCAGCTCATCAAAGACACTGACGATCTCTTTCTTGCTCAGGCCAGTGCCTTCTGCCAGAGCCGTGACGATCTCGGTCTTGGTCATCGGCTTGGCTGGTGTGGCCGCCTTTTTCTTTGCCATGGGGATTCCTTTCAGTGTGAATCGCGCTATTTCGAAGGCGGGAAACTATTGACCGGACTGCTGAATGTCAATGGGCAACCGCCATAAAGCTGTAGCAAGCGTCCGGTTCGGTTCCCATGACGAATTCAGCGGGCTCTTTGCAGCGATACCGTGGGCATCCTGTCACAATGCCGTGCCACTGAACCTCGAAGCCAATTCCTCGGCGCAGTCGCTCAGTTTCGACAGTAGCGGAAGCTGGTTTCTGAAAATGTCCGCAACAGTGCTGGATCCCCAACATTCGTCAATCCGGGAGAAATACAATGGTTAACGTGTTCAACTTCGGCGCCACCGGTGACGGAACGACTGACGACACAGAGTCACTTCAGCATGCACTTGAAGCTGGTGACGGTGTGTTGCATCTGAATAAAGGGACGTACCGCATCACGCGTTCTCTGGTGCTTGATCTCACAAAACAGGGTTATGGTGCGGTTCGTGGAGATGGCGGCACGTCGCGTATCGTGATGGCCGGTGCGGGGCCGGCACTGCGAATTATCGGTGATCACCAGGGAACCGCTCGGCCACAATCCTATAAGCCACACACATGGGACAAGGAACGCTTTCCTTCGGTCTCAGGTGTTGAAATTGTCGGCGAGCATCCGAATGCAGTCGGCATTGAACTTCGCAGGACGACTAAAACCAACATCACGGACGTGTTGGTGCGGCAATGCAAATTTGGAATCCATCTGGTTGAACGAAACCGAGACTTCATTCTGGCCGATTCACATCTGCTGGACAATCACGAATACGGTTTGTTCTTTGATCAGTGCAACCTGCATCAGATTATTGTTCACGGAAACCACATCAGCTGGAACAAAAAGGCGGGCATCAAGTCACTCGACGGCGACGTCCACAATCTGCAGATTACGGGAAACGACATCGAGTACAACAACAACCCCGGTGTCGACAAATCGGATAACGGCGAGCCTACCGGAGCGGAAATCTGGTTCGAGGCGCCGGCCGGAGTGATCAGTGAAGTGACGATCGCCAGCAATACCATTCAGGCGACCATCCAACCAGGCGGGGCCAACGTCAGAATTCACGGAACACCGACCGCTTCGCCCAGAGCCGCACGGTTGATCACCATCGCGGGTAACGTGCTGGGCAGTCAGACTCGCGGTATTGAACTGCGGCATGTGCAGCGAGTGGCCATCACGGGAAACACGATCTACGATTCGGCCGACCTGTCCATCGACGCGGCACATTGTTCAGGGATCGCCGTCGGCTCAAATACATTTGTGTGGCGAGGTGAAGATAACGACCCGCCACGCGACGGCATCCGGTTCATCGATTGTGATGATGGCGCACTGACCGGTCTGGTGATGCGCCGTCTGTGTTTTGGCACGTCAGAACATGGTGGGGCGATCACTCTAATTCGTTGTCACGACCTGGCGGTCAGCGAATGTCAACTGCTGGATCCCCTGGTTCGCGGAATCGAACTGCAGGACTGCGTTCGCTGCCGCATTTCCGGGAACAGCATCATCGATCGTCGAGAAACACATTCGATGGCTCAGGGCGTCCGCGTCACCGGCAGCAGCCGCGACAATCTGATCCAGAACAACTTGCTGGGAGGAGCTACGCACGGGCTGATCGTGGCAGATCGTAACGCGGCTGTGGTTCAGGGAAACACGCTTTTGGATTGACATTTCTGTGGCAATCAATCAACAAACCTACAAGGAACTGGCTTCCCCACAGGTCGGTTTGGTGTCATTGCCGTAGCGGCGTAGGTCTCTATTTTGCGATTGCGTGAACAGCAGCTCAGGGCAGGCAGGATGCAGGTTTTCCTTCTTATCTGTAGCACAACGTACGGGAACGGTTCAAATGCGATTCTTGATTTTCGTGACCGGGATTGCCGTGGAAAATGTCACGAAGTCGGCTGAGATTGAGCTGAAAGGTCACATGTTCACGTTTCCTGAGGGTTTTCGAATCGAGCAAGTCGCTGGACGCGCAGAAATCCGTGCAGAGAATGAAGGCCGACATTGAAGAAAGTCACATGGGGAAAGTTTCCGTTATGCCAGCGGGCCTCGAAAAACAGCTGACGCCACAGGATGTGGCCGACCTGGTGAAGTATCTTAAGGAAGGGTGACGTCTGTCACGGTCCGCTGAACGGTCAGCGGGTTCTCATCGGAACACTATTCATAGCGAGGCACTCAATGAGAATTGAAATCGTTATTGCGTTTGCTGCTGTCTGCACATCCGCGGGGCAGGTCTTAGCAGCTGAGGACGCGTCTCTTCGCGTTGCGACTTTTCAGGCAGACGTGACGCCGCCACTGGGGTCGCCGCTGTGTAACGGCAACGTTAAGCCGGTCATGGAAATTGTGACACCGCTGACGGCACGTGGAGTTGTTTTACTGGGGGCCGGCGAACCGATCGTGCTGTGTGCGTTTGACTGGGTCGGCATCGGTAACGAGAGTTACGACCAGTTCCGTAAGGCACTAGGCGCAGCGGTCGGGACAACGGCCGATCGCGTGGCATTACAGACGCTGCATCAGCACGATGCACCGGGCAGCGACTTTGCGACCGAAAGACTGCTGACGGAACACGGGCTGGCCCGAGAGTATTCGAACCCCGACTTTGACCTGGAAATGATGGCACGCGTTGCGGCGGCAGCGCAGGAATCTCTTCAAATGGCTCAGCCGGTGACACACGTTGGGCTTGGCACGGGGAAGGTCGAGAAGGTCGCGTCCAGCCGGCGCATTCTCGGCCCGGATGGGCGAGTGATTCTTCAGCGGCAGAGTTCCGGCGGAAGAAAGCTGGCCGCACGCGAGGCACCGGAAGGCACGATCGACCCACTCGTGCGAATCGTCGCGTTCTGGAACAAGGACGAACCGGTCGCTGCGCTGAGCTACTATGCAACGCATCCGCAGAGCTATTATGGACAGGGTTCGGTGAACTGGGATTTTGTCGGGATTGCTCGTGAGTTGCGGGAGAACGCATTGCCCGGTGTGCCACACGTCCATTTTGATGGAGCGGGCGGCAATGTGGCGGCCGGAAAATACAACGACGGTTCAAAACAGAAACGACCATTGCTCGCGCGGCGACTGGCGGCCGGCATGCAGCTGGCGTGGGAGTCTCAGCACAAGATGCCTGTGACGGTCGCGGATGTAAGCTGGTCGGTCAAGTCCGTTGCCCTGCCAGTGCGGGATTCATTGGTCGAAACCGAACTTCTGAAGAAGCTGACGGACGAATCGGAAGACGTCCGCGGGCGGCTGCGGGCCGCCCGCGATCTGACATTCGTCCGCCGCATGAACAGTGGTCATCGGATCCCGGTCTCCTGCCTGAAGCTGGGCACGGCACGAATTCTGCACATGCCGGGGGAACTGTTTGTCGAATACCAACTTGCCGCTCAACAGATGCGGCCCAATGATTTTGTCGCGATGGCGGCCTACGGAGACTATGGCCCAGGTTACATCGGCACAAAAATCGCCTATGGTCAGGGCGGTTATGAAACCGGCCCGGTTTCGCGAGTCGCTCCGGACGTGGAGAAGGTTCTTATGGGTGCGATGAAGGAACTGCTGGTACCGCATGACTAGGCGGGCAGAGACCGGTGTGCACTCGCTCCCCGCCAATGTCGCTGTTTATCCGGTGAAGAACCTGACATGAATGAGGCAAACAGAAATATCTTTCGCTCGCTTCTATTTTCGGCGGCCTATGCGACCAGCGGCGTTCCATGTCTGGCTCAGGGACTTTCGCCGGAAGATTCTGTCCGGAAGATGAACGTGCCCGATGGCTTTGAGGTCAGCGTGGTGGCCGCGGAGCCGCTTGTCAGACAGCCCGTGGCCATCGAGTTTGACGGCCGCGGGCGGTTGTGGGTGATTCAATACCTGCAATATCCCAATCCGGCGGGACTGCAGCGCGTGAAGGTCGACCAATACTCCCGCACGAAATACGATCGCATTCCCAAACCGCCACCGCATGGACCGCGAGGGGCCGATCGAATCACGATTCTGGAGGACATTGACGGCGATGGACGAATGGACCGGGGAAAGGACTTCGTTTCGGGATTGAATCTGACTACGGGAATTGCCTTCGGACATGGCGGTGTCTTCGTGTTGAACGTGCCGTACCTGCTGTTCTATCCGGATAAGAATGGTGACGACGTTCCCGACAGCAACCCTGATGTTCTGCTGACCGGGTTCGGAATGGAAGATGCTCACAGCGTCGCTAACTCGTTGACGTGGGGACCGGACGGGTGGCTCTACGGTTGCCAGGGAAGTACTGTAACCTCGCACATCCGCGGCCATGAGTTTCAACAGGGCGTGTGGCGCTATCATCCTGTGTCTCGGCAGTTCGAACTGTTCTGCGAAGGAGGCGGCAATTCGTGGGGCTTGGACTTCGATCGCACCGGCAATCTGCTCTACAGCACGAATTACGGAAACTATGTCCTGTTGCACGGCGTCCAGGGTGGTTATTACGTGAAGTCCTTTGCCAAACACGGAGAACTTCACAACCCGCATACGTACGGCTATTTCAATCACGCACAGCACAAGGACTTCCGCGGCGGCCACGTCACTGTCGGAGGTATCATCTATCAGGGTGATTCGTTCCCAGCGGCGTTTCGTGGAAAATACATCGCCGGAGATCTGCTGGGGCACGGCGTCTACTGGCATCACCTGAAACCGCATGGTTCGACCATTGACACCATGCACGGCGGTGAACTGCTGGAGTCCGAAGATCCCTGGTTCGCCCCTACCGACGTGACGATGGGTCCCGATGGGGCCGTATATGTTACAGACTGGCACGACGCGCGTACCGCACATCCCGATCCCGACGCGGACTGGGACCGCTCGAATGGACGAATCGTTCGAATTGCAGCGAAGGAGACGCAGCGGCCTGAGCCGGTTGATTTCGCCGCCATGAATTCAGAAGAACTGCTCCAGTTGCATCGTCATGCAAGTCAGTGGTTTGTGCGCAAAGCGCGAATGGAACTGGCATATCGCAGCCAAAACCCGGCGGCAACAGGGTTTGACGTTTCTGCCGTGCGGCGACGATTGCGTGAACAGAGCGTTGCGTCTCGGGATGAAGTCGTTGCACTCGAATCCTTGTGGTCGCTGGCAGCGGTCGGTGGCTTCAATGAGCTTGTTGCGGAGAACTTGCTGACCAGCCCACATGCGGCCGTGCGTTCGTGGACGGTACGACTGTTGGGTGACGTCGGGGCAGTTTCCGAAGAAATGGCTCATCGGCTCGACCATCTTGCCGAACATGAACCGGACGTGCATGTCCGTCAGCAATTGGCGTGTACGGCCAGACGACTGCCTGCGAACCAGGCAGTTCCGATCATCAACGCGAACATCAACCGCGATATCGACAACGAAGATCCGTATCTACCATTGCTATGGTGGTGGGCGGTGGAACATCACAGCATCGACGGACGGGACGATGTGATACAGCGGTTTGTTCGGCCGACATTGTGGAGATCGCGTCAGGGGCGTGACTTTCTGCTGCCGCGATTGATCCGGCGTTATGCGGCGGATGCCACGGGCGACAGTCTGACGTCTCTGACAGAGTTGTTGCACGCTGCCCCCAATGATGAAGCTCGCCAGCCTCTTTGGTCAGCGACCCTGCAGGGCTGGAGTGAACAACGGGCGCCTGATGCGGCCGAGTTCAAACTGACGGCTCAGGCGCACGAATTCTCACGGATAGTGCTTGATGCCTGGAAGGCTGCTCCCGCGGATCTCGTGCTGACGGCACTGGCCGTCAGGCTGGAGCATGAGCAGGCGAGTGAGACTGCGAAACACGACGCCTTTGATCAGTCCACAGACATAAAGCGTCGAGTGGCCTTGCTGGACCTGTTGGCAGGGACGAAAGATCAGGCACTTGTGCAGCCGTCGCAGCTTCTGGCGCAGTCGCAGCAGCCCGAGGTATTGCGACAGGCCGCATTGAGGCTTCTCGCCCGATTCGACGAGGGGCATGTCACGACCAGCCTGATTAGGCTGCTGTCATCGAATTCGGATACGACATCGGGGCTCCATTCGCAGATTCGCAGTATTCTGCTGGCTCGGCCATCGTCAACGCATGAACTTCTGGCAGCCGTCGAAGAAGGCGACATCAAGCCCGAATCGATACCGCTGGAGCAGATTCGGCAGGTGGCTTTATTGAACGACACCAGGTTAGACTTGATCGTCGCGAAACACTGGGGGCGAGTGCAGTCGGCGACTCCGGGTGAGAAGCTTGCGGAGGTCCGTCGACTGAACAACGATCTGAATGTCCGCGAGGGTAACGTCGGATCCGGAAAGCTGCTTTTTGGAAAACACTGTGCGGCCTGTCACACGTTGTTCGGCGAAGGCACAAAACTGGGGCCTGATCTGACAACGGCCAATCGGAAGGACAGAAACTACCTGTTGATCAGCCTCGTGGATCCGGACAGCGTCATTCGAAAGGAATTTGTCAGCGTGATCGTGCAGACGACCGACGGGCGGGTGCTGACCGGATTGCCCGTCAGTCGCAATGATTCCGTCGTCACTCTGGCAGATGGAAAGAATAAACAGCACACCCAGATTGCCACATCGGACATAGAAGAGATTCACGACTCTCTGATTTCACTGATGCCCGGCGACATTTACCGACAGTTCACTCCACAACAACTACGGGATTTGTTTTCTTACCTTCAATCAGATGATGCAAGGTGACTTGCGTCCATGAAAAAGAGCGGGGACAGATCGATGACACGTTTTTGCACCCTTCTATTCGTTTCTTATTCAGGCACGCTGTTGTCTGCCGCTGAACGCCCGAACATCGTCCTGATCATGGTCGATGACATGGGATGGTCTGATTTGGGTTGTTACGGCGGTGAGATCGAAACACCCCACATCGATTCTTTGGCGGCCGATGGTCTGCGGTTCACACAGTTCTATAACAACGCCGTCTGTGGCGCGACGCGTGCGTCTTTACTAACTGGCCTGTATTGCCAGCAGGCAGGTCACCGAGGCGATCGCTGGAACGAACCGAAAGACTTTCAAAAATGCGTGCTGATTCCTGAGCTCCTGCAGGCCAATGGCTATCACACAGCGATGGTGGGCAAATGGCAGGGCCGCGACCTGGCCGTTAAGCGTGGTTTTGATCGATTCTTCGGACCGAATTGTCGAGCGAAGATCAGCTATTGGCACACCGTCCACGGCAACGACTTCTACTTGGACGATCAGCCCTGGGGCTTTCCGGACAACGGCTTCTTCATGACCGATGCCTTCAACGACTATGCCGTCCGTTTTCTTCAGGCTGCCGTCACTGAGGAGAAACCATTCTTTCTGTATGTCTCGTACATTGCGCCGCACTGGCCCTTGCACGCACGTGAAAAGGACATCGCAGTGTACCGAGATCGTTACCGCAAACGTGGCTGGGACGAATGGCGCCAAATTCGATTTACGCGGCAGAACGAGATGGGACTGCTGCCGGCAGGCAGCGAACTCGCTCGCAGAGCGGATTCCATTCATGAATGGAAAGACGATTTACATCACGGCTGGCAGGCGGAACGGATGGCCGCCTACGCGGCTCAGATATCCAACGTCGACCGTGGCGTCGGCAGAATGCTGGATGTACTGAGAAATTCGGGTAAGGAGCGGGACACGCTGGTCCTGTTCCTGTCAGATAACGGTGCCGCGCCGGATGGCGGACTACGTCCCTCGGCAAGCGGCTTTGGCTTCGGCGCGAAGCCCAACACCACGTGGCGGAAGGATGGTGTTGCAATGAGGGGGGGCAGCGGTCCCGATCTGCTACCGGGTCCACACAACACGTTTGCCGCTTATGGCCTTGCATGGGCGACAACCAGCAACACGCCTCTGCGCGACACCAAACAGTCAGCCTACGAGGGCGGAATCAGAACACCTTTGATTGCGCGATGGCCGGCGGTGATCGAAAAAGGCGGTGGTCTGACGCGTCAGCCAGGACACGTAATCGACGTCATGGCGACGACTCTGGACGTAGCGGGCGCCAAATATCCTGTTAGCTTCAAAGGACGTCAACCTGTGCCAATGGAAGGGAAGTCGCTGACGCCCATTCTGCAAGGCCAGCAGCGACAAGGGCACGAAGTGCTGGCGTGGAATTGCAGTCGCGGTCGTGCGCTCCGCAGCGGACAGTGGAAGCTGGTCAAGCCACGCGACGATCGCGAATGGGAACTGTACGACCTGTCCGTCGATGCCGGTGAAACAAACAACCTTGCTGAACGGTTTCCGGACCGCGTGAAAACAATGTCCGAACGATACAAGACGTGGCGTGAACGGGTCGACGCAAAGTAGTCGATCTCCAGTCTGGACGAACTTCGTCCGGGCCGGACCGTTGGATTTCTCAGCCCGACTCCTGTACGTTAGCGTTCGGAGGTCAGCATCAGTTGCTGCCACTGCAATGCCTCACCAACTGGGTTCACCGGAACCGTCTCTGCTCAGGAACAGCAACATGCCCATTGACAGCCGTTTAATTGTCGTGACCGTTCTTGCACTCGTGACGCCGGCCATTGTGCAGGCTGATGACCTCACGCCACCGGACGGATTTCGCGCCATCTTCAACGGGAAGAACCTTGACGGCTGGCACGGGCTGAATCCGCATCAGTCGGCCAGGCTCACCGGAGAGAAGAAAGAGGCGAACCTCGAACAGCAGCGAGAAGAGTTCCCGAATCACTGGCGTGTTGAAGACGGAGAATTCGTCAATGACGGCCATGGCCCTTATGCGACCACCGACGAACTGTTTGGAGACATGGAATTTCTGATTGAATACAAGACCGTGGCGAAAGCCGACAGCGGGATATACCTGCGCGGCACGCCACAGGTACAGATCTGGGACAGCAGCCAGGTGTTCGATCCGAAACGACCAACACGCAAACCGCATCTGGGTTCCGGAGGACTATTCAACAATACACCGGGTGTTTCCGGCCGCGATCCGCTGGTAAAGGCTGACCGGCCTTTCGGTCGCTGGAATCAGTTTCGCATCCGCCAGATCGGTGGCCGCACATGGGTGTGGCTCAATAAGAAGCTCGTGGTCGACGGCGCAGTGATGGAGAACTTCTGGGAACGCAAGGAACGGCTTCCCGAAAAAGGCCCCATCATGCTGCAGACGCACGGCGGTGAAATTCGCTGGAAGAACCTGTTTGTGCGCGACATCAAAAAGGACGAGGCACAGCGGATTCTCCAGACTGCAGAAGGAGAATCAGGCAGCCTTCTTAACGCTTTAAGCCTGCATGCTTCGTTCGACAAGGGGCTGGACGCTGATTTCGCGCGGGGCGACAGAACCAGCTACGTTCGCAAGGGGAAGACTCTGCTGCATGCCGCAGCGACGGACGAAGTTCATGTCACACCGGACGCAGGTCGTTTTGGCAGCGGTCTGCATTTCACAAAGAAGAACAGTTTTCGTCCTGCGTTCAGAAACTCAGGCGTGCTGGGCTACAACGGGGACAACTGGAACACGACAGTCTCCGTCTGGCTGCGGCTGAATCCGGACAAGGACCTGGAACCGGGCTACTGCGACCCGGTGCAGATTGTCGGCGACGATGGAAAGAAAGGATTTATCTTTCTGGAATGGTCAAAGGACGAAAGACCACGGTACTTCCGCTATGCGGTTCGTCCGTTGTTTAACATCTGGAACCCGAACAATGTTTCCTGGGCCGACATCCCGTTCGACGAACGCCCGATGGTGCAGGTGGAACGGGCACCGTTCTCGCGGAACGACTGGACTCACGTGGTATTTACGCTCGAAAACGTCAATAACAAAAGCACACCATCAGTCGCACGTCTGTTTCTGAATGGCAAACTGCAGGGGGCAATCGAGGACTGGGACCTGACTTTAGGCTGGGATCCGTCACAGGTTCTGCTGGTTCTGGGCGCTTCGTATGTCGGGCACATGGATGATCTGGCCGTCTTCAATCGAGTTTTGAGCGATGTTGAAGTTCAGCAGGTTTATGGCCTGAAGAACGGGGTGGGCGAACTCTATTCTTCCGCTGCCATCGAGGAATGAGCGGGGACCAGAAGCAGGGCCGGTCCCTTGTACATGAATCGAACAACGTGCGGCGAAGCCGCAATTGGTGCGGTGAGTGAAACCCGCGGAAGAAGAAGGATAAATGATGGCCGAAGCCGTGAAACGGCGGCTGCGACCGTCGATGGAAATGCTATCGCCGTTTCACGGCTTTCCTGTTCGCGTTCTTCTCATTCGTAATGCAGACCGCCTGCACTACGGAATGCGAGTTCTTTGACGCATTGCCGTCATCGTCCGGCAGGTGCCGGAGCTACGATGACGTGCCGGCGAACTGGAAAGAATAGAGATCGGCGTCCCGCAATTCGAATCGCAGTCGAACTGTTTTTCCGTTCAATTTGCTGACGTCGCGACTGCTTCTCCAGCCGACGACTCGATCAACGGTGTCCCCAAACAGGTCATGGCAGGCTTCCAGTTCAAAGCCTGCAAGGGGCGTACCGTCGGGGTTCTGTAACTCAACACGGACAGTTCCGGCCGCTGAAGTCGCAAAATTCAGATGCAGTGCTGAACCGGTAAACGTCAGGGGTTTGGTGATCAGTTCGTTACCGCTTCCGGACGGAGCGTTGACAGATACAAAACCGTCGAGTCGCAGTGAGTAGCGTCGGAGAGCACTGCCCTTGCCGTGCCAATAACTTTCTGAAGCGTAGAGTGACAATTCGTTTGGCGCACCTGTCAACTGCGACTTTGTTTCGACCAGATGCCAGCCGATATACTGGTGCCCATAATGCCATGCGTCGGGACGTTCGATACCTGGCCGCAGGAATGCTTCGTTCCAGCGAGTGAACTTTGTGCCATCACGACTGGCCATGAACAGCGCGTCGGTAATTGCCGTTCCATAACGTTGTGTGGAGGAAGCACGCAATTCCCGCTGTTTCAATGCCGGTAGAGCATTCATCGATTCCGACCAGCCTCGATCAATATATCTGGTGGGAAAGCCCAGCAGGAGGTGCGGCGCTCGGTGATACGGTTTGATCTGATTGGTGTAGAGTTGCTGCGGAGGCGAATCGACGTACGTCAGGTCCGTGTGCGGCCCCCAGTTGATCATGTCATCCGACGTGGCTGTCCGGATGGCTCGAATTCCACCTGGTTTCCATTCCTTGTCGGTCGTCACGCCCGCCGTGAAAATTCGCCAATAGGCTCGGTATTTGCCGATATTGTTGTCCCAGAATGCCAGGTTCTGCGAATCGAATGCGCCCAGGCCGTGCAGAATGGGAGCGTCCGTCATGGGAGCCCAGTTGAGTCCGTCCGAAGATTTGAACGGCAGCAGTCCGTTTGGCTTGCTCGATCGAAAAATCGCCTTGTACAGCGCATCGGCGGACGCATGCGGGTTTTCGTCTTTGAAGATCGCGGGGTGGCCGGCGTCGACGTTCAGCGAACCGACCTTGCCACTGACCATTGTGATGTTGTTGTCTTTCGAGCCCTGAAAGTCGTGCAGCCCCAGCATCGGCTTTCGCCAGGTGACCCCGTCATTGCTTTCCGCGTAACAACAAAACAGCGGATGCCTATTGGTATTCAGTTTGCCCTGCCCGACCTCAAGGTGCCAGGCCTTGTAATACATGCGATAAAGATCGCCATCCTGAAACACACTGTGGTAGCCACACCCCGTTCCTTCCCACGGAGCGTCATGAACAAGTGCAATCTCTCGAGGAACCGGATGATGCAGCCGCTGCAGCGCATGGCCGGTGAGTCGATCGATAACATGCCCATCGACAAACAATTCGCGTCGGGAACCGACTTCAATCGCTGCTGCGGCTGATTCCTCGGCGACGGCTGCTCTGTGCGAGCCAGCAGCAGCTGCCACGGTACTGGCGGTGATTGAACGCTTAAGAAACGATCGACGGTCCATATCGCCGGGTGCAGAGGGAGTCTTCATGATTGCTCCTGGTTCGTGTCGTTAGCAGTGGTTCTTTGCAATTACGGTCGATGCCTGATGTCTGGTGCGAGAGACGTGCCGCTATTCATCTTGCCAATGCATCTTTATCCCGCTGAGCGGCTTTCTGCAGTCGTGCCAGCATCTCTTCGACTCGTTTCGATTCGGTGTCGGCAAGATTCTTCGATTCGCTGATGTCGGTAGCGATGTTAAACAGTTCCACTTTGCGTTCTTCGCCTGCGCCAGACACGACAAGTTTCCAGTCTGCGTACCGCAGCGAGGTCGCTCGCCAGCGTGGGCCGGCGGTGTACAGTGGGCGTGGCGGCAACGCCGATTGATTGATCAGCAACCGGGTCAGGCTGGTTCCGTCCCATTTCAGGTCGCGGTCAGATCCGAAGCCGGCGATCGAACAAAACGTTGGCATCCAGTCGGTGATCTGAACCGAAGTATCCACTTTGCCCGGCTTCAGCTTCCCGGGCCACGAGACAATTGTCGGAACTCGTATGCCGCCCTCGTACACGTCGCCTTTCCTGCCTCGCAGCGGCTTGTTGTTGCCGGTCAGTCTGCCGTTCGGACAGTTGTCGTCGGGGTACTTCAAATCGTTATTTTCGGCTGTACTGCCACCGTTGTCGCTGGTAAAGACCAGCAGAGTGTTGTTGCGGACACTTGATCTGTTCAACGCTGCGATGATCCGTCCAACGGCGTTATCCAGGTGCATCACACACGCCGCGTATTGACGCGCAACGTCTCCCGTGATTGACTTTGGTACGCGTTGCAGCCACTCGTCCGGCTCTTTAATGGGCAAATGGACGGCCGTATAAGGGACATACAGGAAGAAGGGCGAGGTGCCCCGGGATTCGATCCACTGCACGGCTTCATCAGTGAGCAGGTCCGTGACGTGTCCAGACTCTTCGATCAGTTCTTCATTGCGGTGCCAGGTGATTGAGTAGTCGCCTTTCTTGTAACGATGATTCCACGGACTGATGCCGCCGGCCAGCGAACCGTAGGAATGGTCGAAGCCAAAGTGATTTGGTCCCCATTTCGGCAATGATCCCAGATGCCACTTGCCCACAAGGCACGTGTCGTAGCCACGACTCCTCAGTGCTCCAGGCAGCGTGACCGTATCTGTGGGCAGGGCCAGTTCGTTAGTGGGCGTGGTGATTCCGAAGCGACTCCAGCACCGCCCGGTTAACAGGCCGCAGCGAGTGGGGCTGCACACCGGCGCGACATAATGCTGCGTGAGTTCCACGCCGTCCTGTGCCAACTGGTCAAGATGAGGTGTCGGTGCATTGCCGCTGTGGAAGGCCACGTCAGCCCAGCCCAGATCATCCGCCATAATGAAGACGATGTTCGGTCGTGGCTGCAAATCGGTCGCGATTAACCGGTCGTGCCAGGCAACGACCAATATCAACGCTGCGAAAAAGTAGCGATTCATTTTGTACCCTTGAGTCCGACAGGCGGTTTTGTTGCCGGGTGGATCATAACCAAAAGACGTGCCGAAAATGAAATCGTTCCTGCAGTTTGCTCGGCATACACCAGTGTTTGAGGTACCATCGGCAATCGTTTTCTGAATATACCTGAGTGCAGAACGCTCCGCGACGCCCACCTCAATTGAAAACATGTCATGAACAAATGTGCACTACGAACCGTCGTTCTTTGTTGTGCGTTAGCTGGTGGTGTTCTGTGTGCGGACGAACGGGATTCGCAGGTGAGAACACTACGGCCCGGCGTGCAACTGTCTCTGGTGGCCGAACATCCTGGACTCGCGACGCCGACCGGTATTGATGTTGACGATCAAGGCCGAATCTGGGTGGTGGCGACTCATACCCATTTTCGACCGGACGATTACGTCGGTCCGGAACATGATGAAATCCTGGTCTTCACTGACAAGGATGGCGACGGCCGCACCGAAGATCGGCAGGTTTTCTACAATGCCACAGATGCCACGATGGATCTGGAACTCGGTGTGGATGGCTGGGTGTATCTGGCTGAGCGCGATCGTATCGTTCGGGTTAAAGACTCCGATGGCGACGGAAACGGCGACGTTGAAGAAGTTGTCGTGTCGCTCGATACCGAGGCTGACTACCCGCACAACGGACTCGAGGGACTGGCATGGCATCCGAGCGGAGATCTGGTCTTCGGTCTTGGTGAAAACTTTGCGAAACCGTGGACTCTGACGGGACCGGACGGCACAGCCGTCAGCGGCACCGGCGAAGGTGGCATCTTCCGCTGTTCGCCGGACGGCACGGGCCTGAGACGCATTGCTCGCGGGTTCTGGAATCCGTTCGGCATCTGCGTTCGTGCGGATGGCGAAATGTTTGCGTCGGAAAACGATCCCGGTGAGAGGCCACCCTGCCGTCTGCTGCACGTTGTCGAGAACGGAGACTACGGCTACCAGAGATCGTACGGACCGGAAGCGCATCATCCGTTTGTCGCGTGGAATGGGGAACTCCGCGGTACTCTGCCCATGATCCATCCGTCAGGAGAAGCTCCGTGTGGCGTGTTACCACTGGGACGCGGGCTGCTGGTGTCGTCGTGGAGTGATCATCGGATCGACTTCTTTCTGCTGCGTCGTGAGGGAGCCAGCTTTGCGGCGGAGCGGATGGCGCTGGTTCAGGGAGGTCGCTATTTTCGACCGGGTTGCATCGCCAGTGCCGATGGCGCTCAGGGTGGCAGCGGACGGAAGCGGGCATGGTATTTGACCGACTGGGTCGATGGTCGATATCAGGCACATGGTTTCGGACGGTTATGGAAGCTCGAGATCGACCTGGACAAGGCGGACTGGGCCGGTACGCTTGAACCCGAACCCCTGACGGAAAAGGCCCGACTGGCGGGTGACCTCCGCAGCGGCACGGCGACGCATGATCGGACGGCTCTGCTGCAGCTGGCCAACGACGAAGATCCGTTTCTTGCACGTGCTGCGTTGCTGGCGTTGTCGCGGAGAGCATCGAAGTGGGCGCCCAACGACGTTGCTGGCTGGACTGCTGTCAACCGCGTGCAGGCCGTGCTGGCGCTAAAGCTGGCGGAGGCTTCACCGGACGACTGGGTCCATTGGTTCCTGGCAGACGAAGATGCCGACGTGCAGTTTGAGACTCTGCGCTGGATCGCCGACGCGCGGCTGCAGGCGTTTCAGTCGGACGTCGAGCAGATGCTGAACGACAGCGAACTGGACTACCGCCGCTTTGAAGCAGCCATCGCCACATGGAATACGTTGCAGGGAAAACCGGAAGAAGGAATTCGTAATCCGGAAATGCTGCTGGAGCGGGTCCAGGACAGCGGCAGTACCCAAAAACTGCGAGCCTATGCTCTGCGTATGCTGCCGACTCAGCCGCGAGCCGCCGCCGCTGCCGATGTCTCACCGGTGCAGAAGTTTCCGAAAGGACTAACACTGAAGATGCTAAAGAACCTGCTGTCCGTGAACGACGAAACGCTGTCGCGGGAGGTCGTCCGTACACTGGCCGGAAATCCACCGGTTTCTCATGTCCTTCTTGCGAGAATCGCGGCCGACCCCCAACGAAGTGTTATGCTGCGGGCCGACGCGGTCGCCGGGTTAGCGGCCGTGGCGGAACAGCACGAGGATCTGTTGCTGCAACTGGCTGGTGACGATGAACGCGTGGTACGCGAAGAAGCTTTGCGTTGTCTGCGGTTCGGCAAACGCTCCCCAGAGCAGCTTCGCCAGTTGCAAGTGTTGTCCAAAAAGCACGATGAGTCCGCAGATTTGTTTCGAGCCATTCTTGTTCCGAAATCGCTGGCAACGAGCAGACCGCCGCTTACCGATACACAGGCATGGTTGGCGGCATTGGACGCGATTGAGATTCCAGCTGACGCAGAGAACGGCCGCCGAATTTTTCATCATGCTCGACTGGCACTGTGTTCCAACTGTCATCGGCACAGCGGCCGAGGCAACGTCGTCGGGCCGGATTTGAGTGGCGTGAACAATCGCAAAGATCGCACATGGCTGCTGCAGTCAATTCTTGAGCCCAGCCGACAAATGGCTCCCGAATACCAACCTCGGACGATCATTTTGAACGATGGTCGCACGTTTACGGGAATTCGGCTTCGTTCCTCCACTAAGGAAGCCATGCGCGATACGAACGGACAGAATCGAACGTTTGACCGTAATGACATTGAGTCAATGGTTGAGTCGACCGTGTCCTTTATGCCCACCGGCGTTGTCAATTCGCTGACCGACCGTGAGCTGCGGGATTTGATCGTGTTTCTGGAACAGGGGCCAGATCAATAATGACCCGGGATTTCCGGTTGCACGGAGTGGGTCGGGAGTCTTTTTTCACCTTCCAACATCCCCACAGCCGACTGCCGCAAACATATTGGAACCAATCCAGCAGAAAAAGACTCCCGACCCCTTATGGCCTATGCCTGTCTCAGCGCCGGCACAATCTCTGTTTTCGCGGCGTGAAAGGCGGGAGCGATTCCTGCCAGCGTTCCGGCGACCGCGGAAACGACAAGCCCGGTGACGGCCAGGCGAAAGGACGGGGTGAAGGCAATTGTGACGGCTTCAGCTCCAACGGAGAGGCTGCTGAGTTTGAGCATCAACATGGCGGTTCCCACTCCGATAGTACCGCCGGCAACGCTCAGCAGGATACTCTCGACCATCACCAGACGGAAAACTCTGGGGCCTGAGAAGCCAATCGTCTGCAGCACGGCGTGTTCTTTGATGCGGTCTTCTACAGACATGACCGTTGTCGTGGCTACGAGAGCCAGCACCAGCCCGACGCAGGCGTAGCCGAGGTAGTGGGCCATGCCAATCAGCTGAGTGAGATCGCCCAGACTTCTGGCCTGGAAGACGCCTTTCGGTCGAGTGTCCGTTTCAACAGGACCGGCTCGGTACATGTCGTCGATCTCTCTGCATTTGGTGACGGGGTCAACACCTTCGTGCAACAGAATCTCCATTTGTGTGACTGTTCCAACAAGGTTCATACCTTTGCTTCGCTGTAAGAACTCCAGGTGCGAGTAGATGTAGTTTTCCTCAGCCGGATCATCGCTTTCATAGATGCCGGCCACGTTGACGCTGAGATCTCCAATGGAGAATTTATCACCAACTTTGATCGCTCGGCGACTGGCGACAGCTCGACCGACAACGGCAGCGTCCTGGTGCTGTTCGAATTCTTTCCAGTTACCCGAAATGAGCTCAAAGTCACGAGCCTTGCGGAGTTTCAGCGGTGGCACGCCATAGAACACGACGACATCCAGACTGGCTCGACAGTTATTGGTGAAGACCTGGACGGGGACGACTTCCCTGACACCGTCGAGTCTCGCGATCTGCTGGTCATAGTCCTGTGGTAAATGACTTGTGGCCGGGCAGAACTTGTTGGCCTGAAATGCGACCAGTGAACCCTTAGCTGCCTGTCGCCGCTGCAGGTCATTCATCCCCTCCTGCACGGCTCCGACAAAACAGAATACGAATAGCGCGACGGCGGAACCACTCACGGTCAGGATTGTGCGTGAGCGATGTCGCCACAGGGTTTTGAAGATGTAGGGGACGAATTTCATGGGAGGAACAGGAGATGAGTGAACAACGGGCAAGGGACAAGGATTGAGAGTTAAGAGGTGGACAGGAGTTTGATTCTTAGACCGGAGAGCATTCGGGACAGCTGTTCTGCTTCTTCTTTGAGTCTGTTGCGGTCTTCGAC
This sequence comes from Fuerstiella sp., assembly GCA_024230215.1. Lineage (GTDB taxonomy): Bacteria > Planctomycetota > Planctomycetia > Planctomycetales > Planctomycetaceae > Fuerstiella. The sequence continues at coordinate 20,516 of JAAERP010000176.1, read as the reverse complement.
GGAACGAAAGCTGTGTCTGTGGGCAATCTCCGCTTGAGAGGTGACTTCCATAAGCGAGCCGTAGGCGATTTCAATGAACCGTGCGAAACCTTTATCTGATATTCGACCACAACCTTCGGCGATATTCGATGATACGGAGGCCGAAGCCCGCCGTATCTGGCCTGTCAGACGAAACCGTTCGTCGTCCGGAAACATTCGAGTTGCCAAATAGACCACGTCGGCAAACTCAATCGCTCGGTGCCACACGTCAGGTTTTTCAAACCGAAACATACCAGACCTTCCTTCCCTCGGCTCCAGTCTTCCTTGCACCTTGTCACTTGTCTCACACGCCTTGTCTTTCGACAGTTGTTTCTTTTAGTTTTCCACGGTCCAGTCGGAATTGCCTGTCGGCGATTTCAGCAGCGTCGGCGTCGTGCGTCACCATCAGCAGCGTGACGTTGAGTTGTTCCTTAAGACGTCTGAGCAGGTCGAGTATTTGACCGGACGTGTTGGGGTCCAGGTCACCGGTCGGTTCGTCGGCCACGACAACTTTTGGATGAGCGACAATGGCTCGTGCAATTCCAACCCGCTGTTCCTGTCCGCCCGACATTTGACGTGGGTAATGGTCGGATCGGTCAAGCAAATCGACGGCGCGCAAGGCAATCTCGACTCTCTTACGACGTTCGCTGCGATTCATCGGCAACAGCAGTAATGGCAGTTCGATGTTTTCATACGCCGTCAGCACAGGGACCAGGTTGTGTGTCTGGAAAATGTAGCCCAGGTTTGCAGCACGCCAATTTGCCAGCCTGGTGCGGGACAGTTGAGTGATGTCCGTACCATCAATGACGATGTTGCCGCTGTGTGGATTGTCGATGCTGGCGATCAGGTTCAGCAACGTCGATTTTCCCGTGCCACTGGCACCCATCAGCGAAATGAACTCGCCCTGCTCGATGTCCAGGGAAACCGCATCGAGCGGCGTAATCGTTTCGTCGCCCTTGTGATACTGTTTGGTGACGTTTCGTATTTCGATAAGAGCCATTATTAAATCCAAAGTCGCGATACTGGAATCAGGAGCCGGGTGTCAGGGGTGCCGGCGCTATGCCTGTGTTTGGTTCTTCGCCGGTTATGCGGATACGGCAGCCGTGCGTCAGACTGTCAGTTCCCGTGACAATGAGCCGGCTGGAAACATCCAGGCCACTGGTAACTTCGATCAGTCCCTGATTGTCGACGCCACCGGTCTGAACGGCCTGTCTGGTCGCGAGTTTCGCGGACTGGTCAGCAAGCCACACATACACATCAGTGCCATCGTGTTGAATGAGGTTCTGCGGAACAAAAACACGAATCACCCGAGCCTCCGGCTCCTCACTCTCCGCACTCGCTCGCTGACTCAGAAAGGTAACATCAACCAGCATCTCAGGTTTGAAGACCTGTGGTGGGTCGGGAATTTCCACTTTGACCTGCAGAGTGTTCTTTTGAATGTCGGCTTCAGAACTGACAAACAGCACCTTGCCTGTAAGAGGTGAGGACAGGGCCGGGTTATCGATTTCAACGGATTGACCCAGGCTGACTTTCGGGATGTCCTCAAAGCGAGTATCGACTCGAACCTGCAGCATGTCGGGCCGATACATGGTGATGACAGTGCTGCCGTCATGTCCTGACATTTGCGTCATACCGCTACCGATTCGAGCGCCCGGATGGGCGATTAGTCGGAACACACGACCATCGACGGGAGCAACAATGGTCATCCGCGCTAATTGCAGTTCGGCTTCAGCAACAACAACACGAGCTTGTCCAACGCGAGCCGTTGTTGCTTTGATTTGTGCCCGTGCGCTGTCTCTGGCGTTCGTTTCGTCAGCCAGCAGTTTCAGTTGTGTTTTCATTGCATTGCTGCGTCCTGCCAGTGCGGCTCGCTCTTTGCTGAGAGAACTGGCTCGGTCACCGAGTTCCTCGACCATTGCTTTGGCAGCGTCGGCTTTGCTTTCGGCAATGTCGATTTCGGTTCCGGCGATCACTCCTTTTGCAGACACCTTGCCTTCGTAATCCCGCCGCAGTGCCTTGTAGTCGGCTTCTGCCCGGCGAACTTCGAATGGCAGGTTCTTCAACAGGGTGTCGATCCTGGCAAGAGATGCTTCTGCTTCATTCAGAGGAGCCTGCAGATGGACAGGTTGTCTGAATCGTTTATCAGCTGCGGCGAAGGCGGCGTTGGCTTCATCAACTTCTGCCTGCCGCAGTTCCAGATCGGCCAGGGCTCGTTCATGAGTCAGTTTCGCATCCTCTCTGACCAGCTCAGCGATCGGGTCGCCCGCTTTGACAGGTTGATCCTCGACCACCAGCAGTTTCTCCACGACTCCCGGTGCAAGTGCAGCCACTCTCACCGGCGTCGGTCGGGGTTCAATCCAGCCTGCTGCCTTGAACAGTGGCATGCCTTCCTGCTGCACTTCGGCAATGGTTGAGAATACCGGCACGACTGTTACTGCGGTCGGCGGGAACATCAGGTCTCGTGACGCCCACGCCACCAGTGACAGGAAGCCAAGGAACAGCACCAACGGCAATACGTACCGGGTGAATACATTGCGTCGCGTGCGAATACCTGGCTGACCAGTGCTGCCGCGGTCGATCGCCAGTTCTCGAAGATCAACTTCATTACTCATGATTCATTTCGTTTGTACAAAGACGCCAGTGGCCAGAATCGTAAGGTTGCCTGCTTCGTCACGTTGAGCTTTTCCTTTGACAACGACGGTGGACAGTTCTTTCACGGCAAGCAGTTCACGGGCATCGGCCTTAACCAATTCACCATCTTCATCGACAACCTTCACAAGGGCAGTGGCGGTCGGGAGCTTTGATGTTTCACAACAGTAGTCCCATGGTATCGGGCAACTGTCGCCTTCAATGTCGCTGCACGCTTTGAGTGATCCATCGACGATGGAGAAAGCCGCTCGGCCCTTGATCCACGGATTCGCGCTGCCGCCGATACGACCGACAATCACGACATCCTCACCATCGCCGGCGTCTTCACGAACTTTAATGACATCGCCCGCCCCTTCCGGCTTGTCAGTTAGCAGGAATTTCGAACCGTCTACCGCCGGTGCCGATGACAAATTCGGCTGTTCTGATGGCGACGGAGTCGGTGTCTCGTCTGAGCAACCGGCCAGGTACGTCAGGCTGGTGACGAGGGACAGAAGCAGGACGCATTTCAAAGATTTCATTGGGACTACCTTGTTTGTTGACCAGCCGAAGTCCTGAGTCTGTTGACTCTCGTCGTTCGACGCTTGAAAAGTTCAAACCGCTTTCAGCCCATCCACGATGGGCATTCGTAAAGCTCGGATTGCCGGGGGAATGGCCCCGAAGAAACCGAGCGACAAACCAACGCCGCAGCCGATCAGCACTGCCATGCTGTCGATGCGAAGCGAGAACGCTCCCATCGTGAATCGAACTGCAGCACCATTGACAAAAAACAACGCGATCAACGCCGCCAGCAAACTGGCTGCCGACGCCAACAGCACGCCTTCCTGAATCAGACTCATAACAATGGAACGCCGCACAAAACCAACTGTTCGCAGCGTCGACAACTCGGGAATACGACCGACGACTGAACCGTACATCGTGTTCAGCCCGGCAAACACGCCCGCTCCGGACACCAGCAGAACCACCAGCCACGCCAGCCAGACCACGGGGCCATAATCTTTCTGCAACGACGCGTAGTATTCTGTCTCCGGTATTGTCTGCAGCTCAAGATCAAGACGTTCTTTGCAGAATAGATCCAGATCAGCGAAGTCGGCACCGGGGGCCAGCGTGACGGCGACGATACTGAGATCCTGTCGTTTCATGGCCTGTTGCAATTCGTCAAGACGACACCACGCTTCCGATTCAAACGCCGATCCTCCTGCTGAGAACACACCGCTGATGCGCCATGATCGCCCCTCGAATGAGATCGATTGTCCCACACGCGTCGCGGCTTCCGTGGCCCCGAGTTTTGCGCCAGCCATGCGACCGATCATTACCTCGCCGGTTTCGGGCCAGTCGCCGTCTTCAATTTCGACCTGACGACGAACAAGTAACGCAGGCCGTGTGACGCCACGCACCAACCCCATCGATGGCTCATGTTCACCCACTCCGATTTGTGTGCCAAGGTATAATTCCGGTGACACATACTTCTGTCCAAAGCGTTCCTGAATACCGGCAACGCTGGCGGGAACCAGATCGCTGGTTCGCATGGCAATTGACGAGTACTCAAGGTTCTCCCCCATGCCAAGCGAAAAGATCACCGCCGTCTGAGGATCACCGCTGACGGCAAGTGAGCGCTCCAATCCACGAATAAAGCCGACAACGACCAGGACCAGGACAATCACCATCGTCAGGCCCGCAAACGTCAGTGTTGTGCGCAACGGGCGGCGGAACAGATTTCGGATGGCGTACTCCCAGGGGAGCAGGCGAAACAGGAAAGACACGATACGAGAGTCCGGCTTCAAAAGAGTGCGCAGCCCATCTGACAGTCAAATGCAGTGGGATGAGTCCAGCATAGCAAGTCAAAGGCGGCTGCTGATTTGGCCCTTGAGACTGGCGGTTCGGCGCCGGTCTAGCAATTCAGCGACATGTGCATAGTGCGCACAAAACGCCCCTGATTTCCGGCCTTGACGCATGCAGGGAACCTGAAAGCGTCCGTTCGGCAAACGGACAGATGGGAAACGACCGCTTCGTCGTTCCCGAGCGGTGGCAGAAAGAAGGACGCATCAGGGCAGTCCAGCTCGCTGGGTTTTTCAAACAGGGCACCGCCGCAAATCCCCTGGCATGACGATTTGCTGGGGCTGGGGGGAGGAACGGGATCGTTGCTGTCGGGGGATGATTCAGCACAGCAGTTGCCGTCCGTTGTTGCATGTTCCGGACAAACAGCTTGCGAACACGGTTCTGCCGACATGTAACCATGATCAGCGCAGCATGAACTGGCGTGGCAAGCACCAGTGCCGCACGACAGCGGACAAGCGATGACCGCTGCAATCAGTACAAGGGAAACGATACGAGCAAACATGACGGAATCCTCAATTCACCTTCGATCATACGCCGATGTGAAGCAGCAGGCAATCGGAACTTCCTGGAACAGGACGCCTCAGTTCCGTTCGGCCAGACTATCCGTCAAAAGCTGACCTTCAATGAGGCTGGATGCGGCCCGAAGTTCCCGCAACGCATCCAGATACGCCAGACTTACCTGCAAGTATGTCTGTTGGGCGGTCAGCAGGGTCAGATATTGGACCTGGCCTTGCTGGTAGCCGTCCGTGACAAGTTTCAGGGATCGACTGGCTCTGGGAACCATTCGTTGCCGGTAACGCTCCGCCTGTTGATGGGCGTTGGAATAGCGTCGATAGACTACCGCCAACCGGTCCTGCAAGCTTAGTTCAATGCGTTTGACCTCGTGGCACGCAGCAATCCAATCGGCTTCGGCACTACGAATGTTGCCCTGGTTCCTGTTGAAGATTGGAATTGGGATTCCGAGTTGCACGTTGGCCACTTCGCTGTCAGTGACGTTGTGGTGGCGAACGCTGACGGAAAGATCGACGTTTGGGACAGGTTCCTTTTTTGCTCGTCTAATCACGATGCCGGCCCGCTGCACCCGTGTCCGGGCTGCGTTCAGCTTGGGGTTGTTTTCCAGCACGGTGGCGTAACAGGAGTCCCAATCACGAGACGGCATGTCGGCATCAAGCTGTCCGTTCAGGCGAGCAGTCAGCATGGCGGGAACACCGACGACTGCAACAAGGCGTCGCCACGCTTCGATCTGCTCATTAGCCGCGTTGTCAAACAGGATGTGTGATTCGTCAGCTCTGATTTCGGCCTGCAGCAGATCGTTCTCAGTGCCCTGACGCCCTGCGATCAGCTTTTCTGTCGCCTGCACAAGTCTGTCGCCAATGCCAGCAAGCTCTTTCGACAAGTCAACTCGTCGCTGAGCAGCCAACGCGTCGTAGAACCGAATTCGAACATCGCTGAGCACGCGTTCTTCCTGAGCATGAAACCGAAAGTGGGCTTCCTGAATTTCCCTGTCGGCAATGGCCTGATCCAGCTCCAGCTTCCCACCAGTGATGAAACGTTGACTGATAAAGGCACCCTGCTGCCCCGCAGTTCCCAGGTTTCCGATCTCAGTGGCGTGATAACCGACAGACGGATTCGGATACAGCCCCGCCTGTACTTTTTGCCCACGAGCAGCATTCATCCGAGCTGTTGCTGTTGCGAGTGTTGGATTCCTCTGAAGAGCCAGGGATTCCAGGTCAGCAAGCGATAGAGACTGCACCGTCCGAGATTCCGTGTGTGGAATGGAGGTGGTTTCAACCGGATCGGAGGCTGCGTCAGGTGCGTCGGTCCGGGAACGCGGCTGCGCATCCTGCGCGACAGCGACTGCGGTCGTGGTCACGAGCAATACTAAGGCAAACACGTTTTGCAGCACGATACAGCATCCTTGCCGTTGAAGTCGCAATTGAGACCCATGTGGAGTTGAGCAGCAAATCCGACGGATCATCATGTTATCTGTATCGACTCTGACAGCCTGCAAAATCGTGCCCGACGCTCACTACCTGCTCCATCGTTGGGACCGGCATAGTTTCACACACTGTTCGGCCCCGATTCGCTGGCGTCTGATGACGTCGCGGATTGTCACGGAAATGTGTCTTTTGGATCACGCTCGGCAGTAGAAAGACGGGCTGTTGCTTAATCTGGCACGCGAAGTCACCACTAAACCATCGTGTTCTTCGATTGGAATTCGGTGGCGGAAGTTGTATCGTTCCGATTGAAGATACTGTTGTTGCTGTGCGACTTCAGTAGCCGGTTTGCCTCCCGCCCACGAACAAAAAAGGATCGCGTCCAATGTCCACTGCAACTGACACAACTGAGGGATTACTGGCGGAAGTGTCCGAGTTTCTGTCGACGGATCTGCAGAAAGCGTTTGTCAACGGCGAGTGGGTCGAAGCTTCGGGCGGTCAGACCTTTGACGTTGTTGATCCGGGGACCGGACAGAAAATTTCCACCGTCGCCAGTCTTCAGAAAGAAGACGTGGAGCGTGCAGTGGATGCATCAGTGAATGCATTTGAAGGCAGCGGCTGGGCCAGGATGCCTGTGAATGAACGGTCCGCCATTCTGCATCGAATCGCGGACGCCGTGGAATCACGGAAGGCGGTTTTTGCACAGATCGAATCCATCGATTGCGGCAAGATCTGTTCACAGGCAGAAGGTGACGTTGATAACTTTATCGATACATTTCGATACTTCGCTGATCTCGCACAAACGTTCAACTATCGCAACGTCATCGCCGTGCGAAACCATGAAGCCTGGGTCGCTCGACATCCCTGGGGACCCTGTGGATTCATAATCCCCTGGAACTTTCCGTTTCTACTGGCGGGCTGGGGGTTGGGGCCCGCGCTCGCTGCTGGCAACACCTGCGTGCTGAAGCCGGCTGAGGATACACCGCTGTCAGCCCTTTATCTGTGTCGGATGATTCAGGAACTTGATCTGCTTCCGGCGGGCGTCCTGAATGTGGTTACCGGATTGGGCGAAACTGCCGGGGCCGCCGTTTCGGAAAACCCGAAGTTTCGCCGCATGAGCTTCACCGGTTCACCGGAAGTCGGTCGACTTGTGGCCGAAGCGTGCGGCCGCAATCTGGTTCCGGTTAAGTGTGAATTGGGCGGTAAAGGTGCGGCTGTTGTGTTTGAAGATGTGGATATTCAGGAAACAGTGGAGAAACTTGTCGGTGCCATCACCTTTCACTCGGGGCAGGTGTGTTGCGATGCAACTCGTTGGCTGATTCATCGCGATATTTACGACGAGTTTGTTGGCGAATGTGTGACCCGGATGAAGGCAGTCAAAATCGGCTATCAGATGGATGAGTCTGTTGAGATGGGCCCTGTGGTCAGTCAGGTACAGCATGACCGGGTCCTGGGCTATCTGAAGAAAGGAGTCGCCGACGGCGCTGAACTTCTTCTGGAAGGCGGCGCCGCAGAGGTATCCGGGCGTAACGGATATTTCGTGAAACCTGCTTTGATGGCTGGTTCTCTGGACAACGTGGCCGCTCGGGAAGAGATCTTTGGCCCGGTCGCATTTCTGGCCCCATTCGGCACAGAAGAAGAAGGCATCCGCCTGGCCAATGATACCGAGTACGGCCTGGGTAACAGCGTATGGTCTCAGGATCTAACCCGGTGTGCTCGTGTAGCAGAGGCATTTGAATCCGGCAACGGCTGGATCAACGCGCACAACGTCATTGTTCACGGAGTGCCGTACGCTGGCGTGGGAAAGAGTGGAATGGGCGGTGGCGTTGTCTCGCCGGAAACTCTGAACGACTATCTGCGACCCATTTCCGTCGTACGACCGCTGTGATCTTACGACGGGAATGCAGTCGAGGGTACGACGGGATTACCGTTTCTCACCGGGTCTGTTGCCGAAATTCAGCGGGTCGGAAGTCTTCTTCGGGCAAAGCTGCGTCGGGTCTCGGTGTCATGTGCCTGAAAAGAATTCCGCCCCTTTGAAGTAGGTCACGACGCCCCGTCACTTTTGCCACGGCCACGATTTCGAGACCTTCTGCGGCGACGTCGACCGGTGGGTTTATTGGAGTTCGCTTTGTCGTCCGCAGTGCTGGTTGGGGAGTCAGAACTCGAGTCGGCGGTCGACTGCAATGGCTGGTCGCCGGATTCAATTGATGACGTGGCCTGATCGCCGTTGACGTTTGTCTGTGAAATTGGCGGTGTTACCGTTTCGCCTTTATTCTCGGGATTGCCACTGGTTTTTCGGCGGCGTCGGGGTTTTCGGCGCCGTTTTCGACGTGATGTTTCATCTGTATTGCCCGCGTCGCCATTGCCCGGTGCGGCCGTTCCCGCTTTTATGCTCACGTCAGCAGCAACGGTTGGCGAAGTTTGGATTTCCGCGCCAGTGGCATCCTCTTCATCCGGTTTCTGACCCACAGGTAATTGTGCGGATTGCGAATCCGACTGGTGCGGCGACTGTGAACGACCCGCTTCCGCTTGACCAGGCTGGCGGCCGGAATCTGTGTCATCTGTCTCCGGGGGAGCCTCGGCACGCAGGTATCCTTTTCCGCGAAACGGAGGACGTTCCACTGGTCGGGACTCGGCCGAGACTTCGTCTGCGCCGACGGCTGTTGGCTTTTCCGGAAGATCCTCCACCAATTCCGACGCCAGCGGCGCGGCATCCTGTTCGTTGTCATAGGTCGCAAACGCGGATGCGTCGAACGGTGGCAAAGGGCCTGGATCAACGAGACGCATGAGCACTCGAGGGTCGGTGCATGTACATTCCCGTGACGTCACTGCACCACGCGTTCTGACCGTTCGCCCGCACTTTGGACATTCCCAGAGTCGCCGGATTCGTAGTTCGTATTGAAGGACTGGACCTTTGATTGCAACTTCTCCTGATTTCGGCTTTTTGCACGGTGTCCGCGGCGGAATCGGCTCGAACGTGTACGAGACCAATACGCCATGACTTTTAAAGAAATTGATTCCTGTGATCGAGAGTCGACAGACTCATGTGAAAAATGCGTCTGACCTGACAGTGGCAGCTTTTGACGGCGGTGTGAGCAGTGTCGGTGCTGCACATCACAATGCCACGGTCGATCAGATTCTGAATTCTGACACCATGTTGATCACAATTCAAACTTCACGGCCAATGCCTTATATTACCAAAGCCACTTCCGGCACCGAAAGAAAACAGGATGACGGCCCCTCAAGTTTGTGTACTTCGTGCTCCCGGAACTAATTGCGACGTTGAAACGGCTCACGCCTTTGACCTGGCCGGCGGCTCCGCTGACCGAGTTCATCTGTTTCGACTGCTGGATGATCCTTCCTTGCTGCGGCAGTACCAGATTCTATGTGTACCGGGAGGATTCAGCTACGGAGACGATATCGGCGCGGGGGTGATTTTTTCCCGTCAGATTCGTGCACAGCTGAACGATGTGATGCGTGATTTTCTGTCCGCAGATAAGCTCGTCTTGGGCATTTGCAACGGTTTTCAGGTTATTCTGAAGGCCGGTCTGTTGATGAGACGCGGCATTGACTGTGCCGATGAGTCTGCGCTTGAAGATCAAGTGACGCTGACATGGAACAACAGCGGCCGATACACGGACCGTTGGGTGCGGTTGAAGACGACGTCGTCAAACAGCGTCTTTCTAAAGGATTTGGACGAGTTTGAGGTGCCGATTGCTCACGCGGAAGGACGGATTGCCGTTGCGGACGATTCGGTGCTGAACGATCTTCGCAGTGCTGGTCAGATTTCACTGTGTTACTGGAATGACCAGGCAACCGAAATGGCAGCTCAGACAGGCGACGCGACTACCATTGAATTGTTGGCAGAACCGGACAATCCCAACGGATCGCTCGCAAACATTGCGGGGCTGTCCGACACCACCGGCCGGGTGCTGGGCCTGATGCCTCATCCCGAACGATTTCTGTTTGCCACCCAACATCCACAGTGGACGCGCAACGGCATGCGAGGCGACGGGCAGGGACTGCAGTTGTTTCGGAATGCCGTCAGCTACTTTGCCTAGCCATGCGCGTACACCGCGTTTCGACAAAAATCCGATTCTGGCTGTTTCGAAAGCCCTGGAACCCGTCAAATGTGGTTTCCACGCACGCTTTCGGCATGCCGATGAGTTGATGAGACGGAAAGCGTTTTTCACGACAAAGGACTACATAGTCTCCGACGATTTCACGATAACCTGCAGTATTCCCTTATGCTGTACCGTGAACACCCATCAATACGAACGAGATTCACAGGTGAGTACCATACCAACGAAAGTGGGATCGCCGGCCGTCACATTCGAGTTGCCGGACGCCGGTGGAGGACTTCATCGCCTTTCGGATTACGCTGGCAGTTGGCTGCTGCTGATATTCCATCGTCACCTCGGCTGACTGCCGTGCAGAGAGCATCTGTCGCAGTTGCGAGAGCACGAGAACGAGATTGAGGCGCTTGGGATAAAAGTCGTCATCGTGACATTCGAAGCAGGACTGCTCGCCCAGGCCTACATCCGTGAAACCAATCTGCGTTGGGCTCTCCTGGTGGATGAGCCACGCGATCTTTACTCTGCGTACGGGATGGAACGTGGTCGATGGTGGGATATTCTGGGCCCCGCTGCGTGGTGGGTCTACGCCAAACTTCTCGTGCGGGGCCGGCGGCTCCGCAATCCGTCCGGTGACGTGAAACAACTTGGCGGCGACGTGCTCATCGACCCGGCAGGCATCGTTCGCCTGCACCATGTCGGTGCTGGCCCCGCTGATCGGCCTCGCGTTTCGTCATTACTCGATGTTGTATGCACAACATAGTGCTTTGTCACAGCCAGGTCTTAGGGTTGGCGAGGAAAACGGGGTCAGGTACCAAAAACCGGAACGGCCCGAAGGGTGCTTTGCATTTTTGGTACCTGACCCCCTTTTCCTGGGAATGCTTCCACCCTGATTTTTTTCCTGTGACAGAGCAATAGTCTTCTTTGACTTCGAATTGTGGCGGGTCGGTCGACGCAAGTGGTCTTACCGTCGCCATGAGTGACTGCCCACAGTTATCGGACGCTGTCACGAAGAAACGGCGACGCCCAGAGCCTGCAAGGCCGTTCGTGTTTTTGTCGTGTCGGAATACACTTCGGCGTTGATTGCAAAGGAACGTGCGGCAAGGACGTATTCTTCAATATCGTCAGTGTAGAAACACTCGTTTGGTTCGCAGTTGGCTTTGCTAAGGGCGTCTTCGTAGATTTTGGATTCTGGTTTCAGCACACCGGCCTCGCAGGACGTCGTCAGAGCATCAAACGATTTCAGGACGTCAAAATTGTCCTGAATGAATTCCAGATGCGTGATGCTGGTGTTCGACAACAGCACAAGCCTTAGCTCCAGTTGCTTTAGTTCAGCAAGTAGAGGCACGATCGAATGATTCAACCGGAAGATGTCCCCGACTGCATGCCGCAACGCGTCAAAGTCAACGGTCACCTGAACCTGACGTTGGAAACCTTCATGAAACTCAACCTCTGAGATCTCACCACGTTCCAGGCGCCACTGCAGACCGGAACTCAGCAGGACCTCACGAACTCGCTCCTCGGACGCCCCCGAAACGACGGCCGCATTTCGGCACATCCTGTCGTGCGAGAAATACAAGAGAACGTTGCCCATATCAAACAGGCAGGTCTTGATTGGCATAACAGCGTATCGCCCCGTAAAACCGAAACCCGCTCAGATCCACACGAGACGAACGAATTTGGAGACAAGACTCTAGTCGGTAGCGGGACTTTTGGCTTCTGCTGCCTGTTCCTGAAGAAGCGTTTCCACAATGGCGGACATGTAGCCGTACTCATGGAATCCGACGGATTTCAGACGCACCTTACCATGATGATCAATGAACAAAGTCGTGGGGAATCCTTCAAAGCTGGGCTTAACCTGTGCCATCACTTCATCCGGGATCATGGCACACGGATAATTCATACTGTTGTTCGCCATGAAGTCCGTCACGGTTTTGATGTTAGCTTCTTCGCTGGGCCCCTGTTCCTGGTTCAGGCCAATCATCTGAAACCCGTACTCACCGTACTTGTCCTGCAACTTGACAAAGGACGGTATTTCCTGACGGCACGGTGGGCACCACGTCCCCCAGATGTCGACTATGCAGACGCGGCCCTTCATTGCTGCCAGCTTCAGAGGTTTGCCATTGACGTCTGTCAGGTCAAAGTCAAAAGGAAAGCTTTCGCCGGCAGCGAGTTCCTCTTTGGCATGTTGAACCAGCTGCTCTTCGTACTTCTTTTTCAGTTCGGCAAGTTGGTCCTCCCATTGAGCAATCCTGTCGCCAAACTCAGGCAACGCCCGCACCGAGGCAAGATCCTCGTCAATCCGGACCTGCGCAAGTTTGATCTGTTGAGGGCCGTTAAAGCCCGCCTCAACTGCCTGGCTCAGAATGCTCAACGCCTCTGCAGCCTTGCCTTGCTTCCCAAGGACACAGGCATGATTATAGAAAACAACGGGCGGAAGTGCCGGCTGAGGGAATTCGACTTTGGCCGCCATGGATTTCGCAAGAGCTTCCCCCGCACGCACAAATGCCTGGTCAGCGACGGCCCGATTGCCGGCCTGAACCTGCATCATTCCGATCTGCTCCAGAGTGCCGACATAGTCGCCCACTGCCTGAGAATCCGCAGGATTTGTTTCATAAGCAATTTTGATCTCCGCGAACTCGCCTGGCAGATCCTCGTAATCCTCGGTCAGCCCAACGATAACCGGGTCAGGTTCAACAGGCGCGTCACTACTTTCAGCAGCGTCTGCAACCGTCGGTGCATCGGTCGGCGTCCCCAGTGAATCACCGGCCGGGGTGTCGGACGCCGCTGTGTCCGTTTCGGATTCACCGCACCCGAAAAACAGGCTTCCACAGAGCAGAAGCAGAAGAGAGAGCCACGAAAATTTCATCACGATCAATCCTTGACGAGCGATTGTTGTTGAAGGACTTGGGGAAAACGCAGGTCAATCGAACACCGACCAACCAACGCTGCCACTGGCAGAAGCTAATTCACTCGGACGTGCACGCGACGAATGATTCTTATTGCGGAAAACACTGCCTCCCGCGACCGTGCGGGTGCACACGCATTCTGAGAGGGTCCCAAATTCTATCGGATCTGCATAATCTGCCAAGACGAATTGCGGGGACTGAGTGGTTTGGCGGAATTGGTGAGCGAGAACACAGACATCGCGGACGCAGCGACGCCGTTTCAGCGGGCTGCTTCTGCGGCAGCGACTGCCAGCTCGTCACAGCGTTCATTTTCCGGGTGTCCGGAATGGCCTTTGACAACCGTAAAGCTCACGTCGTGCCTGGGCAGCAGTTCGTCCAGTTGCTTCCAGTACTCCACATTCAACACAGGCTTCAACTGTTTTCCGGCCTTTCTTTGCCAACCATTGCGTTTCCAGCCGGCCATCCACGACTGACAGCCCTGAGCGACGTAGGTACTATCCGTGATGACCTCCACCTTTGTGCGTCTACTCAGTTGTCGCAGACCCTCGATAACGGCCTGCAGTTCCATCCTGTTGTTAGTGGTTTCCGGATCGCCGCCGCTGAACTCTTTCTCTTTTCCGCTGGCGGGATGGCGAAGGATGCAGGCCCAGCCACCGGGGCCGGGGTTACCACGGCAGGCTCCGTCGGTGAAGATCCGAACAAATGGAAGTGAGTTATCCACAGAGCTCAATGCCAACCCCATCGCGTCCTGATCGCAACAATTTCGAGCTGCGGATCGGAAACTGTCTGTCGGTCCCGCTGGCCGCTGAAGCCAGCTCAACTGCGACATGTTCCTGAGAGTATGTGCGTCTATCGTTCGCGGTACACAATACGACCGCGATTCAGGTCGTATGGGGACACTTCCACAACGACGCGATCACCTGGCACAATGCGGATGAAATGCTTGCGCATTTTCCCGGCCACGTGTGCCATCACCAGGTGGCCGTTCTCGAGTTCCACCCGAAACTGTGTGTTTGCGAGGGCCTCGACAACGTTGCCTTCAACCTGAATTGCTTCTTCTTTCGCCATTCTGAGATTGCTTTTCCCTGTCGCGAAACAGACCTGTGTATTGAGTTTGGAAATTCGAGTTGTGGAGGCGCCCGACCCGCTGTCGCACGCAAAACAATGTCTTGTTCCAGTCGGCGGAGCCGGGCTGGAGACCACCGAATGTTGGTGAAAACCGCCCTGTGAACTCGCGTCAAATACCGGATTGCTCGACAGTTCATACGAAACGATCGCGCCAACTGTCAGCCGAAGGGTGAATCGTTACACTCCTGCAACAGAAACTCAAGTGGGAATTCGGTTTACATCGCGAGTGAAGCACTAATTTCCGGCAATCGGAAGACCGTAGCACTCGCCTTAACCGGCGAAATTCAACAACAACGTTCCAATCGGCTGTATTTCGCGCCTTTTGGAAGGACACGTCACTGCTTTCTCGCATCTGTTATTGGTTTGGTGCGTTCACGAAGATTGGATTGCGGGCCAGCTCGCGGACTTAGAAGATGATTCATCCGTACACAGAAATCCCGGAACTGTCCGGCAATCGCTCTGTTGGCGGCGTCCTGCGGATTCCTGTCGAACAGGACGTGCCGTTCACAGATCGAGTTCGAGCGATTGTCGACACGTGCGAATTTCAGAGACTCAGGCAGATCACGCAGTTGGCACTTGCGTCTCGAGTCTATCCGGGGGCGATTCATAGTCGTTTTGAGCACGCCCTGGGAGTCTATCACAACGCATTGCAATACCTGTGGCAACTCGGCAACGACCGCCGATTCGCGGCCATTGTCTCGCCACACGATGCAGAGGTACTGATCGTGGCCGCCCTTGTCCATGACATCGGACACTGGCCCTTCTGCCATCCCGTCGAAGATCTGGCCCTGCAACAGATGCCTCCACATGAGGCATTTGCATCGGAGTTTCTGGGGCCGAACAACGAACTGACCAGGGTGCTGCAGGAACAATGGAATGTCGAGGCAGCTGAAGTTCTGCAGGTACTGACCGGCCAGTCCGATGATGCCAGTCTGCGACTGAGGCAATCGATTCTGTCCGGGCCAATCGACATTGATAAGATGGATTATCTGAACCGTGACAGCCAGCACTGCGGAGTTCCGTATGGACGCAACTTTGATCGCCAGAGACTAATCAGTTCATTAGTGCTGAACGAAGCGGGAGACGGATTGGCGATCACGTCAAAAGGAAAGACGGCCGCCGAAATGATGGTGTTTGCCCGCTACGTGATGTTCAGTGAAGTTTATTGGCATCACGCTGTTCGATCGGCCACCACGATGTTCGCCAGGGCATTTTATGATGTTCACGAGTCGCTGAATCTTTCGGAGCTCTTCCGCATGACGGAGCCGGAGATGATTCGTACGCTGCGTGACACAGTCAGGCAGCGGCCAGCGGAAGAACTGACAGACGGTCTGTTCGGTGACAGGCGTCGGCTGCACAAGCGTTTGGTGGAATACAGTCTTTTTCAAAAGCCCGACTTATACAGAACGCTTCGACAGTTGCCTTATCCGGAACTGGTCGAATGTTCGACTCGTCTGGCCCGTTCGATCAGCTCAGAACATAAGGTTACGTTAAGTCCGGTTGACGTGCTGATCGATGCCCCGCCTCTGCATCGCGAGGTCGAATTCAAAGTTGACATCTACTTTGCCGCGGAAGCAACCTACCGACCACTGAAAGAGGTGTCTCCGATTGTTGCTGCCATGTCCAACACAGCGTTCGACGACTGTGTCAAACGCGTCCGCATCTGCGTGTCGGAAAACGTTCTGTCCCTGCAGCTCAGCCCCGAGTCCATTGACGAATTACTGCAACAAGCTGTTTCCGGTTGCGTGACTGACGTCCGATGACCAGTTAACGAAGGCACATAGTCGTGCTGCTGTAGAACACACCACGGCAATGACAGCCGAATAGAAGAGGCCATGCAATGCGAAGGATAGGGATCCAAGACCGGGTGACTCGCTGTTCCGTTGTTGTCTGTTTGTTCGCGTTTGGGGGGGCAAATGGGCTGATGTCGTCCACTGCCCACGCGGACTCTCGTCCTAATATTCTGTTCATCCTGCTGGACAACGTCGGCAAGGACTGGTTTCGCTGCTATGGAAGCCAGGAGAACCAGACGCCGAATATCGACCGACTGGCCCGGACCGGGTTGAAAGTCCGAAACTGCTACGTCACGCCGGTCTGCAGCACGACGCGGACAATGTTGCTCACCGGTCGTTACCCATTCACTACCGGATGGCACACTCACCACGATCCGGCGATCTACGGTGGAGGTTATTTTGACTGGAAACGCGAAGTGTGCATGGCCCGCGTCATGCGGGACGCCGGGTACGATACGTGTATTTCAGGCAAATGGCAGATCAACGACCTGTTTGATCCCCGGCAGAAGGATGCACTGAATAAGCACGGCTTCGACGACTATTGCATTTTTCCCGAGGGCCGAAAAGGACACCCGGCTCATAAAAAACGTTACTGGGATCCGTACGTCATCCGAAACGGAGAATTACTGGACACTGAGGGTCAGTTCGGTCCTGACATTTTTGCTGATCACCTTGTGGAGTTCTTTGGACGACCTCGGGACAAACCGTTTTTCGCTTACTACTCAACGATTCTGACACACATCCCGGTTGTTCACACACCTCGCAACCACGGACAGGATCTGTCATCTCGAGAATTGTTTGCCGGAATGCTCAGTTATGCCGATCATCTGGTCGAGCGTCTGCAGCAGGGGCTCGTAGACTCCGGAATGCGTGAGAACACCCTGATTTTCATCGTGGTGGATAATGGCACGGATAATGGGACCGACCAGAACGCTTTTCAGAGTCTGGGGGGCAGAATCGATGGACGGATTTCCGGGGAAGGAATCTACTCCCTGACGGAACGCGGGATCAACATGCCGCTGATCGTGAATTGCCCGCAGCTGGTTCCCGGCGGTCGGGAAAGTGACCTTTTGGTCGATGCGACGGATTTCCTGCCGACTTTGGCCGAGTTCGCAGGTGCCGCGTTGCCCCAGCAAGTTCAGATTGACGGTCAGTCATTCGCGGCAGAGATTCAGGGGCAGGAACCTCGGGTGCCGCCCCGTGGCTGGTGCCTGACACAGTACTACAAAACGCGGGCGGTGCGGGACCAGCGGTTCAAACTGTACTCATCAGGTGAGTTCTACGATCTTTCCGAAGATCCGCTTGAGCAGCACAATATCAGCAAAACACGACGCAACGGCGAACAGAGTTTCAACAGGCTTTCCGCTGTACTGTCCGGTCTGCCGGCCAACGCGTCGCTGCCATGGGAGTTTCGCAGCATCTCAGCCAGAAGAATCAAGGCCGAAGAAGCTGCCGCTGCGAAAGCCACAAAACAATAAAGGCCAGCTTAAGAAGCTGGCCTTCATTGACTATTGTATCGGGCGAGGACCAGATCATTTTTCCGAAGGATCTGCTCCCTCCATCTCCCGTTTGATGGCGTCGTATATTTCCTGCCGATGGACGGTAATATCCTTCGGTGCGTCGATCCCAATCCTCACCTTGTCGCCACGTACTTCGACGATGGTGATGCGGATTGAATCTCCAATGACTATCGTTTCGTCGCGTTGACGCGAGAGTACCAACATCCGTTTTTTCCTCCGTGTGTATTCCTTCGACTCCTGCACAGCTCTCCTGCATTTCTCCGGCACATGACCGGAGAATGGGAGCGACCGCATTCAGTTGCCGCGTCGTTACTGCTTATCAAAGTCTGGCGAACCGTGCCTTACGCAATTCAGAATCGTCTTTGCAGACGGATGCGGTCAGGCAAACAGGCGAAACCGGAGCTGTTGCGGCGACTTACAGTGGACTTACACGATCGCACCGATTGTATCGCGATAACCGGTGAATGGTCGCTTTG
This sequence comes from Fuerstiella sp., assembly GCA_024230215.1. Taxonomy (GTDB): domain Bacteria; phylum Planctomycetota; class Planctomycetia; order Planctomycetales; family Planctomycetaceae; genus Fuerstiella. The sequence goes on along the minus strand of JAAERP010000176.1, from coordinate 2,177 downwards.
GAAAATGACGATTGCCTGTGGCTCGCCGGCCAACTAATCTGCACGGTTTTGCCGACATAATTCCAAGCGGATGGAATCCGCCTCCGGAGAACCGAAATGCTGACCTTGAGTATCGCCGTTGGTTCGTTCGCCGCCTTCATCCTGGCGTATCATACCTACGGACGTTGGCTGTCCGCCAGGATATTTCAGGTCGATGATGCGGCGCTGGTGCCGTCCGAGGAACTCCGTGACGACGTCGATTTCGTGCCCACAAAGCGACAGGTGTTGTTCGGCCATCACTTCACCAGTATTGCCGGCACAGGGCCGATTGTCGGCCCGGCGATTGCCGTCTTCTGGGGCTGGCTGCCAGCCCTGCTGTGGGTTGTTCTGGGGTCGATTTTTGTGGGAGCAGTGCACGACTTCGGCGCACTGATGGTGTCACTTCGAAGCAGAGGACAAACAATCGGCGAAGTCGCCGGCCGCCTGATCAATCCCCGGGCACGACTGCTGTTTCTGCTGATTCTGTTTTTCGCGCTAACGATTGTACTGGCAATCTTTGGACTTGTGATCGCCATTATTTTCTCGCTGTATCCGGAGTCCGTCTTGTCTGTGTGGGTGGCGATGCCTTTAGCGGTCGCCATCGGAGTCTACGTACACCGCAACCAGAACGCATCACTTCTGGTACCGTCGCTGGTGGCATTGGCCATTCTCTATGCTTCCGTATATCTGGGCGTTTATTACTGTCCGATCACATTGCCAACGTCGGTTCACATTGCCGGTTCGCCGATCGTGACGTGGACGATCGTGTTGATGGTTTATTGCTTCATCGCCTCTGTGTTGCCCGTCTGGCTGTTGCTGCAGCCTCGTGATTACATCAACAGCCACCAGCTTGTTATCGCATTAACCCTGCTGGTGGCGGGACTTGCTGTGGCGGGATTTACGGGCAAGGCTGACCTGTCCGGAAGTACACCCGCAATTGTGGCCACGGCTGATATTCCTGCCGACGCTCCGCCGATCATGCCGTTCTTGTTCATTACGATCGCGTGTGGTGCCTGCAGCGGATTTCACTGTGTTGTCAGCAGTGGCACAACCAGCAAACAGATCGCACGCGAGGCCGACGCTCAATTCATTGGCTACGGATCGATGTTACTGGAAGGCGCTCTGGCGGTGCTGGTAATTCTGGCCTGTTGCGCCGGCGTGGGGATGGGCCGATTCGAAAAGGACGCCGGCGGAATCCTGGTTCCCATTGTCGATGCCTCGGGCACGACACTGGTTGGAGAGGCGGCATGGAGATCTCGCTATTCCGTGGAAGGCGGATGGGGCAATTTCAAACTTCCTCAGACGGTCGGGGCGTTCGTTGAAGGAGGTGCCAACTTCGTGACGTCACTGGGCATCCCGCTGGAACTGTCGATCGGAATCATTGCTGTCCTGGTGGCCTGCTTTGCCGCCACAACACTGGACACCGCAACTCGTCTGCAGCGCTACGTCGTTCAGGAACTGGGCTCTTCCTTCCGCATCAAACCGCTGATTAATAAATACGGAGCGACGCTATTGGCCGTCGTGTTGGGGACGCTGGTGGCGATGATTCCCAACGCTAAGGGGGAATACGGAAAGGGTGGCCTCATATTGTGGCCGCTGTTTGGTGCCACAAATCAGTTGCTGGCCGGACTGGCCTTTATGGTACTCATCTTCTTTCTCGTTCGAAGGGGGCGTAACGTCAAGTTTGCGATCATACCGGTATTGATGATGACGATTATTCCTGCATACGCGTTAGGTTGGAATATGTTTCATCAGGGCGGCTGGTTGAATAATGCACAGCCGAACTACCTGCTGGCAGGGTTTGGCCTGGTGATCATGGGGCTTCAGGCATGGATGGTGGCGGAATGCCTTGTACTTTTACCCAAAGTAAAGGGCGTCCTTGAAGAGGCCCTTCCTCCGCTCTCGAAAACGAACACCGTCGAAGCGAAGCAGGCCGCCCCGGCAGTGGGAGGTCCGAACTGCTGACCGGCGGAAACCTCGTGACCGATACAGTGTGACCGGTACCGCGTGACGGTGGGCCGGGTGCGCTCATAGTCGATTGCGCGAATAGGGAAGATAGACTATTGTGGCAACTTCAATAGTTTTTCCCATGGAGGTTGCACGATGAACTTTGCTGAACTGAGTCCCGCCGAACGTCTGATTGCGGAGCAGGCGGTTCT
>JAAERP010000175.1 GCA_024230215.1 Fuerstiella sp. | reverse complement strand
GGCTCCCAACAAAGCAGCGACGTCATCCAGGAACTCGTCAAGAAACGGTCCCATCGTTTAACCGCGTCGCCCATCGGGCCGCGCTTCCCGCCACACCAAACGCGGGGCGTTGCCCAGCGGTTAAACGAGCGATGGGCTGGCAGCAGGAATTGTTCGCACCCACGCCCCAATACAAGCTCGAAGCGCCAGCGAGTGAATCTGCGATTCGCAACAAGGCAACGACGCCACTCAAGAACTCGTCAAGAAACGGTCCCATCGTTTAACCGCGTCGCCCATCGGGCCGCGCTTTTTGTGCCCACACCAAACGCAGATCGTTGCCCACGCGGTTAAACCTGTGAAGATGTGTTTGCTCTCATTCCGCGTTTCCGCTCAGCTCTCAAGAGCCTCAACGATCCGCTGACTAAGCCGTTCTACGGTCTGCTGCAACTGCAGCAGGATGGCGTCGCCGCCGCGAAGTCTTTCGCACGGACCGCGCTCTCCAGAGCTGTTGCGATGGCCGTGATGTCGGGAAGTCCAACCGTGCCACCTGTCCCCTTCATCCAGTGTGCCTGTTCGGCAAGACTACTCACGTCCTGATCCCGCAGTGCCCGCAACAGGTCGGGCATAACCAGCTCAATTTTCTTCAGCAGCTGGCCCGCCATGTCTCTTAGAAATGAGTCATTCGGAATTCCATCGGCCTGCAGGCATCCGGAATCGACCACCTCTTCCGAGACGGTGGCCGCAAGACTCACGGCGTCCTGTACAGAATCATCCACAGACAATCTTTTCACGGCCGCTGCGGGGATGGATCTGTCAAGCTGGTCGTAGGCTCCCTGAAGCAGCGCGCTCATGGAAACGGGCTTTGTCAGGTACCCCGTGCATCCTGCGTCTCGGCACCGTTCTTCGTCTTCGGCCATGCCGTCAGCCGTCAGTGCGATGATTGGCAGTTCCGCGCCCTGCTGGCGGAGCATCCGTACCGCTGAATAACCATCCAGAACAGGCATTCTCATGTCCATGAGGATCAGGTCGAAGTCCCCGTCTTTCCATGCATCGATGGCGGCCTGTCCATTTTCGACCATGCTGCAAACCGCACCTGCGACCCGCATCGTGTGGGAAAATATCTGACGGTTAGCCTCCACATCGTCGGCAATCAGGATCCGAACTCCGGACAGGTCAATGGAAACATGCTGGTCCGCCGGTGAGGTCGAAATCGCAGATTTCGCTTCACTAAAAGACAGCATGCGCACCTGATCAAGAGG
>JAAERP010000174.1 GCA_024230215.1 Fuerstiella sp. | reverse complement strand
AGTCCTTGTGGGAGCACTCTTGTAACTCTTTGCCATTCCGTGACTTACGGAAACCTGCCGCGTAGGCAGTGTGGTGTGAAACGGTTCGACTACTCGTTTCACTACCCTTTTCTATGGGAACCACACGCCATGAAACGCATTCCGAAGTACTCGCTGCACAAAGCGACCGGGCAGGCACTTGTCCGAATCAACGGCAAGGTTATCTACTTGGGCGAGCACGGCTCTGAAGAGTCGAAGGCCAAATACGATCGCCTGATCGCAAAGTGGTTGACCGGCGAAAAGCACAGCGCTCCGTCCGGACTCACGATCGCGCGACTGTGCCTGAAGTACGTGGACGAGCACGTTAAGTCATACTACGTTAAGAACGGGCGGCAGACCTCTGAGGTGTCTTCGATTCAGGCCGCCCTGCGTCCCCTCGTCAAGAAATTCGGGCGGATTCAAGTGAAGGATTTCGGCCCGATGAAGCTGAAGCAGGTCCGGCAGGTCATGATGGATCGTGGCATCGTTCGCACGAGCATCAATCGAAACATCGGCCGCATCCGACGGATGTTCAAATGGGGTGTCGAGAACGAATTAGTGGGTCCCGGAGTCCACACGGCTCTGTCGGCTCTTGTCGGCTCTTGTCGGCCTGCGGTTCGGCCGATCACCGGCTGCGGAAGGTTCACCTGTCCTGCCCGTTCCTGACGCTCACATCGACGCTGTGATGCCCCATGTTAGTCGGCAGGTGTGGGCCATGATTCAGCTGCAGCTTGCTACCGGCATGCGTCCTGGTGAGGTCCGCATCATGAGAGTTGGCGACATCAATATGTCAGCAGATCCTTGGGAATACCGGCCGCAGGAGCACAAAACTCAGCATCATGGTCGCGACCGAGTGATTTTCATCGGCCCGATCGGACAGGATATCGTCCGGCCGTTTCTAAAGGCTGATCGGGAAAAGCACCTGTTCTCTCCAGCAGAAGCGCGTGCTGAATTCGACGCAGAACGCCGTGAGAACCGTGTGTCGCCGATGACCCCCAGCCAGCGTGCTCGTACACGTCTGGCTGACCCTCGGAAGAAACCGGGCTCATGTTACTCCGTTACCAGCTATGCCCGAGCGATCAAGAACGCATGCGAAGTGGCGGAGATTCCCACGTGGACACCTAACCGGCTGCGGCACAATGCGGCCACCAATATGCGCAAGCAGTTCGACATCGAGTCGGTGCGGACCATTCTTGGTCACGCGACCGGGTTCACGACGGAAATCTACGCGGAACTCGACCATGAGAAGGCGCGGAGGGTTATTGCTCGGATTGGGTGAAAGTCATTGCAACCAACTGTAAGCTGAATGCACCAGACCTAGGCTGATCTCCGTCTTCTCCCTGGCCGTATCAATCCACTCTTGAAGCTGTGAAAGCGGTAAATCACCAACGTCCCCGACGCCGAATTGGCGTTTTACCTGCAACTTCAGACGGTCAATGATTTTCTTAACCTGACGGGGCAGTTCAGCCAACAGGTTCCGAATCTCCCCGGTCCGTTCGCTAATGGTCTCCGACTTCCCTTTGAACCGACCGCGAATCTTTCGGAACTGACTATGCAGCTTTTGTTCGACTCCACCGTTCACCCAGTCGACTGTGTCCTGCAGCAACGACCAATCAGATGTTGCCCCATTCCACTTCGTGCCGTACGCCGCCTGAAACAACTTCGTCGTCCCCTCGCCATCACGCATCACCTGATGGAACTTCTGGCACCTAACTATGTCGTCCAGGATTTGCAGCTGTTCATCGACAGACGTTGGCGGCGGGGCCTGTAAGACCTCCCGCAACGTGTTCATGGCAGAGCGATACTTGCCGTTAAATATTCGGAACAAGAAGAAGTTACGACCGTACGCATTCAAGTACCGCCGAGATTCTGCGACGGAAACGTCAAAAGCCCCTTCGCTCAAACGTTCATCAAGCCGCTGTTCAGATTCACTGAACGCTTTACCTTCACTGACGCCTGTGGAGATTGGCGACCTTATAGCTGCTAAATAATGTCTCTGTTGCTAAAATACGTCATCTCGCAGTCGCCGAATCTATGACGCCCACGCCAAAAATGCCAAGGACCAACTCATGAAACCCCTCACCCGTCTCTTCGCCGCAATTGTCCT
>JAAERP010000173.1 GCA_024230215.1 Fuerstiella sp. | reverse complement strand
GTCCGTCAGTCTAGTGCTTTGTCACAGGCAAAAGTCAGGGTTGAATCATTCGCCGGAAAAGGGGGACAGGTACCAAAAATGCGAAGCACCCTTCGGGCCGTTCCGGTTTTTGGTACCTGACCCCGTTTTCCTCGCCAACCCTAAAACCTGGCTGTGACAAAGCACTAGTGATTGACGACGAATTCCTTTGTGTTGATCAGTGCCCACAATAAGCCGCGAATGCCGTTGATCTTGTCCTCGGCTTCTATGAGATATCGCGCACTGCGTTCCTTTTCGCTGTCGCTTGGGGGACGACTGAGCGTCCTCAGGTAGACCTGTTCCACGATTTTTTCGGGTTCGAACTTCTCGTCGTCGTCAGCGGCTTTCCTGTTCGCGTTGGGATCGCCAAAACGTTGGACGTATTGTTTGTGTTGAGCCGTCAGTTGCCGAAGTGACTTCTTGTTGCCAGTCCTGCGAGCCTGCGAGATGCGTGTCTGGAGGCTGGCCATCCGCTCCTCGTAGTTGGCTGGGCGCTTCACCTGACGGGAGCCCGCGCTGCTGATGCCGTTCTTGTGGCCCATTTCGCGGGCGACCTGGTCAAGCCAGCCTCGGTTTCTCGCATCCAACATGGCGAGCGTCTCGGCATCGTTCTGCATGAACAACGTTTGCAACAGACTGGCATCATCGGACCGGTCGCAATCACAGTTGCTTTCGCGAGTCGATCGGCCAAAGAGCTTCAAGGCGTAACTCGTCCCCGAACGACCGTTGCCCGTACCCGGAACGGCAATGGTTCGGCCATCATTGCCTTCGTGCATCGCTGAAACTACGGTGTCTGAGGCCGTTGCCGCGATCAGAGCATCGTAGACAACTTCGGCTGGCAGGCGGCGGGGAACGCAACGACTGAAGTGTCGCTGATCCTGGGCGTTGGTCTCGTTGGGTTTCCAGGATCGCTGATAGGCATCGCTGTTAGCGATCTCCCGGTGCACCCATTTCATGTCAAAACCGCTGTCGATGAAGCCCTTTGCCAGATAATCCAGCAAAGCGGCGTTGCTCGGCGGATTCGCTTTGGCCAGATCGTCCGCTGGGTTGACGATACCGACGTTAAAGTACCTGGCCCAAAGTCGATTCACGAAAGCTTTGGCAAAGTACGGATTGTCTTTGCTGCGGAGCCAATCCATCAGCGGGACACGAACATCGTCGTATTGGGTCAGGTCGAGTTCGCTTCCCCCCAACAGTCTGGCCGAAGTTACCGTCTTAATCGGCGCTTTACGATCGTTGGGGTCGTCGCCCATGCGAATCCGCGACTGGACCGGATAAACCACGGGGAAGGGAACGATCCTGCCATCTTTCAGGAACTTGGGGTACATCCTGCGTGCACGATTGGCGTTGAACGTCTCACCTTTCTTGAGCGTCTTGCGATACTCCGCTTCCAGCGGCTTGGCGATTTTCTTGTATTCCGCCTGGTCGGCGCGGTCCGGACGCGTGCTGGCCGTGACGCCGCCGAAGAACTTTTTGAATTCGTCAAAGTCATTCTTGGACCACTCGTCAAACGGATGCTTGTGGCATTGGGCGCATTGAATGCGGACGCCCATGAAGGCGTACGCAAAACCAACGGCGCGGTCTTCCGGATTGCGGAATTCCCGACGCGCCCAATAGTGGGTCATTTGCTCCAGATCAGCAAATGACTTGCCGGATCCCTTGCGGTAGAGGTCGCTCATCTCTTCACAGAACTCAGTGTAGCTTTGCCCCGGCTCGCCACTCCTGGCTGTGACCATACCAGCGACCAGTTGGTCGTATGGAGCATTCTCAACCACGCGGCGGTAGATCCAGTCGTACCACTCTTTGCTGGCGCTATTTCGCATGACGCTGGCGTTGGTCAACTGCTGGTCATTGTTGCCGGTCGCGTCGCACAGGACAGTGGTCCACCAGGCGGCGTACGCGGGCGTCTCCAGCAGTTCATCGATTTTCTGCGTTCGCTTGTTCGGCGACTGATCAGCCAGAAAGGCCTCCACCTCTTCCGCCATCGGCAGCGTGCCGGTCATGTCGAGTCGCAAACGGCGAAGGAACTCTGCATCGCCCGCGATATCCGACGGAACGATGCCAAGCTTGCGGAGTTTCACCGCAACCAATGAGTCGACTTTTGTACGGCTCTCTAATTTGGGGTATTTCCTGCCGACCAGTTCGGTCAGCGGTCGCATCACCGGAATGGGGATGACCGCCTTGTCGTACGAAACGATAACGTGGGTGTCACCTCTTTCGCCGGCAGAAATCAGACCGTCCTGGTCGACCTTCGCCAGGTCGCCATTCTTGGTCACGAACCGGCACAACGGTGTGACATCTTCTCGCTCGCCATTGGCCCAGACTGCGATCACTTGAAGTTGGACTTTTTCGTCGACGCCACGAAGTATGATCTCGCTGGGGGTGATCTCCAGACGGTCGAGTTTCTCTATGTTGTCCGCCTCATGCTTCGCACCCCCCGCGATCCAACGGTGAAAGACCTGGTGCTCCCAACTGCCTCGGGCGTAAATCTCGCCCCCTTCGTGTTCGTTTTCATCAACCGGTTTGGCGATGATGAGACTCTCGTCCGGCGCAACACTGAGGTCGACTCGCGGGCTGGCTTTGTCGAAGATCGCGTCGTGATCGGCCTTGAAGTAGTAACCGAAAAGCGAAAGGCGAAAATCGCCGCGCCCCTGGAACGAACCGTGGCAAGCTCTTCCGTTGCACCCAAGGCGGCTCATGAGCGGCACCACGTGCTTCTGGAAGCTGGGAGTTTCCTTCACTTTCCTGGAAGCGAAGCGTTCCGTGACAGGGGCCAGGGTCTTGCTGCCGAGGTCTTCGGCGCCTAAGGAATCGCCCGTCGCCACGGCGCCGACGGCCAACGTCGCGATCATGGCCAGAACGTGCTTTACCCGGAATCGCATTGCGTATCTCCAGAATTTGTGAAGGCGTGTCTTGCAGAAGACCACTGAGGTATCAGGCAAAGGGAACCACGCGCTTGCCGATCGCTGAGCGACCAATGACGGAAGGTTGTTCGCGACGTCTCGGCCGGGAAACGTCACAGGGGGAAACAGTCTTGTAGACACGACGCACAGGAAGCGGACATTATTTTGCCGGAACCCAATAATAATTCAATTATTAATCAATAACTCTCGCCCCGCTCTCGCCTGAGTCGAAACGAATTGCAACCGTTGGGCCCGCCAGAATCACAGACACGCAAAGTCGCATGGAGCATAAGTGGTTATTCTGCCATAACTTCCGTCGCATGTCTCGGCCACTGTCGCCGCGGGCCTCAAGCTGGTTGCAGGCCAGAGTTTGCCTCGGTCCGGAACAGTGGCAGATGGCGCTGAATACGGCGACGTGGGTGCCAGAGAACCGGCGTCCAACGTCGTTCTTGACATCCACTGAAGTGTCGGCCGAAACGGTCGCCCACAAAACAAATTGCGAATGCCCTGTCATTGACAATCACAATCGCACTCCTAAACTGGACAATTGGATCCAATTATATGATACGTGGGCGAATCAATTCGACCACGGGTATCTACACCACCCGATGAACCTGATATCACTGACATCCCAG
>JAAERP010000172.1 GCA_024230215.1 Fuerstiella sp. | reverse complement strand
TTAGCCGCTGTGGCAAACGAAGATCGCTATAATCTTCGGCACTCCTCACGCCAGTTCCTCACGAGCATCACTGGCCGGAGAGACTTTCGGGACACCCACTAGCTACAACGGCATCCGCTGGGCACATGATCTCGGTGATCTTGCTCCGTTGGCCTACATTTTGCGGATGCGGGTGATTCCACTGCGAAATCTGGGAGCGTGCATCTCACCTGACAATGCATGGATGTTTCTGCAGGGCATTGAAACTCTGCCGTTGCGGATGGAACGGCACTGCGAGAATTCCCTGGCTGTCGCAAGGCATCTGCAAAGCCATTCCGCCGTGGAGTGGGTGCGATATCCCGGTCTGGAAGGTGATTCGAATTATGAAAAGGCGCAGAAGTACCTGGGTGGAAAAGGGGGCTCGATGGTCGTGTTTGGGATCAAAGGCGGAGCGGCGGCAGGCAGCCGGTTTATTGAAGCTCTGCAGCTGTTTTCTCATCTGGCCAACGTGGGAGATGCCAAGAGTCTGGCTATTCACCCGGCCAGCACGACGCACTCTCAAATGTCCGAACAGCAACAGGCCGCGGGCGGCATTCCGCCTGAAATGGTTCGGTTGTCCGTCGGTATTGAGCACATCGACGATATTGTCGCCGATCTCGATCAGGCCATGCAGAAATCGCAGTCGTAGCTTCAGGCACCAACCTGGCGTGGCTGGAAGCCCGATTCACGTCGTGATGCTGCAGTGCGACGGCAGACTGTATTTCATAGGTGCCTTGTTCGTGCAGACGCACCACTGCATTACTTGACAGCACCCTACCCTGAGAAATGCAGGTTGGCGACGCGAACTTCCTGCGGTGGTTTGTGCAGGTGGTCATCGTAGCCGTTGGCAGAGTATCCTGTACGATCGCCTTTTCTCAGGCAACTCGACGAACATCTGTTGACTTGTCGGAATCAAGTGGTTGATCAGCGATCATGGTTTCCGATGGCCCGGGCACGGGAATCGCATCGTCCGGATATACGCCGATCCGGCCAAGCAGTTCAAGGACCAACTCGTCTCCTCGAATCAATCGTTGGCCTAACAGGTCCAGACGATCCATCTCCTTCTGGATCTTCTCAGTCACATCGGAAATCTGTTCGCGATTGAGATCCGGCCGGACTTCTATCGGCGCTCCTGCCAACAGGATCATCTTTGAGAACGGTCTGGGAAGCATCATGTCCGACCAGCCACCGGGAATCGACCAGTAGTTGTTTCCCGTCAGGGTCGTTGGAACGACGGGTCGTCCGGTACGTGAAGACAGGTAGACAATTCCATCCTTCATGACTCGGCGTGGCCCTCTCGGGCCATCAGGTGTGATGCAGACGTGAAGATCGGGCTGATCGATCAACTGCTTTGTCGCCTGCGCTCCACCACGACTCGCGGAGCCTCGCACGGGCGTGATCCCCGCGAGTCTCACCGCATGGGCAAGGTAACCACCATCCTGATGTCGACTGATCAGACCTGCAAGTTTGTGAGTTTTCAGGGAGTACACCGCAGTGACGATCGCGTCGTGCCACATGCAGAAGCAGAACCGTGTGGGCCCGGTGGCTCGCCGGTAGGGGGTTCCGTCTGTGGCAACCTTGTGGTGCTCGACGCGCACGGTCAGAAACAACGCCCGTAAAAACCATGTGCCGATTCGGGCGATAAGCCAGTTTGCGAATGGATTGCGGATTTTCATGGAGAAGCGTCCTTGCCTCTTCAGGCGATCGAAGCAACGGGCTGTGGACCGAGGTATCGCCTGCCGGAATCATAGAGAATCCATGCGTCTGTGGATATCTCAGGCTTGTCCTGGGGAGTCCCCCTGTGCTCTGTTGTCTTGTTGCCAGTTGCAACACCACCTGCACGTTTGCGTAGCGGAATAGAACAGAACCACGAATCAGGACGGGGCGGAGCATCGCGGAGAATGCGGCGGACATGGCACACGCTTCTCCAACGCAGTGAGAAGCGGCCCGTTTAAGAAGTGTTGGAACTATCTTCAAAAATAGAAATTTTTATGCACAAACGGCATAGCGACTGCTACTCTGCACACAGGTCGACATGCCGGTTTGTGGCGATCTTACTTCTGCAGATTACAGAAACATTCATCTTGACAAATCGGAAGTATCGGACGGTGCTCGTGCATTCATACGGAGATGACTGAAGCGTTCTTCTCAAGGTTATTTGCGAGCCAGCTTTTCACAGGCTTCGTTTGTCCCAGGACAGACGAAGCCTTGTTTTTTTGAAAGTCAGATCAGCCACGGTGCAATGACCAAAGCTGTGACAGAGACAAGCTTCAGAAGGATGTTCAACGCCGGGCCCGAGGTGTCTTTGAACGGATCGCCGACGGTATCGCCGACAACGGACGCAGAGTGAGCGTCGCTGCCCTTGCCGACCATTTCGCCATCGACCGTGATGCCGCCTTCGATTAACTTCTTCGCATTGTCCCATGCACCGCCAGCATTGGATTGAAAGATGGCCAGTAAGACCCCACTGACAGTGACACCTGCCAGCAGCCCGCCGAGCATTTCCGCACCACCCATGAACCCTGTCAGAATCGGTGCAATAATCGCCAGCAGTCCAGGCAGCACCATTTCTTTCAGCGACGCACGCGTTGAGATGGCAATACATTTGTCGTACTCAACTTTCTCCATGGCGTCTGTAAACGTTTGATTGTCCTCTTCGGACCAGTCTTCGTGAAGAACGCCTTCGTTCTTCACGCAGGCCGCCAGGCCAAGTTTCAGTTCCGGAATATCGGCGAACTGTCGCCGCACTTCGTTGATCATCATTCGGGCGGCTCGGCCGACAGCCTGCATCGCCAGAGCTGAAAACAGGAATGGCACCATGGCTCCCAGCAACAGCCCGGCCATCACTCTTGGCTGAGCAATGTCAATGGATGTTACGCCAGCGGTTGTCATATAGGCCGCAAACAACGCCAACGCTGTCAGAGCCGCAGAACCGATGGCAAAGCCTTTGCCGATGGCGGCTGTCGTGTTTCCCACCGCGTCCAGCTCGTCCGTCCGTTTTCTGACTTCAGGAGGCAGGCTGGTCATTTCGGCGATGCCGCCTGCGTTGTCAGCGATTGGTCCATAGGCATCCACAGCCAATTGAATTCCCGTGTTGGAAAGCATTCCCACAGCGGCGATGGCAATGCCATACAGCCCCGCAAAGTGATGAGCACCGATGATGGCCGCAGCAATCAGCACGATGGGAATTGCCGTCGACAGCATTCCGACGCCAAGGCCCGCGATGATGTTTGTCGCTGCTCCGGTCACTGACTGTTCGGCAATTTCCCGAACGGGTTTTCCGCCACATCCAGTGTAGTATTCCGTGATAAGGCCAATCAGCAGACCACAGCCCAGGCCAATCAGTGTCGACATAAAGACACCTATGCGGCCGAGTTCCCGTCCGGCGAACGTCCAGGTTTCCGGCATGACACTCATGATGATAGCCAGGCTGGAAATCAGCATGAAGCCGGCAGCGACCAGTTCACCGCGGTTCAATGCCTTCTGTGGACTGGTGGATTCGTCGGCATTCACGAAGAAGGTACCGACCACTGAGGCAAGGACTCCGGCAGCCGCAAGAAACAATGGCAGCATGACGGCGGAAATGCCCTCCAGATTGTCAGAGAACTCAGGCAGCTGCGAGTACGCTGCTCCCAATACCATGGCGCCGATGATGGAGCCAACGTAGCTTTCAAACAGGTCCGCTCCCATACCGGCAACATCACCGACGTTGTCACCCACGTTGTCTGCGATGGTTGCCGGATTCAGAGGGTGATCTTCCGGGATCCCCGCCTCAACCTTGCCGACCAGGTCCGCTCCGACGTCAGCAGCCTTCGTATAGATGCCACCCCCGAGTCTTGCAAACAATGCCACAGAAGAGGCACCGAAGGAAAATCCGGTCAGGACGTTGATCGTACGAGCCAGTCCACCGTTCTGAATTCCGAACTCCATCGTGTAGAACAGGAACAGGCCGCCCAGTCCGATAACGCCCAGTCCGACGACGGCAAGTCCCATGACGCTGCCGCCGCTGAAGGCCAGCTTCAAGGCCGGTCCCAGCCCCGATCTGGCGGCATGAGCTGTGCGGACGTTGGCCTGCGTGGCGATTCGCATTCCCAGAAATCCAGCCAATCCGGAAAATACCGCACCCATGGCAAAGGACATCGCAATGAGGGGATGAGAATTCTCCTGGGAACCGGACGCGTACAGCAACCCACCGACAACCAGTAAGAATACCAGCAGGACGGAGTATTCCGCTTTCAGGAATGCCATGGCTCCGCGAAGGATACGAGCCGCGATCTGCTGCATTTGATCTGTGCCGGAATCCTGTCCGATCACCCACCAGTATCGGTACGCACTGAAAGCGAGTCCGACAGCTCCAATCGCTGGAACGCAAAAAGCCACCGTGTACATCGTCTGCATCCTTGTGAATTCTCCCCGTATGTACTGTCCTTCACTGGCGTTTGTTATCGTGTGGGTCTTGCTGCGGACAGTCTGTTTTGCCCGGTTTCTTGATCATCACGAATAATTTACAGAACCACAAATCGGACCAACGCGGCCTTGCGTCCGTCGACCAACCATGCTCAGTCTGACAGGACGATCGGGAGGCACGTTGCCAGCTCCTGAAACCCGTTCGATTTCTGAAGGTCGGGCCACTCAGTGGGTATGGGAGCACCCGCTCGCCCGCCGGCTTGAAGTCGAATCGTTGCTGCATTTGTCCGTGCCGGACTACCCAACTTGCCATTCCGCCGGAAACGCGTAGAGTGTGCATCCATCGCTCATGATCGCAGTCTTTACGGCGAAATCCGCTCAGATTTACACCCGGAACAAATGAGCTCGGACAAGAAAAACACTGACTCCCCGCTTGGGAGCGTGCAGACCCTTTTGGAAAACGCTCCCTCCATTGGAACCTCCGTCGCAAATGCAGCGTCCTCTCAATATCGCCGACCGACTGCGGACTTCCGCCGAAATTGTGCCACACCAGCGAGCGGTCGTTCTTTCGGAGGGCCGCGATCAGGCGGGGCGAGTAGCTTGCACACAGTTGACGTTCGCCCAACTGGATCGTGAAGCCGACTGCGTTGCCCGTGGTCTGATCAGTATGGGAGTACAGTCTGGTGACCGATTGGCCATGTTTGTGCCGCCCTCGCTGGAATCGATCTCCCTGACATTCGGCATGTTTCGTTCCGGGGCCGTTTGCACGATGATCGATCCGGGCATGGGGAAAGCCAACGTGTTTCGCTGCCTTGATCAGTGTGCACCGAGCGGCTTTGTCGCGATTCCCATCGTGCAGCTGATCCGGCGGTTGAAGTTCCGACGTTATCGCAATGCTCGCTTCAATGTTGTTGTGGGGCCGAAGAAGCGGCGGTTTGGCTGTCCGGCGTATGCTGACCTGTTGCGGGCGGGCTCCGACACTTCAATAGATTTGCCGCAGACCAGGTCGACGGATCAGGCGGCCATTATCTTCACCAGCGGCAGTACGGGACCGCCGAAGGGCGTGTCATATGAACACGGGATGTTTGATGGCCAGGTTGATCTGATTCGAGATCGATTTGATATCCAGCCTGGTGAAATCGATCTGCCCGGATTTCCGCTGTTCGCGCTGTTCAACATTGCGATGCAGGTAACGACGGTCATCCCGGATATGGATCCGACACGACCCGCCAATGTGGATCCGATCAGGATTCTGGAAGCCATCAATAACAATGGTGTCACACAGGCCTTTGGTTCCCCCGCTCTGTGGAACACCGTCGGTCGCTATTGCGAGGAACACAACATTCAATTGCCGACGCTGCGACGGATTCTGTCCGCCGGTGCTCCGGTGCCCGATCATGTCCTGCGACGCATGACAAACGCGTTGTCTGCCGCTGCCGACATCTACACGCCATATGGAGCCACTGAGTGCCTGCCTGTCGCAGCGATCGGTGGTCGTCAGATTCTGTCGGAAACAGCAGAGCAAACCGCCAACGGAGCTGGGACATGTGTGGGCACGGTCTTCGAGCAGATGCAGGTTCGCATCATCGAAGTCACGTTCAATCCGATTACCGATATTGCCGATGCCAAAGAATGTCCAACCGGTGAAATCGGCGAGATCGTCGTCAAGGGGCCGGTCGCGACCCGCCAGTACTTTCGTCGTCCCGATGCGACAGCTCTGGCCAAGATCAAGGACGGGGACGGATTCTGGCATCGTATGGGTGACACCGGCTACCTGGACGATGATAATCGACTGTGGTTTTGTGGTCGCAAGTCACACATCGTCTTCACATCCGCTGGCCCGTTGTTCTCTGTTCGGTGCGAAGCCATCTTCAACCAGCATCCTCACGTCTATCGCTGCGCACTTGTCGGGATTGGCGAGCACGGAGATCAGGCTCCCGCGATCGTCGCAGAACCGGAACAGGGACATTTTCCGGATTCAGAAGCCGATGCGGGCCGGCTACGTGATGAACTGCTGGCTCTGGGAGCAGCAAATGGCCTGACGAAGAGCATCAACCAGATTCTGTTTCACCGATCGCTGCCGGTCGATACTCGGCACAATGTCAAAATCAATCGGGAAGCTCTGGCCGCCTGGGTCAGTCATCGATAACACGATCACGGCAGCATTTGCTGAATGCGTTCAAGAACACCCGGCATCGCCTCCGACCAGCCCGACACGTCGCTCCTGATGATGGCGGTCCAGTTGTTCGACTGGCGTTTGTAGATTGCTGCAGCTTCAGCCATGTCTTCCTGGTCAATTGCAATGATCAAAAAACCAAGCGCTGTCTTCGCAATCGACGCTTCATCCACAGCTACTTTGGCCAGCTCTTCCAGCACCCAGCGTGACGTGCTGTTTCTGCCCTGCCGGAAAAGTTCAGCCGAGTGCTCCAGCAGCATCTGGACGGCCGATTCATCAGTGGAAACGGCGTCATGTAAAGACTCAGTGGCTGCCTGGAAATCGTGCAGGTCCAGACTCCGGGTTGTTGCCGCAACCATTCCTCGTGTGTCGACGGGAGTGATCTCGTCCAGCAATCGCTGTCGCTGGGCCCAGCCCTCCAGCCAGCCGATCCGTCGTCGACCGTTGGAAAAGTAGATTGGGCTAAGCGACTCCATGTGATCCCGATACAGGCGTCTGAGCTGTTCCATCGGCACATCCGAACTGGCAACGATGTTGGCCTTTTGTAGTGCGGATGCGATGGTCTGAGCCATTCTCTGATGACCGCCGATCGTCGGGTGGACGTGGTCAACGAATGCGTCAAATCCTGGAATCTGCTGAGGACTGCGGTCAGTGATCATTGAATTTGCGTCAATGAGGGGCACCTGCATTTCCCTTGCGATGACATTCAGCTTCTCGTTTAAACTGCCAGGCATACGTAACGGGCAGATGTCCTGATCTCTGGCCTTCAGATAACTGCGGCGGGCATCGTCAAAAAGTCCCATGCGGTCCTGGCAGCGTGCTATGCGGAAGTTCAGTAGTGGGAACTGGTCGTCGATTTCTGCGGCTCGCTGATAGAGCATCAACGCGGCCTCCGGGTCGGAGAGGGCATTGGCTGCTGCATTGTCGAACAGTGTCTGCCATTGTTGTTCATCCGGAACATCGATGCCCGACCGATGTTCCGACTTAAATGGCGGGCAGTCGCGCAGGTTTGCTCCCAGTTGAACCAGGATGACCGGTACTCCCGCTTTCTTACACATCCTCATCATTTCTCGTACCGATTCGTCGAAGCTGGCTGCCACGCGCTGCCGCCATTCTTCGTCGCGGTGATAAGACGCATAGCCGGCATCATCATCAAGCCGCGCTTCCACGACTTCGGATGATGCGTCCGAAGTGTCATCCGAATCTTCGGTGGGTTCCTGTCGAGCTTCACCGCCAGTCAGTTTTCGGAGCAGCATCACGGTGCGGAGTGATTGCGCGTACTCTTCCAGTCGGATTCGAAGGCCGGACCGTGCTTTGACGTCCGCATATGTCTGATCTTCCAGGAATTCGTTGTGCCCGGTCGCCAGAATGATCAGGTCCGGATCATAGGTCAGCACTTCCTGAAGCAGCGGACGCAGGCGATAGCTGGCGTACGATAGGCCACCACAGTTGATCGTCTGGAATCTGCGAGAAGGGTCGGCGGCATTCAGTTGCAGTTCCAGCCATTGACCAAAGGCCGATTCCGGGCGATACGGCCGCCCCTGCACGGTTGATCCACCCAGGCAAAAGATGCGAAAGTCACTCTCCGATTTTGCGGCGGGGAACTCCTGGTGCACAAAGAATCGCTGTCTTGCAAGGCGGGTTCGATACAGCTGCCCGCTCTCGTCAAGTTCGAACAGACGGGCTGAATCGCCAAACCCGGCATGCAGATCCGTGGCTGCAGCGTCCCCAATGCCTGCGATGCGCAGTCCCAGTTCCAACATCGCCACGGGAAGGATGCTAAGGGTTACAGCAACGACAACGAACATGCGGCGGCGGTCTGGTTTGACCGGCTTGTTTTTGTCTTCAGCCAACACGTGATTCCGGAATCAGGCCTGGCTCACAGATCAGCACTGGAACTCAGCATGCTGGCATGGATTCCACGCTGGCCGATATGAGGCTTTAAGATGTTTGAATGAGTGTCAAAGCGGGCGTCCTTGGGAACGGCCACAATGCCATTATCTGAGACCGTCAAACCGTGTTTACGGTCTTCATCGGCATTATAGCCAATCCGCATGCCTTCGGGAATCTGCACGTTTTTATCGATGATCGCCCGCCAAACGCGTGCAGACCTGCCAATCAGCACGCCTTCGTACAGAATCGAGTCGCGAACTTCAGCGTAGCTGTTGATCCGGACGGACGGTCCCAGGATTGATCGTTCCACGGTTCCACCGGAAACAATGGAACCGGGGCAGACCATGCTGTCCACCGCATATCCAACTCGTTTGGTGCCAGGAGACGGATCATTGAATACGAATTTGGGGGGTGGCAGCGGTTTTTGATAAGAACGGATTGGCCAGTCGGGATCATATAAATTGAATTTCGGATCGACTGAAATCAGATCCATATTCGCTTCGTAGTATGAATCCAGTGTTCCGACATCCTTCCAATAACCCGGGTTCCCGGTTGTCTGATCGGAAAAACACCACGCTCGAACAAGGTGCTGGTCGATGATGGACGGGATGATGTCTTTGCCAAAGTCACGTTCGCTGCCTGGCGTGTTGGCATCACGGCACAAATGCTCGAACAGGAACTCCGTGCGAAACACATAAATGCCCATCGAAGCCAGGCATTGCGAAGGCTCGCCGGGCATCGGTTCGGGATACTGGGGTTTTTCGCTGAAGCTGGCAATGCGGTTGTCGCGATCGACCTGCATCACGCCAAAGCGTTGACCTTCTTCCATCGAGACCGGCACGCAGGCGATGCTGCAGTCGGCTTCGGATTGAATATGGTCGGATACGAATCGGTGGTAATTCATCTGATAGATGTGATCACCGCTCAGAATCAGTACATGCTTTGGCGTCAGTTTTTCGATGGTGTAGATGTTCTGGTAAAGAGCATCCGCCGTTCCCAGATACCAGTCTTCGCCGATACGTTGTTCCGGCGGACGCACGCGCACAAATTCGCCCAGTTCATTGGACAGAAAATGCCAACCACGTTCGATGTGCCGTTCAAGACTTGCGGCCTTGTACTGCGTCACCACAAGGATCTTGCGCAGACCACTGTTGATGCAATTTGACAGCGAAAAATCGATGATGCGAAAGGCACCGCCAAATGGTACAGCCGGCTTGCTGCGGTCAGCGGTGAGTGGTTCCAGGCGGGAACCCTTTCCTCCCGCCAGCACCACCGAAAGAACATTGTTCATTGCTATCTCCATGCCAGCAGAACACGTGTTCACGTCAGCGGCGTCACGTGATTCCGATTGACAACAGCCCTGACTGGACTGCTGCGTGAAATCTGTCACGACGCTCTTCCGAGTTCTATGCGAAACACCTTCAGTGGGTTCGCCTCCATTTCGGACTCTCCGTAGGGAGTACGTTAGTTTGCTACCTCCGACTCGTCGACGGTGTTTACTATGTAATTCTTCCGTTTATTCTTCTTGCGACGACCACGGTCGCCTTGCCGGCGCTGCGAACAAAAAACAGTACCTTGATTGGACCGTCCCCACAGGGAAGTTGTTTTCGTAATGTGTTCGCGTTAACACTCAGGTGACGACACTTGATTTCGTAGTCGCGGCCAGGATTTGCGCGCAGATAACGCTTCAATTCCCTTGGATTGTTGCCAAGTACTGCCTCAATGGCGAAGCTTCGCACGAACGCAGTCTCCGGAACCGCTGCTCCAGTGAGATACTCGTCTTCCTTGTCCATTCTCTGCAGGTTGTGTATTTCGCCAACAGCGTCAAGCAGACCGGATCGTACAACGGCCGGATCAGGATCAAAGATGTAGTCGGAGAACCCGTCCGCGATCGGACACCATGAATCCAGCGGATCGGCGGCCAGAGATTCGCCGGATGGCAGGACAGTGGCGCGAAACGACTTTTTGCCCGCCAGGCTGCCAAACCAAACAGTCGCTTCGCGACATTCCCCCTTGTGGCTGACGAGCTCAATCTCGCTGTGTGGGAACTTTTGCATAAAGTTGCTGGCTGGGCCCAGCTTTAAGGCTCCGCCAGCGGCGGTCTGCACCAGTTGCTGCATCCACTCCAGATCGGGATGGTAATGTTCAAGGCGTTTGGCGGGACGGTCACGCCCCTTGCGGCGATCGGGGTCCAGATGAACCAGCTTTCCGGAAAGATCCAGGCTGAGGACATCTGTCGTGTTCTGGTGCCAGACGCCGCCTGAATTGATGGCGTCGTCTTCCATCCATGTTTCGATGTTCCACTGACAGCGCAGCAGCATCGCGGGATCGATATCGACCGATGTCACGTTTCCGCCTGACAGTAACGCAGCGGTGTCCACGCCGATTCCGGAACAAAGATCGAACACGTGCTCGCCGTCAGGAAAACGTCGGGCCTTGTGTTGAGCAACGTCCCAGGCAGTCGATTGTTCCAGTCCGACTCGCGTCAGCCACAGTCTACCGGCACTTGGCAGTCTGCCTTCGGCCTTCGCTCTCGCTTCCTGAACAGCGATTGCTGCGCGTACCAACGCGGCATCGTACTTTGTCCGAAGTCTTTGCTGAACGGCCAGCTCGCTGCCGGATAATTCCCCCAGCTCATCAAACAACGCAGGGTTTGCCCGCATGCCGTTCAGTAGTTCGACTTCGTCCGTCACCAGGTGTATTCCGTTTGACAGCGACTGTCGAAAGCGGGTCAGTTGTCTTGAGTGGTCGTCCGAATAGACCGCCGAAGGCAAACACGCCGCCGAAGGCAAACACGCCGCCGAAGGCGGACAGACCGCCGAAGGCGGCCGAGTTACTTAAAGCTAAACACGTCGGCCTGTGGCAGGTCTGCCAGATCGTTAAGGACGAAGAGGTCAAGGAATCGCTGGCCCGTGCGGTAAGCCACATCCGACCGACGACTGCCCGTTCGTTCCAGTTCCACCAGTCTCAGCCGCAGCAGCTGCCGAAGTATCACCAGAGCATTTCGCTGACTGAGTTCCCCCACTTCTTTTTTGTCCACAGGCTGGTTGTAAGCGATGAACGCCAGCACCTCAAGGGTCTCAGGAGACAACCGGACTTCTCTCGGTCCCAGGCCAAACACTTTCAGCTGCACATTGGCAAATTGCTCTTTCAGCTGCAGTCGGAAGCCGCCTTCATGCAGTCGAATTTCGTACGGCCGGTTCTCAGTCGCATACGATTCATTTAATTGATCGATCATGCGGACGGACAATCTGGCATCAGTGTCATTACCGATCAGCGATGCCAGTCGTCGCGCTGTCAATGAGACTTCGCCACCAACAAATAGGGCGGCTTCAATGACCGCGCGTGGTGACACTGGTGACGATTCAGGATCGTTCAACGGGACGGCCGCCACGGCGGACTCTTCTTCCGTCAGATCATCTGCCAGTTGCCGCCCGATGGACGTGAAGGCAGCTTCCTCCTCGTCGTCGGGTTCCTCGTCAGAATCATCTGAAAGTTCGCGGAGAGCGGACCCTACCTGATACTCAGCTTCATCGATCGACTTCAGAGCTTCCCGGTATGCAAGTTCGATGTCGTCGACGGGCGGATCGTCATTGTCGATAGTTGGCTC
The DNA here is from genome assembly GCA_024230215.1 of Fuerstiella sp. Lineage (GTDB taxonomy): Bacteria > Planctomycetota > Planctomycetia > Planctomycetales > Planctomycetaceae > Fuerstiella. The sequence continues at coordinate 5,082 of JAAERP010000172.1, read as the reverse complement.
TTCGGTTTCTTCAGCCATTGGTACGTTCCTGCACGTGGAGTACAGGCCGGGCTTCATTTCGCGTCATGCGTTCCAGCTGCTATTCGAAGTTTTCTTTTGAGAACGCGGAGAGTTGCTTGCCCACGAAGCGCAGCAGGCCGGTGTTCACAAAAATTTCGCCGGAGACCGTCCCGTCATCAACAGTCACGTCGAATTTCAAATCGTCCTGCTCACCGGTGCCGAGTGCTTCCACAGCCCGAGCCAGGTCACGTCGTTGATCGCGTCGAATCCGCTTGTCGTCCACAGCGGTTGGTTCCGGCGCCGCATCCAGAACCTTCTGGGCATGTTTTGTCCACGGCAGCAGCCTGGCTTCTACTCTGAGGATCACATCAGAATCGGTCGGTTGTTGCAGATCGCCGATCGTTTTCTTCAGCACTTCCAGAGAATCCGGTCCCGTGGCAAACCAGACTGTATCTTCGGAAGTCGCAATCAACACGGCCGTTTCTTCACCAAAAACCCGGTCCAGCAGCTTAAGGAATCCCTTACCCAGCTGGATGCGATGAATGGTGACGTCCCCCACTTTTTCGATGGCGGATTCCACTTTGTTGCCCTTGCCCGTCCTGGCGATCAGGGCCAGCGTTTCATCAAGTCGAGTGGCATCCGTGGCAGCGATTGCGCCCACAGCGACGAACTCGTCATTGGCATTCAGCCAGGATTCGACAAACGCGTTGACATTGCCTGAGCCAATACTGTCTTTTAGCACCGTTATGACGCCATTGTGCAGTTCGCGGACGGCCGTTTTTTGAGCGTCAGACAGATTCTCCGAGGCAACAATACGTGCTTCCACGTCCGCGTTCAGCAACTCAATGAAATCCAATGAGATCTTCTGGCGAAAATCGTCAATGGGATGATTCACGCGAAAGGACAGGATTGAATTTTCGGCTTTCGCCACCGATGCAAAGATATTCTGGTGCTTATTGAACAGTTCGATGCTTTGTGCCAGACCGGTGTCCGGAATTCCGCTACCGGTGAACAGGATCCGAGCAGACTTGTCTTCGGAATTCAGAAACGTCCGTGATCGCAGATCGTTGCCTTCGACCATCAAACGTTCAAGTTCCTTGAGCTGACTGGAGATCAGGCCCTTCCGCAGGTTGAATTCGGTGGCCGATTCCGCAGGCCGTTTTTGCAGGGCATCCATTCGGTTGGCACGAAGTTCGCCAAATGACGCCGCTCGTTTTTCCTGGTCTTCGACAGTGTGCGCGCTGTTGATCATTTGTATGCCAGCGCCGCAATCGTTCTCCAGCAGTGGAGCAATTCCCGGTAACGGGGCCGGCATTTTCTGAAGAATCTGCTTCAAAAGAGCGTGGTCCGCCGGAGTTGTGAGAATCATGATGGCGGTCTTGATGTCCGGCAGTATACGCAGCCAACCTTGATCCGGCGGCAGAAACTCACGCCAGTCAGCGCTGGTCTTCTGCAGAATGAAATTTGAATTCAGGTTGTCCAGCAGGTCTGCGTATTCAGGAAGGCCCGGTACAGCCAGCTCGGGATCGTTCTTGTATGCCGCTGAGACCACGTATGGCATAGGCATAATTCCCGTCAGCAGATCAACGCGAATTGGCTTTTCTGAATCCAGGCCGAACGCCATCAAGTCGACGAAGTCCACCAGATTCTGCAGCTGCGCTTGCTCTTTCTCCGTCGTCAGACTCAGCAACGTTTCAAGATCGGACTTAAGCCGATCGACGCCCTGATGTCCAATGGAGATCTGAGGGTGATGCGGTTCCTGTGCCGAGGATGTCACCGCAGCTGGCAGGAACAACACACCAATGCCCAAAATGGCGAATAGTTGTCTTTTCATTGTCGTTCGAATTGAAAGTGCTCGGGGCAAAAAAATTGTTGCCAAAAACTCACAGAATGGCGATGCAACAGCTTTGCCAGCAGTTTGTGGCCCGAGATCCAAACGATCCGGAAACAGGCTAGCCAGCGAATTCTAAGATAATCAGCCAAACGGCGTAAAGGCCTTCTTAGCCGCATCTTGCCACGTCAATTGCTCGGAAAATGACTTTGCTGGCGTCTGTAGACCTGCAAATCAGTGCATTTCTTCACCAAAGGGGCGTGTCCTCATGCCGCACCGTCCAGGGATTCCGGGCCGGACTCTCTTGGAACCGGGGTCGGGATGAGGTTTGGGCGGCTTAAGTCCGCGACGCCGAGAGCATTGGTAAACATCGGGCCAGAGACAGTGACGCGAAACCGGCGTTGAGGCTGATGCACACGATAAAGTGCCTGTTTGATAGTTGCGCAATTCAGATGCGGGCGGGTTGTGGCGCAATAAGCACCATACGATGGCAGGTCCGACGACTCTGTAGATTCTGGAAAACGCGAAACGGCAATATGCTGCGACAGCAGCTCAGGAATCACCTGCCACGCCGCAACAACACCAGGATCTGCGCGCCGGAGCAATCGATGAACTTATGCCGAGACCTCAGCGTCACTGTTTGCCAGAATCTCGGCCGTAACGTCCTGACCGAAGTCGCTGGCATCATGCGGCTTTTCTTCAGAAGGCGCCGATGCACCAGCGTTCATTCCGACTCCTGGGTTCCTGATGATGGAAGGGCCAGGGTGTCTCAACGCTCCCCAATAGGTGCAGAAGACCGGGTACACCAACTCGGGGTGTTCAACTTCATACTCCCGCATTCGATCGCACAGCTCGTCGTGGCGATACCTAGGATGCCTGTGGTGCGGTCCATGGACGAAAATGTCAAAATTCAGATACGTGCAGATTCTGGTAACCAGTCCATCACCAATAACTGTCCGAGTGCCAAGAAGCGGGTCGTAGCTGGCCATGCCGAGGTGTTCTGCTAACTTTCTGAATGTCTGAAAAACACCGGCAATCCAATGCGGAAGCACCCAGGCCAGCAGAAAGACGGGCCACGTTTCTGTGTATGTTACGGCTGACAGGATCACCGCCCACACAGCAACGATGCCGAGGTATTCGTAACGAATGACGCGGTGGACGTTGGTGTTCTGCAAAGGTGAATCGGGATGAAAATAGAGTCGGCTATAAACGTACGGAGATGTTAAGACTCCGAACGGGATCTCTAGCCAACAAAAGATGCGTCGAAACCACAATGACGCCTTTGGATCCGAGTATGGCCAGAGTTCCCAGTCAGATGACTTATTCAGGTACGCGTGATGTCGAATGTGACTTTCGCGATAAACGTGATGCGGCACAAGAATCATGGTGCTCACGATTCGTCCAACGAAGACGCTGAACCATTTGGAACCGCACAATGTGTGGTGGACAGCTTCATGAAAACAGCTGGTCCAGCAGAACATTGCATAGGCCGCAACGAACACCCAGGTGACGCACATAGCCCAGTGGTCAGATGGCCACGCAAACGCCAAACCAAGGATGGCAACGCCGCCGACAGGCCCATACACAAAACGCATAGCGACTGATAAACCGCTCGTTCCCGTTGGGGCACTGTCTTTGGTTGATACATTCGTCATTGTTAAGACTGGTTACGCATAACCAGTTTCGAGCTACTGCCACGAGACAGGTGGCTTGCTGTGTCAGGCTGCCGCGTACTTGCACAACATCATTCGTTGTTTGTCTGTAGGCGGCTTGTCTGGAGATGGGAAAATTGACTTGCTGACAGGGTGGGACGTTATGGTAAACAGCGTTGTCGGTTGATCAGGTCCTGTTTTGCTTAATCGCTCTATCTTGACTGCATGTTGCCAGACTACTTCTCGTGCATGCTCTTCGCGGCAAAGGCCAGGAATTTGCTGCCTTTTCTATAGGTGGGCACTGATAACGCTTAACTGACCTGGAAACGTTTGCCGGATGTTCTGGCCTATGGCTGATTGGCTGAGCTTAATTCGGGTTCAGCAGCGACGATGGCGGCAAACCAGGACGCCGCAGCCAGCGTCGTCGGCTCAAAAAACAGAACCAGATGCCATTCAGGAACTGGTGACGCAGAACATAGGCGTTTTCTGATGACACATCATACTGCGGATTCAACTGCCTACACCAAAAGGCTGAGGCGTCGCGCAAATATCGTGTTGGTTGTGATCGTCTTTTTGGCTCCGATCGCGATCATCGGAGCTCGCCAGAGTGTGGACCTCATGCGAATAACGCCCGAAAAATGGGCGGACAAGTCTCATGTGGGGAGAATTCAATTCGACCAGTTCCGCGACCATTTCGAGGGTAACGATGTCGTTTATGTATCATGGCACGGTTGCACGATCGATGATCCCCGCCTGAACCGCCTTGGGGAGCAACTGTTGGCGGCAAATCGACTGCCTGAACATCCTGGGGTGTCGCCGTTTGAACGCGTCGTGACAGGGCCCGGCACGCTTCAGAGGATGATGGGCCCGCCGACACGTCTTACCCGCGACACTGCACTCGATAGGCTCGAAGGGTTTCTTGTGGGCCCGGATCATAAGACGAGTTGCGCTGTGGTTGTGCTGACGTATGAAGGGAATGAGCGTCGTCGCTCATCGATTGAACACCTGAAGTCGGTTGCCTGTGACGTGGCCAGTCTGTCGCCCGATGAACTCATCGTCGCAGGTCCGCCAAACGACGGTGTTGCCATCGACGCGGAAAGCGTGCGCGGAGTGAATGTGTTCAGCACGGGTGCGACGATTGTTGCAGCGATCCTTTGCTGTTGGTGCCTGAGAGCCTGGCGCCTCTCTGCGCTCGTCATCGGCGTTGCCTGTCTGGGCCAGGCGATCGTGCTGGCAGCGATCCACTATTCCGGTATGACACTGGATGCCATTTTGATTGTTTCCCCCGCTCTCATCTTTGTGCTCACGGTGTCGGCGGGAATTCACTTCATAAACTATTTCCAGGCGCAGCCCGCCTCTGCGACTCCCGAACAGGCCATTCGAGGTGCCATGAATGAGGGCTGGAGGCCGTGCTGGATGGCTACGGCTACGACCGCAGTCGGGTTGTGCTCGTTGGCCATCAGCGGCATCGCTCCCGTGGCTGCATTTGGACAGTTTTCGGCAGCGGCCCTGTTGATGTCCGTCGGCCTGCTGATGTGTGTCCTGCCGAATGCAGTGTGTCCTGCCGAATGCAGTGTGTCCTGCCGAATGCAGTGTGTC
>JAAERP010000171.1 GCA_024230215.1 Fuerstiella sp. | reverse complement strand
GAAAGCGGATTGAACTCCTCAGCTCGGAACGGACGAGCTCGCCGTTTACGATCGCGATGGATTTCAGCGAGCATCGCCATCACACTGCTGGCGATACTCCAGTCGTGTTCGCGGCGCGCGTCGGCCATTCGTACGAGTTGGCGAAGTGTCAGTGGTCCGGGGTCGACTCCGACGATTCCGGCAAGTCGGTCGATGAGCCGTTCGATGTCGCCTGCTCCAAGTCGCTTCGCAACTTGTCGAGAATCTCCGCCTCCAGGTCCGGGCTGTCCAGTTTCATCTGCACCAGTTCCATCGCCTTCGTTTGAACGCTTTGATATTTCGCCGCCGCTGTTTTCAGCAGACGGCGTCGGGGCTCCGGGAAGAAGGCGACCAATCCTTCCAACAACGCCGCCGTTGCTTCGGAGATCACATCGCCGGCCAGTCCCTGCCCGAACTCCTCGTCGCTGATGCCTTGCTGGTCGGCTTGTGGTTTGCAGACCGCGTAGAGAATGTCTCCCAGTAACAGGAAGTCATGACTCAATCGCTCGACCAGGTCACCTTCAACAAACTCCAGCAGATTCACGCCTGCGATCGCCTTCACGCGTCGCAATGTCGTCGAATCAATGTCGACGACCCAGACGTTTGATTTCCTGTCAACGAATTTCTGCATCATTGGTTACCTATGGGCCTGGCACGTTCAATCCGGTGCCGCTCGCTGATTGTGTTGGCTTGAGCGTCACGTCAGCCGAGATCACTTCTTCAAGGTTCTGATTCACGTTGAACTGCATCACTTCGCACGATAGCGCGAGCGACCCGCCGGCGTCACTGATGCCGACGTTGCATGGATCGCCCGACATGAACAGTCCTTGCAGCAGCGCGAACGACGTGTCACCGTCCTTGTTCAGTACGGTGAACTCAATCGAGGCGTCTTTCAGTGTGCCGACCGTCGCTCGCCAGCCGTTGTTGTCGCGTGTCGAGGCATCGGCTTCCGCTTTCTCGAGCGTGACGGTCAAGTCCTTGCAGTTCTTGATTTCCGCGCCGTCGATCGTCAGCGTTGCATCGAGCCCAAGTTTGACTTCTGGCATGGTTCAAGAATCCCTTCGTGTGGAGCGTCACTTCACCGAGTCTCGCCAGAACTTTGGCAGCCTCGATCGGTTGGCATCGAGAGCGGGTCGCATGAACGGTCGTTTTGGGTAGCGCGGTGGCCGGATCGATCCGCGTCGCTCGTTCTCTTGGTCGATCAGTCGCGTAGCTCGGTTTGCTTGAGCGGCGGTTTGCAGTCGGGCGCGTGCGAACTTGCCGGGCTGTTTGACGCGCACCGGTCCGAATTCGCCGGCACGGAAACGATGTCGTTTCAGTCGCTTGCGTTTCTTGGCGATGCCGCCATGCTCGTGTAAATGCCAGAGCCGGCCAGCGATCTCGTTGACGGGACCGATGACCACATCAGGCATCGATTTATTGACTTCGTAGCGGATCGATCGTTTGAGTCGGCCAGTTTGTGTGTGGGGTGGTGAGTCGGGTCGAGATGGTTTCTTGCGTCGGCGAATACTGCGG
>JAAERP010000170.1 GCA_024230215.1 Fuerstiella sp. | reverse complement strand
CGGCACTGCCCGGTTTGGAAGAGCGGCAGTTTCGCTCTAAACAGTCCGGGAGATACGGCACAACAGTGACCGACGCGGCTTTTATGACGAGTCGCGATGGCGTGACGTTCCACCGCTGGGGCGAGGCCTTTATTCGACCGGGGCCGGCAACAAGAGACACATGGGTGTACGGCGACAACTTCATCTTCTGGGGCATGACCCAGACGAAGTCGCACCTGGCCGGTGCCGCTGACGACATCTCGCTCTACGCCACCGAAGGCTACTGGGAAGGCGAGTCGACCAGCTTCCGCCGCTATACATTGCGTCAGGACGGATTCGTGTCAGCGACCGCTGGCTGGAAAGGCGGGCGACTGCAAACGAAACCTGTCGTGTTCGACGGCACACAACTGGAACTCAACTTTGCCACATCCGCAGCGGGTTCGATTCGTGTGGAGATTCAAGACTCTGACGGCAAACCGCTGGACGGCTACTCACTGGCGGACTGTCCGGAAATATTTGGAGACACGATCGCCCGGACAGTTGTGTGGAAGGACGACAGCAAAGACGTGTCGCTGCTTGCCGGAAAATCTGTGCGTTTGCTGTTTGAGCTGAAGGACGCCGACATTTATTCGTTTCGATTCGGCAGCGATGAGTAACGGGAGAGACGACATGTACTCTGGCGGAGCCGTGTTGAAACCATGATTTATCATCTTCGGTCGGCTGCCTCTGTTATCGTCGTGATGGGCACGCTCGGTCCTTTTGCGAACCTTGCTCATGCCGAAACTCCTCGCCCGAACGTCCTTCTGATCTACACCGACGATCACGCGCAGTGGGCGGTCGGCGGTTATGGGAATAAAGACGTCCATACGCCTCACATGGATCGGCTCGTAGCAGATGGGATGCGGTTTACGCGGGGTTTCACAAAGGCTGTATGCTCGCCGTCACGGGCAATGGTGTTGACCGGCCTCTACAGCCACCGTGTCGGTATTCCAGACTTCATCCCGCATGGCAATCCGGTGGTTTCCGGGAATGGGCTTCCGCCTGGGACGTCAACGATCGCCACTGTGCTTAAGCAGGCGGGGTATCGCACCGGTCTGATCGGCAAGTGGCATCTTGGGTACGGCGCGAAGTTTTATCCGCAGAAATTCGGGTTCGATGTCGCCGAAGGCTTCCGCTACATCGCCCCGGATAAAGAGATCAGAAGCGTCGGGAAGATCCCGTTTCTGCTGGATGGCAAAGAGATGCCACGGTTCCGCTACGACAAGCAGCACACAGATATCCTGACCGACCGCGCGATCAAGTTTATTGAGAATCGTGGCGAACAACCCTTCTTTCTCTATCTGAGTATTTACCTGCCACACCTGCCATGGGAAGCGATTCCGGACGAAGACCGCAAGCATTACGAAGGAAAGAATCTCGTTGTTCCCAATCTCAGTCGCCATCCGGAAGCGGCCATCAGTAACGACGACCTGCGTGAACTGATGCGTTCGTATTATGCAAACATCTCTTGCGCCGATCGAAACATCGGACGTGTGCTTTCCACGCTCGACTCGCTCGACTTAACGAAGGATACGCTGGTTTTTTTCATCGGCGACAACGGGTTCAGCGTTGGACAGCACGGATTGCTCGGAAAGGGCAACGCAGTGGTTCTCGGCACAAAGGATCGCAAGCCAAACATGTTCGACGATTCCGTACTGGTGCCTTTTGTCGCGCGGTGGCCTGGGGTGATCGAAGCGGGATCAATCAGCGACGTGATGGTATCGACGATCGATGTGCTTCCCACATTAATCGATATCACGGAGACTGAAACACAGTTGCACCTCGATGGAAGAAGTCTGCTGCCGATTCTCAAGAGCCAGCGCGGTGTGAAATGGCGGGATGAGTATTGCGACACTTACGATATGACTTACCTCAAAGAGGATCACATGCGGATGATCCGAACTGATGAGTGGAAGCTGGTGTTGCACTTGAATGCGGCTGGCAAGCCGTCCCCGCACGGACGACACGAACTCTTCAACTTATCCGCAGATCCCGGAGAGCTGAAGAACCTGTACGATAGCGATAATTTTTCCCAGGTGCGGCGAAGTCTCGAAGCGAAGCTTCATAAATGGATCGCAGACTACGACGTGCGGTAATCTATTCATGCTGGTTTAATCACATTGAGTGCAGAGACGACAAATGAAACTAATGAAAAGACGCTTTCTTCTCTCCGCCGTCAGCCTGTTCTTTACCGGGCTGGCCTCGACATTGTCAGCGCAGACTCCTGCCACTCTGGCCAACCCCACACCGACCGAGCGCGTGAACCTCTGGCCCGGCAAAGCGCCCGTTGGCGAAGGCAAGTTCGAGGATTGCAGCTTAGAACTTGAGGTATTCCTTCCGCCTGCCGACAAGGCCAGTGGCGCTGCCATCGTGCTTTGTCCCGGCGGTGGTTATATCCGCCACGTCACTGATCGCGAGGGATATCCCATCGCGCGATGGCTCAGCGAACACGGAATTGCCACAATTCTCCTGGAGTACCGACTGCCCGAACTACGTCATCAGGTGCCGTTACTCGACGCCCAGCGCGCCATCCGTCTCACCCGCGCCAACACCGCAGCGTGGAAGATTGACCCGAAACGCATCGGCATCCTCGGCTTCTCCGCCGGCGGCCATGTTGCTTCGACTGCCGCCACGCACTTCGATAACGGCAACGCAGATTCGCCTGATCCCATCGAGCGATTCAGTTGCCGGCCCGATTTCGCCTGGCTCGTCTATCCCGTCGTCACGATGGGCAAATACACAAACACCGGATCCAGAAACGAACTGCTTGGCCTCCAGCCTCAGCCCGAGCTCGTTCGGCTTTATTCCAACGAAACGCAGGTTACAACCGACACTCCGCCCACTTTCCTCGCGCATGCCGTTGATGACAAACCCGTGCCGCCGGAGAATAGCCGCCAGTTTGTCGCAGCCATGAAAGCCCATCGCGTTTCGGTCGAACTGCTCGAACTCCCGACAGGCGGTCACGGTCTGAACGGCTGCAAGGGACCGCTCTGGGAGCAATGGAAAGCTGCCGCACTCACATGGCTCGCAAGTCAGAAAGTGATCCCGTAGGGTCAAAGAACTCAGCTGACAGCAAAGCTCCGTGGCAATCAGGTTTCGGCATGAGGATCAGCTGCTGATTTCAAATGCAAGTGACCTTATCTGAGCGTCGCTGCACCCCGTAGAGTCAAGAAACTGAATCCTGCTGAACACCAGGACCTTGGGGACTTTTGGACGCGAGTACTCGCCACTTGGGTCGCAACTGGTCATTACCATAGGGACAGTATCTGGGTTAGGCTGGTGACATCAAGCGGCGGAGATGCGAGACTCTGGTGAGCCATAAGTCCCGTGTTT
>JAAERP010000169.1 GCA_024230215.1 Fuerstiella sp. | reverse complement strand
CGGACACGATCCCCAGAGCTTGAGCCTTTCCAGTTTCAAGGAGTCAGGCGAGATCGAGTTCAACGCTGACGCTGCGTATGTTCTGCGTAATAAGTCGGAGGATCATGACAGCGTCAAAAAGATCGACCTGGACTGCGTGAAAAACCGTGCAGGTGCGATGGGCTGCGTTGAGTTGACGTTTTGTGGTGACTTTATGCGGTTTGAGCAGCGTGAACCAAACCGGCACGCTGAGTTCGAGGAATACGCCAGCGAGGTGTCAAAGCCGTGGTAACAAAAAGGAAGTCAGAAAAACGCTTCGAGCAACTGCGATGGATGAAGACTGATCTGATCCCCACATTGCCAAAAGGTCGCAACGGATCACGGGGACTGATGGTTGCCGTTCTGTACTCATGCTGGTCACAAGCACGCGGCGCGGAGTGCAGGTTTAACGCAACAAACCAGCAGATCGCAGACGGTGCGGGCATCGAAAAGCGAACCGTCATCAAGATCATGCGTGACCTTGAGCGTGCCGGTGTTGTGCTCACACTCAAACCGGGTGCGGGGCACTACGGCAGCGTGCGGCAGTTGACCGGCAAGACGTATCAGAACAGGGGTGCACCGGACGACACCCCTGGGGTGCACCGGACGACATAGAGGGGTGCACCGGACGACACACAGGGGTGCACCGGACGACACCCTCCCAGAACAGAACATTACGTCGGGCGTCGTTTTCGGGCTGACGCCCTACGACGACCAACGCAAGAAACCGAGTAGGTACTACTTGGCGAAACCTACACCCGACTCGCAAAGGGAACAGTCGATTCCCCCAATTTCCTTTCCCTATTTTAACTTTGTTCGCATCACGAACACGACTTACAAGGACGTGATAAATGGCGAGTGATAATTATGCCATCGTCAGCGTGGACCTACCGCGCTGCACTGACTGTAACAGCACCCGACGCGGGCCGTACTACGGCATCAGACGGCACGAGATGGCAGACGGCACTTGGTTGGTGTTCCGACGCTGCAAGTGTCTTGACTGCGACTGCAAACGAATTGAACGGACGATAGAGACAAATGGGAATTGCAAACCAACAGATCCGGTTGAACACCGGGATCCTGACAGACAAAGAGGCGGCAAGCGTGACTGGGCTGCGACTGTGGCAGGTACGCCGCGCCGTGGCACTAGGAAGAGTCCCCTATCATCGGACGGGCGAGGGTAGGCAAATTATCTATCAGCATGACATGCCGCGTTTGACCGCTGTCAGCGACTGGCCGGCAACTCGCAACGGTTGGTTTGATACTACGCAACTCCTGGACTCGCGATACTTTGGTTCACAGATAACGGGTTCGCACCGGACCGCGT
>JAAERP010000168.1 GCA_024230215.1 Fuerstiella sp. | reverse complement strand
CATCCTCAAGTCTGATCTCGGTCTGAACCCGGTCACCGCGGGCGAGGTGATTCGTATTCCTATGCCGGCACTCACCGAGGAAACGCGCAAGGGGTATATTCGTCAGGCTCGCAACGAGGCTGAATCGGCCAGAGTGTCGGTGCGTAACGCACGGCGTGATGCGATGTCTATGCTCAAGGAGTTTGTCAAAGAGAAAGAAATATCTGAAGACGAAGAGCGTCGTGGACAGGAAGATGTTCAGAAGCTTACAGACGGTTTCATCGCCAAAATCGAAAAACTGCTGGCGACGAAAGAAACTGACCTCATGGAAATTTGACCGCGGCTTGTGAATACCGGCCTCAATTCAGACGCTATTGGCGGCAGTACTCCCGCTGCAGTACCTCGTCACATTGCCATTATCATGGATGGGAATAATCGTTGGGCAAAGCGAAAGGGTGTTTCTGGCCCGGCGGGACACCGCGCCGGTGTTGAGGCTGTGAGAAGTGTGCTGCGGGCGTGCCAGAATCATGGTGTGGAAGTGCTGACACTCTTCGCCTTCAGCAGTGAGAACTGGGGTCGACCTG
>JAAERP010000167.1 GCA_024230215.1 Fuerstiella sp. | reverse complement strand
CGGTTGAGTTCGTCGTTGTCGTTCCTGCCGTGGAACTCAAACTGCGCGACGTAGTCCAAATGCCGGCGAACCATCCAGCCAGCCAGCGACAGGTTGCGAACCAGATCAGCGGCGTTTTCTTGAAGTCCCCGGTGCTTGTTCCCGCGAGTGTGGAAGTCTTCGCGGTAGACGTGCCGGCTTGTTTTTTTGCGTCGCCCATTGGGTTCTAAGGCGTCGTACCCAAACATACTGCCGATGCGGTTGAGCAGATTTGGCATCAGCCACCCCACAAGTTGATGCGGGCGGTTGCTGGTCGGCGTGATTTGTGACTCTGCAGCATTTGCAGGTAGCGATCACGTTCTTTTCGCTTGGCGTCGAGGTCAACGGTGGTGCTTGTGCCGTCCGTCGTGACGCTTTTGATGCCTTGGCTGATCTCGGTGTCGAGTGCCCTGACTTTCGTTTCTAGCTCGTCCTGCGTGTACATGCGGGCGAGTTTACGCCTGCTCTGTCGTTCCCTCCTGTTTGTTTGTACGCAGTGCGTACAAGACTTCTGGGTCAAACTCAAATCGCTGATCGACGCGGGCTTGTCCGCACTTTAAGCAGATGCACCGCGACTTGGTCAGGCTTTCGTAAGGTGTGCCGGCTGGTATGCCTGGCAGATCATCACGCAGCAAAATGCCAGATCCAAGCACGATGCTGTTTGTGTAGCGACTGCGTTTAGTGCTGCCGCATTCTCTGCACTTCGTAGGTATTGTCACGCCAGACGCTTGCGGCGTCTTGGCTCGCTTCCGTTTTGCCATT
>JAAERP010000166.1 GCA_024230215.1 Fuerstiella sp. | reverse complement strand
CTCAAGCAAACAGGAGCAAGGTGGCGAGTCAGACGTGTCAACCGAATGGTCGGACTCTGCGCAAATATGTACAGCAAACAGTGGAATCAATACTGGAAGTCGCTCGTCGCCTGAAATACCGTAATCCTTGAGCGCACCCACCGGAGACTGGCGACAGCCTCGCTGCTTGCAGTTGTGTTTTCGACCGCAACATGCTGGGCTGAAACGAATGCCCCGATCGTGCATGATGCCGAGTTTTACGTCCTCAAGGCGCAGCATGGCGAGAAGTGGGCGACCGAGGACAGAGAACTAAACGAGAAGCTCGCCGCCTTGAAAAAGAAGTACGGCACGCCCCCCAATATTGTTCACATTATGGTCGACGACACGGCAGTTGGCGAAGTCGGTTTTCCGGCGATTCAAAAGATTCGCGGTTTTTCGACCCCTAACCTGAATCGGTTGGCTCGTGAAGGAATCAACTTTATGCGGATGTATACCGAGCCGTCATGTACTCAAAGCCGAGCGGCGCCATGACCGGTCGCATTCCGGTCAGGAACGGTATGTTCAACGTTGGCTTCCCGTACGAGTACGGGGGCCTGGCGAAAGATGAAGTCACCATGGGTGAAGTGCTTGGTGAGGCCGGATATGCAACCGCGTTCTACGGTAAATGGCACTTGGGTGATGTTGAAGAAAGTTACGCAACCAAACAGGGTTTTGATGAGGCATTGTGGACCCCGTATAACCAGGTGGTAAGTATGTACCTGCCGCAGTCCGAGATCGCTGGTGCACTTGCGGCAACTTCTTTTTCCCCAGAGACATTCCCGCACGATCCCTATGATTTGGACAAAGGCTGGCGCCCCAAGGGAACCGTGTGGCACCTGGAGGGAACAAAGGGCGGAGAAGTCAGAGAATTTCTTCCACCAACCGATGTCAAGAACTGGTACACCGCGATGAAACAGGAAGAATTGCGGACCATGGCCTTTATTGAAAAAAACGCCGTGGCAAGAAAGCCGTTCTACGTTTCCTTATGGCCCAGTCTTATTACCTTTGGCCCCTTTCCGGATACGCAAACTCTATCGCGTGGATTTCTTCAGGAGGGGCTTGTGAGGCTCGATCCCTTTATTGGCAAGCTAAAGGAACGGCTAAAAGAGCTAGGCATCGCCGAAAACACACTTGTCATTTTCATGGCGGACAACGGCCCGATGACTCATAACGGCCCTCCTGGAATGGTTGAAGTTCTTTTTCGTGGTGGAAAGGGCGACTATCTTGAAGGCGGTGTCCGCGTTGCTGCCATGGCGTCATGGCCAGGGATGATCGAACCGGGTCAGACCGTTGGGGATATCATTCACATTACCGACTTGTTTACCACTTTCGCCCGTCTTGGCGGTGCTACCGAATATATTCCAACCGATCGCATTATTGATGGGATAGACCAAACGTCTCTGCTTCTCAACGGTGACGCCCACAGCCGACGCGATCATGTTCACATCTATACCGGGGAAATCTATGCGGCGGCTGTCAAAGGCAGATTCAAGCGGCATTGGATGGGCGAGCTCCCGGGACTCAGTGGCGCATCATTCTACGACCTCTACAACGACCCGCGAGAAGTGCAACCGAAAATGCTCCCCATGTTTCCCGCCAAGGGGATGTTTGCCACCATGAAAGCCCGCCATGAGATCTGGATGGAAAAATACCCCAATGTTGATGAAGCGAAAGGCCTCCCCTTTACCGGCGTTGCAAACGCACGACCGGAAACCATCAGGGCCTCGAAGCCCCGCTTCAGGAAAGGCGAAGTTCCTTTCGATGTGGAGGAAGTGATGAAACGCTCCAGAGAATACGAGAAATTTGAAGCCGATTGGGGCATCAAGTAGACGGCCGATGCAGCCGCTGTTACCAGAAGACTGCGGCAACCGCGTTCGGTGAGTCGGACCTCCGCGCAACTTCAACGCTCCGTGGCGAGGGTTGCGAGGTTGTTCGGCGTGAACTAGCCTATGTTGATTGGCTCTGTTCCCACGCCCGGGGTGCTCCATGGAGCTGCGATCTGCGTTGATCTTCACAATTGCTTGTTCGATGATCACGGCGACTGCGCATGCAGCCGTGAAACGCCCCAACATCCTCCTTGTCATGGCCGACGACATGGGCTGGACCGATCTGGGTGCCTTCGGAAGCGAGATTGCCACGCCCTATCTCGATCGACTTGCCAAGCAGGGCAGCATGTTCACCGACTTTCACGTCTCGGTGTCCTGCTCTCCGACTCGATCTATGCTGCTTTCAGGCAACGACAACCATGTGGCAGGACTTGGCAACATGGGAGAGTTGCTGACGGACAATCAAAAGGGAAAGCGTGGCTATGAAGGACATCTCATTCCTGACCAAAGCCTCAATAGCGACTATTGTCTTGCTGTTGAGGTTTGTTCCGTGGCAAGCGGGTGGCTGCCAGCGTTGGATCGGTCGCACAGCGGAGATTCACAACCTACGTTGCTTGCCCCGACATGCCGCTGATTGACCCGGCTCCCGGCAGCGTGTCCGGATGGGATAGCTGAGTGCGGTCTATCTTGCCGTGAAGGAGTTCCTGTCGGGCGCGAACCGTTCCAACAACCCGTAGCGCTTGGCACGTGCCCCCAAAGGACCGTGTTTTGACCGACACCACGGTCCCTGGATTCCCATACGTTTGATGAAGCATCGGATCCGTGTCATCTGATCCATTCTTTTTTCAAACCAGTCGTGAAACGTAACAAATCAGTTTGCCGGACCGGCACGCCACATAAAGTCGCCCTTGCGCCGCAGCCATGCCATCGAGTATGGGCGGGGAATCGAGTTTGATGGTGGAATGTTGCTTGCCGCTTGCGGCGTCGACAATCAGCAGCAGCCCCTTGCCACGCCCATCGAGGTTTTTCAGCGGATCCTGTGGATCAACAGTGTCTTCACTGCCACCAACAACGATTGTGCCACCGCCATTCAACATGGAACGAACACCAATTGGCACAGGGTGGCTCCAGTCATTCTTAAGCAGATTCTTTGGTCCCGGATTCTTACCGCGGCGGTCAATGGAATCTTCCGAAATCACTTTGCCGCGGCTTAAAACATAAGCGTCCGTCCCTGGCCTGAGAAAAGCACTGTCTGTGCTGCGTTTCTTGTAGGCACTGAAACTGAATACATTTTCACCGTCAGTCACAACGGCTTCGCCGCAAACGATCCCATCACGTTCCCAGTGGCTCACGCGGTTGAACCACGTATGGGTGAGAAACCCGGATACTGGATAGACAAGCGTCGCCTGCTTACTTGATGAGATGTAGGCAAACATCTTGCGTCCGTGCATGAAGAGCGACACGCCATCGCTCACCAGCACATCAGAGGTCATGCCCGGTCTTTCCCTCACTGTGATTCTGCCTTCTGAACCTGCATTTGAATTCTCATCCAGGCGTGCGTATTCAATAACCTCTCCAGTGGCGGCATCCAGCACCCAGCTGCTAAATCCGCCATCAATGAATGATGAACGGCCTGCAACCACATAAGCTTTGTCCGCTTCAATGACCACACTGCCATGCACAGGCCATGACGATTCAAGACGACCACTTGCCATGATGCGCCGATGTGATGGGGCAGCCATGAATTGCCAGACAACCCTGCCATCGGCAGCAGAACGGCATGTCACATAACCGTCACTGGTGCCATAGATTACAGTACCACGATGCCACGTGGGCGGTGAGTCGACACTACCGCGTGTTGCGACCTGCCACAGTTTCTTGCCAACTTCTGCATCCAGTGCAATCAACTGCCTTTCTGCGGGCAGTGCAATATAAACTCGCTTATCTGCAACAGTCGGTGCTGTTGGAATGCCGCCCAGATCAACATTCCATATCTGAGTAAGGTCTTTTGATAATGTTGTACTGGCATTGCCACTGCGTCGCGTGTCATGCCGGAATGCGGGCCAGTCTTCTGATTGCGTCGCAACAGGATCAACCTTTCCGAAGGCGAGTCCCTTTACAAGGCGATCCTGAGCGGCGATTTCAATTACCCTGGAAGGTGGGGCCAACGCATTAAAACCATTGAGTTTTGATTCAACATAGCATTCACAGGGATTGGGTGAATTATAAAGAAGCCCATTCGCCGGCAAGAAACCATAGCGGCACGCTGCACGGAACCAGTGGTTCAAGGAGGTTTCCCTGTCATCGTTCCAGTCAATCAATTCGATGCCGCGATAGGATGTTAGAATGAAGTTGGTCGTTGCCTTGTTGCGATAGCAGCGGTGATGGTGCCCGTCATCAAAAGCGACTTTGTTTGACGTGGTTCGCACGACTTTTCCAGTGGCCGGATCGATACCTGAAATCGTTGAATTCTGAAATTCGTGAACCCAGACCAATCCCTGAGAAATCAGCACATCAGCGGGTGAGCCCCAGCCCCATGACGCGCAGACACGGCTCCAAAGCCGTTTGCCTTCTGTGGCTGAATAAGCACTGACGGTGGCTTTAACATCGCGCCAGCCGATACGTTTAGTTGGTTCAAGTTGGGAATAGATGATGCGTCCCTCATGATAGACTAGTGTGATCATGTCGGAAGCACGCATTTGATAACGCATCAAATGCTCTTCAGCTGCGGGACGTGGTTTAAGCCAGATTTGCTTTCCTGTCTTTGCGTCCAGACAAACCAGATTGTCTTTAGTCGCAAAGAAAACCTTATTCTCACCAAGGACCGGATTGAAATGGCGATGGATTTCCATGAACTGCTGTTTTTCGCTGATACCGATGTGGCTGTTGCTTTGCCAGAGGATTCTTCCAGTGGCACCCTCAACGGCCACCATATGTTTGGTCGCATGTCCTGATTTCGTCGCGTTCGTGCGTCGTCTGCTCGCTTCTGCCGATGTTCGATCTTCCAGGCTTTGCTCATGAACAGCCAGATAGAGGATGCCATTTAATGCCAATATCTCATCTGTGTTTTCAGTGCCTTGATAGGTGCGAATCACTTTGCCTGTTCGGCCATTCACCGCACTCACTGCGGCACCAAACCCAAGCGTGACATAAAGAGTATCGCCTTCGGCCACCAGCGTACGGGCAATATGAGGCGGCTGTGTGAAACGCCCGCCATTTCCATCAGCAACCGGTTTGTCGCTCCATGATTGCCAGCCCCAATTGGCGATGGGTAGCGTCCACAGTTTGATGCCATTAAAAGCATCACGGGCCACCAGTGACCAGCGATCGGGCAGCTGGGCGGCACCGGGCGGTGCATCATTGATGATGCTGTAGAGTCGACCACGTGCAGAAATCATCGCACTAAGACTGTTGGGACGGTTGTGATGCTGTGTGTAGTCGGGCCCCGATGTCCACTGCATCGTACGCGGATCAGCAATGCGTGTGTCATTGGCAACACAGTTGCCGTCGACGCCATGCAGAAAGTGTGTCCATTCATCAATGTCATCTGGCCATGCTTTTTGCAGTTGCAGCCAGCCATCTGATTCACTGATCGTCTTTAGATTGAATGGTTTTGATTCTGATCTGGCATCCACCTGGATCCATACTTTTCCCAGCGGTGCCAACACACGACTGATTTGCGAATGGGTTGTGTTATCTGCCTGATAGACAATCAACAGATTAACCAGATTGTCGCCATAGGGGAGCCTCTGGTGCGACCATGATTCTGAGGTGATTCGCGGATTGGCCAGTTCTTGAAAGTCACTGGTGCGATCGGGGTTATCAAGTAGGCAATGCACCGTGTATTGTGACGCCAGTCTGACGGCCGTGTCGGTGTTCGGTGGATTCACAAGGACAGCCAATCCTCCCACCAGATCGGATTGTTTGATACTGGGTGCGGCGCTTGCAATGCGGCAGGTAAGTGTGCAGGCGATCAAAACAATGACGATGCTAAACATGCGGGCACTTCTCATTGCATTCGTTTCCTTCAGCGGTAGATGATGGCCAGTATAGCAGAAACTGCTGATAGTAATGTGATGTTTGAACGACGAGCAGCGTAGAAGTCACAGGTGTTTCAGTCTATTCTGTGACATCGAAATCGGCGTTTCGCTGATTTTCGCAGCCTGCACACGTCGATTTACCGCGCGGGCGTTTGAGTGATGACAATCAACGTAAATAAGGTCAACGTTATGCGAATTTCGTCGTTTTCCGCTTTCGGGCTGTTGCTGAGCTTCGGCATGCCTTTCCTGCTCATGGGCTACGGGTCTACTGAACTCGTCGCGCAGGAACGTCCCAACATCGTCTTCTTTTTCAGTGACGATCTGACCACGCAGGCGATCTCGGCATATCGCTACGGTCTTGAGTTACCGCCGACACCAAATATTGATCGTCTGGCGAAAGAGGGCATGCTGTTCGAGAATAGTTTCTGCGGCAACAGCATCTGCACGCCATCGCGGTGCACGGTGATGACGGGACTCCACAGTCACAAGAACGGCATCGTCAATCTTTCCGGAGCTCTTGACCCGCAGCGGCCGACATGGCCTAAGGCGCTTCAAAAGGGTGGCTACTCAACAGCGATTTTCGGTAAGTGGCACATGAAGACGAAGCCGACAGGTTTTGATGAATGGGCGGTCCTCAGTGGGCAGGGTAGCTATTACAACCCGGACTTCTTTTTTTCGAACGGCGAAGGCCGCCGCATCGAGGGGCACTCGACCGACGTTGTTACGGACCTGGCACTCGATTGGCTCGGCCGACGGGATAAGTCGAAGCCTTTCGCGTTGATGGTGCAGCACAAGGCACCACACCGAAACTGGAAACCGAGTCTCCGTGAACTTGAGCTCTACGGCGACATCGAGTTTCCCGAACCTCCTTCGCTGTTTGATGACTACGAAGGACGAGTCGCTGCGGCGTCGCACAAGATGGGAATCGACGGTCACATGCGAATGGGGTCGGACCTTATGCTTTTCAGCACCGAAAAAGACATGGGCGTCATCAACCGGTTTACACCGGAACAGCGAAAGGCCTACGTGGCAGCATTCGAAAAGGAGAACGCAGCGTTTCTGGCGGATCCGCCGACCGGCAAGGAACTTGTGCGATGGAAATACCAACGTTACATGAAGAACTATCTCCGGTGTGTTGCCGGTGTGGACCGCAACGTCGGCCGTGTCCTGGCGGAACTCGACAAAGCGGGGCTGAGCAAAAACACGATCGTAGTCTATTGCGCCGACCAGGGATTCTATCTCGGCGAGCACGGCTGGTTCGACAAGCGATGGGCGTACGAAGAGTCGTTGAAAATGCCCCTCATCGTTCGTTGGCCGGGCAAAGTGGCACCTGGCACACGTTGCGCCGCGATGGTACAGAACATCGACTATGTGCCGACGATACTCGAGGCAGCTGGGTTGTCCACGAACTGGGATGTGCACGGCATCAGCCTGGTACCACTTCTTTCGCAAGGCGGTGCAACGCCGAATGGATGGCGGGACACGATCTACTACCGCTACATGGACGGAGGGCACGGAGTCGCACAACACAGCGCGATTCGGACTAACGACTTCAAGCTGCTCTATTTTGATCGTCCACGGAACGAAGCGGAAGAGAAGAGCCGCTGGGAGCTATTCGATCTGAAGAATGATCCTCAGGAATTGAACAACCTCGCCGCCGACACGATTCACGCACAGAAACTCAAGTCAATGCAGGCTCGTTTCCAGACGACGCGCGAGTTCTACGACGACACGAATGAGAACGTTTGGCAGCGAGGGGCAGGCAAGCGGTACCCGCCGGAGAGCTACATTCGGCCACCGAGGAAGCGGTGAGCGATTCGTTTGGACATTGCGTTGATATAACAGTCTACTTATTGTCGTGAACGATACTGGCTCGTGGGAGTAACAAGACTGCAATCAGGAATCGCTCTTCGCGGCCACAAGTCAGCGTGAAACGCTGTAGTTCACTGCTTTGGCGGTACGCCGAGCGCACTCTGCACGGAAGCGCCTGCCACCTGGTGCTTTGTCACAGGCAAAAGTTGGGTGGAAGCATTCCCCGGAAAAGGGGGTCAGGTACCAAAAATGCAAAGCACCCTTCGGGCCGTTCCGGTTTTTGGTACCTGACCCCGTTTTCCTCGCCAATCCTAAAACCTGGCTGTGACAAAGCACTACTGCCCATCCCGTTGCCAGTTTGAGTTTATGGCACAAAGTCGGTAAAGTGGACTTTAGTTGTTTCATATGCTCGGTCGCTGCCTTGCCGGCGGGGGAGGCGGCGGTTGGTCCAGGCGGATGACATTGAGCATCGACTACCATTGTCCCAGCCCCTTATCTCGAGAAGACACCCAGTGAAAAAGATTCGACTCGTCTTGCTCGTGGGGCTGTGTCTGGTGACCGGACTCATACCGGCTGAGGCAACTGAAGACAGGCCGAATGTACTGTTCATTATCTGTGATGATCTCAACGACTGGGCGTTGCATCCGCCTGGTCACCCGAGGGCGAAAACGCCGAACATGGATCGGCTCCGAGAGCGGAGTGTCAGCTTTACCAACGCCCATGCGGTTGTGCCGGTATGCGGTCCATCACGCAAGTGTCTGTTTTCAGGATTGTATCCCCAGACACTCGACAATTACGATTTTGCTCGTTGGCAATCGGTTCCTGTACTAAGAAACTGCGTGCCGCTTCCTCTCCATTTCCGCAACTGCGGGTACAACACTTACGGCACCGGTAAGTTGCTGCATGAAGGGGCTGGCGGGGATTTCTATACCGCCTACGGGATTGGCCCCAACTACGGTCCCTGGCCCTGGATGGGAAAGGGTAATCCATTCAATACGCCTCACCCGGCACAGTACAGGACATGGATCAAGCATCTTCCCATCCAAATGCATCGTGACCTCAACTACGGCCCTCTGTCTCGTGTGCCGCACTGGAAGAAGGAAGCAATACCTGGAATCCCGGGTGCGAAGGGATGGTTTGACGAAGGCGGAGAACCGTTTCGATACGCGAACGATGCCGACCGCGACAAGACGCCCGATGAACTGTCTGCTGAATGGTCTGTTGACATCCTGAACAGGAAGCACGACCGTCCCTTCTTCCTGGGCGTCGGCTTCATCCGTCCTCATACGCCGCTGTACGCTCCAAAGAAATACTTCGACATGTTCCCGCTCGAAGAGATTCAGCTGCCTCCCTACATCAGGAATGACCTTGACGATTGTGCACCGGTCCTGCGTGATCGCTGGCAGTGGGGATACAGGAAATTTGATGCCCTGATTCAGTCGGGTGGCGAACAGGCCTGGAAAGAGTGGGTGCAGGCCTACCTGGCCTGCATCTCTTTTGTCGACGATCAAGTCGGTGAGGTGTTGAGAGCTCTGGATGGGAGCCGCTACAGCAAAAACACAATCGTTATTCTTACGGGTGACCACGGATACCACGTTGGCGAAAAGGACTG
Organism: Fuerstiella sp.; assembly: GCA_024230215.1. Taxonomy (GTDB): domain Bacteria; phylum Planctomycetota; class Planctomycetia; order Planctomycetales; family Planctomycetaceae; genus Fuerstiella. Next base: position 20,513 of record JAAERP010000166.1, on the reverse strand, counting down.
TATTCAAAAGTGGCATCTTTGGGACGAGTCGACACGCGTGCCGCTTCTTGTACATGTCCCTGATTCCAGGGGCAACGGCCAGACATCGGACCATCCCGTTTCACTGATAGACATCTACCCGACTCTGGTCGATCTCTGTGGCCTTACCAAGGATCCCCACCGGGGTCGCAGCGATACGAAGCTCCAGGGTAACTCGCTGCGGCCGCTATTGGAGAATCCAGGACGTTTGGAATGGGATGGGCCGTCAGTTGCCTTGATGGCAATCCGGGACGGCAACGCGAATCCGCATTTCTCGGTTCGTTCGCGACGTTACCGCTACACACTTTGCGGCAACGCTGAAGAGGAACTCTACAACCACGAGAATGATCCAAACGAGTGGACCAACCTCGCTGGCAAACCGGAATATGCTGAGACGAAGAAGAGCATGCGCAAGGAATTGATGGCCGCTCTCGGTGCAACGAGCATCCCGACCGGCTTTGCTGAAGATCGCTAATACGTGAAAGCTACAAATGAATAACCTACGAATGGTTCTGCTCTTGCTGTTGTGCTCAACCGCCGGATTCAGTTCGGTCGGAGCCGCGCCACGCGAGCCATTGAAGGTTGTCCTGTGGCTGGGTGGTTTCGCGCACGAATTCAGGAGCGTAGGCGAGATCCTCGACGAGGCATTGCCGCGGCACCGTCCCATGAAGATAACGATCGCCTGGGATGGCGAGTTTCTCGATGCAGCGGAGCCTCCCGACCTCATCCTGATGTACCATTGTCATCAGTCGACCAAAGATATCCTGACGGATGCGCAGAAAGAAACGCTCCTAAAGGTCGTCAAAGAGGGGGTCGGTGTGGTTGCGCTGCACGCTTCCTACTATTCCTTTTTGGAATGGGACGAGTACCACAAGTTCTATGGAGCGAGGTTCATCGAACATGGCAAGTCGGAAGCGCGACTGCGAGTGACGCCGAAGCAGAAACAGCATCCGATATTTGCCGGTATCGACGAGCCTCTGGAAATCGTCAGCGAGCTGTATCGCTCCACCCCGGTCCCGGAGGACTGCGATGTTCTGGCACATTCCATGGAAATTGATCAGGGCATATCTCAGCCCTCCATCTGGACCCGCACTTATGGCAAGGGGCGGATCGTGACGATCCTTCCCGGTCACTTTGCCGACAACTACCGCAATGCTCCCTTTCAACGGCTGATCGTCAACAGCATGGACTGGGCCGTCAACAAGGGGATTGACACCACCACCGCCGATCGCGAGCCGGTGCCGATCAAGCCTCGCTACGATTGGGAAGAAGCTGCGATTGATGCCTTCAAGTTGCCCGACGGTTTTGAAATCAGTCTGGTCGCCAGCGAACCCCATTTGGCCAATCCCATCAGCATGGCGCTGGATGAGCAAGGTCGGATCTTTGTCTCTAACGCTCACTCATACCGGCAGAGGTGGTGGCTGATGGACCCTGCCCCCGAGCAGGAGCCCACCAATCCGATCGTCTGCCTGACGCCCGGTCCTTCCGGACGAGCGATCGAGGCCAACATCGTCGCCGAGGGTTTTGAACAACCGGTGATGGGCCTGTCCGTTGCCGGCAATCGTCTGTGGGCGACCAATCTCAACCATCTCTTTGTGACAGCACTGGACAAGACCGGCCGGATGACCGGGGATCGCGTGACTCTGGTACGTGACGCCACCACACCCTGGAATCCCTTTGGTATGTATCGCGTTGTTCGCGGTCCCGACGATCTACTCTACTTGACCGTCGGCGACCATGCCACGCAACTTACAGGTACGGCCGGAAAATCTGCCGTGCGCATCGACAACAACGGCAGTGGTGCCGTGTTTCGTTTTCGCGACGATGGAACGGAGCTGGAACTGTTGCTGGAGGGGATGCGTGCCCCTTTTACCCTGGATTTCACACCCTTTGGGCGACTCTGGGTGATCACCAACGGCGAAGGGAGCCCTAACTGTTTGCTGGATGCAGTGCACGGAACCGACTACCGTTTTCGTAACGGGAGTCGAGGGGAGTGGTCCTGGCTAACTGGCGAAGAGCCTCTGGCCGCCCCGGTCTGGGAGAATCCTCCGGGCGCTCACACCGCCGTACTACCGTATTACTCCTCCGCTTTTCCCCAGCAGTACTGGGGCAACCTGCTTGTTTCCAACTTCGGAGTCCATGGAGAACCGGCGACAAGGAACGAAGTCCTGCGGCTGATCCTCGATGAGCGTGGTCGTGTGCTTCGGCGCGAACCGTTTATCAGCAGCAGCGATCACAGGTTTCGGCCGACACAGGTGAGTCTGGCACCCGATGGCAGCCTGTACATGCTGGACTGGTATGGAAAGGACGATGAAAACGATCTCACCGGTCGCCTGTACCGAATAACCTACACGGGCAAGGATGTCTTACCCAACGAGGGCACCGGCCTGGAAAATCGGAATCACGCTCAACGTGCCAGGTCCAAAGTCGCTTTGTTGGCTGCCGGATCTGCTGCATCTCTGCCGGTGATCGACAAGGCGCTGTCCGGAAAGGACGCGCTGGCGGCGGCAGAATCGCTCTGGACACTTCGTCGCAGTGGCTGGACGTCGGCGCCAGACCACATTCGCAAAGCTCTATCACACCACGACTGGAGGGTGCGGCGTCTGGCACTCCAGCTGCTGCGAGGAATGAACGTCCAGCAGGACGAAGAATTGCGGAAACTGCTGGGCGACCCCGACCCGGCCGTTCAAATGGAAGCGGCCCTTGGTTTTCGCAACGCGGCGGCACACTGCACCGCTTTGGTCCAGGCGGTCGGCAGCGGCGCAGCCAAGGTCCGGCGACTCCGTTTTATGGCCGCCCTTGAGATCGCCCGCTATGGGCAGGAAGAGCATTTCGCTGCGCTCCTGACCGCCGCCGATCCGGATGTGCAACTCGCCGGTCTGATTGCACTGGACGAAGCCTTTTACGACAGCAGCAAAGGCTTCAAGGTTCCCCTGGCCGGAGCCGAACAGCGACTGGCCGAACTCGATCAAAGCATCGGCCTTCTCCGAACACGGCTGGAATCGGAAGACCCGCAGCAGCTCGCGGCCCGACGAAAATGGGAAGCCACAATGCGGGAGAAGGTCACCGGAACCGGTTGGCTGCCGCTGCGGCCAAAACAAACGAAACGTCGCGCAGGGGCTGACCTCAAATTGCTGGACGACTTGTCGTTGCTTGCCGCGGGCGATGATCCGGCCAACGACAGTTACACAGCAACATTTGAGAATCCACTAGAGAACTGTACCGGTCTGCGTCTCGAGATCTTCCCCGATCCGAGTCTTACCGGCGGCCGCTACTCCCGGGGCAACGGCAACTTTGTGCTTACAAACATTCGCGTCAAAGCTGGCACGGCGAACCATTTGACTGAAGTTCCGCTGGCCAAGGCCGAGGCGAGCTACTCACAGAGAGACTGGGAGATCAGCAAGGCTCTCGATCCGAACAAGAGCAGCGGTTGGGCCGTCGATGGTAACTCCAAGGGTGGCCCGGTGAGGGTTGCCGTGTTCACTTTTGCAGATCCCATTGAGGCAGGCCCCGGAAGTCTGATGCAGGTGCAACTCGATCAGGACTGTCCGATTAAGAACCACAATATCGGCCGCTTTCGCCTCTCGCTGACGACGATCGCAAAACCGAGCATCGCCAAATCCGGGTTGCCCGATGGCATTGCAACGGCGTTGATGTTGGCCCCTGAGAAACGAAGTGCAGCCCAGGAACGCGAACTGGCAGCTCTCTATTCCTCCACGTTAGCGGAACTCGATCCGTTGCGTGACGAACTTGAACTTCTGGTACAGACCAGGAACGAGGTGTCGAACGCAGGTGTCGATCCTGCCTTGACCGCTCGCAAAGTTCTCGCACATTTTATTGCCGCGCCCGGGGCACTCGATGTTGCGGTGCTGCTCGACCTTGCCCGTCGATGGCCGCACGCCAGCTTGAAGAGTGCCGTGGACGGGATTGTCAAAGTTCGCCTCATGACGTCGGATGTCACCGCCGGTCAATTTGCCCAGGGGCTAGATGCCCTCAGGCGAATGGAATTGCCGATGGACGACCCCAACGTCCTCAAGGCCCGCATCCGTTTGCTCGACGGTTCAGCACAAAAGGACTTTCCTCAGCCGGAAGAATCACTGGCCCTGCTGGACGTATTGGAAGCAGGTGCCGTCAGGGCGGAAGACCTCTCACTGTTGAAGCGGTTCAGCACTGATGATGATCCTGCTGTTCGTGCCAAAGCGGGCAGCCTGATCAGTACTCGACACACAGGTGATGCAGCGGCCGAGGCGTTTTGCCGCGACCTGGCTTCCAGTGATTCCGCTGGACTTCCGCAGAGGCTTGACGCCCTTGTCACACTAACCGAGCTGGCTAAGACGCCTGTCGAAGACGACTGGCAGAAGCTCCTTTTCTCACCAAAAAGAGAAATTGTACTTGCAGCATTGCGGGGGCTTCAGCGTGGCAAGGCCCGCGCAGCGGCGCGACGTATTCTTGAAAATGCGACAGAGCGAATGCGCAAACAACACGGATCGGCAATTCGCGACGACCTGGCATTTGCGACTGCCGTACTGGACGGCAGGAGTGTCGCCGGGGCCGACAAGGCCGAATTGCGTGGCCACGTCCTGGCAGATCTTCCCGCCGGCAGCCCGGAACTGGGGCGGCTGGTGTTTCGTATGCGGGGCTGTTACGCCTGTCACGTCACCGGCGATCCCAAGGTGCCAGCGCCAAGGTTGGATCAGGTCGCAGAGACGCACGATGCCGCCTACCTGGTCGACTCGATCATTGAACCCAACAAGGCGGTCAAGACCGGGTTCCTGACACAGCAGATCGTCTTGCCCAATGGGAAGATCATTACCGGAACATTCCGCAGGAATGTCAGCGGTGAAGGTCGCTATGACGAAGTGATTAACAGCACAGGGCAACGTACACTGTACCGGAGCGGACTGATCGAAAGTGCCACGGCGGTGTCGTCCATGCCCGCGGCCCTCGAAGCGACCATGTCCCGGACCGAACTCGTCGATCTCGTCTCCTATCTTCAAACTCTCAAGTGATGACATGGTTCGGTCGGCCTTCGGTCCGCAATCGGTTCATCACGAGCCGAATCCCAGTACGCGGTGCCTATATGGACGCCAATGGAGACCCCATTGACAGCAGCAGGACCTACAAGGTCAACATGCCGGCTCCCGGCAAGGGATGGAACGCGCTCCTCCAACTCCACGGCCCGCTTGAGCCATAGTTTGAAAAGACCTGGGTCCCGGTGACTTCGAACTCGTGGAATAAGGCGCAAATAAAATAACCGGCCAGAGATAGTCAGTGCCGACTCAGTCGATTTCTAAGTTGACCCCGGACACGACGTGGAAACTGCAGGACCTTGAATTAGAAATTGTTCTATATACAGTGAGTTCCAATACCGAAATCAAAACTAATATCAGTCGTAAAAAGATTAAGGAATGCTCCATGAAGAGAATCATTCTACTGTCTATTGCATGCAGCTTTTTATTTGGACCTCTGTCATCGAAACTCAGCGCAGAAGCCCCTGCAAAAAACAAGACGCTCAGGATTTTTGTTCTCGCCGGACAATCCAATATGCAAGGTCATTGCAAGACCTCTGTGATTGAGAACCGGCTGAAGGACCCAAACCTCAAAGTGGGTTTCGAAAAATATCACCAAGGTGGATCCTTCGTCAAAAGAGCGGATGTGTCTATCAATCATATCCAACAGAACATGCATGGCCCCTTGAGCGTGGGCTATGGCGCCACCGACACAAAAATCGGCCCTGAACTATCCTTTGGATGGACAATCGGCGACGCAATGGATGAAGACGTACTGATCATCAAGGCTGCCTGGGGAGGCAAGTCACTCTTCCGGGATTTTCTACCTCCCAGTGGCAGGAAGCCAAGTGAGGCGTTTATTCAGGAACTGGAAGACAGAGCCAGGAAAAAAAACAAACCCTTTTCAAGAGAAGACTACATGAAGGGCTTTGGACATTATTATCGACTGATGATTGCAAGCGTCGATGACACACTAAAGAACCTCAGGATCTACACCCCCGATTACGAAGGCCAGGGCTATGAGATTGCAGGTTTCGTGTGGTTTCAAGGCTTCAACGATAAGTTCTCCGATCATGCAACATCGACCTATCAGGAAAACATGGCCAATTTCATCAGAGATGTTCGCAAGGACTTAAACTCACCCAGCCTGCCCTTCGTGATTGGCGCCATGGGGCATCAGGGTACAGGTCAAAAAGGTACCACCAAGATTCTGGCTGACGCCCAAATCGCCACCGCTCAAATGGCCGAATTCAAAGGCAACGTGATCACCGTGAAGACTGCCGAGTTTTGGGATTACGATGCAGAAGAAGCCTTCAGGAACAAGAAGGACGATGCCGCCACCTGGGACAAACTGGGCAGCAATCAAGGGTATCATTATTTTGGGAGCGCTGCCTTCTTTGAAAGAACAGGAAACGCTTTCGCAGCAGCGATCATTCAGTTGATGAAGTAAAGTGACATGGTAGTGCATTGTCACAGGCAAGAAGTGGGGTTGAATCGGTCGCCGGAAAAGGGGGTCAGGTACCAAAAATGCAAAGCACCCTTCGGGCCGTTCCGGTTTTTGGTACCTGACCCCGTTTTCCTCGCCAACCGTAGAACCTGGCTGATACAATCTGAACCATTGGAGTCTCTATCATGACGAAAGCTTCGATCCTCCCGTCCGCCTGGAACGTGCCGGAGGAATTTCGGGACCGCCTGGGCGACCAGGTCGGGCGACAACGTGCGATGTTGTCGGATGGCCACTTGCTGCTGATTCTGCACGACTTGCCGTCGCCCGAAGACATTGAGCGCAAGGGCCGATTCTTCTGGCGTCAGCCCGATGGGACATGGAGTTCCTATTCTCGTGGCGCAGGACCGAGAGGGATCAGTAAGCACCTGGACGAATACCTTGACCTCGTCACGCGTTTCGAAGAGCAGGATGAGCAGGCCACCAGCTCCGCGGACTATTTTTCTGTGATCTATGGTGTGACACCAATTCATCGATCCGCCAGAAACATGCACCAGGCGCTACAGCAAGCACGGGAGTTGTGTCCGGAGGATCGAGACATTATCAATTTCCGAGACAGAGCCTATCGCATCGAACGCACGGCCGAACTTCTCATCGGCGATGCAAAGGCATCGCTCGAGTTCCTGATCGCCAGGCGAACCGAGGAACAGGCGAAAAGCAGCCATCAAATGGCCGTGTCGTCCCACCGGCTGAATATCCTGGCTGCCTTTTTCTTTCCCATGGCCACGCTGTCTGCACTTTACGGCGTCAATTTGCCGCACGGTCTGGAGAAGATACAAAGTGTCTCGGAATTCGCATCTGCTCCGCTGCCCTCCTTCCCATTTCTGCTCGTAATCCTGGTAGGAATAGTGCTCGGTTTTGTCCTGAAATCATTCGTGACCAGTGAAAGACCCTCACGACCTGAAAGAGTTGAGAAGGATTGACAACGGGGGCGCTCCAGCCGGAAGCAAGTGGAGCGAGAGATGATTCGCAGAGAGTGCCATCATGTCACGCGTGTTCCGATTCGCGCGTTCAGGATCGGCTCAGTCCTGGATGGCTCATGGAATCCGCGTTCGGGAAGCCGCAGCTTTGCGGAGTGAAACGGACGCGTTTCCAGGCAGTCTGGAGAACTTCACATCGTTCCTATGGCGATGTTCGGCCGGTCATCTGCGGGCCGATTTCTTTGAAGAGGTCTACCCAGGAAAGCCAAATCGCGTTATGGATCGTAGCCTTACCTGTCTTCTTCAACTCGGCTAGTTCGGCAGGGGATTCATCCGGCCAGTGGCCTATCCAGCCGTGGGCGAATTTTCGGCTCTTGAGCAGGAAATCGCGCTCGTCGTCCACGCCACAACTCAAGGGGAAGGTCTCGCCGATGACGATCGGCTTGCCCCAGTCGAACTTCTGGAGGAGCTCGATTTCGTCATCGACTTTGCCCGTCTTGGGATACAGATGGGGCGAGACAAAATCGAGCTGCTCGGCAGCGGCCTTGTAGGCCCCCGGGAACGGAAGCATTCCCATCGTGATCAAGTGAGTCTGGTCGTGTTTGCGGATGGAGGAGACCATGCGCTTCGTCCATTCGCCGAAGATATCATCAGCCTTGCGCTCACCTGGATCGAGGCTCAGTCGCTGGCAGAATTCGACATCGCCCATCCTGCCCATGTACCAACCGTCAGGACGCTTGCCCACTGCGGCAGGCTCATTGACGAGATCATAGGCGAAGACAGCTGAGCTCTCTGCACAAGTTCGAGCGATGGTTTCCCAGAAGAACGCCTGGGTCTTCCAGCGATCCTGCTCATCCATCGCATCATACCAATCCACACGATCCTTGATCCTGTAGCACGCCAGACCGGTGATCTTGAGGTGGATACCCGACTTCTCAGCAACCTTGAGAACCTTTTTGAGGTGCTCGAGCGCCTCGGGATCGGCCATGTCCGGACCAGTCAGTATCCGTGGCATCTCCGGATGGATCCGAGCAACGGTAGTGCCAGCGGCATTCATTTCAGCGAACTCCCGCTCGACGCGCTCAGGGTCCCTGGCCAGACGATTCATGATGTCGACGGAGGCGTAGTTGTGACCCCAGGGAACATAGCGGTCACCCGAAGGATGGAGGATGAAGCCTTTCTTGTCGGGGGCGATTTTCACCGTCTCCACGTCCGCCGCCCAGGCCAAGCGCGTCAGGAACACCAAGGCAAACATCAGAAGTGCGGGACGGTGCGAGATCTGGCTCATTCGACGAATCACTACGAAACCCCTGCTGGATGATAGTTGCTGGACAGCCTGCGGCGGTGGTGACGTGACTTACCGTATCACGGGGCACGTGACCATACAATGAAACGAACCTCCCACGCGTCTCCAGCGAACAACGAAGACTTTGTCCATGCAGCGTGTAACGACGCTTCTGGTTCAGGGTGTGCCGCACGAGTCGAACACTCAATTGCACGATATCGCAGCGTAACGCCGGCCCCTTTGGCAGTCCGAAAGAACGACCGTTTGATAACGCGGCTCCCGAAGACTCATACCTTTTCCAACGCACGACATCCGTGCCATCAAGTCAGTACGTTTTCTGCGAATCGGACTGCATCTGACGCACCGCGTCTGACCGGGGAAAATTGGCCAACGGCCTGAGCGAAGAATTCAACGTTTTTCGACACAGTTCAAATCCAGTCGCCCCGAATTCTTTTATTGTACTCAATGACCGCACCAGTGATTTTGCTGAAAGTGCGGGTGCCGCGTTGCTCCTGCTCAAATTCGACCGTAATGGTGTCGACCAGGCTGAGAAGCACGTCACGGCGTTCCTGAGGCGATCCCTGCCGAATCACGTCGTTGACCTCATTCAGCCACGACAGTGACTCCGCGACGATCCTATCCGCATCGGCAGTGCTGTTCTGTCGTTTCTGGTTGTTCAACTCGCTGGCGACCCTGTCACGGTCCTGACGCATTTCCCGCAATCGTGGCGACAGAATGTCCATCAGATCGTCATCGGCGCGGAGAAGCCGATCAGCGGCCTTGTCGATGTCGGCGTTGAGCCGAGTGAGTTTGCGTTCCAGCGGCTTCGTGTCTGGCAGTTTCTGCAACCGAGACTTCAGTTTCTTCCGCAGGGCCGTTTCCACCTTCTGGAGATTCTTTTCGCTCAACAGGGTTTTCTGAATCCGATCCAGCACTGATCGTTCCAGCTTTTCGCCATCAACGTGACAGTAAAAGCATCCACCAGCGTGTTTGTCGCGGTGACCAGACTTGATATATGTGGCGCAGACGTATCGGTAAGCGTCTTTCTGCCGAGTGTTCGTCTTTGGTGCCCCTGTCATCCGATCACCACAGCAACCGCAGACAGCCATGCCTGACAGCAGATATCGATCTAGCTTCCGTGCCTGTTTCTTCCGCGTGTGTTTCTGGCGCTGCAACTTCGCTTGCACCGTGTCAAAAGTCTCAACGTCGACCAGACCACGAAATGCGTCTTCGACGATGACCTGTTCCGATTTGTCATTCTTACGGACTTTGGCGCGACGAACATCGGCCCTGGCGCGTTCCTGAATCCCGTCAGCGGTCACTTTGTAGAACTTCGCTTCCGTCCGTTTCCCGAATATGTACGTGCCGACATAGTTTTGATTTGTCAGCATGTGCCTGATCGTATTCGGCCACCACTTCGCCCCACGCGGCCCAGGTACGCCACGTTCCGTCAGTTTGCCTGCAATTGTCCTCAGTCCAACGTGTGGTTTGGCGAACTCGCTGAAGATCCAACGTAGAGTGGCGACAACTTCGGCATCGTCGGACGCAACCAGCGTGACGTGCGTACCACCCGCCCGCGTTGGTTTCGGATCACCGTTCTTCATCCGCAGAACATGCTGACCATCGGCATCAACAATCATGCGGTCGAACCCATACGGTGCCGCCTGTCCTGCGATGTGGCCCAACTGAGCAGCGTTGACGCGACCACGCAGCGAGTTCTTCGCCAGATCACGGATATAACTGTGCCGACCCTCCTGACGAACAGTGTGTGTGATGCGCCCCTCAAAAGAATCGCGGTCGATCAATCCTTCGGTCACTGAGTCAACGCAGATACCAGCTTCTCGGAATGGGAACATCGACGCCGATTCTTCATCGCTGTCGTTGCGGCTGACTCGGTCATATGCCCATACCAGGACGACATCGGCAACGTCACTGGCGGTCAGTTCATCCCGCATCCGCAGGAACTGTTTCCGGGCGTCGTTGTTGTCACCGCTGATGCCGTCGTCGACGTACTCGGTGACAAGGATATAGCCACGATCACTGGCGTATTTTCCAACTGCCTTGCGCTGAGCCGTGATTGACTTTTCCTGCTTCGTGCTGGAACGCCTAAGATATGCAACTGCTCGCATGATTTGTCATCTCCTGAAATCATCAAAAAGAAAACGATAAGCCGGTGATGTGCCTTGTTCAGTCCTGCTTGGTCTCGACAAATAGGGATACATGTCCACACTGCTCGCAAACCTGAGCCTGTACCGGCGCACCACCGACGCCAACTTTCTTGAACAGCCCCTCCAACCATGCGGGCATTTCGCCCTCAGGTTCGTCCGCGGCGAACTCCAGTGCGTCCGTTCGTCCTGCTTGCTTCAGAATGCCGCTACGAAATGCACTTCCACCACAACACGGGCACGCCCTCTTCGATTCCTTCGTCATTCTTCAATCTCCTGAAATGAGTTCCTGAATTGTCGGGGAGGAATTCCACGCCGTTTCGGAGTGCTATCGAATGGGCGTGCCGATCCCACAGAACGAATCATCGATGGGGAACACTCGCGAGCCAAAGCGGTTGGCCGAATGATGAATTGCGAGCAATAACGTCGGTGCGTAGACTGCATGGCAGCCACCGTCCTTTCTTCACAAAGGGCGTGTTGGTTAGCTGGGTTCGGGATTCCAGTCCCGTTCCCAGCGTTTATCAGTTTGCCAAATCCGTGGCTCATCTGTCAAGTTGCTTCCGTGATGTGGGGTGAGTTGATGCAAAGTCGCCTGAAATGCCACGGGACTTTCATTTACCGATGAACCAACAGCAGTTCAGGAGGGACACATGTTCGCCGTTTTAGAATTCCAGGACTTAACTATTATCGCAGCTATCGTTGCTGTGTTCACTGGTCTCAACTACGCGAGATCTCGCCCTGCGGATGCGAACAACTCAAGCTCCTAAGTCGTTTAGACCGCAAAGTGGATGCGGTCATTCAACACCTCAACGTCGATATTCCTGAGGTATTCGCAAAATACGGATTGTCGACAACAGTTGCCGAGTTGGCTGACGAGGGCAAGAAGATCGAAGCAATCAAAGTCCACAGAACGGAAACCGGCGTCGGTCTCAAGGACGCCAAGGACGCAATTGAGGCATACCAAGGCGAGAGTTCCTGAACACCAACACTGTGGACGCTTGGGTTGTCATGTTCTTGCCACGTGCCCTCACCGAAACTCATCCCGTTCAACCTTGCTCAGTTTTCTCCAGTCCCACGGTGTAATCGGCTTGTGACTGCCACCCCATAGTCCGAGTTGCTTCAGCCGTGCGTTGTTCTCATCATCCGCCAACCGCTGGTCGTCGCTGTAATACTTGTAGTGCCAGGCAAGACCACGTTTGACCAGTTCACGATTGAGGAACATCTTATGGACCGTATACTGTACAATTCGGCAGTGCAGCCCTAATCTCTGCCACCCCCGCATCTGTGATCTGCGTGTCGTCGAGGTAGAGTATTGTCAGACTGGTCAGGCCTTTCAGGTGTTCCAATCCCACATCCGTGATCTGCGTGTTTCATGTATGAGCCTCTGTTCGAATCACTTGTCTGTATGTTCTTCACCACCTGCATTCGTTATTTGCTTCTTGCCCTATTCGATTACGTTACATTTAGGCAGAGCTGCCTTGAGTTCTGCCACCCCTGCGTCAGTGATCTGCGTTCCCTGAAGTTCCAGCGACTTCAGACTTGTCAGTCCTTTCAGGTGCACCAGTCCCGCGTCCGTGATTTTTGTACGAGAGAGGTCGAGCTTTGTCAGGTTGGTCAGACCTTTCAGGTGCTCCAGTCCCGCATCTGTGATCTGTGTATTGGTGAGGTAGAGTGTTCTCAGACCGTTCAGTCCATTTAGGTGCTCCAATCCAGCATCCGTGATCTGCGTGTGGATGAGGTAAAGGTGTCTCAGACTGGTTAGGCCTTCTAGGTGAACCAAACCCGCATCCGTGATTTGCGTGTCGCTGAGGTGAAGTACTGTCAGATTGGTCATCTTTTTTAGGTGAATCAAACCCGCATCCGCGATCTGCGTACTGTTGAGGTAAAGTGCTGTCAGACTGGTCATTCCTTTCAGGTGCTCCAGCCCCGAATCCGTGATCTGTGTGCTGGAGAGCATGAGTGATGTCAGGCTTGTGCAGCCTTTTAGGTGCTCCAATCCAGCATCCGCAATCTGAGTATTGTGGAGGTTGAGGTCTGTCAAACTGGACATCCCCTTCAGGTGCTCCAATCCAGCATCCGTGATCTGCGTGTGGATGATGAAAAGGTGTGTCAGACTGGTCAGGCCTTTCAGGTGAACCAAACCCGCATCCGTGATCTGCGTATCGGTGAGGTAAAGTTCTGTCAGACTGGTCATCTTTTTCAGATGAGCTAGTCCCGCGTCCGTCATCTGCGTGCGGAAGAGTTCGGCTCGAATAACCTCACCCGATTTCGGATCGAGTTTGAATTGGCCTCCTAGCTTCTTGATCTCCGCAACAGCGTCAGCGTGCGCTGTTGGTGATGGAATTGGCACACCGGATATCCGACATTTAGGCAAAGCTGCCTTGAGTTCTGCCAGTCCAGCATCCGTGATGTACGTGCCGTTGAGGTAGAGGCTTGGGGACGGGAACTTTGATGGCAGCCCCACACTCGCGACACTTGACACGTCGACCGGCAGCCACATCTTTGACACTAAACTTAGCTTCACATTTTCTGCATTTGATTTTGATAGCCATGCTGACCTTCGAGTGGTTTTCAAAAAGACATGGTCGACGCACTCGAAACACCGGCCACGAACCTTGTCCATTTCAAGAATCAGTTTGCGTGCCGCATTTGCATTTCTTCGCAGCCATGACGCACCTCCGAGCACACAGCGTGACGAATACGGTGCAGCTCTGCAATTGATGGAGATGGGAGTGTAGGGGGATTCCCGGCCGGTGGCTTACTTGACTGGCGAGGGGCTGCACGGTCTACTGATCTGAGTCGGCATCCCTGCCGCCGCATAGATCGCAATTCGTTAGCTGCACGAGATTTAAGCAAACAGTGCTCGATGAAGGAACTATGGCATGAAGGTCAAACATCGGTTGGGAATGATCTTCTTGACTGCGATTACCGCCAGTTCTGCCATGGGGCAGGAGCCCGCGCGCGACGGGTTGCCAGAGTTCAGTTGGGACCGGGTGTCGGTGTCTGCGCACTTTGGTATCGGCGAGGGGCTTACGCCCGAGCAATATGACTTCATTGCAAAACGCTTCAATTTCATCACGCTCACTGCAGGTCCGCTCCCCAGAAACAGCAAAGGCAGTGCAGAGTTGCACACTGCCGAAGCCGCCCGTGCCATCAAGAAACGCAATCCAAAAGCGAAAGTATTGTTCTACTGGGCAAGCGATAAGCCGAAACATCAATCGAAAATATCGAATGATGCCTATCCGGGCGAATACATCATCCAGACACAAAAAAGAAACGAGCAAAAAGACCGAACCATCAAGTGGTTCGATCTGACCCGCAAGGACGTGCAGACCTGGTGGTCCGACGCAGCTGCCGATGCCGTCCACAAGTACGCCTGCGACGGTATTTTTGTAGACGGGGCGACTGCGGGCACTCCCGGAGCAACGTTGAGCCGCGTGGTTGGCAAGAAGAAGGCTGCCGCCATGGACAATGCTGTGTTTGCCATGCTGAAAGAGGCAAAAAGGAAGATGGGGCCAGACAAGCTCATCATCTTTAATCCGCTGCATGGTCATGACGGAAAACGCGGGCAACTGGGCCAGGAGTATCTGCCGGTGACCGATGGGGCCATGGTGGATGACTTTGACCGGCTCCGCGCGCAGAGCAAGGAATACATGGCCAACACGATCAAGACCATGCGAACCGCCGCGAAAGACGGAAAGGTCATCATTTTTAAGGGCTGGCCGCGCTTCCTGCCCGCGTGGAGGGCGGGGAAGATGAAACAACACCCGCATGATGAAGTTCTGCGTACGGCTCAAAAGGACATCACGTTCCCGTTGGCGTGTTTCCTGGTGGGGGCCGAGCCGAACTGCTATTTCTGTTACAGCTGGGGATGGACCGCGAATGACGGATCGCTGGACTGGTATCCGCAGTTCGACAAGCCGTTGGGACCACCGAAGGGGGATGCCGTTCAGAAAGGCTGGACCTTCCAGCGAGAATTTCAACACGCAGCGGTGTTTGTGGACCTGGAGAACAGGACGGCCAAGATTGACTGGAGATAGCTCGCCCTAAAGAAGGGAAATGGCATGGAAACCGAAACAGGCGTCAGCTGATAATCCGTTGCACACGGAACCGCGGGCCGCTCGAATTCTGAACCCAACGTCGCTGGCCGCAACCCGGTGACCTCCAGCGACTATGAAGTAAACGACACGTATCATAAGGCCGCCGATGGCCACATCTTCCTCAGCACAAATCGACACGCCCGGTCCACGCCTCAATCAAGGTGGGCATCACCATAAGATTTTGGTGTTTGTGATCCTTTGTCTCGCCATCGCCGTTGTGGGACACCTTCTCCTCAGCAGCCACGCTGCCAACCGTCGCCGCCACACCTGTTCAATCTGTCGCCTAAACCGAGTTGACTACACTTCAACAATTACTGGCCGGGTTCGCAGCACTTCCAGCGAGTCGTCCTGCTCAAAATGGTACAGCGCGAACGTTGAATCTGATCACGATCATATTTGGGTGCGTTCTTCTAGCATTGGCCTCGTCAATTTCTACGGGCAGACAATTGGCGTAGGCGACAATAACGAAACTCCGGGCCGGTGTACGCAATCCAGATTCCGCCATTCGTTTCTGATTCTGCATCGGCTGGTTCGTCGTACCCAGCCGACCGCACTTCGTGACATACGCAACGGTGTCGTTGAAGTGCTTCGTGGCTCTCTCAACAGCGTTGCTGAAGTTCGCCGTGATATCGCATTGAGGTTCCGTGTCGTTCACCTTTCGCTTCCTCCGTGTTGGTTGGTTCTCTGTCATGCTGCCTGTCGCTGCCGAAACTTAGACCATCCAGATAATCGCCGTCGTCAGCCCTGTAGATGTGGTTTTCGAACCGCATGAATTCCTTACGCCACGTTAGACGGACAAGACCCGTCGGGCCACTTCGGCTTTTGGACACAATCACCTCGGCTTCGCCTGGGTGGTTCGCAACGCTCGTTCGAGTCCTAATCGGGGAGACTCGCAGCTTAATCTTTTGCCCCCTCACTCCCCCAAGAACTCCACCATCGCTTCCCAAGCCATCCGCTGCAAGTATGCCTTCTCCTCGCCCTCAAACACGACCTTCAACTCGCCACCATCCGGATCCTTGCCATCCTTCGCCTTAGTCTCCACCACGGTATCGAATTCCAAGCCCTCCGGGCTCTTTCCCGTCAGGGCGGAATAAAACAGATTCGTCACCAGAAAGGCACAGGTCTGATTCGGATGCCCGTCGTTGTGGTAGCGAAAGACCAGCTCCGTCCCCGGTTGGCCCGCCCCACCCGTCTGCACGTTCTTAATCGCCAGGGGCACAGGAATCACGGCTTTCGGCTGCAAGGCCTTTGCCATCCGTAAGCCCACCGCCGTATCCCGCTCGGCAGACGCCACGTTATACGGCTCGGTCACCGGGTCGTGGTTCTGCGTTTCGGGTGAGGTCATGTAGAGAATCACCTCGGCTCCCTGTGCTTTCGCGATCTCGGCGAGCTTCGTGGCGTAGCGCTCATACCCCTGATTCGGCTGCTCCGACACATCCCGCCAACTCTGCAGGACCACGTAGTCCCACTTGGTCCTGGGATTGTTCCGAAGCAGGGCTTCGTGGTTCTTGATGGCCCTGGTGATGTTGCTGTGGATGTCGGCAAAGGACACCTCCGTTTTGCCCAACGCCGCCCAATGTTGTTCCCACTCCTCGGGATTGGGTGCAGTGTCGGACTTGAGAAATCTCTTCATCGTCGCAATGCGGTCGTTGACCTGCACGTTGGTGAGAGTGCTTTGCTCAATGAAACTCTGGCTGAAGTAGTAGGTCGAATGCTTGAACATATTCTGCCCGCCATAGATGACACGCTGCACCTGCACGTCGGTGGTCGGATCGCCTTCCTCGAGAATCTGCTCCACGAGGCCGGCAATGTCGTGCCGAGCCGTGAAGCTGTTGCCAAGAAAGAGAATTTTGATTTCCCGGGTGGCCTCGTCGGCGGCGGAAGCTGAGAAGGGGGGAAAGAGGAGACTGAGAGTAAGGGCGATGATGGCACTGCTGTAGAGGCGAGTATTCTTATTCATGTTCTTTTTCATTTTTGCGTGGGGATGCGGTCCGCGCACGTGGAAGGGTGATTAGGGTTCATTGATCGTCGGAAGACAGGCCTTTAATCGGGCCTTGATGTCGACGTATTCCGAATGACGAGCGAGATTCGTCCACTCCATAGGGTCATCCTGGTGGTCGTAAAGCTCCTCGCCGCCGCGATAGGTGAAGGTAGCTAGTGGGTCCATCATAAATGCGGTGATTCCCGCGGCCGTATGTCGTCAGCGTTGGGTGATTCGACTCCATGTCGGGATCGTGAAGCAGCGGCGCGAAGCTGCGTCCATCGTTTTTGGGGTTGGCCGGTAGTTCGCAGAGATCAATCAGCGTCGGATACAGATCGATCAGGTTAACGACTCCATCACAGCGTTTGTTCTTCGGCGTAACGCCTGGAACCTTAACCATGAGCGGCACACGACAAGATTCCTGCCAAAGCTGAGTCTTTCCGTACTTGAGCTTCTCGCCAAGATGCCAACCGTGATCACCCCAGATGACGACGATCGTGTTGTCGGCGTACGGGCTCTCGGCAAGTCCATCGAGCAAGGTGCCGATGCAATCATCGACGAAGGTGATCGTCGCGAGGTAGGCCTGGACCGCCTCCTTGTGCCGGCCGTGCTTCTCAACACGGCGCCAAGTGTCGTGCGGCTTGTGGATCGGGCGCCCATTGGCAAGGACGATATCGTCCAGATCGTCGAGGCGCACCTCTGGCAACTCAATTTGGTCCAGCGGGTACATGTCGAAGTACTTCTGCGGCACGTACCACGTCAGGTGTGGTTTACTGATTCCGATCGCCATGAAGAACGGCTTATCGAACTGCCGCGTATTAAGCTGCTTCGCTGCCCATTCCGCGGTGATATAGTCCCTCATTTTTGTTTCGTCATTGCCGATGGTCGGCCCCCAATCAAACGCTTTCGCGTGATAGGATTTGTCGCCGGGTTCGGCAGGCAGGTTGTTCACCGGGCGTTTCTTACTGATGGGACCAACGCCGCCTTTTGCAGGATGCCACTCATCAAACGCCCATTGACCCTCATCTCCCTTCTTATTTCCTTTGTCACCGGGCATAGCATGCTTATGGAAGATCTTTCCAGTGGAGAGTGAATGATACCCATGCGCGCTGAAGTACTGCGGGAGCGTCACCAGGTCCCTCGCCTTCGGGGCATTTCGCAGATTGTTCGAGTTGCCGTAGACGCCCGTCTTGTGGCAATGCACGCCGGTCAACAGCGCCGATCGCGACGGACAGCAGACCGTCGACGGAGCATGGGCATTGAACATCACCATGCCGCCCTCGGCGTGGAAGCGGTCGAAGTTGGGTGTCTTCACTTGTGGGTTGCCGCCGAAGCACCCGACCCAGTCGTTCAAATCGTCGATCGCGATGAACAGAACGTTGGGACGCTCCGCCATCACGGGCGAGCCGCAAAGAGCCAGGAGGCAGAGAGCTAGAATCCAATGCGTCGCCTTCATACGTCAATTCCTGTTGCTTGGGTCAGTTTTCTCTTCGCTCGATTTCGACCATATGGAAGATCGTGTCGGCGCCGCTCTCGTAGTTTAGGAGCAGCTCCGCCTCGCGAAGCCGTTCATGCGGCATCGATACGGTTATCGTCTTCCAACGTCCGCTGTCGCCGTTCTGTACGACTTCCTTCTCAGGCGAGTTGGAAACGCCGAGCGACCATGCGCCGCGTCCTTGATCGAGATAGGTTACGCGGACCGCGATTTGGTCGGCGGCAAATGCGTCGTCGAGCCTAAGACGCACCCGTGTTTTGCCGGACTCGTGTTCGAACGATCGGGCGAAACGGCCATGGATCGTTTCATCCACGTTCCATCGCCCGACGTCGCCTGAGCCCGGTTCGACCTGCGTAAGGAAGCGGCTGTAGTTTCCGGGGATGATGCCCCAACCGACATCGTTGCAGCCGTTTCGCTTGCGGTTGACCATGCCGCCGCCGGTGGCCTTTTCAGGGTCGTCCATCCGCGCGCCGTAGGAAGCATATGCTTCGGCGATGCGAACATAGCGCTCGACATCGCGTTTGTCTCCAGGCTTGCCTCCATAGGTCTCGGCGGAAAAACGATCGAAGTCGGAAGCGTCCAGCCCGTCGCGCAGGGCGCAAAAGGCGAAGGACGCGGTGGCGGGGTCAGTCTCGCCCGCGTAGCGGTTGAAAAACTCGAAGGTCGCGAAGTTGGCTTCGTCCGCCAACGCCTTGTGTGGAATGTTCCAAACATCAATCCGGCAATGTGTCGCGAACAGCCCACTCCAGTACAGCGCCCGCGGAATGTTCCTGGTTGACCAACCGTAGACATGCATTTCGCCATCCATCTCGCCGCGGGTGAGAACGGGTAACCCGCGCGCTTTTGCAGCGGACTCCATCGCGTGGAACCTCTCCAACCGCGCGGTATTGTCGCTCACGTGATAGCCATGGCTAAACATGCCGTGCTTGAGCGCGATGACGTCCATATTGTCCAGCAGCCACTCCGACTGCTCGGCGCGGTTCGCATCGGAGTTGACGAGAATCGGAACGCCGGGCAACGCGGCTTGATAGGCCTTCCACGTTTCCTGTCGATATGCGTTCCAGTCGTCGTGGCTGATCACGTATTTCGCCTCGAGCGGCGTGCCCTTGTAGGGTTGCCCGTCGCCGGTCGAGCCCTCGCAACTTTGAACGAACAGAATCCGCTGGCGGAGCTCCGGCGGAAGGCCACGGGCATAGGATCCAAACGCCTCGATCAGTTTAAAAAACCGCGTTTTGTACTGGGGATGCTCATAGTACGGAAACCGGTTCTTCTCCTTGCTCATCTTTTGGCCAAGCGGATTGACGTCGCGGTCGGTGTAGACTTTGGGCACGCCCTTTTCATAAAGCCAATTTGGGCAAGAGGGCCCCACCCAAATCATTGCAAACGCATGCAAGTCGTCCGCGACCGCGGCTTTGAGCGGTTCACCAATGTATTTCTCAAACTTGTATTCACCCGGCCGCGGTTCGAGCGCTTTCCAATGCAGGATGAGCGGGACATTCCTCAGGTGCGGGCACTCGGCCCGCGAAACCTGTCCAGGCTTCCAACCCGCCCAGCTCGAAATCCCGTAGCCCTCTGGCTCGGCCGAGGCGACCGAAGCGACGAGCATGCTTGCGATGAGTACGAAATACTTCATTCCGACTTCCCCTTCTTGCGCTCCGCGCGCTTTTGATCTTTCGACTTTTTCAGCGCGTTGTGCGGATTGGACGGGCTGTTGGGTTCGTGATGAGTCGGCAGGTGCTTGCGTAGCCGCGCGGTGACCTCCTTGTATTCCGGATTGCTCGCGAGGTTGGTGTGCTCCAACGGGTCGGCATCGTGATCGTATAGCTCCTCCGCACCATCGGCGCGGCCGCCATACCAGGTATAGCGGTAGCGACCGTCGGTGATGGAGTGGTTCTTGAATTGATAGGTCGTTAGCGTCGGATGGTTCCACTCCATGGACGGATTCGCGAGCAGCCGCGCGAAGCTACGCCCGTCGTTTTCCGGGTTGGGCGGAAGACCGCAGAGCTCAAGCAGGGTTGGATACATGTCGAGCAAGT
>JAAERP010000165.1 GCA_024230215.1 Fuerstiella sp. | reverse complement strand
TCCGCAGTGCAGAAAGTCGGGTTTGGGCATATCATCGGTTGTCTGGACGCAAGGACCGACGGACACGCTCAGGCAACAAGCGGTAGACTTCATAAATCCAGCATGAAAGGTTACCTCATAGAAACATTGACTTGAATCAAAAGTAAGCTCAAGACACTAATGTAAACTGGCATTCATGTCGATTGGCTAATGGGTCAGTCCGTGCGTTTGTGCAAATTAATTTCTTCGTTCCAGAATTTTGCACGTATGCACGGATCGACATCTTGTACCCAACGCATGGACGGAGACCCTGCTGGGGCTATAATCATGACAGTCTGCCAGATTGGAAACCATCGACGGTCGAAAGTGTTCATCTTCGCATGGGCAGTAATGGGTGCAACCGTGACCTATGCCGAAGAGCCGGCCGTGCCGCATCGGATCGACAAACCGCTAGTGGCCCAGTGGCATTTTGATCAGCCGAACACGGCCAAATCGCTCGACTCAAGCGACAACGCCAACCACGCGGTATCGAAACAGGGGACGGGGATTCGACGAGTCCCGGGGTTGTTTGGCGACGCGCTTCGCCTATCCGGCAACCACATGTTGCACGTGCCCGGCAGGCCCGATTTTGGCAAGCTGAAAAGGATTTCGTTCAGCGCCTGGACCAGGCCAACCAGGTGGGATGGCTACAACGAGATCTTTCGCAAGGAGGACGGCAACAGGCGTGTCCTGTTTTCGTTTCAGGAGAACGGGAGAATCCTGTCGCTGGGACTGAACATCGGCGGCTACATCGAGTGCGACGCGCCGATTGATCTGGCCACGCTCATGGATGGTCGCTGGCATCACTGTGCCGCCACGTTCGATGGCCAGGTCATGCGTGTGTATCTCGACGGCAGGCAGATCGGTTCGCGAACGCGCCGCGGCGACATCGTGGCGGGCGGCACGGCCCCTGGATGCATCGGTTCGTCAAATGGCCACGAATGTTTTCAGGGCTCGATGGATGATCTGCGCATTTACAGTGCGGCGCTGACGGCCGACGAGGTCGTGCAAGTTTACAGGAGCGGTGGCGGGGTGCTTCGAGAAGTTGATCGCAGGTACGAAACCGAACGTTTGATCGAGTTGCTCGTCGAGTTCATGCCGTTGACCGATGCCCAATGGGCCAGGCAGTCGCCGGTGGATCGGAAGAAATGGCAACAGGTCAAAGCCATTCGCGAGGAATACAAACAACTCAAGAAACTTGGCGACGACGCCAAACCCGAAACTTGGGCGGCGCTGCTGCTTCAGGCTGAAAAACACAAGAACCTGATCCAGGAACGGCCCCGCCAGCACGAAGCGGTGGCGCCCTACGTCGAGCCGACGACGCCCGAAACGCGTGATCTTTCGAGGGGCGAGGCCCGCGACGCGCTCGAGCGGGACTGGATGCATCAGGCGAGCAACAGGCCTTCGCCAACAAACATCCGCAACGAAATCAGGTACGCGCGTCAGATCGCAGGGCGAATCCGGGTTGCGGTCAAAGACGAACTGGCCGAACTCGACATCCTCGAGAAGAAAGCTGCGCAGCAACAGGGCGATGGCCGTGAACTCTATCTACGGGTGAGACAGGTCAAGCGTCGAATCATGTTCAAGAATCCCGTTCTCGATTTTGACAGGGTTCTGTTGGTGGACATGCCTTATCCGGGCGGCAGCGAGTGGCGTCACGAAACGCGGCATCGTCTTGGCTACATGGCGGTGCCGGGCGCACGATTGCTCGTTCTCAAGGGGCTTTCACCTGGCGGCAAACTGAAACAGCTCATGCCGGTCAAACCGCTGCACGGATCGTTCTGGCGGCCCGATGTTTCTTACGACGGCAAGCGAGTTCTCTTCTGTTTCAAACCGCATAACGAAAAGTCGTTTCACCTCTATGAAATCCACGCCGACGGAACGCATCTTCGTCAACTGACCGACTCCATCTATGACGATCTCGATCCGATCTATCTGCCCGACGGCAAACACATCCTGTTTTCGACATCGCGCGGCCACACCTATGTTCGCTGCATGCCGCCGACCAATGCCTACGTGCTCGG
>JAAERP010000164.1 GCA_024230215.1 Fuerstiella sp. | reverse complement strand
GTGATAAAGAAATAGGCCGCGCCAACCTCGGCAACCGTGCGCAGAGCCACCAGCCCCCAATCGCGGCGCGGAATGCGCCAACGCAATGTTCCCAAGGCCCGCGCCAGCCCCCAGATCATCAGGCTTGAGGCCACTCCACGCAGAAACAGCACCTGAAACAGCGGCACGTCAGGGCCGAGCAACTTCACGCAGGTGTCGTTGAACGTAAACGCCGCCATCGAGCACATCATCAAAAGTGCACCCTTGGTGTTATCCGTCAAAACCGCCACACGAAGCCCTCCGCCAAAGCCAACCGCGCGACGCTAGGCCTGCCCGATGGCCTTGCCAAGTCCATCCCTGCATTTCGCTGCAAATACACTAGCCAAAAGCAGAAAGGCCCCCAGCGCGGTGCCGGGGGCCTTTCTCAATTCTCAAACGTCAGAGCGACTTAGTCGAGGTCACGGCTCTCCGGTGTTTCCACCAGACCGCTGTCAAACACGTCGTCCGCCTGAAGGTCGTCTGCGGTCGGCGCTGCCAGAGCAGCTGCCGCTTCCGCTTCCTCGCGACGGGCTTCTATGACCACGTTGTCACGGTCAGATGCAATTTTGCGCACCTTCTGTGTCGCGCCACCGGTACCGGCAGGGATCAGGCGACCCACGATAACGTTCTCTTTGAGGCCAACCAGTTTGTCCTTCTTACCTTGGACAGATGCCTCGGTAAGAACGCGGGTGGTCTCTTGGAACGACGCCGCAGAGATGAACGAACGGGTCTGAAGCGACGCTTTGGTGATACCAAGCAGGATCGGCTCACCCTGAGCAGGACGACGCCCCTCAGACAGTGCCTTCTCGTTGGCTGCAACAAACTCGGCCTTCTCGACGTGTTCGCCTTTAAGCAGCGTGGTCTCACCAGAGTCCTGGATCTCCCACTTCTGCAACATCTGGCGCACGATCACTTCGATGTGCTTGTCGTTGATCTTCACGCCCTGCAGGCGATACACGTCCTGAACTTCGTCGATCATGTAATCCGCCAGCGCTTCAACACCCATGATGGACAGGATGTCGTGCGGTGCCGGGTTACCGTCCATGATGTAGTCACCCTTCTGGACGAAGTCACCTTCCTGAACAGGAATGTGCTTGCCCTTGGGCACCATGTATTCGACGGGCTCCATACTCTCGTCCGACGGCTCGATCGAGATGCGACGCTTGTTCTTGTAGTCGCGGCCAAAGCGCACGTAACCATCGATTTCGGCGATGATCGCGTGATCTTTCGGACGACGTGCTTCGAACAGTTCAGCAACACGCGGCAGGCCACCGGTGATGTCCTTGGTTTTGGCACCTTCACGCGGGATACGCGCGATAACCTCACCTGCGGTCACGTCCTGCTGGTCTTCGACCGACAGAATTGCGTCCACGGACATCGGGTAATGAACAGGGTTGCCTGCGTCGTTGCGCACCGGCTCACCGTCGGCATCCACAAGGATGATTTCCGGCTTCAGCTCGTTGCCCCTCGGCGCCGCACGCCAGTCTGTCACGATCTTCTGTGTCATACCGGTCGCATCATCGGTCTCGTCACGAACGGCAATACCGGTCACAAGATCAACGAATTTGGATTTACCTGTCTTCTCCGCGAGGATCGGCAGGGTGTAGGGGTCCCATTCAAACAGCTTGTCGCCGCGGCCGATCTTCTGACCGTCTTTGACAAACAGCTTGGAGCCATAGCCAACCTTGTGGTTCGCACGCTCTTCGCCGGCATCGTCGATGATCATCAACTTCATGTTGCGGCCCATGACGAGGAACTCGCCATTTGCGTTTTCCAGAATGTTGGCGTTCTCAAAGACGATTTTGCCTTCCTGAGATGCTTCCAGGAACGACTGTTGGCCACCCTGAGCAACACCACCGATGTGGAAGGTCCGCATCGTCAGCTGTGTACCAGGTTCACCAATCGACTGTGCCGCGATGATACCGACGGCTTCGCCGGTGTTCACCATGGTGCCGCGCGCAAGGTCACGACCGTAACACTTGGCACAAACGCCTTCTTCCGCGTCACAGGTCAGCGGGCTGCGGATCCGTGCAGAAGCCACGCCGGCCTCGTCGATGGCATCCGCCATACGCTCGTCAATCAGCTGACCTTCCGCGATGATCACTTCATCGGTGCCCGGCTTGCAGATATCCTCGGCCGCTACACGACCCAGAACACGCTCTGCCAGAGACGAAACCACTTCACCGTCGTTCACAGCCGCTTCGGCGGTGATCGCTTTGTCGGTGCCACAGTCGTTCATACGCACGATGCAGTCCTGCGCCACGTCAACCAGACGACGTGTCAGGTAACCGGAGTTCGCAGTTTTCAACGCCGTATCCGACAGACCCTTACGGGCACCGTGGGTGGAGTTGAAGTACTCAAGAACCGTCAGGCCTTCTTTAAAGTTCGAGATGATCGGGGTCTCGATGATGTCGCCGTTCGGCTTCGCCATCAGGCCACGCATCCCGCCCAGCTGTTTCATCTGCGTAACAGAACCACGCGCACCGGAGTGGGCCATCATATAGACCGAGTTCGGTTCCGCTTCGGAGCCATCTTCATCTGTTTGCGCAGAGGAGATGGTGTCCATCATCGCGTCGGTAACCTTGTCGTTACACTTCGACCAAGCATCCACAACTTTGTTGTACTTTTCGCCCTGAGTGATCAGGCCGTCCATGTACTGCTGTTCAAAGTCTTTCACCTGACCGCGGGTGTCATCGACGATGGTCCACTTGTTGTCGGGGATCACCATGTCGTCTTTACCAAACGAGATGCCCGCCTTGAACGCTTCGCGGAAGCCCATGGTCATGATCTGGTCACAGAAGATCACGGACTCTTTCTGACCACAGTAGCGATAGACAGTGTCAATCACGTTCTGCACGTCTTTCTTACGCAGCAGCTTGTTCACAAGCTCAAACGGCGCCTTGTTGTTCT
Source organism: Fuerstiella sp. (assembly GCA_024230215.1). Lineage (GTDB taxonomy): Bacteria > Planctomycetota > Planctomycetia > Planctomycetales > Planctomycetaceae > Fuerstiella. Next base: position 2,860 of record JAAERP010000164.1, on the reverse strand, counting down.
GCGGCAGCAACGACCCCAGGCGCACACGGCCCGGTGTGGTTTCTACACGCTCGACAACTTCCATGCCATTTTCGTCGATCTGCGGAATACGCGCGGTGATTTTTGCGTGCAGATGCACAGCACCGCTGTCCAGTGCGTACTGAACTTCCTCGATCGAGCCAAAGACCATGCCTTCGCCCTTCATGCCTTCACGCGCGATGGTCGTATAATACAGACCCAAGATCATATCCTGCGAAGGAACGATGATCGGCGCGCCGTTGGCAGGCGACAGAACGTTGTTGGTGGACATCATCAGGACGCGCGCTTCCAGCTGGGCTTCCAGCGAGAGCGGTACGTGCACAGCCATCTGGTCACCGTCGAAGTCCGCGTTAAACGCAGAACACACAAGCGGGTGCAGCTGAATGGCCTTACCTTCGATCAGAACCGGTTCAAACGCCTGAATGCCAAGACGGTGCAGCGTTGGCGCACGGTTCAGCATGACAGGGTGTTCGCGGATCACTTCGTCCAGGATATCCCAAACTTCGGGACGCTCTTTTTCCACCAGTTTCTTGGCTTGCTTCACGGTCGAAGACAGACCTTTGGCTTCCAGACGCGAGTAGATGAACGGTTTGAACAGCTCCAGCGCCATCTTCTTGGGAAGACCACACTGATGCAGTTTCAGTTCCGGACCGGTCACAATCACCGAACGGCCAGAGAAGTCGACGCGTTTACCCAAAAGGTTTTGGCGGAAACGACCCTGCTTACCTTTCAGCATGTCAGACAGCGATTTCAACGGACGCTTGTTGGCGCCGGTGATCACGCGACCACGACGGCCGTTGTCAAACAGCGCATCCACAGACTCCTGTAGCATCCGCTTTTCGTTGCGGACGATAATGTCAGGCGCACGCAGTTCGATCAGACGCTTCAGACGGTTGTTCCGGTTGATCACACGACGGTAGAGGTCATTGAGGTCAGACGTCGCGAAACGGCCACCATCCAGCGGCACCAGCGGGCGCAGCTCTGGCGGGATCACAGGGATCACGGTCAGGATCATCCACTCCGGACGGTTGCCGGACTCGATGAAGCTTTCGACAACTTTCAGACGCTTGATGATCTTCTTGGGCTTCAACTCACCGGTTGCTTCGGCCAGATCAGCACGCAGCTGGTCAGCTTCCGCTTCCAGATCAATCTGGGACAGCATCTCACGGATCGCTTCGGCACCGATGTTCGCGGTGAACGCGTCCATGCCGTATGCGTCCTGCGCATCCATGTATTCTTCTTCGGTCAACATCTGGCCATAGGTCAGGTCGGTCAGACCGGGCTCGATAACGACGTAGTTTTCGAAATACAGAACACGTTCCAGATCGCGCAGCGTCATGTCCAGCATCAGGCCGATACGCGACGGAAGCGATTTCAGGAACCAGATGTGCGCAACAGGCGCTGCCAGCTCGATGTGGCCCATGCGCTCACGGCGCACTTTTTGAAGCGTAACTTCAACACCACATTTTTCGCAGACAACACCACGATATTTCATTCGCTTATATTTGCCGCAGAGACATTCATAGTCTTTGATCGGGCCAAAGATACGCGCACAGAACAGACCGTCACGCTCGGGCTTGAACGTACGGTAGTTGATGGTCTCAGGCTTTTTGATTTCGCCATACGACCAAGACAGGATCCGCTCCGGAGAGGCGAGCGAGACCTTGATCTCGTCAAACGCTTTCTGCGGTGTCAGCGGGTTAAACGGGTTGTTCGTCAGTTCCTGGTTCATTTTGATACCTCAAATTCGGTTGGGAGGAGAGTGGTTGGCGTGAGGGCTTGCGCCCTCATTCACCTTCCTCCGTATCCAGGAGTTCCATATTCAGGCCGAGACCACGGACTTCTTTCACCAGAACGTTAAACGATTCCGGAACGCCCGCTTCAAAGTTGTCCTCGCCCTTGACGATGCTTTCGTAGACCTTCGTCCGGCCTGCCACGTCATCCGACTTCACTGTCAGCATTTCCTGCAGTGTGTAGGCGGCGCCGTAAGCTTCCAGAGCCCAGACTTCCATCTCACCGAAGCGCTGACCACCGAACTGTGCCTTACCACCCAGAGGCTGCTGAGTAACAAGCGAGTACGGACCAGTCGAACGCGCGTGGATTTTGTCGTCCACAAGGTGATGCAGCTTCAGCAGGTACTTGATACCGACTGTGACCGGACGGGCGAACTGTTCACCGGTACGACCGTCAAACAGGATCGACTGACCGCTTTCGGAGAAGCCTGCACGCACCAGCGCGTCATTCACGTCGCCTTCTTTGGCGCCGTCAAAGACCGGAGTTGCGATCGGCACACCGTTGGTGACGTTGCCTGCCGCTTCCAGAAGCTGACCTTCGTCCATGCCGGTAATGCCTTCTTCGTAGACATCATCGCCATAGGCCAAGTGCATGGCTTCGCGAACCGGAGTCAGATCACCAGTGCGGCGATAATCCTGCAGCGCCTCATCAACGTTGAGACCCAGACCGCGTGCGGCCCAACCCATGTGGGTTTCAAGGATCTGACCAACGTTCATACGCGAAGGAACGCCCAGCGGGTTCAGACAGAAGTCAACCGGCGTACCGTCTGCAAGGAACGGCATGTCTTCCATCGGTACAACCTTGGAAATAACACCTTTGTTCCCGTGACGACCGGCCATCTTATCGCCCGGCTGAAGCTTACGCTTCACGGCGATAAAGACTTTGACCATCTTCATCACACCCGGCGGCAAGTCGTCGCCACGACGGACTTTCTCGACTTTGTCCTCAAAGCGATGCTCAAGCGCACGTTTCTGGATCTCGTACTGCTCGTTCAGAGCCTCGACGATCTGTGCATCCTGCTCATCTTCAAGCGCCAGCTGCCACCACT
>JAAERP010000163.1 GCA_024230215.1 Fuerstiella sp. | reverse complement strand
GAGCGTTCAAACGCTCGAAAAATCAGCCTCGTTGAGTATTAGCCGCTGTGGCAAACGAAGATCGCTATAATCTTCGGCACTCCTCACGCCAGTTCCTCACGAGCATCACTGGCCGGAGAGACTTTCGGGACACCCACTAGCGAGTTGCTTGCCGGTGGCTGTATCCCACCAGGCAATCTTCGCATCGACGGTAATCAACATCGTTGCATCGGGTGAAAACGTCACGCCGTACGTGCCGAGCGTTGCGATCGCCGGAACAAGCTCCGCGCCGGTCGTTGTGTTGACTATGTGTACCTGTGTGCCGCTGGTCAGAGCTGCCATCCGGCCATCGGCAGACACCTCAAAGAGACTGCACATTTTCTCGTCAACGCCTGCAGCCTTGAATACCTTGACTACTTCTGAAACGGATGGGCGATCAGTTTTCAGGTCCAGAGGCGGCCGAGTTTCGATGCGTGTGGCTGCATCGAAGCGTCGTAGTTGAGCATTGCTGTCCAGCGTGACCAGTTCTCCATTCGCGGTCAGCGCCGAGCCAACCACGGATTGATCGAACCCGTCAAATGTTACGGAACGCTTCTCCAAAATGCTCTTGAAGTAATGCCACTCAAAGCCCCGCAGGTCGTCTTCCGGTGTCGCATTGTCCGTGTTCGCGTTCTCGGCGAAATCAGGATCGTGAGCATTCAAGCGACTCAGGATTTGTCGGGCGCTGGATTCGTCGTCCTTCAGCAACGTATCCACCAGTTGCATGTCCGTGGCGTAGAGCAGCTTGCGGCCTTCTTCTTCAGCGGCTTGGGCGAGCTGCTTCGCTGCCACGGCAGCGATCTGCTCGGCCTTTGCTCTGTCTTCGGCCTGCTCGGCTGCGGTCTTCGCCTTTAACGCTTCTGATTTTGATTGCTCGGCGGCCAGCCGCTGAACATCACGTTGCTCAGCGAGCGTCTGCATTTCGCCGGCGTGTTGTCGCTGAGCATCCGCTTCGGCCGTTTGCCGATTTGCCTCCTGCCGCAGCATGTACAGCCAGCCGCCACTGCCCAAACCGACCAGCAACAGTACCGAAGCCGCCAACGCGAGACTGGTGCGTCGGCGTTTTCCTTCTTCGTTCGCCCGAGCGGACTCTGCTTCGGCACGCTGTCCTTCAGCCGTGGCTTGAGCCGCTTCGGCGTCGGCGCGTGCGGCCTCGGCTGCTCGCTGAACTTCGGCTTCTCGTAGCTTTTCTTCCACCGATTCCAGATAGCCGGTCACCCGTTCGGCCAGAACTTCGCTGCTCCGCGGTCTATCGACGGGGTCCAGTTCCAAACACTGCCTGGTAATCGCGATCAAATCCTCGTCGGCTCCGCAGGCATCCAGACGTGAGAACGCATCATCCAGCTTGCCGCGAATGGCCATACGGAAAACTCGCGTGCCATCATCGGCCACATACGGCGGCTGGCCAGTCAGGATTTCACACAGGATTGCACCGAGACCGAACACTTCGGCCCGTTCGTCCATGTTGTCGATCTCACCCAGCGCCTGTTCGGGAGGCATGTAAGCCGGCGTCCCCATCACACTGCCCATCTGAGTTTCGGATCCAATCGAACCGAACGCCGGCGCGTCGCTGCCGACGCCCCCACTACCAACACCACTGCGCAGCGTCGCGATGATGCTCTGCCCCTGCTGCAGCGTCTGTGATTTTTTCTCGTCCGCCACACCGCCGACCTGCAGCACCTTGGCCAGCCCCCAATCCATGACCTGCACTTCGCCGAACGCGCCAACCATGATGTTGGCCGGCTTCAGGTCGCGATGGATCACTCCGCGACTGTGCGCGTACGCCATCGTCTGACAGATCTGTTCAAAGATGCCGATCAACTTGCCACGTTCGTCGGCCGCGTCGTTGCGATCAGCCAGCAGCTTCGACAGCGTCTGCCCCTTGACCAGCTTCATCGCAAAGAACGGCCGCTTGTCTTTGAACTGTCCCAACTCATAAATCGGAGCGATCCCCGGATGCTGCAACTGTCCACCGATCTGAGCTTCCTCGACAAACCGCTGGATCACCTCCGGTTTATCCTTGTGAGAATCCAACAGCACCTTGATCGCCAGATCGCGCCCCAGATCCGTGTCCCGTTCCTTGAGGATTGCTCCCATCCCGCCGCGAGCGATCTCACCGTCAAGCCGATAACGACTGTCGGAATCGTGATGCGGAATCTCCGGCGAACTGGGCTTCGCGATTGGATCAGCTCCTTCGGCCTCCGATTCCCGCAGCGAGACATGGGGAACTTCGTCCAGCGTGTTTCGAAGAGACCGCAGCACACTGTGATTCGCATCGCCAATCACAACCGCTGCTTCCTCGCCAAACGCAGGAGCCAACCCAGCGTCGAGAGATGCGGCAAGGTTCTTCCCGGACGCATCAGGCACGATGGTTTGTTCCAGCCCCGGAGCCGGCTGTTCAAGGAAACTCTGCGCTTCTTCATGGCGCTGCAGCAGCTTCAGAATTCGCTGCTTTAGTGCTTCGTCATTACCACAGGCTTCGTTCAGCCAGGCGGTCTGGTTTTCCGGGCTGGACTTTTCCAGTGCCTCCAGAAAGATGCTTTGCTCGTCCATTTCTGTTCTTTCGGCACGGTTCGAACTTCGGTCACTGGAGGACAGTGCGAATTCTGGCTGCCGTCCCCGCCACGGTTTTCCCGATTTCCTTACGGAATTCACGATTCGCCCGCATTCAATGTGTCCGTCAGCCATCACCTTCGATCGCCTGCAGCAGCCAGGCTTTGGCGTAAGTCCATGTACGCTCGGCTGTTCTGACGGAGATTCCTAACGCCTGGGCGGCTTCCAACGTTGTGAATCCGGCGAAGTAGCGGAGCTTGACCAGCTTCGATTTTTCAGGCGATTGACGTTCAAACTCGCTTAAAGCTTCGTCGAGGGCAATCAAATCCAGCGTCCGGACTGTGGAAATATCGGGGATTACGCATACTGGGCAAGACTTGTGATTCCACCAAACCTGCCTGACACACTCTCACCATCAGCGTGAGACGGAGTGAGTATGTCCAAACCCGATGAGAAGGCGTCGATGAGGCGGGTCATCGTTCTGGGCGGGTTTGGCTTCTTTGGTGGTGTGGCTGTAAACCGACTGAGGACGGAGGGGCTGTCTCCACTGATCGGTTCACGTCGGCAAAGCGCGGACGTCGTGATCGACGTCGAGGACCATCAGTCAATTCGGAGCGCGCTGTGTGCCGGTGACATCGTAGTCGATGTTGTCGGTCCGTTTCAGAGACGAACGACGGCACTCGTTGAGGCTGCGATCGAAATCGGGTTTGACGTCGTCGATCTCGCCGATAGTCTTGCGTTCGTCCAGTCCATTTACGACATGAAAGACCGCATTGACGCGGCCGGCATCAGAGTCTTTACAGCGTGCAGCAGCGTCTCGACCGTCTCGGCGGCAATGATTGCAATAGCCGAGGTCAGACGCCCGGTTCGTGTAACGGGGATTCTTGTACCCGCCACTCGATACACGGCGGTGGAAGCGACTGCGGCATCGCTGTTCTTTTCCGTCGGTCGTCCGATTCGAGTGTTTGACGACAAAACGCTCGCATCTCAGCCGGGATGGCGTTCAGCCCGGAGATTTCGGCTTCCCAAGCCGCTGGGGACCACCATGGGGTATTCGTTCGAATCGGCGGACTCGATCACGCTGCCACGAATCTGGCCAACGCTCGAGACAGCCAATTTCTTCGTCGACACAAACGTCACGGGCCTCAACCTTGTGTTCAGCGTCGCTGCACGATTTCCGCTGCTTCGGCAGGTGATCGACAAGTACCAACGGTGGGGCCTGCCGCTGTCTCGCTATCTGGGCCATTCGGCAGGAGCCCTGGGCTGCGAGATTGAAGACGAGTCGGGAAACGTCACTCGAGTGACCCTGACGTCAAGCGACCAAGGGTATCTCATCCCCGTCGTACCCGCGGTGCTGGTCGCGCAACGTTTGACAGAAAACGCAGTCATCGATCACGGCCTGGTGACGCCGGACCGGCACGTCGCCCCCCAAGCACTGATGGAATATCTGCAGTGCCTCGGCGTAAAACTCTCGTTCGAGCGGGACTCCGAAGCCCCCGCGATATTCTGACGACCGCGTCGCGTTCCAGCATCGCGACGCGGTCGACTCTCTATAGGCACGCTCGCTGTAGCCGCAAGCAAAGGTTGCGCCCACCGGCGAGCGCTAGCGACTTGCGATTTAGGATCGCTGAACACAGACCGACGCGCGCAACGATGGCCAAGAGCGTGACAACAAACACCCCGCGTCGATGTTTCTGGTCCCATACGGCGTCGCCTACACGCAATAAACGAATTGATCCCCTGAACAGCGGCAAAACGCGTTTCCAACCGTCCGCTGTTCGGCTGGGCCGTTGCGTAAGCGATTCTTCCGCCTCATGCCACAGAGAATCGTTTCACGTCAGGTGCATCGGCTCCATATTTCGACGCCGAAGAAATCACCTCGGCTTGATCATCCGCTTCCGCTGAACGGTCATTTGTCACTGGCAATCGTGACGGAAAGATCAGCGTCCTGGCTATTGCTTTGTCACAGCCAACCCTAAAACCTGGCTGTGACAGAGCAATAGCCACCTGTCCCTGAACTGTGTTCATGACGCACTCAGAAACGCACTGCCGCAAGGGTGCGCTCATAGTCGATTGCGCGAATAGGGAAGATAGACTATTGTGGCAACTTCAATAGTTTTTCCCATGGAGGTTGCACGATGAACTTTGCTGAACTGAGTCCCGCCGAACGTCTGATTGCGGAGCAGGCGGTTCTG
>JAAERP010000162.1 GCA_024230215.1 Fuerstiella sp. | reverse complement strand
CGCCTGTTGGTGGTTGCCGGCATCTACAAAGTTGTTTTCCCCGTCGGCCACGCCACGTGCGTTGTGTCCTTCAACGTCGTGTGCAACGATCCTACATGTGCCTGTGCGTTACCAGTGACACGCAGTTTGTCAATATTCAATATGGACTGTTGATCTCTGCGGAATAGATGACCGGCTGACAGTCGACGGCAATCGGCAGAGTGCTGATGGTCACACCCAGGCCCAGCCGACCCAGGGCGGCACGCACGACTGCCACGAGACTGCCGAGGTGTTGAACGACGATAACCTAGATCTCTTCCGCCTCGTGGACGATATGATCTCGTTCGTCGAGCACCCTGCACATGCACTCAAGCGGGGTGTGCATCGTACGCTGTAATTAAGCGGACCCTCCGGACTGCGACGAGCGTCGATCAAAGCTGTTCTGTCAGTACTGATAACATCTAGGCCGTATCATGTCATATCACATCCTTGCTCAGAATGAACAACACCTCGTTAATGGCTTCAGTCTTATTCTTCCCACCGTTGCGAAGAGACTCGGACAGCAGGGCGCGCGTCATATCCATGTCAGCCTCTGCCTTCTTCAGCCTGTCAGCCGCCCCCACCCACCGTCGGAGGTCG
>JAAERP010000161.1 GCA_024230215.1 Fuerstiella sp. | reverse complement strand
GACACAGCAACCAGTCAGCAACTGTGCATCCGCGAATGGACGATTTGCGAGGCGACGGGTGTGGGCTGTCGGTGGCGATGTGACGGTCCCCGCTGCCCTGCAACAGTTGCTTCCACAACAACCGTCGTCACTCGATCTGCCGGCTGTCGGCGTTTGACCGGATTCGAGGTGACATCTGAGGTTCTCAGGGTTAAACTGGTTTCGGTTTACACAGTGTGACCCGACTGAATCCGCAGGAGAGTTGCGGACGTCGTTGCCCGGCTCACGAAGCGGAAAAGTTCAACGCACGATCTATCAGTCGGCATCCCTGCCGCCGCATAGATCGCAATTCGTTATCCGACGAGGTCTTCGAGTGATCTTTCGTGATCTAGCAATCGATGTTGGCGACGCAGTGCAAATGCCCGCGGGGAAGTCCGCTGAGGAATTTCACAGACTGACTTATCACGTACAGGAAGGATTCCTCATCCACCTTCGGCGCGAATTAGATAAGGAGCACTTTCTCCCGGACGCGGTAAAGCTGAATGTCACCTTTGGACCAGACGCAAATCGAAGCGAGTATTCTTGTTGCCTCAGTGTTGCAGGCATCTGGATCAACGACGCTGATTTCACAGAATTCTTCGCGTTGGATGACGCTGGGCGGGATCGTTGGGTGCTGCGTCATTTGCGTGATTCATTAATCGATGTAGCCGCGAGACAAGGCGCTTCGTACGATGCAGTTGACAGAGCTGTGACGCAAGCTCAATCGGAAGGTTTGCTGCTTCGATATCGCATCAACAAACTGAGCAAGATGCATCCCTGTCGGAAACTGAAGTTTAATGTAACGCGATCAATTCAGCGTGGTGGCGAATCCTGGTTCCTTGAAGTATGCGATCGCGCGGGCAATCTACACGAGACTTTTACGATCCTCGAGGACACATATTATATTCATGCTGCACGCTTTCTTCGGAAGTCTCGCTGGCGTGGCGACACATTTCTGTTAACGGACTCTGGCGGCAGGATCACTTTCCAAAAATCATCGAAGCTGCTGGTTAAGAAGTACGCTGGATAACAAGACGCTGAACGCGAGTTGCCGTTTACGGTTTTGTGCTGCCTCTGCAACATCTTCAGTGCTATCAGCCATCGCATTGACTCCATAGTTCTTGATTCGACTCAATCTGTCATTATACACCGTGATTACCGATGTCAAAATGGCGTCTGCTGATTTAGAAACATGCTGACTATCATCTGCGTGAAGCGGAGCGGCGATTCACGCGCGAATTCGATGGACAGTTAACCCGCAGGAACCAATGCAGAAGAACTTCGCGATCCCGGCAGTCTCGGTGGCGCACGATGTGGTCACTTGTGTGGATATGATGCCCACCATGCTGAAAATCGCCGGTGCGAACGTTCCCGATGACGCCGTGATTGACGGCTTCGACATCAGCCCGTACTTCACCGGTACGGAGGGGACGCATCGCCCCCAGGAGTTTCTAACTCATTTTCCACATCGTCACCGCAACACTCTGTTTTCTACTTACCGGCAGATAGACTGGAAAATCATCTACAATTACGCATCTGAAACATGGGAACTGTACAACCTCAAAGACGATCCGTTTGAGAAAACGAACGTGGTCGGCAAGCGACCGGAATTGGCCTTAACGTTGGCGAAGAAGATGGTGGAAAAACTCGATTCACAGAAAGCGATGTACCCCGCGAGCATCAGCTCGGGGAAAGATGTAAAGCCAGACCTCAGCACGCTGTGAGCAGGTGGACGACAATTGAGACCGAGCGATCCGCGGTTTTCTCCTGCAACGGTGAATATCGACATAACGAAGTAGATGGCGCTGTTGGGCATTCATTTGCGTCATTCATTTGCGTCATTCAGCGCGCCGAACCAGGAGCTGCAGCGGACACCGCAGCTTCCCTTTCAATTGGAGCAGGACGAGTGAAAATTCTATTGGCAGCAGTGTTGATCGCAGTGGTTTGCTCGACAGCCTGTGCGGAGCCTGAAACCACCGAAGCTGACGTCGTGATTCTTGGCGGCTCACCCAGCGGATTGGCAGCGGCTGTCCAGGCGGCCAGACTCGGGGCGTCCGTGATTGTCGTAGAGCCCTCCGGGCATATCGGTGGGTTGATGTCCGGTGGCCTGACGCGAACCGATTTTGGTGACAGGAACTCAACAGGCGGAATTCCGGTTGAAGTCTTCAGGCGGATCGCAGTTCACTATGATTCGGAGAAGAAGCCCTGGCCCCAGCAGCCGATGAAGGTGTTCTTTGAGCCGCACGTTGCTGAGAAAGTCCTTTGGGGAATGGTCAACGAAACTGGCCGTGTAAAAGTGATTGTCTCCGGACAACTGGTGGATGTGGAGTTGAAGGGGAACACCCTCACGGGCATGACGATTCGTCTGGTTTCTTCGGACAAGATGCAACGTATCCGAGGCAAAGTCTTCATCGACGCCACCTACGAAGGGGACCTTGCGGCCAGGGCGGGTGCTCCTTTTAAGGTTGGACGGGAAGCCAGGTCAGAGTTCAACGAACCACATGGTCTCGAAGTGGCGGACAAACTGCTGCAAGCCTACTGCTTTCGACTTTGCGTTACGGACGATCCGGACAATCGGGTACCGATCGACAAGCCGACAGGTTATGTCCCAGAGGAATTTGAACTTCTGAGCGACTACGTCAGAACAAAAAAGATCAAACGCTTCGCACCTGATTGCCTATTTGCCCGAGAGATGGTGAATCGCAAAGCTGACGGGAATGCACAGTGGCGCTGCTGGGTGTCAACCGATTGGGCTGGTTTTCATACTGACTATCCTGAAGGTAGCTACAGCCGTCGGGAGGAGATTTACGAGGAATACAAGCGACGCACACTTGGCTGGTTTTACTTTTTGCAACACGATCCCTCTGTCCCGGAGTTGCTTCGTAAGGATGCACTCCGCTGGGGGCTGGCCAAAGATGAATTCGCAGATACAGATCACTTACCCTTCATGCTATACGTTCGTGAAGCGCGTCGCATCATGGGGGAATATGTCTTTTCAGAACTCGATGCCACACGCAACACTACTAAGTCGGATTCAATCGGATGCGGTGGTTATCACATCGACAGTCATCACGTGACCGACTACAACCGTAACAACCTGCACCTGGAGATTCCGGTCGGCAACCTACGCGTCGCTGCGGTAAAGGGGTATCAGATTCCCTATCGAATTCTTGTGCCGCAGAAGGTAGAGGGCTTGTTGGTCAGCCTCTGTGTCTCCTCCACCCACCTCGGATATTGTTCATTGCGCATGGAGCCTGAATATATGAAGATGGGCCAGGCCGCCGGTGCGGCAGCGTATTTGGCAAGCAGGAACGGAGTTGCTCCCAGGAACGTGGATGTGCAACAGCTGCAAGACACACTGAGGAAAGCGGGAGCCATTCTGGAGAAATGACGATGCAGGTTTTCTTCGAGTTTGAGTGCGATCTCGAAGATCTAAAGGCACGCATGAATTGACATCTGCAATGTCGCTCAAACTGAAGGACAAAACACAGATAAAGAAATATGCACCGCAGCCGCGGGCCGGGCGCGAATTTACAATTGATCGTGACTGGCAGCAACCCGGTGATGCTGGTCGTTCTGCCAGGCTGATCACCTTACCGTAAGTACTAAGTTAGATACCGGAAATGTCGGATGAACAATCAATTCAGACGTCCCATCGTTATGCAATCAAGAATCATCCTGATCATACCGCTACTGATCCCTGGCGTACTGGCCAGCAGAGTCGCGGCGGCCGATCCTCCCAATATTCTCTTTATCCTCACCGACGACCAGCGCGATGATAGCTTTTCGGGCATGGGACACGCGTGGGTAAGGACGCCAAACATCGACGGCCTGCTTGCGCGCGGGACCCGCTTTCAAAATGCCTACATCGCGGAACCGACGTGCCGTCCCAGCCGGGCCGCGATATTCCTGGGATGTCACGAGCGGGTCAATCGCATGGGATTTAGTTCCACCGCGAAACTGATCCCGTCGCAGTGGAAGGATAGCTATGTCGCGCTGTTGAAAAATGCCGGATACCACACCGGTTACGTGGGCAAATGGCATGTGCTGAGACAGGGTTTTTCCATCGAATCCCTCTTCGATTTCTGCGAGGCGCATGATGGCCACGGACAATTCTATTTCGATGTCGAAGACCCGTCGGGCACGAAGAGAACCATCACGACCAACCGGAAAAAGACCGATGACGCAATTCGTTATCTTGACTCTCGCCCCACCGACAAGCCGTTCTGTTTGTCCATCTGTTATGCGACTCCTCACGGATCCAAGGTCAGGATGATGCACAAGCGGGTCGCCGAATCCGCAAGTCTCAATCCAAAATTGAAGGGGCACCCCATCTATGGCGGAATGTATCGCGACCTCGACATCGCCCACCCTTTGCAGCAGACACAAAACCCTTACAGTCATATCCCGCGTGACGTGATGGATCAGGACAAGGGAAGGAACAAGACCTACAGCTACGATTACGATCTGGCCTCCAATAAGGAACACCACTACCGCTATTACCAGATGGTCACGGAGATCGACCAGATGGTCGGTGAATTGGTGGACATGTTGAAAAAGCGTGGACTCGACCGGAACACGGTTCTCGTGTTTGCCAGTGATCACGGTGTTCTCATGGGCGAGTACGGGATGGGCGGCAAGGGGTTGCTCTACGATCTCGCGGAGAAGATTCCGTGTTTCATCTATGATCCGCGGGCGGCGAAAGACACGCGTGGGCAGGTTCGCAGCGAGTTGGTCTCCAGTCTGGACATCACCACCACGCTTCTCGATTACGCCGGCGTCGAAAAATCGCCCTTTATGGATGGGCGCAGTCTTAAGCCGCTGGTGCAATCGACCTCCCCGGCCAAATCCTGGCGCGAGGGGTTATTCCTCGAGAATCTCTACGTTGGTCGCGATACGCCTCTGCAGGAAGGCTACGTTGAAGAAGATTGGAAATACATACGCATGTATAAACCTGCCCGCCACTACACCGATGCCGATCTGGTTCACAAAGGCGACGAACCCGTTTTTGAAATGCTCTTCAATCTGAAGAGCGATCAGGGTGAGACGAAAAACCTCGCATCGTCCCCGGAGGTAAAAGAGATCAAGGCAAGGCTTCAGGCCATGTGCCAACGCGAAGTCGATCGTCTGAACCGGGCACGCGTCGATTACCAATCCCAGTATCTCGCCCAATGAGACCTCGCATCTTCCAAACGCTGATGATGCGGGCGATGTCACATAAAGAAGGACAAACCCGATTGTTGGAGACCATTCTATTCGCCATCGCGATAGACTGAGTAACACCAGTGGGTTAGAAACTCACGCAGCCGAGTTCCAGTTTTCTGTTCAGGGAGTCCAGCACCAGTGGCACACCAAGCCGCGGGCCGCGCGGCCTGGTGAAATCAATGTCGTTCGCCGCGGCCCGGTGAACCCGGTCATTTCGGCGGCGAAAAGAACCGCCTGTTGGATTGGCTTGTGATGCGGATGCAATCCGATTTGGGAGCTATTCGATGAAGATGATTGTGATAATAGTCGTGGCGTTGATGTGTGCTGTGAGTGCGAGTGCACATGGTGATCAGCCACCGCCAAACAAGCCACCTCAGTTGTGGCGTGCGGCGGCCATGGAACATGACGGGAACGTAGTAATCCAAATCTCCCGTCCAAAGTACGAAGTCCCTCGCAAAGCCGCATCTGCCGAGGCCATGAATTGGCACGATCTGAAGAAGGTCACGCTTGGCACGTCGGTTCGTGCGTTCGGCGTTAATGGGAAGCGTGTTGAATCGAAGGCCGTGCTAAAGGCGCTTCGGCAACCGAGAGGCGTGGCGGTTTTCGTACGCTTCTACGAACCCCTGCTCGATCCTGACCCCTTTTATCTGGCGATGCTGCGCGAGGGCACGATTGTCTTTGTCGTCGCTGCCGACGCCATTTCGGACCCCATACCTTGATTGAGCCACGAACGCGTCTGGCCGAAACTTCGATCCCCGCCGAACAAAAAGGTGATCATTAGCTGTGTGGCCATTCGGTTTTCAACATCGCTTTCCTCGGTTACGATGATTGGGGCTCAACGTCGATCGTGTTGGCCCGCCAACCCGGTTACCGCGGTCGTTGAACGGATAGATCAAAATGCGAATTGACATTGGAAAAGGAGGGCGTCGCGGCTGGTTACAGAAAGCCGGGCTGTACCTCATTCGTAAGTACATTGGCATCATTCCCGGGCCAATGCTCTTCCTGACCTATGATTCCGCACAGATACCGCGCGGGGTGATCCGATACATGATGCGCGGCGTGGCGAAGCATGGTGCTTTTAGCAAAGGCGAACGAGAATTATTCGCTGCGTTCGTGTCGAATCTCAACTCGTGCCGTTTTTGAAGTGAGTCACACACCGCGGTCGCGGTGCTGGGTATAGATGCAGGCGTTGTTGACGCCGTGCTTGCGGACTGGAAAACCGCTACTGTTGATGACCGGCTGCGGTCTGCCCTGAGGCTGCTGGAAGCGATGACGCTTCGACCGCATGAGATCGATTCAAAGTTGATTGCGGAGCTCGAAGCCGCTGGACTCAGTTACGCTGAGTTGGAAGAGATTGCAACCGTTGCATTTCAATTCAACTTCATCAATCGAATTGCTGACGCCGTCGACTTTCAGATGCCTGACGCGAACCAAACAGCACGGCAGGCCAGGGTTCTTAATCTCCTGGGGCGAGTGGTCACCGGCGGAAAACGTCCTGTCCCTTCGTGGACAATCGGGAATGACGGACTGGTTCGACCGGCTGAACTGAACGCTGCTCGCGAGCAGTTGCTAAGCAACTCCGGTTCGGTTGACCCGGAGTTGCGGAATTCGATTGAAGCAACTGCGGCCGCTCTTTGGAATGCACGCAGGCCGTCACATGAGATTCCAGAAGTTCTGGAAGAGTACGTCAAACCTCTAACGCTCCACGCTTATCGAATCTATGATGGGTTGGTCGCCAATCTGACCGCAGCGGGCTACTCGGAACAAGAGCTCTTTGAGATTACTCTGCCAGGTGCATTCGGAGCCGCTGTGGCTGCACAGGAACAGCTATTCAAACTTCTTTACGGAGGCGACGAAAACAGAACGCCCGAATGCTCTGAGCCCACCGCGGACTCAAGCCTACGATAGGGCGACATGACAAACCGTTGCACTCGAAGCCGTGGGCCGCGCGTGTCCTGAGATCGAAAATCGTCCACCGCGGCCTGGTGAACGGGATCGTTCGCCGACGAAGTCACGTACAACGTTTATTCAGGACCCAACACGTTCCGTTCCGGTTTTTGGTACCTGACCCCGTTTTCCCCGCCAACCCTAAAACCTGACTGTGACAAATCAACCAGAGGAGATCACCGTGTCAAATGTTGAAGCCGCTATCCAACCAGCCAACTCGAGACTACGTTTCCTGTTCGAAACAACCTGGCGAAATCGAGCTTCAGTAGCCTGGTTGGTTTCCGCCGCTGTCCTGATGTTTGCTGCGTTTGCATTTACGACGATCCGGGTTCGAGATTCGATTCTTGATGTTACTCAACTACAGCTGCTGGTTGCTGCACTGCTAAGCGTCGCGGCGACCAGCGTCCTGATCGCCTTTAAGGTGCGCTCGGAAAGATGGCATGCAGCTTCCTGGATCGTCGTATCTGGTGCCCTCTTCAGTTGCATATTCCTGACATAACCGGATTGTGGTGCAGTTGCGGCAAACCATTACATGCACCGGCGCAGCGGTCCGGGCGCGAATTGAATCCAACGTCGCTCGCCGCAGTCGGTGACCTTTGTCATTCTGGCATCGATCGACACCAGGTTAGCTTATGCCGAAACTCTACATATTCGCGGGGCTGCCGGGATCGGGCAAAACAACCCTTGCTCGACGACTTGCAAGGCGCGTGAACGCGGTTCACCTGCGAATCGACACAATTGAACAGGCGTTGCGGGATTTATGCAGAGTACAGGTGGAAGGTGAGGGGTACCGGTTGGCCTACAGAATCGCAGCGGACAATCTTCAACTCGACCTGGATGTTGTCGCCGATTCGTGCAATCCGATTGAACTCACGCGGCGTGAATGGGAGGATGTTGCGGATGCAAACGGGGCTGAATTCGTGAACATCGAAGTAATATGCTCAGATACTGACGAACATCGCGGCCGAGTTGAATCGCGGGCGTCGGACGTTCCCGGACTGAGATTGCCAACGTGGGATGATGTTGAAAACCGCGAATACCATGACTGGTCACGCGACAGAATCATCATTGATACTGCGCAACGATCTGTTGATGCTTGTTTCGATTCGCTGGTTGGCGAACTTGACACTGCAAAAAGGACGCCATAACCATCGGATGCAACGGAGGACCGGTGGCTTGTCTACTCGAATGGATGCTCAACTCAGTCCCCGCTGATTCTGACCGTTGAACGTAAGCGCTGCAAGGATATCCAGGACAAGATGGATCGCACTTTTTCGCGACATTACAGCGTGCCACTCTGACTTGTGGCCGCGAAGAGAGATTTTCAACAGCAGTCTTGTTACTCCCACGAGCCAGTATCGTTCACGACAATAAGTAAACTGCATTAGAGCAGATGGAAGAGATAGAAAGCGACAAGTCGATGCGAATGTACCGATCTCCAACTGTTGTTCTGGTGGTCTTTGCAGCTGTCCTGGCACTGGGTTTTCCGCATCTGGGAGCCGCAGAACGGAGGATCGGATCTACTTCACTGACAGGAGATGATGTGCTCTCGTTACGCGAAGGCCGGTTCTATCTCGAAGGCCAGCCGTTCGCGGAGATCAGCTTCAACAAGTTCGACCTGCTTTGGCAGCTGTACGATGAACTCTCGTCAGGCAGGACGCTCGACGGCGCGAACCCGATGGTGCAGGCGCAGGACAGGGCATTGCGTGAGCTGCACGCAATGGGGTTCCGCACCATTCGTTTCTTCGCGCTGCCCTGGGGGCCAGGAGGCCCGGATTCCTACGCGGACCCCAACAAACGTAAGCTTCTCTACGAGGCGCTCGACAAGACGCTTGAGCTGTGCGATGAGCACGATATCCGCGTCGTCTGGTCTCTGGCCGCAGGCACGTTTACCGACACGACACTGGTGCCGGGCAAAGGCTGGGTTCACGGCAAGGAACACAAGCGCGAACTGATGACGGACCCGCAGTCGCGCGGGCGGCAGTTACTGTACCGGTATATCGACGAGACGGTGGCGCGCTACAGACACCGCAAAGCCGTACTGATGTGGGAAGTTGGCAACGAGACGACGCTTTCAGCTGACATCGGCAACAAGGACCGGATCTATAATGGCGAGCGCATGCCCATGCTCAAAGATGTGGCCGGCTTCTTCGACGACGTGGCCAGACGCATCAAGGCTACTGATCCGCTACGGCTCGTTAACAGCGGCGGGTCGCATATGCGTGAGGCACAATGGAACCTTTACCGACGTCGTTCGTGGGATAAGGACACGTTCGAGCAGCAGTTCAAATGTTTCGAACTGCTCTACGCGAAGGCGGCCGTGCACGTGATCGACGTCCATTCGTACATGGACAACAAGCCGGGCTACGTCATCTCAGACGGGGCGGGCGGCGAGACGTTCCTTGACAACCGGGCGTGGATGCAGATCGCCAGTCGCATAGGTAAGCCGCTGATGATTGGCGAACTCGGCCTGCACGCCAGACCCAGGGCAGACAGGAAGGTCTGGGACAAGACCCCCAACTACTTCGAAAGTTACTCGGATACAGCAGCCGCCAAACCGTGGGTCGAGAAGACGCTCAACAGCGTGATCGATGCCCGCGTGCAGATTTCCTACTGGTGGTGCTACCAATCCGACCGTCCAATGGACCAGAACAACCCGCAGCGCTTCGACCTGACTCGGGAACGCAACCCTGAGCTGCTCAAGTGTATCGTAGAGGCGAATCAACGTCTCAAGGCAGAATTGAAAATCGAGCAGCTCAGGAAGCAATAGGACCGGAAGAGAGAATAATTCCACGTCACTGGCTGTTGCCTGGTGGTGCCGGACGTTATGCATCAGGATGATGGTCAAAGAAGTGCATTGGCCTGCCGTCGGTTGTCCGGATTGGCGAACGATTAGCACTTTTCTACGACGGCCCCGGCGGGAACAGTACCAGCCATATGAAGCGGGACATCGGTCTGGCCTGGCTGGATTTACCACTGTTACCACCTGCAGGAGACACTGAGAAGAAAGGCGTAACGCCAGTGGATTACAGCGTTTCACGCTGACTTGTGGCCGCGAAGAACGCATTCTGATAGCAGTTTCGTTGCTCCCACGAGCCAGTATCGTCTACGACAATAAGTAAACTGCTCTAGAAACTCGCGCAGCCGAGTTGAACAAACGCATGGGCCGGAATGCGGTTGGTCTTCTAATTCTTAGCTGTAGATCACACACCCGCATCCGTACAATCAGTCATTGAAGCAAACGTGTCTGGTCAGGCGAAGAGTTCAGCCACAACCTTGCCGCCATCCGGGCCGGTCAAGCGGTGGTCACGGCCTTCGTGCCAGAAGTTCAGATCGTTGGCTGACAGCCCAAGTGCGTGCAGGATGGTTGCGTGCAGGTCTCGGAAATGGACCTTGCCTTCAACAGCTCTGTCGCCGGTGTTGCTGGTTTTGCCGTGAACGTATCCGTTCCTGACGCCGCCGCCTGCCAGCCAGAATGTGAACCCGCGTGCGTTGTGGCCGGATTCGTCTTTGCCGTCATCCGGCGTCAAACCAGGCCGACCAAATTCGCCGCCCCACACGACAAGCGTGTCTTCCAGCAGGCCGCGTTGATTGAGATCCCCCAGCAGTGCGGCAATCGGCGCATCGACGGTCTCGCAGTTGGCCTGCAGGTCTCGCCGATGATTCTTGTGCTGGTCCCACCCTCCGTGATTGATTTCGATAAACCTGACGCCGGCTTCTGCGAAGCGTCGAGCCAACAGACACTGCCGACCGAAATCCGTGGGACGACACGTACCAATCTTAAGCTTCTTCCCAACCCGGTACTGTTCCAGGGTTAACGGCGATTCGTCGGACAGATCCAGAAGATCGGGTGCCGACGCCTGCATGCGGAAACCCAGCTCCATCGACTGAATTACACTGTCGAGTTTCTCATCACCGCGTCGCTGATCGAGATGCCTGCGGTTGAGCGACTGCACAAAGTCCAGTTGTCGGCGTTTTGCGGCCAGCGGCAAGTGATCGCTCACCACATTGCTGATGGTTGCCGCCGACATATCTTCGCCGTTCACGCCAATCGGTGTACCGTTGTAGATCGAAGGCAGAAAGGCACTGGAGTAGATTGAACTCTTTGATGTATTCAAGCTGATGAAGCCGGGCAGATTCTGATTCTCTGTGCCCAGACCGTAGTTGATCCACGAGCCCAGGCTGGGGCGTTTGCGCAGCCGGTCACCAGTATGCAGTTGCAGAAACGACTGAGCGTGAATGCCGGTATCCGCATACATGCCGTTGATGATGCACAGTTTGTCCGCGTGTTTGGCGGTTTCCGGCATCAACTCCGATATCCAGAGGCCACTGTCTCCATGCTGACGGAATCGAACGACAGAACCGGGATGTTTCTTCTGACCTGTCTGCGGCTTGTAGTCGAATGTGTCCATCTGAGCAGGACCGCCGCTCATGCACAGAAAGATGACTCGCTTTGCCCGAGCTGTCAGCGGTGGTGTCCGGTCGGCAAGCCCTGCGGACTTTGCTGCGGCAACCTGTCGGACGCACAGGCCCTGCAGAGCAAGAAAGCCGAAACCGCAGGACGCGGATTGCAGCACGTTTCGTCGTGAGTGATTCATGATGGACATTCTCTACAGCGTTTCACGCTGACTTGTGGCCGCGAAGAACGCTTTTCAATGACAGTTTCGTTACTCCCACGAGCCAGTATCGTCCATGACAATAAGTAACCGCTTTAGTGCTTTGTCACAGGCAAGAGTTAGGGCGGAAGCATTCCCCGGAAAAGGGGGTCAGG
>JAAERP010000160.1 GCA_024230215.1 Fuerstiella sp. | reverse complement strand
GGTACCTGACCCCCTTTTCCGGCGAACGATTCAACCCCACTTTTTGCCTGTGACAATGCACTAGTGTCAGCAAACGCAGATTCCTGCTATCAATCGCTGACAAGCACTCCTTTCTGCAGACCGGCCATTCTTCTCAGGGTTTAGTTCCAAATGATTACATCGCGATATCGGTACATACTTTGGACGATCGTGCCTTTGACGGTCTTAGGCATGGCTCCATCGGACTTAGCAGCCCAGCCTCCAGGCGGTCCGAATGCACCGGACATCAAACTGGTCGACGAATTCGACGCCAATGATGATGGCTGGTTGAACGGCGAAGAACGAAAGGCAGCGTTGGCTGAATTGCAGTCCATGCAGGCTGAACGAGGCGACAGGCGCGGAGGACCTGGAGGCAGACGCGGTGGCCCCGGAGGTCGCGGCGGCCCTGGCGGCGGCAGCCGGCCGGCCGGCAGTCCCGGACCGAGAGTCTCACCGGCAGACGTACAGACGCATGGTGACGTGGGGCTCTATGACACAAACGTGCTTCGGACTCTGTTCATCAATTTTGAGGATGATGACTGGGAAGAACAAATGGCGGCCTTCAAGCCGACAGATGTGGAAATCCCCGCCACCTTGACGGTCGACGGCAAGACCTACCCACAGGTAGGCATGAGCTTCCGAGGCTCATCTTCATTCTTCACGATTCCGTCCGGGAGTAAACGTTCGCTGAATCTGTCGATCGACTTCATCGATGAAGATCAGCGACTCTACGATTACAAATCACTGAATCTGCTGAATTGCAACGGTGATGCGTCGATGATGAGTTCGTTGCTCTACTCGCACATTGCCGGCCAGAAAATTGCGACGCCAAAAGTCAACTTCGTAAAGGTAGTGATCAACGGTCGCAGTTGGGGGATCTATTCGAACTCACAACAGTTCAATAAGGATTTCGTGAAGGAGAACTTCGACACGAAGAAAGGGGCCCGCTGGAAGGTAAGCGGAAACCCAAACGGAGATGCCGGCTTGCGGTACCTGGGCGATGAACTTGAACCCTACCGACAACGGTTTGAAATCAAATCAAAGGACAAAGAAGAACCGTGGCACGATCTGGTCAGTCTTTGCAAGCTTCTAAATGAAACTGCTCCGGAGGATATGGAAACGGCGCTAAGCCCCGTGCTGGATCTGGACGGAGTCCTGTGGTTCCTTGCCGTTGACGTCGCGCTTGTCAACAGCGATGGCTACTGGACTCGTGCCAGCGACTACAACATGTACCAGGACAACGACGGCATGTTTCATATTCTTCCGCACGACATGAACGAAGCCTTCCATGACCGACAGGGTCGAGGTGGGCCAGGCGGAGGACCTGGAGGCCCCGACGGACGCCCAGGCTTTGGTCCTCCCGGCTTTGGTCCGCCGGGATTTGGACCGCCCGAGGGAAATCCACGTGATCGGCGGCCACCCGATGGTCGGCCGAATGCAAACGACCGTCCGCGCGACGACCAGCGTCGCAGAGGCGATGGGCCGCAAGGCGATCGAGGATCGCGTGAACAAGGGCAGGGCGGGCGTGGCGATCGACCGGGTGAAGGACGTGGATTCGGTCCACCGCCCGGTTTCGGACCTCCTCCTCCGGAAGGCCGAGGTACTGGCGGACGAGGCTCTGGCCCGTCGGGTCGTGGTCCGCGACCAAGTGTGGATCTGGATCCTTTGGTTGGCATCGACAGCGATCGCTTTCCATTGCGAAGCAAGCTGCTGGCCAATGAGACTCTACGTACACGCTACCTTCAATACGTGCGGCTGATCGCAACAACGTACATAAACTGGGAACATCTTGGACCTCGTGTCGCGTCAGCACGAAAGTTGATACAGGCAGAGGTAGAAGCCGATACGCGAAAACTAACGACGATCGCAGATTTTCAACGGGCGACTGCTAATCGTGACGGAGAATTAAGACAGTTTTGTGAAAAGAGGGCTGACTATCTGCTTGGACTGGACGTTATCAAACAGCTTCCCGAGGAACTGGTCGAGCAGCTTCCAAGAGATTAGATTCTTTGTACGGCACGGCGTTTTTCTCGGCGACAGTCCCCGCCTCGGAGCATTCTGTCAAGTGTTTTTCCCGTGGGCAGACCAGCCCCTTTCAGTTGTGTTGCGCCAGTGATAAGACTGGTTCATCACTGTTCAGGTCCATCCCAAGCATAGAACAACAGCCATGGAATTCCTTGAGGTCCCGTTATACGACGACGATCTTCTAAAGATGCTGGTCCGGTTTGCGGTCAATCTGGTCGTCGTATTATCGCTGGTCCTCCTGTGCTATCGGCGACATCAGGGTGGCGCAAATTACATTTTCAGCTTTCTACTGCTGAATGTGATGGTCTTCTTCATTTGCTTTACGCTCAAGAAGTTTGACCTGGGGCTGGGAATGGCCCTTGGCCTTTTCGCGATCTTCGGCATCATTCGGTATCGCACAGATGCCATTCGTGTCAAAGAAATGACCTATCTTTTTGTGGTCGTAGGTATTGCCGTAATCAATGCGTTATCCAACAAAAAGACAAGCTACGCCGAACTGGCGGCCACGAACGCAATTATCCTGGCTGCAGCGTTTATTCTGGAACAGTCGTTGATCAGTACGCCGAAGCGGAAGCAGAGTATGGTGTACGACAATCTTGCCCTCCTGACTCCTGGCAGGGAACCCGAACTGCTACAGGACATCGCACAGCGGACGGGCCTGGTGGGCGATCGAGTGAAAGTCTCAAAGATTGACCTAAAGAAAGGTATCGCCAACATAGTCGTGCACTGCAGCCGCGATAATGATGATGCTAACCAGGTCGAAAGCGAAAGCGACAGCGGCAGCGGCGAACCCCCCCAGGCATCGAACGAAAGCGACGATACAGTTTAATCGATGGCCAACCGGCAGGAACAAACTGTGCGATCCGGCCTAATTGCGCCGGAATGATTCGTGGGTCGTGATGGCCAGAATTGCTGAGCGGAGCGGAAAGTCTTCAGCCTCCACCTGATCATTGACGTCATTGATTGGCGATGCGATGGGCCGCCTTAGAGCACACGTATTGTACAATACAGGAGTTTACCGATTGGTCACCGCATCAGCCAAAGCCTGGCGTCCAACGCATCGGCAATCTGATCGTCGGAACATTGTCGCGCATAGCTGGCAGTCCGAGCGAGCAATGATGGGTCAACAGACCGAGCATCCTCGATTTGCATTAGATCTTTCCGCAGTTCTTTTCCCGTGACGGCGATTGCCTGAAACCGTGCTGCCTCAGCAAGCGAACCTGCTTTTCGAGTCGTGGCGGCCAGACCGTGCCACGACTGCCAGTCCAATGGATGAAGTTCAAGAGATCTTTGATATGCATTTCTGGCCAGATCGATGTCGTCGGTGGCAAAATGATACCACCCTCGGTAACGCCAGAGGACGGGATCGTCAGCGGCTTCGGCAGGCACTTTTGCCAGCAGCTCGCCAACAGCACTCACATTTTCGGCGATCACCTCCTTTCGTACGAAGTACCTAAGGATCGCCGGATTTTGCGGGTATTGACGGAAATAATCTTCCATCAGTTTATGGCGTTCCTGGCGCTCTTCGTCAGATTCAATGTCGGGATCATCAAGGGTGGACAAACTGTTGGACATCTGGATGGCTCGCGCGACCAGAAACAATTCAGACTCAACGTCTGATTGCATCCATTTGGTGTTCAATTGATAACCATTTGTGAACGACAAATGATCCGACAACATCAAATAGACGTAGGCCTCTGGAGGTTCACAACGCAGGGAGACGCTTTCTCTGACGATCCTCACGAGTTCTGCTCGCTGAAGCGTCAGGGCGTAGAAAAAGATCAATCTTCGCCGCGCGTGAGCATTTCGACGGGAAATCCGAATGATATCCCGGCACACGGAAATCCCATCAAGCGGCCGATTTAGTCCGGTGAAGTAAATCTCGGACGCAAGTTCGAGTGCCTTGATGGCTCTGGAGTCTGACTCGGGAACGCGAACAAGGCACTCAGCGGCCTGTTCTTCGTCGCCGTGTTCTCTGTGTGCGTCGGCGAGACACAACCAGCCCTTCGCCGATTGAGGATAAAGATCCACCAGGTTTCGCGCACGCGATTCGACTTGCTTCCAGTCCTCCGCCTCGTAGGAGGCTTCCAGAAGATTCTGTAATGCGAGTTCTCGATTAGTATGCCATTGCCCATAGAAGAATCGCCCGGCGTACGCCATGCCGAGCAACGCCAGGCCAGCGAGGAAGACTGCACACACCTTGCGGACAAGTGTGTATCCTGTCGGTTTTGATCCGTCGTCGCTGCTGTGATTCAATGGTGTCCGCGTCCTGGGAAACTGGCATTAATCATGACTATCCGTAGGCCATTCCACGCCCTTTGTGGACAATACTCTGAATAGACTGTAGCATGTTGGCCACATTTGGGGAGTCTTTCCCCTCGGGAATGAATTTCAGACTATAAAGGGTCGGTAAAATGCGTCAATTGTTTTCGTTGTTCTTGTCAACTGCGATGTGCTGTGTCCTGGCTGGGTGCGGTGATGCCGGGGGCGATGGCCACGCCAGTGACCCAACTCCGGGAGGCGAAGACACGCCAGCCATGGAAGAATTAGAGTCAGATGAGGATTTTGACAATTACGCTGAGCAGCAGGGTGCAGGTGGAAACTAAGTTCCAGCAACAATCACCGGCCGTGGTTATTCAATAGACAGCAGATTGACGTGTCTCATGTGAGACTGCCATTGCTTAGCATGGTTGATTTAAAAAATGTCGTTGTGTTCGTGAAGAGAATTCCTCTTCACGAACACATTTTTTTTTGCCGATGCGGTGATCTGTCAGGCGTGGTTCAGCGAAGAGCTTCGAGATACCGTCCTAGGCGTTTACTGTCGCCGTCGGCTGCCAGCTGCATGCCGCGGTCAACAACAATGACTGCCTGGTCTATCTGCCCTGCCGCAACCAGACATTCCGCCAGCAGAAGATATCCATTCGTCTGCCACGGGGTCCTGCGTAAACGCAGTCGACACAAACGGATCGCGTCAGCGGTACGTCCGTCGCCCATGGCAACCTGGGCATAGTCCTGGAGAACGTCGTTAGTCTTTCTTTGGGCCACCAGCGCACGAAATTCATCCTGATCAGAACGATTCAGCGTCTTCAGCACCTGATAGATCTGGGCTCCGCCTCTATCCAGATTGATAGAGGCGTCCGGTGCCGCACTCAGTGGTGGCTGTCCCAGCAGATGCTGCACAATGCTGAGGCCAGCCAGAATATCGAATTCTGTCAATCCAAGTTGTTCATCTCGTTCTGCAGTCGTCGGCAGTCTACTGTCAAGCCACGGGGTATCCGATGTGCAACGCACCAGTTCCCTGGCGATCAACGTCGAGACGTCCCACATCGCTTCCAGATTGAAGTGGACGTGTTCCACGAAGGATTCCGCCCCTGGAGCGCCCCCCCCCGCTCGATCAACCATCGCCTGCTCGACGTCAACCAGACTCATGGCGTGTTCGCGGGCGACTTCGCGAGCGAGTTCCGCAAAGCACGCGGGAGCCCGAAAGCGACATCCATCCAGATCCCGAGCCCGCGAAAAGTAATGATAGGCCTCCGCAGATCGCCCCAAGCCTTCCAGGCATTGTGCTAGCCGATAGCTAGTCAGGGCGTAATCCGGATCCAACGATTGTGCCGTTCGGGCTGCCAACAATCCTGCTTCGAACATTTCGTCGTCCAGGCAGCCGTCAACCTGGTCCAGTAACTCGTCTCTCTGCGCACATTGCAGATCGCTTAGCCCGACTCCCGGCACGGACTGAATGGGACTTTGATGACGCAGATTACAGGCTGGAGAGCACAGCACGATCGGGACATCGCTATTCGTGCCCACAGCAGCAATCCGCTCAAGATTGCCGCGGTAGAGAGTTGAAGCCTTCCGAAACGCAACACCGTCGTAGGGAATTAGCAGATCCCGGGCCAGCAACTGAGTCAGCGTATCCGCTGGATCAGGGGCGGGCGTCAGTCCCCGCAGCACAATTTGCGGCAGCCGAAAACGCCGTACACCAACCATGAGTGAATACGTCCCGGAAATGGCAGCAGACGCACGTGAGGACACACCGCCCGGTCCATAGAATTCATTGTGACCAGTGTAAACAACGATCGCATCGGGCTGGCACACCAGGGCTTGACGGACGAGGTCGGAAACACAAAAACTTGTGATACCGACGATGCCAGCATTCAGAACTTCGACATTATGGCCGTTCAGTTGCCTGCTGAGGATGATTTCAATCTGACGGGGAATTGTCAGGCTTGTGGCCCACGGAAAACCTTCGATGGAACTGGCGCCTGCCACGACAATTCGTATCGTGTCCTCAGGTTTAGGTATCGTAAACGGTCTCTGCTCCGGTCCATTCAGATCGACCGAATTCCAGTAAGCAGCATCAACGTCACGGTTCAGCACAAACTCATTGACGTGGTCGATTCGTGGTGATCGAACCACAAGAGACGTATCAATGCCGAAGCCACAAAGGTAGCACAAAAAGTTCAATAGCCCTAACGCCAGAGGAAACAGCATCATGGACAGCAGACGATAAATCCAACGCCGATGTCGTTTGCTCAGCGACGGGCTTGCTAAGGCATCCTCGACTTCAGCATCTGTATTATTGATCATCTTGAACCACGTAAGAAATCAAATGGCACGAATCCGGACGCTTCGGCTATTCAATCAGATTCCGACAGGTAATGCAAAACGTTCACATCCAGGCCATAAGTTCTGACAGTCTGCTTTCCAGAGAGCCAGTAATTCTCCGCACCGATTTTGTCGGAAACTTCGACATACACACCTTTGCCATCATTCCGGAAGAATGAACCTGGCACTGACGCAGAGCAAGCGCTCATCCGGCATCATATCTCATCGGTGGTCAGTGGACGGTTCGGCAGAACGTGGTTCAATAATGGTCATCTCCTGATCAACAGCGACATTGGCGATCGTCTGCAACGTGCCGGTCGGCCACCGGATAGATAGAGTACACTCGTCACTGGCCTGACCAAGCCCTATTGTCAATGTCGGTTCGTTTGTTGCGCAGTAGCTTGTCCCTCCGATCAACTCAGCGATTCCTTCCAGACTTCCGCAGCGGTATTCCACACGTGTATTTGTACCATTGCGGTTCGAAGACCGACCAATGCATCGGAGCTTCAGCCAGTGCCCATCCTGTGAGCGATTGTCAAGGACCGCTGCGGCGGCACGCTGGTTGACGACAGCAACGTCCAGGTCACCGTCGTTGTCCATATCGCCCGTTGCCAGTCCCCGACCGACAAGATTCTGTTGAAAATAGTCACCGCTCGACTGCGAACAATCCGTCCACTTGTTGCCGACAAACGTCAACAACTGTGGCTTCTGACGGAAGCCATCGCCATCCGCATTCTGCTCATCGATATGCCCGTTCGCTGTTAAAATATCCTGACGTCCATCAAAGTTAAAGTCGGCCATCACGGTGCCAAATCCAAGTCTGGAAAGCGTTGCCTGCCGAACTCCGGTCAGACCGGAAACTTCCTGAAAACCGTACTCGCCTTCGTTGCGGTACAGGGCATTGGATTCGCCTGTAAAATGACTCAGGTAGATGTCAAGCAGGCCATTTGAATCGTAGTCGCCAACTGCGATTCCCATGCTGGCCTGAGCATTTCCGGCCGCACTGAGACCAGCTCCCAGTTGCTGATCAACCCGTTCAAACGTCTGATGGACATGATTCGTAAACAGGAAGTTTTCAGTCGTGTCATTGCAGACGTAAATGTCAGGCCGACCGTTGTTATTAAAGTCAGCAATCGCCAGCCCAAGTCCCTTATTGCCGGCCCCTTGTAACCCAAGTTCCTTCGCACGTGCACGAAACACGCCATTTCCCAGGTTCTCGAAGTACTCGTCCGGCCACGCCTCTAACTGACGCGGGTGGCACAGGGCGGGCTGGCCATCTTTTTCGCACACCATAGGATCACGGGGATCATATTGAAGATAATTGCAGACATAAAGATCTACATCGCCATCAAGATCCATATCTGCCCACGCAGCACTCGAACTCCATCGAGAGTCCTGGGTACTGCTGAACGCGGTGGTGTCCGTGAATGTGCCGTCACCCATGTTCCTGTAAAGCACATTCGGCCCAACGTTGGTGACGTAGATGTCGTCGAATCCGTCGTTGTCAAAATCGCCGACAGCGATTCCCTGTCCGTAGCCACTGTCACCGACACGCGCCTGTGATGTTGCGTCCTTAAACACCTGACCCCGCGTGTTGCGGAACAGAGCATTGCCCGGCTGGCCGCCTGGTGACTCTGCGGCCGGATTACCGCCCTGCGTAAAATACAGGTCGACCTGCCCGTCGCGATCAAAGTCCGTCCAGGCGACGCCCCCGCCCAGTGCTTCAACCATCAGAACTGCGCCTGTTGCGCCGTTTTGGTACTCGTGTGCAACACCCAGGTCTTTGGCTCTGTCGACGAAAAACGGAGTTGTCAGGACCGGTTCGCTTATGGATGCGGCCGCTTTGCCCGGCGATATTTTGGGAGAGAAGTCGAACGCGGTAACGGACTTTGTTGCTGGCCCGGAACCTGCCTGCGATGTTTGATCGCCGGAATCTGCCCCGTTAGAGCAACCCGCGAAGCCACTCAATGTGGCCCCAATAACGACTAAGGCAATCCAGTGGAATGTCATCCGGCTAACACCTATGGTCATGCAGCATTCGGGATCACCGAAGCGTCTAACGGAACAGCGTGACCAAAAAAAAATCCTTCGCAGCTAAACCGCTGCGAAGGACTGTCTTAACACGTCGTGACTCAGTACTACCACTCGCCGATACTCTTGCCATCCATTCGAACGGCAAGATTGAAGCGAATCTGATGATCAATATTCTCAGTCGCAAACCGAACTGAACCATCGGCCAGAAGACACTGAGCGCCGCCAACATGGCGGCTGCTGAAGCTGTGGCAACGTCGGTCACCGGCACCTTGCAGCCACGCGCCTTTTCTGTTGTTAATCGGGTTTCGCATTGAGTTCACGGCACCAAGTGGGCTGAACCACGCAGCATCGTCAGTATGACGATAATCGAACCGACCGGCATTCGCCTCATTTCTACCACCCCGCCAATGCATATCTTCAAAGACAGCCACAGTGTTCGACGTTCCATCGGTGATGTCACGAATGGATTTGGAACCTGTGTACTGAAAGACACCGTTGGAGTTGCCCCACTCATTGGCGCGCTCCCCATTCACCCAACGCGTCCCTGGAACTTGATTTCGTCGACCGGTTCGATGGTCGAAGTCGTCCGCAACGCCGTCACCATCGGGATCGAAGTCAGGCACCGCACCACAGTCCTTCCAGCCACCCCAGATATGTCCAAGATTACCTGAGTAGTCCGTACCGCCCATCATGCCACGCCCTCGTGTGCCACCATTGCCGTTCCAGCGATAACCCGGTCGCTGATTCTGTCGCGCAGCGGGCTGATCGTTAGATGGACAAATCAGACCAGGAATCACCATTTGGGAAATTGGTTGATTGACAGGCTTAAAGGGAGCACGAGGTCCACCACCCGCCTCTGAGAAATCAATCTGGTTGTAGGCTGGAGCTTGATCGAAATATGGCAATGCCATCACATACCATGAAAACTGTCCCTGCTCCCGGTTGGCAACTGCCCCGCCATTCGTTGACACGTCCACATTCGCTGGGAACGTGTGGTGCACATCGTGGTAATTGTGCATCGCCAAGCCAATTTGCTTCAAGTTGTTCTTGCACTGGGTTCGACGGGCCGCTTCACGCGCCTGCTGAACGGCAGGCAACAACAATGCGATCAGAATCGCAATGATGGCAATGACCACCAATAGTTCAATTAACGTAAAACCAACTCTTCTAGTCTTCATCTGCAGATCTCCAAAAAGGAAGGAAGGGGGGGGGAATGCGGAAACATAGAAAGACGTGACAAGACTGTAGTCCTTCATCGAGGGACTGTCACGTGTGAAACCAATGAAACCAGATAAAACCGGCTCAAAATGTTCACTTCAGGGAAATCCTGAATTAATCGGACAATTCCTCCGGAAAGCGGGCGTTCCGACCAGCGACGCGATGTCGAAGTATGCAATGAGCCCATCAGTCACGAAATTGGCGCTGGCTGCAGGGCTGCAGCATAGTTGCCAGCATGGCGCAATCGATCAGGCTAATGGGCGGTAGACGACACTTTCTCTGACACCTTTCACTCCGACCATGGGGGGGCGATATGCTGCCGACCATTTGCACACTGGCACGCATTGAAGTTCCCTCTGATCGAACGATTGATGGGAAGAATGTTCTTTCCACGTTGAAAAGCAGCAATGCGCCGAGTCCACACGAAGGCGTGTTCGCCATCAAAGGTGGCAAACTGGTTTGTGTACGATCCGGCAAATGGAAGCTTCATGCCATCAATCCAGGCTCCTCAGATATGCGACAACTTCCTGATGAAGAATCTGTGAACTAAATCGCCCCTCGAGCACCCAATGGAGTGAGTATTCTTGCTCCTTTCCAACAAGCCAAAGCCTATGAGTTGCCAGGGCTGATGAGTGGCGCCCCTCCACTGCAGTCGCGATTATTCTGCTACTGAACAGGACCGATGGTAAGATCGTACAAGACTTCGCGCCACGACCATGAGCTGTCTCAATATGATTTGCACAATTCGAAGCCTTGTTACCTTTCTCCTTTTGACCTGTGCGGCTGCTGTCATTGCGGAAGAACGCTCTGTCGATCACTTCCGGCAACTGGACGATGTGTGGCCAACGCTGAATGACATCCGACGACCATCAGGAGCTCCTGGTGAGGAGTATTAGCAGCAGAAAGTCGATTACGATATTCATGTTGAGATCGACGACGAGCGTCAATTCCTGACCGGTTCTGAGACAATCACGTATCACAACAACTCGCCCGACGAATTGGCTGTGTTGTGGGTACAGTTGGATCAAAACCGCTACGAGCTCGACTCGGATGACTGGTTGTCGACAACGGCCCCCGATCTCAATGACTTTTCGTACGGCAAATTACGAACCATTCTCTACCGCGAACAGTTCGATGGCGGATTCAAAGTTTCCGACGTGCGCGACAGGCAGGGCGACAAACTGAAATACAGTCTGGTGCACACCATGATGCGTTTGCATCGTCGCGGAAGTTCTTATGGGACGCACAGGAAATCAAGTTGGGCGGCAAACCGGTCATGGCGATGTCGTTCTGGCCGAAGGAAGGGCAACCACTGTGGGGGCAGTACTCGACGGCGGCTGTCATCCACACGATCCGCACCTATTCGAAATTCACGTTCGACTACTCTTACCCGGTCATTAATTCGGTGAACGGGGCGATTCCCGGGATGGACTATCCAATGATGACGTTTCAAAG
The DNA here is from genome assembly GCA_024230215.1 of Fuerstiella sp. Classification (GTDB taxonomy): domain Bacteria; phylum Planctomycetota; class Planctomycetia; order Planctomycetales; family Planctomycetaceae; genus Fuerstiella. The sequence goes on along the minus strand of JAAERP010000160.1, from coordinate 219 downwards.
TCGGCGGCCGGAAGAAGACGGTACGTACAGCGAGTCGACCAGGAACAGTTTAATCAGCGTCATCATTCACGAAGTTGACCACAGCTGGTTTCCGATGATCGTGAATTCCGACGAGCGGCAGTGGCGTTGGATGGACGAAGGAATGAATTCTTTTATCCAGTTTCTTACCGAACAGGAGTGGGAAGACGCCTACCCCAGCCGCATATTGAGGCCGGATCG
>JAAERP010000159.1 GCA_024230215.1 Fuerstiella sp. | reverse complement strand
GGTGACGATCAAGAGGCATTGGTAGAACGCACCAGTGACCTGCTTGAGCAACGTTTGGCCAAAGTCACTGATTCAGCGCCGATGTTCAGTGCCGCGCTGCGCGGGTACCGCCAAGCTCTTGCATCGAATGACAGAGCCACCGCAGAGGGCATTCTAGGATGGCTGGCCGGTCAGCCCAACGTTGCCGCTTCTGCAAAACGGTTCTGTGGAGTCAAAGGCGACATCGACCATTTTGGTGCGCTAAGCTTTTTACAGGGCGTATTAGTCGTCTTGAGGGATTCAGGGCATCCCGGGCTGCTGCTGATTCTGGATGAGGTTGAAACGATCCAGAGAGTGCGCAGCGATGTCCGTGATAAGAGTCTCAACGCGCTTAGGCAGCTGATTGATGAAGTCGATGCGGGACGCTTCCCGGGGCTGTACCTAGTCGTGACAGGGACTCCAGCGTTTTACGAAGGCCCACAGGGAATTCAGCGGCTCGAGCCGCTTGCACAGAGACTGCATGTCGATTTTCAAACGGATGCGAGATTCGATAACCCACGTGCTCCGCAGATTCGATTACCAGCATTCGATTTGGAGCGTTTGAAGTTGGTGGGGTGCAAAGTGCGGGATATCTATCAGCAGCACGCCGCCTCCGCTGACCGCATCGCCGCGATGTGTGACGATCAGTACGTGTCCGAGCTATCGCAATCCGTGGCCGGTAAACTTGGCGGAAAAATCGGTGTAGCACCTCGGATCTTTTTGAAGAAACTTGTTTCGGATGTCTTGGATCGAGTCGATCAGTTTCCTGATTTCAATCCCCGAGAGCACTACACACTCACAATGAACGACTCCGAGCTGACAGCCGCCGAGCGTCAGGCGGCTGGTGCAACCAACGTCGATGACATCGACCTCGACCTGTAAACGAAAGTGCAGACGATTGAATACATTTGACCGCTTGCATCCGGCGTTGCAGCATCACATTGTCAACAGCCTTGGCTGGCGGGAATTAAGACCGTTTCAGGAGGCCGTCATTCCAGAAATTCTGGATGGCAAGCACATGATTGTGCTCGCTCCTACGGCTGGCGGAAAAACAGAGGCTGCCTTCTTTCCTGTCTCCTCCAAAATGTTGACAGAGGGCTGGAACGGTCTAAGCGTCTTATACATTTGCCCCATCAAGGCTCTGCTCAATAACCTCGATATCCGACTGCAGCGTTACTGCGAATTGCTGGGACGTCGTTCTGCATTATGGCATGGCGATGTAAAACCGTCGGTTAAGAAAAAGATACTGCGGGAGCCTCCTGACTGTCTGCTGACAACACCCGAGTCCCTCGAGGTGATGTTGGTGTCACCGAATGTTGATGCGAACTCGCTGTTTCGTAACGTTCAGGTTGTGGTGATTGATGAGATTCATGCGTTCGCTGGTGATGATCGTGGTTGGCACCTGTTGTCAGTATTGGAACGGATCAGTCGCATCACAGGACGTGAGATTCAGCGTCTGGGACTGTCCGCGACGGTAGGGAATCCGGAAACACTGGTAGACTGGTTGGCTGGTTCGTGCGAAGGCACTCGAGATGTGTTTCTGCCGATGGAGTCAAGCAACGACTCGGCTGACGTCAAACTGGACTTCGTAGGATCGCTTCAGAATGCTGCGGTGGTGATTTCCCGCCTGCATCGTGGCGAAAAGCGGCTGGTCTTTGTCGACAGCCGAGCAAGGGCCGAGCAACTGTCGTCCGAACTGCGGCGACTTGAGACAACCACCTTTGTAACGCACAGCTCACTCAGCCAAGAACAGCGAGCTCAGGCTGAACACGCTTTTGCTACACGGGAAGACTGTGTGATCGTTGCCACGAGTGTGCTTGAATTGGGGATCGACGTCGGTGACCTTGATCGAGTCATTCAAATTG
>JAAERP010000158.1 GCA_024230215.1 Fuerstiella sp. | reverse complement strand
TGTGCTTCGACACGGGAGTGCCCATATCCCTCTGGACTGTTGTCATACACAGGGTTGAACAGCAGCAATGCGTCAGCTTTCGAACTGGTTTCTGCATTGCTGTCGTTCGGGTCCTCGAACCCGTTACAGATTCCGGTGGCTGCTGCGACATGTCCACCAGCCGAACCCCCGCCAGCAGCGATTCTTTTCGGATCAACACCAAGCCGAGACGCATTGGCACGAACCCATCGAATCGCAGATTTTCCGTCCTGAACACAGGCGTCTGGGTTTATGCCCTGTCTGGATTTCACACGGTAATCGGCAAGAAAGGCGACAATGCCTCGCTGAGCAAGATATCTGGCGTGTTTCTCAAACTGGCTAACGGAACCGCCATTCCATCCACCACCAAAGAAAAAGACGACCGCTGGGCGTCGATCGGCAGAAGGGTCATGATGCTCAGGCTGAAATCGATAGATCCAAAGATCATCACCTGATGCGTGTTTGTACACTTCACCAATGACGTTAGGCCCG
>JAAERP010000157.1 GCA_024230215.1 Fuerstiella sp. | reverse complement strand
CAATGCACTGCCCACCGGTTTGACATAGTTCCGTCAGTTCGTAGGCCATCAACTTGGCGATGCGTACGGTTGGGGCATCCGCGACGGGATGAGCATCCACACGAAGACGTTCACACGCAGCGAGACATTCCGGCAGCATGACCAAGTAGACGCCTGAAAGAAATTGAACTGTATCGGGGCACCGTGAAAGTTCATCCAGGGTTGATTCGAGGCCTAAGTCTGGCACCTTGTCGAGGCCCAAAGGTGGTTCTCGCATTTCGCCGACGCGACTGCGGATGGACGTGACCTGCTCAGCACACAGGTACGCGTGGTGACTGTAAAGTGTTTTTAATTCATAGATTGGTTCGCCCGGGATTCTCGCGATCAGTGTTTCATGGACTCGTCGGAGAACATAGTGAACCCGTTTCAGGCGTGTGACGCTTTCATCGAGAGACCAGTCAGATTTGATAGCTCGATGCATTTCACATAATCCCGCCAACGCCGGCAGGTCTCGGTAGGTCTTGTGCTGTTGGAGTCCAGTCATCGGATAAATGTTCCTGCAAGGGTGCACGCTCGGCGGAGCGGTTGGCGCGCGGATCTTTTTCTGTTGACGCATGGGCGGGTGGTGACGCTCTGCTGCGTCAACGCAAAAGTGT
>JAAERP010000156.1 GCA_024230215.1 Fuerstiella sp. | reverse complement strand
GCACCCGACCCACTATGGTCGGATGTGCCCGATTGAAACGCCTGAAGGTCCGAACATTGGTCTGATCAACTCGCTGGCGACCTTTGCCCGTGTCAACAAGTACGGTTTCATTGAAACCCCGTATCGTGTTGTTAACGAAGGCAAAGTGACCGACGAAGTTCACTATATGTCGGCCACTGAAGAGATGCGCCACACGGTTGCCCAGGCAAACGCATCGCTTGACGGTGAAGGCAAGTTCCAGAACGAGCTGGTCTCTACACGTCAGTCCGGTGACTACACTCTGGCACCGCGCGAAAACGTTGACCTGATCGACGTCTCGCCGAAACAGTTGGTATCTGTGGCTGCGTCCCTGATCCCGTTCCTTGAAAACGACGATGCTAACCGCGCCCTGATGGGTTCGAACATGCAACGTCAGGCGGTTCCGCTGCTGCGCGCAGAAGCGCCGCTGGTGGGTACCGGTATCGAGGAAAAAGTGGCGATCGACTCTGGTGCGGCCATTCAGGCGAAGCGCGCAGGCGTGATCGACCAAGTGGATGCACAGCGTATCGTTATCCGTGCGACCTCCGACCTTGAGCTGGGTGACGCGGGTGTGGACATCTATCGTCTGCGTAAGTTCCAGCGTTCTAACCAGAACACCTGCATCAACCAGCGTCCGCTGGTGAAAGTGGGTGACACGGTTCAGAAGGGCGAAGTGGTTGCCGACGGTCCGTCCACCGATATCGGTGAACTGGCTCTGGGTAAAAACGTGGTCGTCGCGTTTATGCCTTGGAACGGTTACAATTACGAAGACTCCATCCTGATCTCCGAGCGCATCGCGCGTGACGACGTGTTTACTTCGGTTCACATCGAAGAATTCGAAGTCGCTGCACGTGACACGAAGCTTGGCCCAGAGGAAATCACCCGCGACATTCCGAACGTCGGTGAAGAAGCGCTGCGCAACCTCGACGAGGCGGGCATCGTTTACATCGGTGCGGACGTTGAGCCGGGCGATATCCTTGTTGGTAAGATCACACCGAAGGGCGAAAGCCCGATGACGCCGGAAGAAAAGCTTCTGCGCGCCATCTTTGGTGAGAAAGCTTCCGACGTGCGCGACACCTCGCTGCGTGTGAAGCCGGGTGACTTTGGTACCGTTGTTGAGGTGCGCGTCTTTAACCGCCACGGTGTGGAAAAAGACGAGCGTGCGCTGCAGATCGAGCGTGAAGAGATCGAACGTCTGGCGCGTGACCGCGACGACGAACTGGCGATCCTTGACCGCAACATCTATGCGCGTCTGAAAGGCATGATCAGCGGCAAAGTTGCTGTGAAAGGCCCGAAAGGCGTTAAGCCGAACGCGGAAATCAACGACGAGTTGCTGAACTCTCTGTCCCGCGGTCAGTGGTGGCAGTTGGCGCTTGAAGATGAGCAGGATGCACAGATCGTCGAGGCTCTGAACGAGCAGTACGAGATCCAGAAGCGTGCGCTTGAGCACCGCTTTGAGGACAAAGTTGAGAAAGTCCGTCGTGGCGATGATCTGCCACCAGGTGTGATGAAGATGGTCAAAGTCTTTATCGCGGTGAAGCGCAAGCTGCAGCCGGGTGATAAGATGGCTGGTCGTCACGGGAACAAAGGTGTGATTTCCAAGGTTGTACCGATGGAAGACATGCCGTTCCTGGCCGATGGTACGCCGGTTGACTTCTGTTTGAACCCGCTGGGTGTGCCATCGCGTATGAACGTCGGGCAGATCCTTGAAACCCACATGGGTTGGGCTGCGCGCGGTCTGGGCATCAACATCGATGAGTCGCTGCAGGAATACCGTCGCTCTGGTGATCTGACACCTGTTCGTGAT
>JAAERP010000155.1 GCA_024230215.1 Fuerstiella sp. | reverse complement strand
TCAAGCAAACAGGAGCAAGGTGGCGAGTCAGACGTGTCAACCGAATGGTCGGACTCTGCGCAAATATGTACAGCAAACAGTGGAATCAATACTGGAAGTCGCTCGTCGCCTGAAATACCGTAATCCTTGAGCGCACCCATCCGAACGCCAAATCACCAATTCGGTTCAATCAGTCGCAAATCCCTCTAGAATAATCGCTGACGAATACCCCGTCCTCTTCCGGCTCAATCGGCGATCAACAACTCCCTCCCGACTATCTGTTCGGCAGAAACATGGACCGCCACACAATCAACATACAAAGGCCCCACGATGAACGACACGAAACGCACGGCGACGACGGCACACGTTTCCGGTCGCCGACAGTTTATTGGAAGCTCTTTGTCGATGGCGGCTGCCAGTGTTGGTGTGGGAGCGACTGCACCTTCGGCGGGCGCGTATGCAGGCGGTGACGACGTACTGAAGGTTGGACTGATCGGCTGCGGTGGTCGAGGAACGGGAGCAGCGCAGCAGGCACTGCGGGCTGATGACAACGTTAAGCTGGTCGCAATGGCAGATGCCTTCGAAGATCGGTTGCAGCTGAGTCTCAGGTCCCTGTCTGCTCAGGAAGACGTCGCCGACAAAGTTGATATTCCGCCAGAACAGCAATTTGTCGGCTTTGACGCGTATCAGAACCTTCTGGCATCTGATGTCGATGTCGTCCTGCTGACAACTCCGCCACATTTTCGCCCCATGCATCTGAAGGCGGCGATCGAAGCCGGCAAACATGTGTTTGCGGAAAAACCAGTGGCGGTGGATGGGCCGGGTGTCCATTCCGTGCTGAAAACCTGCGCCGAAGCAAAACGGAAGAATCTGTCGGTCGTGTCAGGGCTTTGTATCCGCTACGACGGTGGCTTTCGTGAAACCGTCCAGCGTCTGCATGACGGAGCGATCGGTGACATTCATACGTTGATTGCCAACGACTATCGCGGTTCAATCTGGGTCAAGCCACGCAAAGACGACTGGACGGATATGCACTGGCAGATGCGAAACTGGTACTACTTCACGTGGCTGTCCGGCGATTTCAATGTTGAACAACACGTCCACTACCTTGACGTGTGCGCGTGGGTCATGGATGAGTATCCGGTGAAGGCGATCGGAATGGGAGGTCGGCAGGTACGAACAGAAGCAAAATTCGGCAACATTTTCGACCACCACAGCGTGGCCTACGAATTCGAAAACGGTGCCAGGTTCTTCAGCAACTGTCGTCAGCAAAGTGGCTGCAAGAACAACATGTCCGCCTACGCGCTGGGATCGAAAGGACGTGCCGAAGTTTCTGAACGTCGGCTGGAGATCGCGAACCAGACCACCTGGCGGTTCGACCAGAAGGTCAAGAACATGTATCAGGTGGAACACGACGAAATGTTCGCCGGAATCCGGGCAGGCACGCCGCTGAACAACGGAAAGTACATGGCGCACAGCACGATGCTGGCGATCATGGGGCGCATGGCAACGTACACGGGACAGGAGATCACGTGGGAACAGGCCATGAAATCCACGCAGAATCTGTCCCCCAAAGCATATGACTGGGGCGACGCTCCCGAAATTGATATTGCCCGACCTGGCATCACGAAGTTTGTTTGATCATGAGCAAGAACGAACCACGACTGCTGATCCTGGGAGCACATCCCGATGACGCGGAATTCCACGGGGGCGGCCTGGCGACCATTTACCGCCAACTCGAACGCCCCGTAAAGTTAATTTCTGTTACCGATGGGGCCGCCGGCCATCATGAACGCTCGCCGGCTGAACTGATCCCCCTGCGACGCGCAGAGGCCGCCGCTGCAGGCGCCGTCATTGGAGCGACTTATGAAACCTGGAAATTTCCCGATGGCGGCCTTGAACCGACTCTCGAGCTGCGACACCGCATCATTCGCGAGATCCGTGAATTCCGCCCGGATCTGGTGCTGACGCACCGAACCTGTGACTACCACCCCGATCATCGTTCCGTCGGTCAATGTGTCCAGGACGCTTCCTACATGGTCACCGTCCCCCACGTCGTCCCTGACGTTCCAGCCCTGCGGAAAGATCCCGTCGTCGCGTACCTGCCCGATCTGTTCACCAGACCAGCTCCGCTGCGAGCCGACGTGATCATGGACATCTCTGCACAAATGCAGACCGTCGCAAAGATGCTGGCCTGCCACCGTTCACAGGTGTTCGAGTGGCTGGCGTACGAGGCGGACATTCTGCACACCGTTCCGGACGATGAGAGTGAAAGACTCGCATGGGTAGAGTCGTGGGCTGCAGGACACATTCGTTTACGCGCCGACCGACTGCGCGACGAACTTGTCGTTCGCTGTGGCGAAATCCGAGGACGGGAAATCGAATTCATCGAAATGTTCGAAATCAGCGAATACGCTCAGCAGCCGGACCAGGAATCATTTCGCCAGCTGTTCCCGAGCGCATTGGAGGCACCGTCGTGAAGGAGGAGGCGTTTGTCTGGTAGGTTGTGACACCCTGATCGGGGCCACATGACAGCGTGTTAAACTAACCGGACACGATGAAATCGTGTCCTGCGCTTCGACAACGGTGCCCGGCGCGGTCTAATGCGTTCCTGCCCCACACGTATTTCCATAACGAGAGCAACCATGTACAGCCATTTCCGCCGCAAGACGTTCTGCACCTGTCTTGTGCTTCTGTTGGCGTTGACCCGCCAGGTTTCGGCAGACGACCAGTTTCGGCCGATGTTCAATGGCAAAGATCTGTCGGGTTGGGTTCTCACGAACACTCCGCCTGAAACATGGAGTATTCAGGACGACATGCTCGTATGTACGGGAGCTCCGATTGGAGAAATTCGCACAGAGAAGATGTACCAGAACTTTGTCATGGAACTGGAATGGCGACACATGGTTCCTCGGGGCAACGCAGGCGTCTTCGTCTGGGCGGATGACATCACTGCACGGGGAGTACCGTTTCATCGCGGAGTCGAGGTTCAGGTTCTGGAAAACGACTACGGCAATTCAAAAGGACATACGACTCACGGGGACATCTTTCCAATCCACGGGGCGACCATGACTCCCATCAATGGACGTGGTGGCAGCCGAGCTTTTCCAACGGAAAACCGCTCGAAGCCAAGCCCCGAGTGGAATCACTACCGGATCGAATGTCGCGACGGCGAGATCTCACTGGCCGTCAACGGCAAAATTGTGACGCGAGGAAAGAATTGTGTACCTCGCAAAGGCTATATCTGCCTGGAATCTGAAGGCGGAATTGTACACTATCGAAACGTCCGGATCAGAGAACTTCCCTCGACCGATGTGCAGGCAGCACAAACTGCGATTGCCAACCGCGGCTATCGTTCGCTGTACACAGGGCTGAACCTGAACGGATGGACCGCAGCGGGAACCGAAACGCATTGGAAGTCAAAGAACTGGGTCCTGGCATTCACAGGCGGTAAAGAGACACGCGGAAATCTGGTGTCGACTGAGTCATTTGACAACGTCGGCTTTGTTGTTGACGTTCGCCTGAAAGACAAATCCAGCACAACATTGATCAACGCGGGACCAACGGCAACGATCGACCTGAACGACGTGAAGATCGCGCAGCATATGGAGCCGGTTGGGCGTTGGAATCGACTTGAAAGCGGAATACGCAATAGAAAACGCTGGTTGACTATCAACGGCAAAGAGATTTCGATGGACAATGCTGTGAGCAGCGACTCGGCCGCCCCGCTCATGCTAATCCCCACCGGCCCTGTTGACTTCGGCAATATCTACGCTCTGTCTGTGGAAGTCGAAAGCAGCCCGTAGTGCCGTGTCCTGGTGGTGCAGTTTGCTCCTTGGTGCATAGACCCAGGCAGGCCTGCCCCGACTGAGGACCGGACAGATTCGTAACACGTCAAAGAGTGCCCCACCCATGGGCCCGGTGGGTCCAGGACCAACAGAAATCACTTCCCAGTGTCCGTCGTCCAACCGACGAACTGAGACAGCGTCTACGGTGTGTTCATGTGTGACACTGGCTTCGCCAGTGTCTTCAGGCTCAAGAAAACACCGGCAGGGCCAGGGGCATACCCACCTCCCTAAACCGCTCAGCATAGACTATTGCTTTGTCACAGGCAAAATTTAGGGTGGAAGCATTCGCCGGAAAAGGGGGGCAGGAACCAAAAATGCAAAGCACCCTTCGGGCCGTTCCGGTTTTTGGTACCTGACCCCGTTTTCCTCGCCAACCCTAAAACCTGGCTGTGACAAAGCACTAGAATGTGCCGAGGAGTTCCAAACATTGATCCGGCGTGCAGAAAGGAATTTCAATGTCGCTACCTTCCGTCGAAATGCTGGAAGCACACCATTCCTTTCCGGGACCATACATGTTCAAGGTCATCGGTGTCGCCGACGGCAGGTTTACCCCACGTGTCATCGCACAGGTCCGTGACGAACTCGGCCTAGAGCAGGATCCTCCATACACACTTCGCAATACACCAAAGGGAAACCACGTAGCCATCACTCTGGAACCTGAATGCGAGTCGCCTCAGCAGGTGCTGGCAATCTACAGCCGACTGATGGGGATGGACGGCATGGTGATGCTGCTGTAACCCCGGTCTCGACGTTGTTGACACAGGGCAGATCAATTCAAATTCGGTGACGCGCCCGATTGCTCTTCGTCTTCCGGCGGCACCACGACGCGAACGGATGGGGCTTCTTCGACGCTGGGTTCGTCTGTCGGATAAGTATTGCTGCTGAATGTGCTCGCTTGAAACGTGGTGACGGTCTTCCGGCGAAACCAATCGGCCAGATAAGAGCCGAGTCGGCGGCGGACACCCGGAATAAGCAACGAAAAGCCAACACCGTCCGTCAGCAGCCCTGGAGTGATCAGAAACGCTCCCGCCAGCAAAATCATTACTCCGCCCAGAATTTCCTGAGACGGCACTTTTCCCGCAGCCGTCTGCTTGTGAATGTTGTGCCAAACCTGAAGCCCCTGCCGTCGCGCCAGGTTTACGCCGACAATCCCGGTAATCAGTACCACGACGACGGTTGTCAACAGGCTGGTTCGCTGGTGTAACTGATCCAAAAGAACCAGTTCCACCAGTGGAATCAGAATGAGGCACAGCAGAATTCGTCCAAGCACCGTACTTACTCACTTCCAATCGGCAGAAAACATCGACTCACTGAAACGCCGGGCTCCCACAGCGGAGCAGTCCGCCCATACAGGGGGCTTTAAGCTGGCATGATGGCAAACAACAGGAAGAGGAATGGCCGGCAGTTCAATACGCATCGGCTGGCAGCAGAGATTCTTCTTTTTTGATCTGATGCTCATCTTTCGACAGCAGAACGCAGCTTGACCACGCGAAACCAGACTTTCTTCCCATGATCCTGCAGGCCGATGTGCCCACTCGTGCGTTTGCCGAAGGTGAGTGAGTTGCGGAACTTGCTGTCGGCCGTTTTCTGGTTCCATGCATCACCCCCCGACAACAGTATCGCACACCTTTGTCCCGTTGTGCCAGATCGCCAGCCGGCTTTCCACACATAACACTTTAGTCGTGTTTCATGCCATTGGATCTGTTCGTGAAGCCCCGTCACTAAACAGAAAACCGTCTGCAACCGACCGAATGGACCGGGTGGATCGTGATCGACAGGCCTCCGTATTTGACTGGCAATGCCCCGGAAGCACAAACGTACTGACGAATGAGGGCCCTGGAGGTCAGAACATTATTGCCGGAACGACGAAAGCGGACCTCATAGCGCAAAGAAAAACGCTCCGAAGAAAGATTCTTCGGAGCGTTCTCTGCTTACGTTGCTGACTGCGCTGCGGCCCCCAGGACTCATCATCGCCGTCAAGGCAGTTACTAATTGCAGCTGTTACATGCTGGTTTGAAAACCTTGCAGGAAACAGTCTTTTCAACCATCTGGCAGACCTGAACCTGAACTTCACGCTGCTCAGGACGATTTACACAGACAGAGTAAGTGTAAGGAACTTCTTCCGAAACAACTCGAGGGCAGCAAACTGTTCGAGTTCGCTGTTCCTGACGGGTCTTACAGACGGTGTAAGTGTAAGGAACTTCTTCCGAAACAACTCGAGGGCAGCAAACTGTTCGAGTCCGCTGTTCCTGACGAGTCTTACAGACAGTGTAAGTGTAAGGAACTTCTTCCTTAACAACGCGAGGGCAGCAGACTGTTCGAGTTCGCTGTTCCTGACGTGTCTTACAGACAGTGTAAGTGTAAGGAACTTCTTCTTTAACAACTCGAGGAACACAGACTGTTCGAGTTCGCTGTTCCTGACGAGTCTTACAGACAGTGTAAGTGTAAGGAACTTCTTCCTTAACAACTCGAGGAGTGCAAACTGTTCGAGTTCGCTGTTCCTGACGGGTCTTTGTGACACAGTAGGTGTAAGGCACCTCTTCTGAGACACGCTCGCAGCATGTGTAAGGAACTTCAACCTGCACTCGGTTAGCAATCCAGCATCGCCTCTTGCAACCTGTGTTGGGGTCGCAGGATTCTTCCCAATGCCCCTGATCCTTACAAACCGTACGTGTCTTCTGAACAGGAACCATCTTGCAAACAGTTCGAGTGCCAGTCATCTGCTCCTGGTAAGGAACACATACCGTGTAAGTCTGCTCTGACTGATCCATGACAGTCTTGCAGACAGTGCGTGTACCGGTCATCTGCTCCTGGTAAGGAACACATACCGTGTACGTCTGCTCAACCTGATCATTCACGGTCTTGCAAACAGTGCGAGTACCGGTCATCTGCTCCTGGTAAGGAACACATACCGTGTACGTCTGCTCAACCTGATCATTCACAGTCTTGCAAACGGTGCGAGTACCGGTCATCTGCTCCTGGTAAGGAACACATACCGTGTACGTCTGCTCAGACTGATCCATAACAGTCTTGCAAACAGTGCGTGTACCGGTCATCTGTTCCTGGTAAGGAACACATACCGTGTACGTCTGCTCAACCTGATCATTCACGGTCTTGC
>JAAERP010000154.1 GCA_024230215.1 Fuerstiella sp. | reverse complement strand
TCCTTTCTGACTGAAGTGTCTTCAGTTTGTTGAACGGGGAATCTGGCTCTTTTCATATTACGCCTGTCTCTGGAAGACCAATCTTTCTCCTACTCAAAGTCCTTCACGGCGTGGCCCTTCCCCGCTGGAGTTATTACGGGCCTTTCCGGCAGCCTTGATCTGTTCACCGGCGAGAAGGAATGTGGGGTTACTGCAGATGATGACAAACAGACACATCAGAAGCACATCCTCTCCTGCGCTAATGGCGTCATACATCTTCAGCATGGTTCTGTAGTTCTTCATACGTTCCTCGGCCTCGTTGGCGTACTTGCGAGTTACCTGGCCGCCATTGCGGCAGGCGGTAATCCTTTCGAGGTAGTCGCGCAAGAACCCCGGTGCTCTGCCTTCACCTTCCTGCCCTCGCCGTGGTCAGAGCTGAAGACAAACAGCGTGTTGTCGGCAGGCATTGACGCGCGCAACATTTCCCAGATCCGCCTGGTGATGGTGTCGATCATCTCCGTTTGCCGCGAGTATTGGTAGAGATAATAGCGCCAGTCATCCGTGGTCCACTTCTTAATCCTCTTGCTGTCCGCAGTTACTCTGCAGTCTGCGGGGCGCGAACGTCGATCACTGCCGGTCGGCCGGCATCGAGCGCCTCTCGCAACGCCGGCTCGAACTGGGAAAATTCGTCCACCCGCAAACCAAGTGCACCAAACGATTCTGCGTACTTCGCAAAGTCGGGGTTGATCAAATCAACGGCCGTATGACGACCTCCATAGGATCGATTCTGGATGCCCTTCATGGCGCTAAGGCAACTGTCGTTGATCACGATCGATACGACGTTTAGCTTTTCCTGTACCGCGCAGGCCAGTTCCTGCGAGGTCATCATGAACCCGCCGTCGCCCGCGATAGCAACGACCTGCCGATCGGGATAGGCCGCCTTTGCGCCAATCGCGCCGGGGAAACCAGTTCCGAGTGAAATGAAACAGGACGATTGCAGAAAACTTCGAGGCTGGTAGGTCTGGAAATTCGCCAGCATCATGTAGTAAAGCCGAGTCACGTCACAGGAGACGATTGCGTCGCGATCAAGCAGTCGGCGCATTACGGGGACCAGATCGAATCCCTTGATCTGCCATCGCTGCCCGTCGGGAATCGGCGACCGCGCATTCCAAAGCACCGTGCCCGAATGTGGTTGCGTATCCAATGCTTCGTTGATTTCGGCTAGAGCCACCTTCGCGTCACCACAGATGCCGACCCTGGCTGGGTAGTTGCGACCAAGCTCATCTTCATCGATATCGATCTGAATCAGATTCTCCGGAATCGGCAATTCCCAATTGCCCGTCGCCACCTGACTGAACCGGCATCCGACCGCGAGGACGACATCAGCCATTGCCGGCAAGGGAGAGAAGTTGTCTTTCATTTTCGTGAGGTCAGACGTAAGTCTTTGGAACAGCATCCCCTCGGCCAGGGGATCGTCGTCCGATATGGCCCCCTTCCCCATCGGTGTCATAAATACCGGGGCCTGTACTGATCTTGCAAGGCTCAACAATTCCTCGCAGGCATTCGCCGACGCGACACCACCGCCGGCGATAATGAGCGGACGTTGCGCTGACCGCAACAAGGCGGCAGCCCGCTCAATCTCGGCCGTGTCGGGAACTGGCGTCTTGCCCTGAGTTCCCGGCAGAGGTCTGGCTGACGTCTCCTCTGCTGATACATCGATCGGCAGATCAAGGTGGACCGGACGCGGACGACCGCTTGCCATTTCGTGAAATGCCCGCTGAACCAAACCTGGTATCTCATCCGCCGATCGAGCCGAGGCATTCCATTTCGTCAGCGGAGCGGTGACACCCAAATTGTCCATCTCATGAAAATAGCCTCGCGACTTTCCGATTGCACTCCGTTTGATCTGCCCGCTGATCAGCAGAAACGGAATCGAATCGGAATACGCATTTCCCAATCCAGTGACGCAATTGGTAATGCCGGGGCCAGCTGTTACCAGACAGACACCTGGCCTGCCTGTTGCCCGGGAATACCCGTCTGCCATAAAGGCGCCCGCATGCTCGTTCCGCGCCAAGACATGTCGTATGCCGGGAAACTTAAGCAACGCGTCATAGATGGAGACAGTCTGTCCACCAGGCATTCCGAAAATCGTGGTGACGCCTTGCTGATTAAGGCAGTCTACAAGCAGATGTGCGCCGTTCACTTAAGGTTATGCTCTCACTGGAAGGATTGTTTTGAATTACAATTGTCCCGACTCGCCGACAGACTGCACTCCAGCCGGTCAGATAGTCCCAACATGCCTCGACTGCACGACTGATGCGGTCTTACAGCGAAGTTGTAGCTGCCAGGCCCAACAATCACCACTACCCGAATGCTTCAAGCGACGTTGAGACTGAACACTGCAAGTCCTATGACTTTCAGGATTGACACGCCTGCCACGCCAAACTGGACAAATCGTATTGGCTTTGTGTACTATTGTGAATCCCGCGGCCAGGTGTGAATGCGGCTCCGACGGCTGCCAATTGCCACATTGCTGGCTCAAATGCTCTTGCCGAATCGTTCACACTACGAACAATCGGAGTCTCTGATGACGTTGAATCTGCCCTGGAATTCGGCCAATCCTGTCATGCTGCCGATCGGTCTGACAGTCGCGTTGCTATTCAGTGCGGGGTGGACCTTCGAATGTCGCGGCGACGATTCAACGCAGCAGCAAACCCGAATTCTGGAAGACTGGCTAAAGCAGGACGCGGGAAAGAAAGCTGCAGAGTGCTTCAAAGCAGCGGATGGTTTCATCCTCGAACGCCGTCTGGTGGAGTCGGCCGTGGCAGAATCATCGAGCCCGGAAATCCTGGCTGAACTCGCCAGTCTGTTGGCGGAGAAGACGCCGGGGAACGATCCCCGTTGGCGAGACTTATACATTAAGGCCTGCCGCGTTCGTCGTACCGCACGGTTGCGAAATCTGATTCAGAAGACACCCAAAATCGTCTTCACGATGCATTATAATATGGGTGGGTCGCATTACGCTTATACCGAAGGGCAATCGGATGCTCAGGCGGAACGCCATTTTGTTCCCGGTACTGCCCTTTGCCTGCTTGAGTTGGACGGTGATGAGGTCAGGGAAACCAAGCTGATCGAGGACGCGGATGGCGTCATTCGCGATCCCTCGGTTTCATACGATGGCCAGCGAATTCTGTTCGCCTGGAAGAAGTCTGATCGAAAGGACGACTATCATCTTTACGAGATGGACTTTGCGACCAGAGAGATTCGGCAACTGACCTTCGGGCTCGGTTTCGCAGACTACGAGGGCTGCTATCTTCCCAACGGCGATATTGTTTTCTCGTCGACCCGCTGTGTACAGATCGTCGATTGCTGGTGGACTGAGGTATCGAATCTCTATACGTGCAACGGTGATGGGAAATTTCTTCGTCGGTTGAGCTTCGACCAGGTCCATTCGAACTATCCACAGGTGCTGCGAGACGGACGCGTCGTCTACACGCGCTGGGACTACAATGATCGTGGACAACTTTATCCCCAACCGCTATTTCAAATGAACAGCGATGGAACAGGACAGACCGAGTACTACGGCAACAATTCCTGGTTTCCAACAACGATTGCCCATGCCCGAGGGATTCCGGGCTCAGACAAACTGATTGCCATTGCCACCGGTCATCACTGTATTCAAACCGGTGCGCTGATTGTGATCGACGCCAACAAGGGCAGCCGCGAGAGCTCTGGCGTGACCCTGGTGGCGCCACTTGTAGAAGACAAGGCAGATCGCCGCTATCAACGAGTGGACGCATACACCGGTTTTGATGGACATTTCGGGTATCCGTTTGCCATCAGTGAAACAGAATACGTGGCGAGCTACAGCGATTATCAAACGAAGCGGGATTCGAAGGACGGTTACGGTTTGTACTATGTTCGTGAGGATGGAGCCCGCGAGCTGCTGATCGACGATCCCAGTCTGTCATGCAACCAGCCGGTACCACTGAAAGCCCGCCCTCGTCCGCTGGACCGACCCAGCGTGGTCGATTATCGGCAGCAGACCGGCACCTATTACGTGCAGGACATTCACATTGGCCCTGGGCTCGATGGTGTGCCGCGCGGTGTCGTTAAGAAGCTTCGCGTTGTGGCCCTGGGATTTCGAGCGGCCGGTGTTGGCAGCAACGGCAACCGGGGACCAGCCGGTGGTGCGTTGGTCAGCACACCAGTCTCAATTCGTAACGGCACCTGGGATACCAAAACGGTGCTTGGCGAAACGCCGGTGCAGGAAGATGGCTCGGCACTATTCGAAGTTCCAGCTCGCACGCCACTCTATTTTCAGGCAATCGATGGCGACGGACATGTCGTACAATCGATGCGCAGCTGGTCAACGCTGCAACCGGGCGAGACGTTTTCCTGTGTCGGCTGTCACGAGGGGAAAAATACCGTGGGCAATCCTCAAAGGCTGACGATGGCTTTGGCTCAGGGTGCGAAGAAACTCGAACCGTTTTACGGCGAACCCCGTGGATTCAGCTTTGACCGGGAAATCCAGCCAATTCTGAACAAGCATTGCGTTAGTTGTCATTCCGATCGCTCCCAGGTCCTGGACCTGAAAGACAAAACCAAGGGCTCGACGCAACTCGATGTCACCGACAGGGATGCCACCAGGGCCTTCAGCCTGCTCGAAGATATCGCGTCGACCAGCGGAGGACGGCAATGGTCCGACGCCTACATCGCTTTGACACAAAATGGAAAACCAAACCGGGTCGTCAACTGGATGAATGTGCAGTCGATTCCGCCGATGATTCCGCCCTACTTCGCGGGCTCCTCGCAGAGTTCATTGATGACGACACTGCGAGACGGGCACTACGATGTCGAGCTTTCTCGTGAAGAGATCGAGAAGATCGCCTGCTGGATCGACCTCCTGGTACCCTATTGCGGCGACTACACGGAGGCGAATTCATGGAGCGATGCGGATGTGAAGAAGTATGATCATTACCTGCAGAAACGGAAGAAGATGGCGGAACTTGAACGCGCCAACATCGAAGCTTATATACAACACGGTGGCGGTGCCAAATCGGCGACCCCACCCACGCGGACAAACGGGTCGTAACGTCGCCACTGGCCCGATCTGTGCCTCGACAGGGAGAACGAAATGAAAATGGTGCGGACCGCTGTAGTCTCGACTCTACTGCTTACTGCGACGATAGCAGACGGCCGAACTGACCCGGCCGCCGTGAAGTCGGCTGGACCGCAGGTCAGCCACTCCTTCGCCTGCGGCGACTATAGTGCCGGCAAGGTGATGCTGGTGTCGGCCGACGGTAAGGTCGAGTGGGAATATCCTGCCCCACAGTGCAACGACCTGTGGGTGTTGCCCAACGGCAACGTGTTGTTTGTCACCGGGCATGGCGTAAAGGAGGTCAATCGGCGGAAGGAGGTGATTTTCTCGTATCAGTCGAAGAGCGAAATCTATGCCTGCCAACGTCTTGCTAATGGCAATACGTTTATTGCCGAGTGCAGCAGTGGGCGCCTTATTGAGGTCGATCCCAGGGGCAAGGTGGTCAAGCAAGTCCGTATCCTGCCCGCTGGTGAGAGCGGTGGCCACGCCTTTATGCGAAACGCCCGGCAACTGGAAAATGGCAATTACCTGGTCGCTCATTATGGGCTGGGTGTGGTTCGCGAATACGATTCGAACGGAAAACAAGTTCGAGAAATCGACGGCCCGGGTGGTCCTCATAGTGTCATCCGCCTTCCCGGCGGCAACACACTTATCTCCTGCGGTGACCGAAAAAAGCAGCCGCCGCAGGTGTTCGAGGTCGATCGCCAGGGCAGGACGGTGTGGCAGGTGACCAGCGAAGATCTACCAGGAATTCAACTGGCCTTCATGACCGGGCTGCAGCGATTGCCCAATGGCAATACGGTGATGACGAACTGGCTGGGACATGGACGTCTTGGCACCGCCCCGCACGTGATCGAGGTCACGCCTGATAAACAGATCGTGTGGACGTTTGCCAACCACAAGATCGCAAAGACCGTGGCCACAATTCAGCTCCTCGACGTCCCGGGCGATGTAACGCGAGGAGAGATTCTGCATTAGAGCAATTCAGTTCTTTAGCTTGTCGTCGGGACCGCCGATCAGGATGTCAGTGCCTTTTTCGCCGAACAGGTCGTCTTTGTCTTCATCGTCCAGCACGCTGCCAAGAATGTCCATCGTGTTGGCCAGATCGCCGGACGCCCATTCGGCCATCGCATCGTCCAGAGCACTGAGAGTGGCTGCCGCATCGACGTCAAACAGACTCTGCCAGTCGGTCTCCAGATGGCCGCCAATCAACAGGTCGTTGCCGCGGCCGCCTTTTAGCTTGTCTCTGCCATCGCCGCCGACCATGATGTCAGCTCCGTTGCCGCCGAACAGTTTGTCCCGGCCGCTGCCGCCAAACAGAATGTCATTGCCACGGCCACCCTCGATGTCGTCGTTGCCAGCTCCGCCAAGCACGACTTGCAGAACTTCGGCATCAGCAGCTCCGCCCGAACCACCGCCGCCGCCACGGTAGCGATCGTCGCCGTCACCCAACAAAGCGACAATTCGATCGACTGCTGAAGCGGTGAACGTTTCCTTTATGTGGTCCCCGTGATCATGCTTCTTTTTGCCCTTACCCTTACCCTTGTGCTGATTCAGCCTGGCGTCGACTTTCAATTCGTCCTTCTTTGTTTTGAATTTCAGATCAACGTGATCGTCGCCATTTGTGCCAATGATGTACAAAGTGCCATTCACCAGTCCAGCGCCTTGAACCATAGACTGAACCTGCAGTATTGGCGACACAGCGCCGTCGCTGTCCGTTGCGGTAACTGTCACAACGTAAATGCCACCATGTGCATAATCATGGTTGCCGGCAAATGTGTCGGCTGTCTGGTCCACAGCAACGTCTTCTGCCGTACCGTCGCCCCAGTCGACGGTGACGGTGTGAGTGTCAATGCCCGGATCGACGAAGGCACCGTTGACTGTCACCGTTCCGTCAGAAGAAGCATCGTCGAATATCTGAGCAGAGGATTCGGCGCCGGTCAGCGTTGGTGCCACATTGTTGACGATCAGGGCGAAGTCGACCGATGTGGCAGCACCGTCGGAATCGGTGGCCGTGATCGTCACCGCCTGAGAATCGTCCGGCCCGTCACTCGTATCCCACGTCCAACTCCACGTGCCGTCCAGATTGTTGGTGGCCGTACCGATGCTGGCCCACAAGGTGATCGTGTCCGCGCCGGGATCGCTAAAGCTGCCACCATTCGTGGCCGTCTCACCTTCGCCGACGGTCACACCTGCATGGTCAAGCGTCATCGTGGGAGCGACATTATGGACGGTCAGGTCAAAGTCGACAGATGCTGCGTCGTAGCCAGAATCAGTGGCCGTGACGGTAACAGTTTGAGTCTCGTCCGGGCCGTCGCTGGTGTCCCATGACCAACTCCATGTGCCGTTACCGTTGTCGACAATCGTCCCGACGGAGGCCGTCAGCGTGACGACGTCAGAGCTCGGATGTGAAAACGTTCCACTGTTTGCTGCCGTTTGCCCTTCGTTCACATCAATTGCCGCATCCGTGGGCGCGACGATGGTGACTGTGACAGTCAGCGTGCTGCTGCTCGTTCCACCGTCGTCATCTTCGGCGGTCAAGGTCACGGCATAAACACCATCGTCCACATAGGTGTGAGCGGTGTCGATGGCGGGCCCGCTTGTCACTGGGTTCAAAGATCGGAAGTACGATGTGTGGTAGTTTGCAATTCGGCAACTATCTCCGCCGTCAGCATCGACGCACCCGTCGCCAACGAATGAGAGCATGTCCAGCTCGTAAAGGGCGCCGCTAACCGTGCTGCGCACGGTCAGCTTGTCATCATTAGCGATGATCTGCCGTGGCACTTCCGTGCCATAGCCACACGGACCAGTGTCGCCTCCACCAATCTTGTTAACTCCCGGGAAGACCGCCACATCGCTGGTGCCACAGGCAAATTCGATATTCTCGCCCTTGATGGGTCCTCCGCCTGTGCTATAGATCCTCACGCCAGGTTCCAGCGTGTCAGAAAATCCATTGGACGAGTCCAGAACGACTCGCACCGTCGGGTTGGACGAGAATTCAATGCTATCGTCGGCTGTTCCATCACCCCAGTTAATGGTGACATCCACGTCGTCAAACGTACCGGGATCAAAAATAGTGCCCGTCAAAAACGCGTCATCGCCTTCATCAATCGAAGCGGAAATCTCCAGGTCGACCAGTTGTGGCGCCAGGTTGTTTACCGCCACGCTCCCCAGGACGCTGTCGCTGCCGTCGTCGTCGTCGCGGAGAGTCACCGTGACAACATATTGGTCCGCCGAAGATCCACTGGGATCATCGAGATAGCGATGGCTTTCACTGAATGAAGTGGAACCGATTGGATAGTAAACCGTCTCTGGCGGAGAGCCATCGCCCCAATTGATGTCTACCCAAAAGTAGTCATGCGTGCCAGGATCGACGATCACACCAGATACCGTGGCTTCATCGTTCTCGTTGATTGGCGACGTGAAAGTCACGTTCTGGATCAAGGGCGCGACGTTGTTGACGACGATCTGAGCCGACGCCCGGGCAATCGGTACTGCTGGGACACGGTAGATCGCAACACTGCCGGGGCCAGTCTGCAATGGACCACGGATGATAAGATCCTGGTTGTCGTTGAGTGCCAAACCGTCGATGTCACCGAAGATGGCGACTGCGTCGAGACGATCGCCGTCTCGAAACAGCTCGTATGCTTCCCCCGTGTCGACATCGAGTGAAAACAGGGCACGGATTCCTGTGGATGGGCCCGTAGGCACGATCGCTTCGAAAAACAGTGTGCCCGCTACGTCAAGCTGATTAATCGACACCGATTGAATCAGTTCACCCGCAACTGTGTCGCCACCAGCCAGGAGCAGGCGATCGGGAGTAAAGACGCCGTGCCCACCGCTAAACGTACCGCGAAAAGTGATCTCTCCAGAGTTATTGATTCGAGCGTCGTGCACGGTAAGGAGGGTCTTGCTGTCGACCGAATCTCCTTCAGCGACAATCCGAGTAAGACTGCCATCGGAGGCATTGACTTGGAATATGCCATGTTTCTGCTCTCCCCCTTCAGTGAACGATGCTTGTAAAGCAATCTGGCCGGCGTTATTGACATCTGACACGTCAAACAACCCATTGATCGAGATTGGGCTGTTGGCGATCGTCAGTTGCTCGCGTGCGCCGGATACCGAATCAAACGTGAAGATCCCCCGGCCACCAGGGAAATGTCCGAGAGCAACGATCAGCCCGGAGTCGTTGATCGATGGCTCTTCAAAATACGATATCACGTGACCATTGATCGTCTCACCGGAAGAGACGACCAAACTTCCGACACCCGTGTTGATGTCCTTAAGGAACACTCCGTTGCCCCCGGTTACCGATTCCTCATAACCACCGGTAAAGACCATTCGGCCCAAATTGTTTACTGATGGCGAGGTCATGCCTATCATCGTTTTCCCGGCAATGGTGTCACCGGTACGAACCAGCCGGTCAATTGACATGTCATCGTCGAACAGGCTGAGGTCGATCGTGTAATCGTCCGATGACGTACCGCTTGGGCGATCATCCAGATACCGGTGCGTTGCACTGAAGTCGGTTGTGCCAGCCGGATAGACAATCTGTTCCTCTGGGGAGCTGTCGCCCCAATCGACCTTGAGCGTGAAGCTGTCCACCGGCGAAGCGTCGCTGATCGTGCCCGAGACCGTTGCGGTACCGTTTTCGTCAATGTCAGCAACCGGGTCAATTTGCAACGTTGGCGCAATGTTCTTGACGTCAATGGTGGCTGTGTCGTTGCTGGTCAGGCCGCGGTCGTCGGTCACCCGCAGACTGACCATCACGGAAGTCGGACCATCGAGGCCGGCAGCTGAAAACTCCGGAGCGACACCGACCTCGTCTCCGCGTGTTGCCGTCGCACCGGTTTCGCCGAAGATCCCATCACCATCCAGATCCCAATCGTAGGACAGCGTCTGAGCACCCTGATCCGGGTCGGTGCTGGCTGACGCATCCAGTTGGACGCTGCTATCCTCAGGAACTGAGTACGTCCTGCCCGCTTCTGCTGTGGGAGGCAGATTGTCGACTACAACCTGTGCCGCTGAGAACTCTGACGTATTTCCGACGGGGTCCGTGGCAGTGGAGGTGATGAAATGACCGACGGGGACGAGCGTCGCCGATGTTATGGAAAAATTGCCGTTTCCGCTGCTGTCGGTCGTTACGACGATCGCCCCCAGGAACGTCTCGCCTTCACCGAAACCAGTCGAGTCAATAGTGGCATTCGAAAAGAGTTCAATGGTGAATGCGGTGTTCGCCGTACTGTTAATTGTTCCTCTGATCTTCGTGCTGCTCCGGGTGACGGCAGAGGCCAGAACCGGGAAGTTCTGCAGGTCGTTCGGTCCGCTGTCGACGTCGCCCGGGTCATTCGGCACGACGCCGGTCGGTACCAGATTGATACCCTGATAGCGGTTCGAGTGGATGGAGTTGCGGCGGATTGAATTGCGTATTGAGGAGCTGTTCGCCACCTGTACTCCATGGTATGCATTGAACGCGATCGTATTGCCCTCTGTTGCATCTGCCACGCCGTTGCCGTCGGCCCCAATGCGATTGCTGCTGGCTCCGGCAGTGATCAGGACACCATGAATCTGATTGCCCAGCGCGGTTGTACCCGTCACGTCTGTCCCAATGAAGTTGCCCGCCAGAACATTGTTTTCAGTGCCGGAGACAGTGAGCGCGACGCCATGCCCCTGGTTGCCGGAGATGATATTTCGCTCCATATCGTCGGCAACACCATTGCCGTCCGTGCCAATCAGATTCGACGTGGCACCACCGCCGACCAGGACACCGTGGGCTTGATTGGCAACGGGAAGAGTGCCCGTTAAATCGGTTCCCACGCGGTTGCCGGCCACGCTGTTGTGGCTGCTTCCGGTACGCAGGATCGCGATTCCGGAACCTCCATTTCCGGAAACCAGATTCCCTTCCCTGGCATCGGCGATCCCGTCACCATCTGTTCCTATAAGATTGAACTTCGGCCCAGAAGTAATATTGACTCCGTAGCGTCCATTACCGAGAGCCGACTGTCCGGTCGCATCCGTTCCCACGAAGTTGCCGGCGACGACGTTCCGCTCAGTACCGGAATGAACAATGGCGACACCATCCCCGCCGTTCGCGGAGATGATGTTTCGTTCGGCAACGTCCGTGACTCCATCTCCATTGGTGCCGATGATGTTCTCCGTTGCACCAAACTCGACTCGGACCCCAAACTCTCCATTCCCGGCGGCTGCTCGCCCTGTTGCGTTAGTCCCGATAAAATTGCCCGCAATCCAGTTGTCACTTACGGCTCCGGTGATCAGGACGCCCCACCGCAGAAAGTTCTGTATATTCAGGTCGAAGACCTGATTCTCATCGGAAGTGATCTTCAGGCCGTATCCGGAGTTCGCCTGACTTCCGTCAACCACGATTTCCGGTCCGAATGGATTTGTATCACCACCGAAGAGAGTCTGTGTGCGCCCATCCACCGTCGTGCCGCCAGTTGCGTCCGTCAGCACAGGCAATGCGGAAAGTGGCTGAATCAGGAACGCATCGCCGGCAGGGTCTCCGCCAGACAGGCCCGAATCCACGTCCACGTAGCCCGGGTCGGTTGTCGGAATATTGAAGACAATGGTGTCCGGGCCTGGGTTACTGTTGGCAAATTCCAATGCCCCCCGTAACGAACCGGGGCCACTGTCGTTGGTGTTGGTGACGATATGCGGAGGCAACACCGTCAGCTCGAAGCTCACAGACCCCGCGGCGTTGTCGGAGTCCGTCGCTGTTACGGTGACTGCTTGAGAATCAATCGGGCCGACGCTGGTGTTGTATAACCAGGACCAGGTGCCGTTGCCGTTCTGGACGACCGTACCAACAGAAGCCGTCAGGATGACACTGTCACCGCCAGGATCGAAGAAGGACCCTCCGTTACCGGCGACGTTTCCCTGGTTCACTTCAACAATCGCATTCGTTGACGTAAGACTCGGTGGCACATTGTCGACGTGGATCGTTGTTGTGGTAATTCCCGTGCCCCGGTAATCGCCGGTCGTGGTGAGGGTCACCACATAGTCACCATTGTCCTGTGGCGTAAAGTTCAGCGTGGGCTCAGTGCCCGTGGCGACAACTTGATCAGCCTGAGTAACTTCCCAGAGCAGGGAAACCACATGCCCTTCGTCTCGTTCCGGCAGGACACTGGTGAGTGAAATTGCCGAAGCCTCGCTGGTTTGTTCCGGAATGCCGGTGACCACGGCGGTGAGTGAATCTGATTGAGATTCCACATCGACATAGTGAATGATTTCACCGTCGACGTCGAACGATCCGGACGTCGGTGAAAGGACCGTGTGGATCACCTGGGTCGCACGCGCGTCAAAGATTGAAAGCGTGTCGTCGGTCACGCCATTGCCGACGACCAACAATCCCTCCGAGACCAACGGATTGACACCAGCCACATCAATTGAAAATTCAGTGCCAGAATTGTTAGCCGTCGACACTGTCACCGGCACACCCTGCGAGAACTTTCCGGACGCCTGTCGGACGTCGCGGTCATAAATCGCAAAATCACCACCCTGAAGATCGATCACCACTTCTGCAGATTCCGGAACGTCAGGGCTCGTGTAGGTCAACGCGTCATCGTTGACGATTGTTGCTGTTCCCAGATCCCGGCGAAGGGCAACCGATTCCGGATTGCCGAGAACAACAATAAACTGTTCATCAGATTCGAATTGACTGTCGCCGCCGATCGGTACCTGAATGGTCCGCCGCGTCGAATCACCGGGTGCCCATTCCAGTGTGCCGGACACCGCCGTATAATCTCCATCGGCTACCGTGGCGGTGACATCATCGGTCGCAAAATCCACGCGGACCGTATTCACTGACGGGTTCAATAACGACACCGTGAATTCTGCCACAGTTCCCGAATCAGATTCCAACACAATGACATCGGACACACCGACCACAGTGGGCAGAACGTCTTCGGTGGTGGCGTTCTCAATAAGGGCCTGCAGCGATGTGCCGGTGTAGGTCGACTGGACCTGCGTCGAGGTCAATTCACCGCGTGCCATTGCGGCAAGATCAACTGATGCCGTTCCCTGAGCGACAACCTGTACCTGGACTGCCTTTTCCAGGTATTCAAATGGGTTGTCGGCGTTGATGGTGGCGATGTGACGGTTGCCCGCCGCAATCACGTCGGCGACGGCGTCTGCATCCGTTGACGCCACTGAAGTTGCCGTGCGGATCGTGGCTCCGTGAAGGATAGAATTAATAATGGATGGTTGCGCAAGGTCCAGCGATGATTCGGCATCTGATATCTTGTCGGCAATATCCCTGAAAACAGCCGCCGCCACAAATTCACTGGAAGGCGACAGAGGCAGCGCCGAGATATACGACGTCACCTGTTTCACTGTGTCCTGAATCTGCAGATTGACTGCCAAAATCTCCGTCGCAGCCCGATTCCCTGCGGCATGTTCAGCAACCGGATTGAATGTTCGCAGGTCGGTTTGCGGCAGGGCGAACGCATCCAGCAGACGAGTTTGCGCCTGCTCAGCGGTGAGGCCATGATTCTGGACCAGGGAGGTGATGACTGTCGTACCCGGCGTAACGGCAAAGAATCCCCCCGGAGCCGTCAGCGCATAGTCCAGAGTGAAACCAGTCGAAATGTCGGTTCCGCCGGTCAGCACGACGACTCCGTCGTCTTCGTCGAAGGCACCGTCGCCGTTGGTATCCAGTGATTGATCGATCGTGAACGCGAAGCTACCGTCCTGTAGTGTGGTGGTAGCGGCTTCCAAACCGAACGAACTGGCATTGTCGCGGACGCCATTCTGATTGGCGTCAAAAAACACGAACGAATCGGCCAGGAAACCATCAGAACCAGACCAGATCGCAAGAGTATTTAGCCCGATTGGCGCGCTGGGCGGTGTTCCTAACGGCGGTGATGAGATGATACTCTTGTCAACGTTCACAGCTTCAACGACCGGGGCCTCTTCAAGAGCCAGGGTCCCGGGGATGCTAGCCGGTTTATCGTTATCGGAAATCTTCAACACTAGATTTCGGGACCTGTCAGAATCAGATCGTCCAGTCCATTTAACTTTATCTGGAGAATCAGGCCCGTCTACGATTATAGCATTCAGAACTAACTGCTCGGTTTTCTCGCGTTTCTTGTCGTCTTTAATTCTTATGGTCCAGGAAGCCGATGTCTTTCCTGCTGGAATCGTGACCAGTGCGAGCCCATTGTTGGCTGGGATCCACCAATCGCTACCAGATGTCGCCGAAGGCTCAGTTGCTAGTTGGAGTTCAAGCGAAATGTCTGAGTGAAGAGCTTTCGACAGCTTGACGTCTATCACGACGTCACCGACATCTTCGCCACATGTATGCGTACGCTTACTTGTGCCCCGGAACTTTACATCTATGCCTGACGATACACCATCACTTGTAGGAATATCGAATCCCACACGCGGCTCATGCTCATAGCCATGCCCCCTCCAATTATAGAATTGCTGATAATTGTATTTGTATTCTTCGTGTTCAAATAACTCTGCCCCCTCACTGAGCGTTCCTACCATGAATCCCCAGCTCTCTTTGAGCTCGGGGAGGTCATCATCAATTACTGTGACCGAAAAGCGATTCGACTCCCACTCGCCGGCTGGGATCATGAGAGGTTGAGCCAGGTCCATGATGAGATCGGATTCGCTAGCGTCTATATAACTGGCCGCGACGAGTGAGACATCGATGTCTCGATTGATAGCACGGTCAACGTAAGCAAAAAAACCAGCAGACTCTCCTTCCGCGAGTTCTTCAGGGCCGTCGCTGTAGAGCCCGACTAACGGATCGTCATCCAATACATGGAACGCAATCCAGCCCGTTTGCAAATCTGCGTTTGGAGGCGAATCAAAGTTCAAGTAGGCAGTTTCATGATTCTCAAGGCGACCATCGTTGAATATGTCTATAACGAAGTCAGCTGACGTGCGGCCTTTGAGAATCGTGATCGATGTACTGCGGAGACTAACATCCGTGTCCCACACATCCGTGTCCCACACATCCGTGTTCCACTCCAACCCAATCGTGGCGGTGACAAAGTTTCCAATTTCAGACAAATCCTCTAGAAGTAGCGGTGCCGAGACGTGTATCGGAATGTTGATATCTTCTTCTATCGCTTCGGGAATCTGCGCTGTAATCGTAAAGACACCCTCGTTCTCCCAAACGGCATTCTCAACTACACTCCCACCAGGGAAGGTAACAGAGTCTTTTGACTCAAACGTAACCATCGGTCGATCGTCGTCAATCACATTGACCGTGAAACTCGATCGACCTCCAACAAACGAATCTTCACTTTCCACCAGTTCGACAATAATCGTTTCCTCACGGAACTCATCATTCGGCCCCCCTGAATCCAACAAACTGTAAATCGCCGTGTCGTCGATTATGGACACCGTGAGATTGGTAGACGTCTGCCCAGGTGAAAACACCACTTCGTTCGCCGGACTGATGCTGAATTCGTCGGCTCTCGACGTGCCGCTCACCGCCAAGGGGACCGCTATTTCCACGTCCGACGCGTTGGACAGCTTGGCTTCAACGGAAACTTCGCCACCATCTTCCGGCATTGAATGATAGACCGTCCGAAATGCCACACTGGGGATGTCATTCTGCCTGATAATCAAAGTCTGTTCGGCAATCGCGGTCGGATCATCTGAGAGGACTGCTGTCGATGAAGTCTGCAGTGAAACGAAAATCGACTCACTGCTCTCCCCCACCTCGTCGTCGAGAATCACCACGTCGATCGACGCGGACAGTTCTCCCTCGGGAATTACAATCTGCGATCCCGCTGGCAAAGAATAGTCGTCACCAACAGTCGCGGTTCCCGTGAAGGCTAATGGCAAAACGACATCGCGGCCGGCAACTGCAGAAATCTGAGCAGTGACCTGAATGCTTCCCTCACTCTCATCCAGTTGACGTCCCAATGATGTCAGCGTCGCTTCCGGCAACGGATCGTCGTCAGTGACGGCAATCACAAACGCCGAGTTTGGCCCCAGGCTCGCGTTCGCGGGCACGCCCAGCACAACTTCAATCTGTTCGATGTCTTCACTCAGCGTGTCCTCTAGCACGGTGATCACGACACTCGCACTCGACTGACCGGCGGGGATGGTGATCGAACTGCCGGAAGCCTCGAAGTCAAAGCCCTCGACGGCCCGTCCCTGAAAACTCAGCGGAATCACAACATCTTCGTCGGCGACAGCAACGTAGTCGACAAATATCTCTATCTCTGCTTCCCCTTCCGTGAGTGAATGGGACGTGGTGCGTAACTGGACCGGTGGTGCAATAACCACACGGAAATCCAGCCGAGCGACTCCACTGTCTTCGTCACGGACAGTTATCGAGGCGAAGTACTCACCCTCAGCGGCATAAACGTGATCCAGCGTTGTCAAGTCAACGCCGCTTGCGGTCGTGCCGTCACCGAGATCCCATTCATAGGTCAGCACGTCCAGAGGACCGGCGTCCGTCACATCGGAAGTAAACGTGATGGTTTCGCCCAATTCGGACGAAAGATCACTGACGCCGTTGATTTGTGGTGCTTCGTTCTGCACCGTCACTGTTGTGGCCGAGATGTTTGTCGCACCAAACAGATCTCGGACTCGTAAGGCCACCGTCGTAGAAAATGGACCGTCCTGCGTCGTGTTGAACGTTGTGTCGACACCGACTGCGTCTACGTCAAAACTGTTGCCGTCGTAGTCGAAGTCCCATTCGAATTTGCTTACCTGCCGTTCGACATCACTCGATGACGAGGCATCCAACGGTAATGGGCCGCTACCCTCGTATACCGTAAAAGGACCTCCGAAGCTGGCGATTGGGGCTATACGGTCATATTTCCAGAGCTGTCGATCCTGCTGCACGCCCTTAGCTTCAAAGTAGAGTGCGTCCTGAGTGACCGACAAACTCTGATAGACAGGGGAATAGACGCTGTTGTCATCGATGCGAAGTGCGTCCGTGCCATCGCTCGCCCAGAGACCGATCGTACGATCGGGAAATGGAGAAAAGATGTCCTGTTCGACGTCTGCGGTGAAGAACACGGCATCTCCCAGGGGCAGTAATGACGCTAGGGAAGAATTCAATTCCGTCGCGGCGTTGGTGACGACACGGGTTCCCGCGTTTGTGCCATCGCTGCGCCACACTTCCCTTCCGGCCACACCGTCATTCGCGATAAAGAACAGCTGGTTATCGGCGGCAACAAGTTCGCTAATGCTGGATGAGTCTGCTCCGGGGTGGATATCGGCGACGAGTTGCGTCCCGTTCAAACTGCCGTCGCTGACCCACAATTCCTGTCCGTGAAAACCATCGTCGCTGACGAAGTAGAGTTTTCCGTCAAAAGCCGTGAG
This sequence comes from Fuerstiella sp., assembly GCA_024230215.1. GTDB lineage: Bacteria > Planctomycetota > Planctomycetia > Planctomycetales > Planctomycetaceae > Fuerstiella. The sequence goes on along the minus strand of JAAERP010000154.1, from coordinate 28,333 downwards.
CTGATCGACCTGGGTATTTGAGCTTAGTTCACGCGTGCCCTGTTCTGTACCATCCGTTACCCAGATATCGGTCGTCTGTATGAGATCGGATGTCGGCTGAGTCGTGAAGAACACTTGACTTCCGACACCCGTGATTTGTTGAGGACGAGTGCTGATGGGAAAATAGCGTCTGGGAAAACAACACGATCCCATTCCATCGTGCAGATCTGCCACGAGTTTTGTTTCTGCTTCAGTGCCATCGCTTTTCCAGAGCTCGCGCCCCTGTCGTTGTCCTGTTGAATCATTGTCGGCGCTGAAAAAGAGCAACCCGTTGGTACTTTCCAGTTCACGTGGAAATGAGCTCTCGCCGCTTGTTGTGAAGATATTCCTGACAAGGGACGATTCGTTCGTTGTGGCACGGAACTTCCAAAGTTCGAAACCTAGAGATCCACCTGTCGCACCAATGCCCGCGCTAAAAAACAGAGTGTCGCCCACTGCGGTCAGGTTTGAGAGACCTCCCGCAGTTCCATAGCCGGACGCAGCTACGTTAACAATGCGGGTGCCACCGGCAGTCCCATCACTTTTCCACAAATGTCGCCCTCCTGAACTCCCGTCTTCCGCGGTGAAGTAGAGATTGTTGTCGATTTGGGTTAAGTCCTCTGGCGCGGATGAAGTGGTGCCTGGATTAATGTCCAACACCAAACGCGTGCCCGTCGGAGTGCCGTCGGTCTTCCATAATTCACGACCGTGGTCTTCGTCAAACGCAACAAAGAACGTCTCCGTTCCAGCTTGCACAAATTGCTCAGCATTGGAGTTTGATGTCGGGTAAATGTCCGCAAGAACGACAGAGGCCAGCAGCGCCCGATCTTCCAACCGCTCAATTCCGACTCCCCGGCCTCGCCTCGCGGGCTTTCGGGACACGTGTCGACGAGAACGAAGCAATCGTGTCAATCGGCGAAGAGCAAACAACATTGATGTTTTCCGTGTGGTGTCCGTTTTTTTCTACTCTCAGGTGGAATCCGGTCAGGTGTGCCGAAAGACGTTATCTCAACAGCACAGCCATCCACCGAGGTCACACTCCTATGCCTGCGAACGGGCAGAGAGTGTGACAGGAATTCTCTGAACTTTTGAAAGACAGTCACTCTTTTCAATGCAAACGCCCCAGGCGGCTGGTTTCTCACCTCTTGAGGCCTGAAGGGCCGGGACGATCTCTGCGACCAGGTTGTGTCGAGGCCAATGCCAGGAGAAAGGGTGGATTCCGTACCCAAGCTATGCAGAATGTCGGACGATTGTCAGAATTATCCGAGAATGCCTGTCACGATCACGAGCCGATCTGCAGGTAGGCAGGTGGGAGAACTTTCATTGGGAGACGACAACGAATCGACCCACACAGACCGACTGCTGCAGGCGGCCGGCATGGGAGACCGGTCCGCGCTCAGTGAGCTGGTCGACATGCACCGGGATTACCTGCGTCGGGTGATCGAGCTGCGACTTGATGCCGCCCTCCGCGGCCGCGTCGATGCGTCCGATGTTGTCCAGGAGACACAAATCGTGGCTACCAGGCGGATCGAAGAATTTGTCCAGCGTCGACCGACCTCGTTCAAGCTGTGGTTGCGTGGCGAAGCGATGCAACAGCTCGGAGCTCAACGCCGCCGTCACCTGGGCGCCGCCCGCCGCGCGGTCGATCGTGAATGTCGAATGTCGGACGCATCAAGCCAGCTGATCGCGCGGAACCTGATCCGTGGCACTCCCAGCAAGATCATTGAGCGAAAGGAGTTGGCTGAGCGCGTTCGGCAGATCATCGAAACCTTGCCCGAGGCCGATCGTGAGATGCTGATCCTCCGATATGTCGAGGAATTGAGCAATTCCGAGGCTGCCGAGCTTCTGGGCATCGAACGGGCGACCGCGCGACAGCGGCACGGCAGGGCGCTCAAGCGACTTCTAAGCTCCATGGCCCGGAGTGGATTGACCGGCGAGAGCAGAGTGGACTGACGATGAATGAGCAGGAGCCATTGGAATCCGACGAAGGTGCGCTTGGTGAGATGATCGATGCGATCCTATCCAGGATGGCGCGTGGCGAATCAATCGACGTGGAAGCCTATGCGCAGCAACATCCGGAAGTCGCCGACGTGCTGCGTCACGCCCTGCCGGCGCTACGAGCCGTTGCTGACTCCGGCCATGACGACGCGCACACCCTTACGGAATCGCAGGCTCCGTCTGGCTTCATTATGCCGGAAAAGACCTTGGGCGACTTTCGCATTCTTCGCGAGCTTGGCCGTGGCGGCATGGGGGTGGTCTATGAGGCAAAGCAGTTTTCACTCGGACGTATGGTCGCGTTGAAAGTCCTGCCGTTTGCCGGGATGGTTCGGGACAATGCGCTGCAGCGATTTCAGAACGAAGTCCGTGCCGCTGCCGCGCTCGATCATCCCAACATCGTCTCGGTCCATTCGATGGGCGAGGATCGAGGTGTGCATTACTACGCGATGCAGATGATCCACGGCCAAACAGTCGCCGACGTCATTGATCATCTTGGTGCCTTGCAGCGGAGCGACCTTCCGCTGACCGGCCAATCGCTCAGCGGAATACTCTCGAAGGCTGAACATTCGGCTCCTTCCGGTGCAACCGAGGAACAGCGCCGTGAAACGAGGGAGGACCGTTTAGCCACACCGACACGAGCAGACAACCGTGCCAGCACCAACACCCTTGCAACCCGCGAACAAGGTCGAGAGTTCTGTGGATCGGTCGCCCGGATTGGAAACCAGGTCGCTGAAGCACTGCAACATGCTCATGACCACGGAGTCCTGCACCGAGACATTAAGCCCGGGAACCTGATGATTGACGCCGAATGCCAGGTCTAAGTGACCGACTTCGGGCTGGCGCGAATCGAATCGGATGTGGCCATGACGATGACGGGCGATCTGATCGGGACGCTGCGGTACATGAGTCCCGAACAGGCGCTGGCCAAACGAGCCGTGATTGACCAGCGCAGCGATATCTATTCCCTGGGTGCGACATTATACGAATTGCTGACGCTGAAGCCTCCGTATGAAGGCGACAACCGTCAGGAGCTACTTAAACAGATCGCCTTCGAGAATCCACCAAAGCCGCGTCAGCTCAGCCGTTCAATCTTGCCCGATCTGGAAACGATTGTTCTCAAGTCCATCGAGAAGCGGCCGGACGAAAGGTACGCCACGGCCGGCGAATTGGCCGATGATTTACGAGCGTTTCTCGAAGATCGCCCAATCAAAGCAAAACCACCTAACCTGATCCAACGTTCTGCGAAATGGTCACGGCGGCATAAGCCGCTGGTGTGGTCTGCCGGAGCGTCGAGCGCGATATTGCTGTTAGTCGCCGTTGTCATACTCGCGGTCAGCAATAGGTATATCACAGTCGAACAGATCGAAAAGTCTGAAGCACTGGTGGCTCGAACGAAAGCCCTAGCCGAAAAAGACAAGGCTCTCACTTCTGCCGCTGAGAACCTGCTACTCGCCGAAAAGAGAAAGGCAGAGGCGATCAGCGAGGCGACAAGGGCAGGAAGGATTGTCGCGATGATGGAGAATGTGTTCGAATCGGCAAATCCGGACAGCACAAATGGATCGGACTATACCGTTCGTGAGCTGTTGGATAGTTACAGCAGGGATCTGGACGATCAGCTGGACGACTATCCGGAAGTCGAAGCAACCATACGACTGACACTTGGAAAGGCGTACTATCGGTTGTGGGAAAGCGAAAAAGCGGAACTGCACCTGAAGAAAGCCCTCGATTTACGGAGGCTCACGGCAAAGCCGGAAGAGCTTGCCGAAACTTTGCTTGCCTACGCCCTGCAACTAAACCGCACAGATCTGAACCGAGCGGAGCCTCTGATCCGGGAATCGTTGGCGATCTATCGCGACATCGATCCATCTTCGGATGGAGCACTGAACGCAATGCATGCTTTGCAGCTCTACATGCGGAGTGCCGGCAAGCGCGCTGAGTCAGAGGCCATAGCAGAGGAAGCGCTGGCGATCGCTCGCGCGTCAGACAACATGGAACGAGCAGCGGTCCCGGCGATTCTTCACAGCCTTGGCACCTCAAAACGGTTGCGGGGCGAACTTGATCCGGCGATTCGGATGCTGGCCGAGGCCGTGGCCCTGCATCGCCATACCAACGGAAACGATCATCCAGAGACGGCTTGGGCACTGGACCACCTTTATCGGGCGTTAGCCGAACGTGGCGACTATTCGTTGGCTGAACTCGCGTGTCTCGAATGTCTTGCACTACGTCGGAAGCTCTACGGCCACGCGCATATGTTGACATATCGCACCCTGTGCTTCCTGGGAACAATCCAGCAATCCCTTGGCGAACGAGTCGCAGCAATCAGGACATTTCGGGAGGCAATTGCCTTGTATGGGCGAATTCAGAACGATGGGTCCTCAATCTCTCTGTTCGATCATCACAGCGCGGAATCTGCGACGATGTCTCTGGTTGTGCTCTTAACGCAGCAGAGCCAAGACGCAGATGCAATGGAATTGCTTTCTGATTTCACGCCGCAGACGGCCGCGGGATACCTGGGACGAGCCCGGTATTATGAGGAAACCGAAGCGATCGAAAAAGCACTCAGTGATTACGTCCACGCGGTGGAGGTCCACCCTGGCCACGTGACTGCCAAACTCGCCATATTTGATTTCTGCGAAAGACATGATTTCCACGAGAAAGCGCTCGTCCAACTGGATGAGAGCATCGTCCGTCATCCAGTAAATCCCGGGCTCAAGGAAGTTCGCAAGAGAGTTATGAAGACACTGTTGACACTTCCGAATGCGCCCCAATAGTTTCAGTGATCGTCACATCGGTGGTAAACAAGCTGGCCCACATTGCAGCAGGAGAGTGGTCGACATGCGGTGTCTCCGCTCCGCAATCACGGCAGACAACACCAACATGCAGAGCCTCGACGCTATGGGTACTTGCGTTCCCTTGCTGATTCGGACACATGAACTCGCGCAACCAAGTGTTGCAACAGACGCTTTGGTGGAAATGGTGGATCTGTGCCCGAGCCTGGCTGCTTTAGCTGGACTGGATGTGCCAACAGAGTTTGACGGTCGCAGTTTTACACCGCTTCTCAAAGACCCTCATGCGCCCGGTCGCGATGTCGTATCAGGTCAGTTCAATCGGCTCTGGGACACTACGACCCCCGAAATGATTTTTCGCTCAGTCCACCGACGTGATTGCCTCGGGTACAAACTGGTATGCTGGCGATCCGGGGCGGTCGGATTCAGTTAACCTTGCTCGCAGGCGCCAAACGCCGTTAATGTCGTGGACCTTCACCAGGATGTGGTTCTCGCCTTCGACCAGACGGACAGGAATGATGTCCTTGTCGTAATCAAATGCCTGCGCCATTAGCCGCTGAAGCACCCTCTCGCCATTAACAAACAATTCAAACATGTCGTCGCCGCTGAGGCGGAGCGTAACGAGTTTGTCGCGGTCGGAGCGAACATTTGTGTAGGCATAGGCGGTCGCGCCGTTGATCTTGCCGAAGTGCGATTCGAAATCAAGAACGCCGGTGGCGTCTTTCAAATCGACTTGCTTCCACGCGGCCGGCTTCTTGTTCCTGCCGGGATAACTCGCCGCGAAGTCGAGCGACTGCTCCGGGCCGAGGGCAGTGCGAATCGCCGCGCCGCCGGTGTTGTCAAACGGGCCGCAAATCTTCCAGTTTCTAATCAGTCCCGCGTCGTCGGTAATCTCACTGAGGTAGGCGGCAATCAGGTCGACCTCCTCAGGCATTATCCAGCCTTTGCGTTTGGCCCCCATCTTTTCGACTGTTTCCCGCCACTCGTCCGGGGTTTTCCGCACGCTGAGCGCTTTGGTCAGCGGATGGCATTCCATGCAGCGATTTTCGGCCGCGGCGATCGCTTTGTGATGGATCGCCGGAATCGTCTTGTCGTGTGCAGCAGCCAGCTTCGTGCTCTCACCTTTGCTGTAGCTGAGGTACTCGTCGTCGCCGGGCAGGTTGTCCCATTGCGCGCCCAGGTCGACCCACAGTGCGAACTTCGCCTTTTCTTCGGCGGAAAGCGGCGCGTTTGGCGGACACTGATTTACTTTGGCGTCGTATGGGAAGCTGTGCCCGTGCAAACGCCATATAAGCGGCGACTTACGGGCAAAGCCCGGGTGAATATACTTGCCCAGCTTACCGGTCGCCGCAGCACTGAGGTTCAGATACGCCTTGTTGAATACCGCCGCGCGTAGTCGCGAAGACCCGGTCGAGCGGTGAGCCATACGGAGGTACACCAGGTCATCTCCTTCAGATAGATCGAGTCCCGCTTCGGCGCGCTTCGTGTTGTGGCACTCCGTGCATTTGTTCTCAATGATCGGCGTCAGGTCGCGTCGAAAGTCAACCGTGTGCCGCTGTTCGGGCGGAATGTTTAAGGCTACAGGTGGCAGCTTGGTCGCCAATGGTACAGCCGGCAGATCGGGCGTCGTCGTGCGGTTTTCGTGACAGCCGACGCACGCTCGCCGCTCGCCCGGGCGGACCCACGCCCATGTGAGCGCGTCCTGCAAAGCCATGTCGTTCTCGTCCAGCGTCTGCCAGTGCAGGACGGTGTCGGCCGGGACCTCGACATAGAACGAGCCGTCCTCGGCCACCGGCGCCTCGCCGACCACACGCTTCTGCTCAAAGTTGCTGATGGAGTTCGACGACGAGCCAAAGGATGAGTACCCGACACCTGGCGGGAAAGTGCGGAAGAACGGGTCTTCGTCATGAATGCCGAAGCCTTCGATGATGCGGACCTTCTTGATTTGTCCCGGCTGGATAAACGCCTCCTTGTCGAGCTGCCCGAGATAGGCGTTCAGGCAGAGTAATGTCCCGGAAGTCATGCCAGGATCGATGCCGTGATCGGGGACGATCTCCGGCGTCGGGTGCGGTTCCAGTGGGATGGGATTGAGCGATTGATACTTCGGATCGTTGTAGATCGGCCCGCCGGCTTTCTTCTTTTCAAAGTCAAACCAATAGATGCCGTAATTGACTATCGGCCCTTCTGGATTGCGGTACGCGCTCCAGGCCGGCCCGGGTGACCAGACGGTCATCAACCGGCCGTCCTGTGTGGGGTACGGATCGCGATAGCGGCCGCCTGGCGAGTCGGGGCCGTACTTATTCACATCGGGCGTGAGGACCTGGAGCGTCTTTGGATCGTTCGGATCGCCGGGCGTAATCATGCCCAACTGCCCCCCGCCGTAACAGTGATGGAACGTGCTGTCGAGGAAGACGATTCGCCCATCGGGCATCTCACGTTGTTTCCAGCGGAAGCCGCCCCGCTGGTTTCCCCAGTAATCAATGAACCCGGTGCCATCGGGATTCATCGTAAAAAATGCCGACGCGCCTGACGTGTGGTACCGCATGCCATGGTGCTGCCAGCTTTGAAACATCACACGACCGTCGCGCATGACGATGAATTCGGAATCGGAACTGATGTTAAAGCTGATTTGTTCGACGTTCGAACCGTCGTGGTTGCAACGATGCGCGAGTCTGGCATGGTCCCGGTCGTACTCGTCACGTCTTCGCTCCGGCTCCATTGCAACGTGGCGCGTGGAAGAAAAGACAATGCGGCCATCGGCCAGATAACAGGGCGAACAGACATCGGCCATGTCCTCGGTAATCTGCCGCTTGCCCGTACCGTCGATGTTCATTTCCCAGACTTCCCAGCCATCTTTGGCCGTCTTCTGACCGGCAAACAGGATCTTCCTGCCATCGTAGGAAACTTCCGGCTCTTCCACGCCATGAAAGTCCTCCGTTAACACGGTGAGTTCTCCGTCAGGCGTGGGCGGGGAGAGCTTAACGATCTGCGACCCCGGCACATGGGCAGACCTGCCGAAGTGGTACATGAACGGCTCATAGTAAATCCCTGGCTTGCCGTCCGGCTTGTTCGGGATTCGCACGAAGATAATGGCCTCCGGATCCGCCTTGTCTGCCGCCACGAGCGGCAGTGTCTGCGCCAGGAGAAGGAAACCCGTCAGTGCAGCGATCAATTGAATTCTCATTGTGCGATCCTTGTTCATCACGCGTCGTCCAGGGTTCGGGTACGGGGATATTCTGTTCTTAGAGCAGAGGATTTTCCGGGGACCAGGTGAATTGCTCAGTGACACCGGCCTTTACAGGGTCTTTAGATACTCAACCAAATCGTTCAACTGCGCTTCGCTCAGGTCTGACGTCGTGCCGTGTTCGTCATCTGGATTATGCTTCTGAAATATCTCCAGCAGTGTCTTTGCCCGGCCGTCGTGCAGGTACGGGGCGCTGTCCCACACGCCCAACAGGTGGGGCACATCAAATTCCGTGGGATCGACCGTATCGCCGTTGGGCATTTTCAGTTTGTCGGGCCGCCCTCGGCCCAGTCCAACACTTAGCCGTTCGCCATTTGAGAACACGCCGGGTGTGTGGCACTCGGTACAGAGCGCATCTCCCCCAAATATCGCCCTGCCTCGCGAAGCGGCGGCGGAAATCTCGCCCTTAGAACCGCGATGGGGATTCGGTAACAGCGGCATGTTGGTGACGAATTCCGTGAGTGCCGCCAGATCCGCTTCATCGAGCTCGGAGCCGCGCATGGCACCGCTGACGGTCGGCCCGCATTCGTCAGCGCCGATCAAAGGAGCTTCGCCCTGCCACCGGAACGGGGCCGTGCCTTTGACGCCGCGGAAACTGCGGATGTTCTTCGGGTTGCCCAATCCGTCGTCTTCCAGGTCCCAACTCAACCCGGTTGTGTGCCCATCGGGATGACAGCTCGCACAGGAGAACTGCCGCTGGAAACAGATCGACGCCGTATGGAACAGGATTTCACCGCGCCGTAGCGAGGCCATTTTTTCCGCACTGCCAACCTCGATGGTCGCGGAGACCTGATTGGTTGCGGTGTCGATGATCGAAACGGAGTTACCAAGGTGGTTGGCAAGGAAAACCTGTTTGCCGTCGGTCGACATGGCCAAACCGTACGGGTTTTGGCCAACCGGAATTCGCGCCGCGATAAACCGCGCGCTCAGCGTCAGCCTGGATCGCATTTGGCCGCGGCGTTCCGCTGGCGTGCTTTCGATTAACGCCAGTGCCTTACGCAGGTCGATGACCACGACCTGCTCGGCTCCGCCGCAGGAGATGTAGGCGAACTTCCTGTCGGGCGTGACGGCAACGTCATAGGGATTTGCATAGTAACGAGTGAATTCATCAAGCAACAACGTCACATGCCGTGGTTTCGGGCCGTCGAAATAAACGAAACTGATCGCATTCGTGTTAACCCAGCCTTGTTGAACCTGCGTAAGTGGGGCGAAAGGGTTGGGGTTCAGGTGGACCACCAGCGCGACGTTGGGCTCCACTTGCGCCACCCCGCGCAGATTACTTGTCATCTTCAGCGGCACACGATGCTCGACTTTGCCTGTGGCCAGGACAATCACGTCAAGCCACCGCGTTGTGTCGTAGGCGTCGCACGTAACCAGCAGGCGCTTCCCATCGTCGGAAAGCAACAGGTGTCGCGGGTTTTGGTCAACAGCAATCGTGTTCGTAATGCTGAGCGATTTGCCGTCGATCACCTGCACAACGTTGTCTTTGCCCAGACACGCGACGTAGATTGTGCCGTCCGGACCCACCACCACATCGTAGGGCTGATTGGCCAGCGAGACGCTACTGGCGACCTTGCTCGTGACAACGTCGATAACTGAGAGCGTATCGGCCAGGCGATTGACGGTGTAGACGATGTTGCCGTCGGGACTGACCGCAATACCGCTCGGCCCGGCATCCACGGGAATTTCAGCAACGACCTTGCGCGCGGCAACGTCGATTCGCGACACCGAGTTGGCCGTTCGATTGGCCGTATAGAGCCATTTACCGTCCGCGCTGACGGCTAGTTGCAGCGGACTGCGATCGACCTGATCGGCGCTGGCGGTGCCCAAAGACGCGACAACCAACATTAAAAGCAGGCATCGACAGGCGACGAAGCGATGTTTTGTGATCATGCCCAATTCTCCTCTTGCAGCGAATCTATTCCGTTTCGACTTCGTCATTGGTTTGTCCTGTGGCAGTCGCGCGGTCAAACCGCCTCAACTGCTCAACGCCCTTTCGATCAAAAAACGCCCCCAGCGATTCGCCGGGGTCACGCCCCTGCTTGTACTGAGCCAGCAGCGGCTTCAGCGCCGCGATCACCTCGTCGATCGGCGCCAGGTCCAGGTAAAGCTGATTCAGCCGATGGCCGAGACGATCGCCGCCGACGTAGATGGCGAACTTGTCTTCCGCGCGCTTCCCGTCGACCGTCCGCCCCACCAGCGCGATGTCGGCCAGGTAGCATCGCGCGCAACCGCTGGGGCAACCGGTGACGCAGATCGCGCAGTGCTCGTCAGCCAGGCCGAGCCTTTCCATTTCGGCTTCCAACGCTGCCAGGACCTCGGGCACAATGCGTTCCGCTTCGGTGATTGCGTTACTGCAATCGGGCAGAGCGGGACACGACATCGCTCCTCGGCGCACTCCGCTGAGCGTGTCAGCCAACGGCACATCATGACGCGCGAGTATCGTGTCGATCTCGTCCCGCGACGATGCATCCGCTTCGCACAGCAGGTTCTGCTGCGGCGTGAGCCATAAGTCGGCGCCAAAACGTATCAGTATATCGCGCACAGCTGATCGGACCCCGCCACGATGCCCGTCGTCCAATCGGCCACTTTCTACCTGCACACCCATCAGCCACTTGCCATCGTCCTGGGCGTTCCACCCAAGGTGATCCTCTCGGCCGCTCACCGATATTCCCCGAGGCGCGGCCAGGGGGCGACCCATTTGTTGCTCGACACGCCGACGAAACTCGTCCAACCCCAAAGTCCCAATTAAGTATTTCAAGCGGGCTTTACTGCGGCTCGTTCGATTACCGATATCGCGATACACCGTCATTATCGCGAGTATCAATTCCAACACGTCCTCAGGGGGAACAAATGCCATGGGCTGTGCCAGGGCGGGAAAGCTGGCGGCGGCTGAAGGGATCATACCCATTCCGCCGCCGACGATCGCTTCGTATCCAGCGATGCGGCCACCCTCACGGATCGCCAGCAGCCCAACGTCCTGCGCATAGACATCGACGCAATTGTCCTCAGGCAATGCGAGACCAACTTTGAATTTGTGTGGCAGATAGCTCTCTCCGTACACTGCATCCACATTGGCCACATCGACGTGAGCCCGTTTGTGCGGCACAACATCGGAAAGCCATAACTCGTCATACGCCTGAGCATCGGGCATCAATGTCGCTGCGATCTCATCGGCCAGCGCGCGCAGCTCCTGCTGTGCATCGCCGTAGGACGCAGGGCAACACATTACGTTGCAGTTCACGTCACCGCCACTGGAGAAAGTTGTCATTCCCAGACTCGTGATTCGCTGGATTACCTCCCTGAGGTGATGTTTCGGGAGATGAGTCAGCTGCAACCCCTGGCGTGAGGTGAGACGCAACGGCCCCAGACAGAGCTGGTCGGTAAGGTCCATCAGCCCGAGCATTTGCTCGGCAGTCATCCTGCCGCCGGTGGGCCGAACGCGCACGCTGAATTCGAACTGCTTTTCGAGCCCTTGCTGCCGGCGCGCCTGACGCACGTCGCGGTCGTCATGTTGTATGACGCCGTGAAACTTCAGCAGGTGGGCGTTATCAGACGAGAACCCCGGCTGCGACGAACCTAACTCATCGGCGATCGTGCCGCGCAACGATCGACTCGCTGCCTTGGTGTGTTCAATCGCCGAAAGCCGGCTCTCTTTGGCCATGGCACGTTCCTGTTACACAGACCGCCCTGCGCAACGAGGGACAGTGAAGGTACGACACTCGAGACTCCGTCACAGTGCTTACACCAGGGCCGAGTCGCGTCAGGCGGGAAGGAATGGGCAGGATAATACGGTGAGACTGAGACCAGATCCTATCTTCCGATCTATACAAACCAAACATTAATTGTACAGTTTATCCTGTCAACTCGCAATAGCCAGGCATTTTCAAGGAATCGATTCATGCACCTCACGCCCGGCTTAAGGTCCTTTGGAAAAGGCCAAAACTGATCACGATACTGGATATCCGTTATTCACGTTTGTCGAGCTATGCCCTCTATCGATCCGTCGACTCGAGGAATGCGAGAACATCATGAGACACTCAGCAATCGTCGCGTTACTTCTGTTCTGCCAGTTCACTGCAGCACCTGTCGTCGCCGACGAGCGTCCTAATATCCTCTGGCTTACCTGCGAGGATATCAGTGCCGATCTCGGCTGCTACGGAGTCGACTATGCGACCACTCCCCAGCTGGATCAATTGGCCAGTGAGAGTATTCGCTACAATCACGCCGTCGGGATTACGGGCGTTTGTGCCGTCAATCGCTCCTGCCTGATTACGGGCATGTACTCATCGACAATTGGCACGCAGGATATGCGCAGCACGGTTCAGTTACCGTCGTCGATTCGTTGCTTTCCTGAATACATGCGGAACGCGGGTTATTATTGCACGAACAGTTCCAAGAAGGACTACAACTTCAAAGAGTCTGCAGAAACCTGGGACGAATCCTCGGGGAAAGCACATTGGAGGAACAGGAATTCGGATCAACCTTTCTTCGCCGTATTCAACTATACCGGATCGCATGAGAGTCAGATCTGGGAGAAGAACCATCGCAAACATGCCGCGAAGCTCTCCGCCGAGGAACTACACGATCCAGCGAATGCACCCATTCCTCCGTTTCACCCGGACACACCCGAGGTGCGGCGCGACTGGGCCAACTACCATGACAACATCACCGCTCTGGATAAATGGGTGGCATCCCACCTGACGGACTTGCAGGAGGCCGGCCTGGCGGAGGAAACGATCGTGTTCTTCTATTCCGACCACGGTGCAGGAATGCCTGGTGTCAAGAAGTCGATCTGGAACGGTGGGCTGCAGGTACCTTTGTTGATTCGTTTCCCAAAGAAGTACCAGCACCTGTCGCCTGGAAGCAGGGGCAGTACTTGCGATCGCCTGGTCAGCTTTGTTGACTTTGCGCCCACGGCGTTATCGTTAGGTGGCATTGACATTCCTGGCAACATGCAGGGCGTGGCCTTTCTTGGCGCAGATGCAGGTACACCACGTGACTATACCTTTGCGATCCGCGACCGAATGGCCGAGTACTACGATACGATTCGCGTCGTGCGCGACAAGCGATACCAGTACCATCGCAACTTCATGCCGCATCTGCCCTGGATGCGATTCTGCAGCTATACGCTCACCATGCCAACGGCCAGGGTGTGGCTGCAAATGCATGAAGAAGGCCGGTTGAACGAAACGCAGGATCGCATTTTCAGGTCGAAGCCAGCAGAGGAACTCTACGACCTGGCTGCAGATCCGCACATGGTTCACAACTTGCTCGACGATCGCCGGACGGAATTCGAGCCGGTAGTTCATCGCATGCGTGAGGCACTGCGAGCGTGGCAATTGGAGACACGAGACCTGGGGCTGCTTCCCGAATCAGAAATGCATGGGCGTGCAGAGCAACACGGCGTTACTCCGCATGAACTCGGCCAGAGTGAATCCTGGTATCCACTTCGGAAGATCCAGACAATTGCCTGGCTGGCCGGCGAACGCGACCCGGCGAAGTTGGATCTGTTAAGGTCATTTTTCCGAGACGACGAGCCAGTTGTGCGTTGGTGGGCCACGATCGGTCTTATCGCCGTGCAGGCAGATGATCCGAAGACACGGTCGGCGTTGGAAGCACAATTGAAGGACCCCGCACTGTTGAATCGTATTGCGGCAGCCGAAGCTCTTTGCGGATTGGGCGGCGTGGATCGGGCAATGCCAATTCTGATCGAAGCGCTTCAGCATCCGACCCCATATCTTCGTTTGAGAGCCATGAATGTGCTGGCAGGAATAGGCCAGCAGGCCCAACCGGCGATTGCCGCCATGCGCAAAGCCAGGATGAAGGGTCAGCAACCAGCAGATTTTCTGAGCCGCATGTGCGTGTACCTCCCCGCTCAGCTTGAAACCGAAACCCCGTGACGCCAGAGCATTCGGGCATGCTGAAGTGTGATGGTCAGGCTGACCACCATTCGTTGCTGTTGTGCGGCTCTTCTTGCGGAAGATGAACTCCGTCAAGTGCGTGATTGCCTCGAATTCGTATGATCCGTGGTGAACAGACACACAGTTTACAAACTGGAGGACGCGACGATGACCAGGAAAATCACCCGGCGGCAAGCGATTCTCGATACGTCGATGGCAGGAGTCGGAGTCTGCTCGGCCAGCGGTGCAAGCATACGGGCAGACATTTCACCCAACGAGAAGCTCAATATTGCATTGGTCGGCGCGGGCGGCCGAGGCGCCGCGAATCTGGCAGGCGTCGCCGGTGAGAACATCATTGCGATCTGCGATGTCGACGAGCGTCGAGCGGCAGCAACTTTTGACAAATATCCCGGCGTGCGAAAGTTCCACGACTTTCGCAGGATGCTCGACGATATGGATAAGCAGATCGACGCGGTTGTGGTGAGCACGCCCAATCACATCCACGCCCCAGCCAGCGCCATGGCAATGAGAATGGGTAAGCACTGCTACTGCGAGAAGCCGTTGACCCATTCCGTTCACGAAGCTCGCACGGTCGCTCACATCGCTGCAGACAGCAAGACGGCGACGCAGATGGGCACGCAGATTCATGCCAGCGGCAATTACCGCCGCGTTGTTGAGTTGATCCAGTCGGGAGCAATTGGCCCCGTTCGCGAAGTTCACATCCGCCTTGCCGGCGGTGGGGCAGCTGGTGATCGTCCGCGGGAGACACCACCAGTTCCACCCAAATTGAATTGGGACGTGTGGCTTGGACCTGCGCCATATCGGCCGTACCATCCGTGTTACGTTCCGCACGACTGGCACTACTGGTGGGATTTTGGTGGCGGCGCGCTGGGCAACATGGGCTGCCATTATCTGGACCTCGCTTTCTGGGCGCTGGACTTGCGCCACCCCACGTCGATTGAGGCCAAAGGCCCCGCCGTGCATCCTGAGAGTACACCTCGGCCAATGACGATCCGCTGGAAATTCCCTGCGCGCGGCGAGTCGCCACCGGTCACCCTGACCTGGGAACACGGGCAGAAGCGAACGCCGTTTTGGGAAGAGCACGGATTGCCGGATTGGGCGTGGGGTGTATTCGTCGGCTCGAAAGGAATGTTGTTGGCAAACTATGACCAACACGCGCTGTGGCCCGAGTCACGGTTCGTCGACTTCAAACGCCCGGATCCGACCATTGCCGATTCGATCGGCCACCACCAGGAGTGGATCACCGCCTGCAAGACAGGCAGTCCAACGACCTGCAACTTCGACTACGCGGGTGCCGTTACCGAGACGATCCTCCTGGGAAATGTGGCGTATCGCTGCGGAAAGAAGATCGATTGGGACCCCGTGAACCTGAAAATCCCTAATGCCCCGGAAGCTGAACGATTCCTCCGCCGCGACTACCGCAAGGGTTGGAAGTTGTAGTGCCTGAGGCGGAATAGACAGCAATCGGCCTGCCCACACGCATGGCGTTTTCCAATACGCCAGCATCTAACTTGGTCGGTCATCGTTTCCTGAGGCAATCCGCTCACCCCTGGTTTGCAGGAATCCTCTGGGCACGCCCTTGAAACTACATAACATAAAACTGTATAACAGAAGTCCAGATTAAGCAGTCTGAAACGGTCGTTCGCTCCAGACGTCGCACGACAGGGGTCTCCGTCTCCGAAAGGCACGCGTATGTGGAACAAACCCCAAACGGTCCGGAACGGTGCACACATCCATGCCTTCGCCACGGTACTTTGCGGCCTTGTCCTGAATCTGTTAATTCCGGTGATCTGTGTTTGGGCACAAGGGCCGGAGAAAGAACCGGATTCGCAGGCAGAGCCAGCCCATTCGTTTCTGATTTCAGCGTTTGCTTTCGACCGAGGCAATGCCAAAACGTTCACAACGAGCTGGGCAGATGCGGATCCGATGGTGGCCTTTGGCGGAGACAGTCCCACTGTAATCGAATACGATGTCGACTTTCCTGTGACTGCCGAATATGAGCTGCGCATCAAGTATGCAGCCGCCGCCGCCCGCCCGGTGGAGATGTTCCTGGACGGTAAGAGTGTCGGCCGATGTTGTCGCGCCGCAACTGGCGGTTGGAATACGAGTGGGGCGAAGTGGGAGCAGACCTCCACACTGCGTCTCGCCGCGGGGAAGCATACTCTAAAGCTGTCGCGCGCCGGAGCGTTTCCTCACGTGGTTGGCTTGCAGTTCAATTCGCCCATACCGTTCCCGAAAGGCTGGCAGCTGAGTCGTCCCAACGCACGCACGTTGGACAGTCCGCAGCCTGCCCCCGCGAATTCCCGATACGCTCCTGATAACGTTGACATCGCTGCCCTCCGCCGAGCGATCATTGACCTGATGGAAACGTATGGCACCGAATACCCACGCGGCGACGAATACCTGAAGCGGTTGGAACTCCATGAGGGCGCAGCCAGCGACTCGCCGGATGACCGGAAAAAGCAATCCGCTGCGTTGGTTGCTCTGCGCCGTCAGGCACTGCTGGACAATCCTTTGCTGGACTTCGACAGACTCATGTTTGTCAAACGCACTGCGAATGCACCCAGCCTCGGTCTGCCTCGCAACTGGCAAAGCAATACGAGTTTGCCGGAGAAGGGCTACGACGACAGGATTGCCACGCTTTCGCTCAAAAACCTGGAGAATGAATTCGCGACATTGTTCGAGCCACCCGATGCCCGCTTTGTCGGCGATGTCGACCTGCACTTTGCCGCGGACCGCGCTCTGTTTTCCATGCGTGACGACAATGGTCGCTGGCAGGTGTTCGAATTCGACATCGCCGGTTCACAGCTAAGGCAGCTCACTGGTGAACAGGCTGACGTGGATAGCTACGACGCCTGCTACCTGCCCGACGGCAAGATCATCTTTACATCAACCGCTTGTTTTGTCGGCGTTCCATGTGTGTACGGTAGTTCGCATGTGGCCAACCTGTACCTGATGAACGGAGACGGAACGGGCATCCGCCAACTGTGTTTCGATCAGGAACATGACTGGTGCCCCACGGTGATGAATGATGGCCGTGTTTTGTACACGCGGTGGGAATATACGGACACGCCACACTCGAACACGCGATTGCTGTTTGGAATGAACCCCGACGGCACCGAACAGGCAGAGTATTACGGCAGCAACTCGTATTGGCCCAATTCGTTCTTCTATACCCGGCCGATCCCAGGGCATCCAACCAAGGTCGTTTCTGTCATCGGTGGACACCACGACAATCCACGCATGGGCGAGTTGGTTATTTTTGATCCCGCCAGGGGCCGGCATGAGGCTGGTGGAGCCGTGCAACGAATCCCAGGTCACGCAGAGAAAGTCGAACCGATCATTCGTGACGGCCTGACGAAGAGCAGCTGGCCCAAGTTTCTGCATCCTCTGCCGCTCAGCGAGAAATACTTCATCGTCTCATGTAAGCCGACACCACAGTCTTTATGGGGCATCTACCTGGTCGACGTATTCGACAATATCGTGTTGATCAAGGAATCGCCGAACCACGCGTTGCTTGAACCAATTCCGTTGCGAGAAACACCCACGCCACCAGCGATCGCAGACAAGGTGGATTTGGCAAGCAAGGAGGCGACGATTTACATTTCGGATATCTATGACGGTCAGGGGCTCAAGGGCATTCCGCGCGGCACGGTCAAGTCGCTGCGACTTTTCTCCTATCACTTTGCCTACCAGGACATGGGCGGATTGCTGGGCGTGATCGGCATGGACGGACCCTGGGATATCAAACGCGTGATTGGCACTGTGCCGGTCCAGGCGGACGGCTCTGCCAGATTCCTCATCCCGGCCAACACGCCCATCTCCGTACAGCCGCTGGACGAAGAGGGCAAAGCCCTCCAGCTGATGCGCAGTTGGGCGACCGCCATGCCCGGAGAAGTTGTGTCCTGCACGGGTTGCCACGCATCGTCTCATGCCGCACCGCGGGCACAGCAGACCCTGGCACTGCAGCAACCCACGGCACGCATCAAGCCGTGGCATGGACCAACGCGAGGATTCAGCTACGCGCGTGAAGTTCAACCCGTGATCGACAGGTACTGCGTCGGCTGTCACGATGGCGGACCACGTGCGGATGGCACCGACATCCCGGATCTGCGCGGCGATGTGAAGATCACGGACTGGACTTCGATCACTCCGGGCAACGGCAGCAGCCACGCCGGAAAATTCTCGGTGGGCTACGCCCAGTTGCACCGTTACGTCCGGCGGCCAGGTATCGAAAGCGATTACCACATGCTTGAGCCGATGGAATTTCACGCCGACACAACACAGCTGGTTCAGATGCTTAAGCGCGGACATCACAACGTCAAGCTGGACGCAGAGGCATGGGATCGGTTGATCACCTGGATCGATATGAACTGTCCCTATCACGGCACATGGGGAGAAGAACTGGACGAACCAGGGCGCCAACGCCAACGCCGCCGCGAACTACTGAAACTCTATGGCGGAATCGATGTTGATCCGGAAGCTGTCCCGGAAACGGACGGTCAACCGATCGATCCGATCCTCCCCGAACCCCTGCCAACGGGAAAAGTCGTCAGCATCCAGTGCCCGGATTGGCCCTTCGATGCCGCGGAGGCACAACGCCTCCAGGCTTCCGCGGGCCAGCCGGTAACATGGTCCGTCGAACTCGGCGACGGAATCACAATGCAGTTAGTTAGAATACCAGCCGGCCAATTCATCATGGGGAGTGGCACGGGCACTGCCGCCGAAGGACTCACCGTTCAGGTAAAGATTGCAGAGCCTTTTTGGATGGGTGCTCTGGAAGTAACGAATCAGCAATTCAACCAATTCGCGCCGGATCATGACAGTCGAGTCGAGTCAAAAAACACCTATCAGTTCGGCATCCACGGCTATCCAGTCAATTCCCCGTCACAGCCTGTTGTCCGTGTATCGTGGAACGAATCCATGGCCTTCTGCGATTGGCTTTCCAAAAAGACAGGGCAGAGATTCTCGCTTCCAACAGAAGCCCAGTGGGAATACGCGTGCAGGGCTGGTACTGACACACCGATGTTCTACGGCGATCTCGACACGGATTTCTCACGGTTTGCCAACATGGCCGACGCCAAGCTATCGGAATTCGCCAGCGATCCCTACACCGTTGATACACCCCTCAAGAACCCTCCCAAATACGACGATTGGATTCCCAAAGACGCCCGTTTCAACGACGGTGGCTTACTCACGGTCGCTCCTGGCACGTACATGCCGAATGCATGGGGACTCTTCGACATGCACGGCAACGCCTGCGAGTGGACTCGTACAACATTCCCATTGACCGACCATCCGGACGACTCAGATTCACCAAACCGGAAGATCGTCCGCGGCGGTTCCTGGCGCGATCGACCTCAGCGATGTACGTCGAGCTTTCGGCTCGACTACCAACGATTCCAACGCGTGTACAACGTCGGCTTTCGAGTCGTATGTGGAATAGACGGAGACGAATCGCTCAAGTAACTCCAGATGTGTTGTCACTCCTGTAAAGGACGTCTACTGAGATCGCCGGTTGGACGCATTACCTTCAGAATCAAATGGCGATCGATATCCTGCAGGTTTCTGAAGAAATACAAACACTCTCTGACGGAGAATCGCGATGACACATTGCACCCATATCAGGATTCGCCTCATCCTGTTTTTGTTGGCGGTTTCGTTCTGTGCATGTTCGACGGTCCTGGCAGCGGACAAGCCGGAGCAATCGGCAGAGTATTTTGAACTTGCCACCAAAAGGTTGGAACTGGCCCAGCGAACACTGGCTTTCGTGACCACCAGCAGTCCGCGGCCAAAGTTGGCAGCAGAGCTTGCCACGTTGAAACAGCGAATCGACTCTTTGGCCTCAACACCGAACGCATTTCCTGAATCGCTTTACGACGAAATATGTGATACGCGGCGGCGGATCATCCTCTCGCATCCGTTGTTGGAATTTGATCGTCTGCTGATCAACAAACGGCCACCGCCGGGGTTCAATCACCAGTCGGATCAGTATCTCGGCCGTTATAGCGGCGTGGGAGACGGCCTGGTGATCCTTGATTCGTGGAAAGATCAGCCTCGGGAAACGGTAATGCTCAAGGACAAGCTTCCGGGGGGGTCGGTGTTGCATCCCGATTTGTCGTTTGACGCCAGACGCGTGCTCTTCTCGTACTGCGATCACACCGTCACCAATCCGAACCGCCGCCGCTTTTTCGTTTACGAGATCGATCTCGTAGACGGCACGTTGCGGCAGGTGACGGGCACTGAACAGGACTCTTTTGACGGCTCCCATGGACGCGACACGGTGTTGATCGAGGACTGGGATGCCTGCTATCTGCCCGATGGTGGGTTTGCGTTCGTCAGCACTCGCAATCAAGGTGGCGTGCGGTGCCATTTCGGTGGACGCTATTGTCCCACATACACGCTCTACCGCGGCGAGCTGGACGGTACAGGCGTCCGACCGATGGCCTTTGGCGAGGCAAACGAATGGGATCCCAGCGTGATGCACGATGGCCGCATCATCTGGACCCGTTGGGATTACATCAATCGGCACGATACGCTGTTCCAAAGCCTGTGGACGACGCGCCCTGACGGTACTTCGCCGGAACACTTCTATGGAAACTACACACGCAACCCATGCAGCATTGCCGAGGCGCGAGCGATTCCAGGTTCGAACAAGATCGTCGCCACGGCGACGGCTCATCACAGCTACACCGCCGGATCGATCATCGTTGTCGATCCTCTCGAGGGACACGATGGCCAGGAACCGATCACGCGAATCACGCCCGAAACGGCCTTTCCGGAAACAGAAGGTTGGGCTGCCAGCGCCTACGCCACGCCATGGCCGATCAGCGAAGACATGTTTTTGGTCGCCTACTCCGCCGCCCCTCACACCAGTCAGGGTAAGCGACAGGCCGCGAACGACTTCGCAATCTACCTGGTCGACACGCTCGGTGGTCGCGAACTGATTTATCGCGACGAGTCGATGTCGTCTTTCTGCCCAATTCCAATCCAGCCCCGCCCCACACCGCCGACGTTGCCATCGCTGCCAGGTACCGATTCTGTATCGGACGAATCAACGGGAGTCGTTATCGTCCAGGACGTTTATGAAGGCATCGAGGAAATCCCTCGGGGCAGTGTCAAGAGTTTACGGGTTGTTCGAGTTGACTCGCAAACGACGCAGGCCGTACCGCCGCGCAGTCTTGTTTGGTTCGAGACCGCCAAGAAGATCCTCGGTACAGTACCCGTCTCCGAGGACGGATCGGTGGCCTTTCGCGCGCCAGCTGGTGAGTCGCTGGCGTTCCAATTGCTTGACGGTAATGGCATGGCGGTAATGAGCATGCGGTCGTTTACCTACCTGCATGCAGGCGAAACCGTAAGCTGCGTTGGTTGTCACGCCCCTCGCAATGCCCCGCCTGCACATGTACCCATTCCCGGCAACATGACGGTCCACGCGTTGCAGCCGCCGGCCGGGCCACAATATTCCGGCGGGTTCAGCTTCGCGCGCACAGTGCAGCCCGTGCTGGACCGCTACTGCATCAAGTGCCACGGACTCGACAAAACCGACGGTGACATCAACCTGCTGGGAACCATCGAGGATCGTGCCCCTGACGTGAAGACGTTACTGGCCAGTGTGTCCTATGACTCGCTGGTCTCTCGCGAGGGATTGGTCTCGCTGGCGTTGCGGAACCTGGAGACAGACTACAGCAAGCCAAAGGACTACTTTGCGCACGCGGGCCATCTGGCAGGAATGCTGCTTGAAGGGGACGAGCATCACGAGAAACTCGATCGCGAGAGCTTCCAGCGTGTCGTCGATTGGCTCGACCTGAACGGGCAGTTCTTCGGTGATTATTCCTGGAACAAGCAGGAATGGCGGCGCCCCGATCCCGCCGGGGAAGAGGCGTTGCGCAATCATATCCGCGAGACCCTTGGATCGGAGTTGGCAGAGCAACCCTTTGCCGCACTGGTCAACCCAGGTCTGGTAACGGAAAGCCGCATTCTCAAAGCGCCGTTGGCGAAGACGGCGGGAGGGTGGGGCCAGATTGCAGGCGCTGGTTGGCGGGATGCAGATGATCCGGGTTACACGAAAATGCGGCGACTGGTGGAACAGGCGATCGCACCGCTACCGGCTCACGATATCGATGGCACATGTGGCCGCGAGCAATGCCTGTGCCGCTCGTGTTGGGTGCGAGGCGCCCAGGAACCGACCGGTCCTCCCATCAGTGTTGACGCGAGCGCGCAAACCGGCACGCCGATTCCTCCTGAGGAATACAAACTGGTGCGCGTCGATAGCGAACAAACGGGCAACTACGATGGCCGTGCGACCAACGCTTTCGACGGCGATCCAGCCACGATGTGGCACACCCAGTTCATCGACGGCAATCCCACACATCCTCACGAGTTAGTTATCGATCTGGGTACCGAATTTGATGTCGTGGGATTCCGTTATCTGCCTCGCGGCGGCAACGGTGATATTGACCAATGCGAATTCTACGTGAGCGACGATCCGAACCACTTTGAAGAACCACTCGCCAGAGGCACGGTGCGGTTGAACGGACCCGAGCAAACTGTTGCCATTTCCCCCACGAACGGTCGGTACGTCTTGCTCCGTGCTCTGTCGGAAGCCAATGGCCAGCCCTGGACCTCGATACCCGAGTTGCAGGTGCTGCGTAAGCAATAACTGAAGTTCCGTAGGTTTTAGTGGGCGCGGGTAACAGATGTTTGAGACAGCCATTCTGTCTCGAAGAAATGGTTGATGAGGATTCGCCTTCGTCGGAGTCGGTCATCGTTCACTCACTTGTTGCCGTAAATGATGGCGGGCAGAGATGATGGCGATTCGAGTCCTTGCATTGGTTGGTACGGGAAATAATCCGGTTCGACTGGCCGGACATCTACCTCCAAAGTGAACTGTCAAACTTCAACCTTAACTGGAAAAATGCAGTCGTTCCTCCCCCCAGGACAGACAAATTGGCGGGGTCAAGTCCGCTTTCGTTGTGCTGATGTGACTTAAACAGTATAACCACAATTGCGATTAAAGTGTTTTGGCGTGACATCGCCAATCAACTGCGACCAGGAGGCTGAAGAATGACGTGTTCCACACGAAGCAAAGTCCGAGTGTTCGCATTGGTGGGAGCAGTCGTGATTCTGCTGCATCCAACCCAAGCAGAAGAGGCGGCCCGACCGGCCAGCCTCGCGACGGACTATCGATCACCGCTTGCTGTCGTCACTTCACCGGACGGCCAGACGGTATACGTATCCGATCGAACTGGTGGAAGTCTGGCGATTCTCGACGCCTCAAACATGACAGAACGCAAAGAGGTCGCCTTGCGTGGCAAACCGCAGGGACTCGCTTTGTCGGCTGACGGGAATACGCTTTATGTCGCTGAGCACGGAGCGGGCAGCGTGGCCGTCATCGACACGAAGAAGCAGGAAGTCAGTTCGCGAATCAGTGTTGGCCAGTGGCCGATGGCGATCGCTATAGCAAGCGAGATGCAGCGACTGTATGTTGGCAACCAGGACAGTCATTCCATTTCGGTGATTGACCTGAGCCAGAAGCCAGCCGGGACCATCAAGGAAATCTCGGTAGTCCGCGAGCCAAGCTGCATCGCCGTAACGCCCGACGAACAGACAATCGTCGTGGCCAATCTTCTCGCCCTTGGACTGGGCACGGATCCAACATTGTCGGCCAGGGTGTGCATTATTGATGCCGGCACGCTCGAACCTGCGATGGTACCTCTGCCTCCCGGCTCAACAATGGTCCCAGGCGTGTGCATAAGCCCGGACGGAGAGTGGGCGTACGTGGTGCATGGTCTCGGCCGGTTCAATGTGCCGATCACACAGCTTGAGCGAGGTTGGGTGAACACGTATGCCTTGAGCATCATCGACATAGCCAGGGGTACGCTATTATCCACCATGTTGCTTGATGATCTCACGCAGGGGGCGGCGGACCCACACAGCGTCGTCTGTTCGAAGGACGGCAAACGACTATGGATCAGCCATACCGGCGTGCATGAAGTTTCTTCCATCGACATCGGCCTGGTCCACGAATTGTTGAACGGTAACGTGCCGGAAGAACTTGCGTCGCTTCAGGACGGTACGCAAGCCAACATCTGGGTACAGATTCAGCAGGACCGAGAGAAGATTGCAGACCTCGAAGACGATCTGACTGCGTTATACATTGCCGGCGCCATTCATCGATCTGAGTCAGGCGGGACAGGGCCGCGCGGACTGGCGCTTTCTCCGAATGGCCAGGACTTGTTTGTGGCCAACTATTACTCCGGCTCGGTTGCCGTGCTCGACACGACTAATGGCAGCCTCCGCGGCAGCATCCCGTTGGGGCCGCAGACAGAGCCGGATGGCGTGCGGCGAGGGGAGATCATCTTTCACGATGCAACGCATGCCTTTCAACGCTGGCATAGTTGTGCGTCCTGTCATGCGAATGAAGGTCGCGTCGACGGTTTGCGCTGGGATTTCCTGGGTGACGGAATTGGAAACCCCAAAGACACAATGAGCCTTGTCCACCTCGACAAGACCGAGCCGATGAATCGCCGAGCGACGAAGGCGTCGGCTCGGGAATGTACCAAGGGCGGCCTGGAGTCAACAAACATGATCGTACCGACCGAACAGGAGGTGGAAGACCTGTTTGCTTACCTGACTTCGTTGCGGCCGGTGCCGAGCCCACACCTCACGCCGGACGGTAGCCTGACTACGGCGGCCGAGCGCGGCAAAGTGTTGTTTGAGGGCAAAGCAAGTTGCGCGACGTGCCATCCCGGTCCGTACTTCACCGACAGGAAGATGCACAACGTCAAGGTGCTCAGCCCGAACGAGCCGGATGGTCGCTACGATACGCCTTCTTTGATCGAAGCTTATCGCACCGCGCCTTATCTGCACGACGGCCGTGCCCTGACCCTCAAAGACGTCCTCACTACAAACAACCCCAAAAAGCAACACGGGAAGACCGACGGTCTGACTGACAAAGAGATTGATGATTTGGTCGCTTATCTACTTTCCCTGTAGCCAGATTCAGTAGTAACAAAAGGACTCGATAGCCATGAACGTCAAATCGACAGGACGGCGGACTGCGAAGTTGCTCGCGATCCTGGTGGCTGGTTTCATCCTCATCATGAGTCCACGTCCGGCCCGCGCGGCGGACGCCGCCCGACACACGCCGGGGGAACTGCTGGCACGGATGCTCGATGGTCCCCTGGATGGTGTGGACGAAGTTGTGTTTGCCACGCGCGTCTCAGGCCGCGACCATTGGTATGTCAGTTTCGGCTACTACAGTTGCGACTACGGGCCGGGACCAGAACGCGGCTTTGGCCAATACCCCGATGGCGAGACATTGCGTGGGTACGGCGATGGAGGAAGACTGTGCCGCCTGAATCTGCGAACAGGCGAGTTGAAACGGCTGATTGATGATCCCGATGGGGGCGTGCGAGATCCCCAGATGCACTACGACGGCAAGAAGATCCTCTTCTCTTATCGCAAGGGTGGGACACCAACGTACCATCTGTACGAAATCAACATCGACGGCAGCGAATTGACGCAATTGACCCATGGGCCGGACGATGACATCGAACCGACTTATCTGCCCGATGGTGGAATTATGTTCGGCTCGAGCCGCTGTCGGCGCTTCGTCAACTGTTGGTACAGCCGAGTCGCCACGCTCTACCGTTGCGACGCTGATGGCAATAACCTGCGGATGGTTTCGAGCAACAACGACCACGACAATACACCCTGGGTATTGCACGATGGCCGCGTGCTCTACATGCGTTGGGAGTATGTCGACCGCAGCCAGGTGCATTTTCATCACCTTTGGACCGTGAATCCGGATGGCACGGGCCAGATGACCTGGTACGGAAACGAGTTTGGCGGCACGGCCATGCTCGACGCAAAGCCGATACCCGATTCAAACAAAGTTGTCGTCTCGTTTTCGCCCGGCCACGGACGTCCCGAGCACATGGGACACGTAACGATTGTTGACCCGAGCGCTGGACCGGATATTCGTCCGGTCACGAAGAAGATCAGCAAAGGCAATCAGATGTTCCGTGATCCGTATGCCATCACCGAGGAGTGTTTTTTGGTGGCCAACCAGCAAGGCATCTCTGTCATGGACGGCGATGGAAACACGGAACTGGTTTATGCTCTGGAAACTGACGAACGACATATGGAATGTCACGAACCGCGCCCCCTTCGGGCTCGGCCTCGCGAGCCCGTAATTGGCTCACAGGCCGACCTCTCGAAGGAGACAGGCGAATTGGTGCTGGCAGACATCTACAATGGCCGCAATATGGAGGGCATCGAGCGTGGTGAAATCAAGAAGCTGTTGGTCCTCGAACAACTTCCTGAGCCGGTTCACTTCTCGGGCGGCATGGAACCGTTGAGCATCGGTGGAACGTTTACCATGGCACGTGTGTTAGGTACCGTTCCGGTAGAACCTGATGGTTCGGCTTACATGGAACTGCCGGCGCTCAGATCGTTGTTTCTGGTGGCGTTGGATAAAGACGATCTGTCGGTGAAACGGATGCAGAGTTTCGTCACCATACAGCCGGGCGAGCGGACCAGCTGTGCCGGCTGTCATGAGCAGCGGTCACGTACCGCGCCCGTGGGCGCGGGGCTGACAGCATTGAAGCACCCGCCTCACAAAGTCTCGCCGATCAGTGATGTTCCATCAGTGATCGATTTTCCACGCGACATCCAGCCGATCCTGGATAAGCACTGTCTCGAATGTCACAACCCGGATCGTCGAGAAGGGAGCGTGGATCTCAGTGGTGACCATACGCCGAAATATACCAATAGCTATTGGACCATTGTCAAACGCGGGCTGGTGGCTGATGGCCGCAACCAGCCCTATTCCAACCGCGCTGCACGAACGATTGGTAGTTCGGCCAGCCGATTAGTACAGTTAATCGACGGCAGTCATTACGGCGCCAAACCCACCGAGCTAGAGCGAAAGACCGTGCGACTTTGGACCGATACCAGCGCTACTTATCCGGGAACCTACGCCGCGCTGGGCTGTGGCATGTACCCTGTTGCCCTGCCTTACGAGACAATGGTAACACGCTGCGGCAGTTGTCATGATGGCAAGAGCAAAGGCGATCGCGTGGCGGTCAGGTTTGACGTCAACAGCCTTCAGTCCAGGTGCAACCTCTCACGCCCCGAGAAGTCATTGGTGCTTCGCGCGCCGTTGATGAAGGAAGAGGGCGGCCTGGGGCTCTGCGGAAACGGTGTTCTGAAGAACACAACTGACCCGCTTTACCAGGCGATCCTGTCGTCAATCCGCGTTTCCGCGAAACGACTCGCGACGGAAAAACGCTTCGACATGCCCGGCTTCCGACCTAATAAGCACTACGTTCGTGAGATGAAGCGGTTCGGTATCCTGCCCGCAGACCTCCAGCCGGATGACCCCATCGATGTCTACCAGACGGACGAGCGGTATTGGAGGTCGTTTTGGTATACGGGCCAGTCAAACGAGAGCCTGCAACCAGGCGGTGAAGATCATCGATTACCAGCCCGAATCAGTGATTCCGCACACCTGCCAAAATAAGGACGTGGGCCCGTTCCTCGACGCGATGGCTGAAATGACACTGCCACAGGTTCGCCTAACCTAAAGCAGGCGTCGACGCAGCAAGTGCCGACTGGCAGCCAGGGACCGCTTAGGCACGTTTCTTCTTGGGGAGAGTGGCCCGAATGTCATTGGCGAGTTCGGCTACCGTGAGCCCCGCCAGTTGCTGCAGAAATCCTTCTTCCAACTTGGCCATTTTTCGCTGGATCGCACAGCGGCCCATGACAGGACACTCGTCCTCAAGCGATAAGCCGCAACGATTAATCTCGATGCCTTCCAACAATTCAACAATATCGCGAACTGTGATCTTTTCCGCCGCTCGGCCGAGGGAATAACCGCCCGCGATACCACGGTGACTACGCAACAGTCGACCACGCGCCATCCGCTGAACAACATTGGATAAATACGTATCGGAAGAGCCAGGCCAGATCGTCAACATCCATTCCGCCAACTCGGGAAGCGTTGTTAACTCTCCGGCCGGTTTTGTAGCGACATAGGCCAGAGCATGGAGGCCATAGCTGAAGCGCTGAGAAAAGAACTGACCGCTTGCCACTGATATCAGCCTTTCAAGAGCGGGTTTCGTAAAGCCAACTATTAAAACACAGTTTCCTCGAATTACCCGTTGATTATAGTGAATTCGCCGCGCAAACGTCAATCACTAATCATGCCGCTTCGTGATGGGGGTGCGCTCAAGGATTACGGTATTTCAGGCGACGAGCGACTTCCAGTATTGATTCCACTGTTTGCTGTACATATTTGCGCAGAGTCCGACCATTCGGTTGACACGTCTGACTCGCCACCTTGCTCCTGTTTGCTTGAG